>JALUWX010000058.1 GCA_027019265.1 Phycisphaerales bacterium
GTCAGCGCCACGCCCCCCACAAGGACCGCGCCCAGCAGCAGGATCAGCCGACGATGGAACATGCTCGGGATGAGCAGCAAAAGCGGGCGCATCAAGCCGCAGATCCTCGCAGACACACCATGAGCGAACACACGATCCGTCGCGCGTCCATATCACCCACATAGTCTATAGAGAATCGGACCGATCCGGGTTCGCTGTCCACAGACAGCCAAACACCGATCTCCCCAGAATCACGACAGATCCGACGGATCAGCCCTCACGCTTATCCCGCTCGATCTCCGCATACGCATTGTGCGAGTGGATCGACTCGAAGTTCTCCGACGAGATCGAGTACCACTCGATCCGATCGTCGTCATCCAGCGCGATCGCCAGATCCCGGATGATGTCCTCAACGAACTTGGGATTCTCGTAGGCCTTCTCCGTCACGAACTTCTCGTCCGGACGTTTCAGGACGGCGTACACCGGGTGGCTCGCGGCCCCCTCGAGCAGCTGGACCAGATCCTCGATCCACATCGAGCCCTTCATCCGGACGCTCGCTTCGATCTTGCATCGCTGGTTGTGCGCCCCGTACTCGGAAATTTCCTTGGAGCACGGGCACAGGCTCGTCGCGGGCGCCGCGACCGTCATCACGAAGTCCTCGTGCGAGTTCGCCGAGCACGCGAAAGTCACCTCGTAGTTCATCAGCCCCTTCTGACGGGTGACGGGCGCTTCCTTCTCGATGAAGTAGGTGAACGAAGCCTCGAAATGGGCTTCCTGCGCGTGGAGCCGCTCCTTGATCGCGCGGGTGATCGCCGGGATGTCCTTGGGTCCGAAGGAGGTCTCGGAGTACTCGTTGAGGACCTCCAGGAACCGGGACATGTGGGTGCCCTTCTGCTCCTGGGGGAGCGCGACATACATGTTGATATTCGCGACCGTGGACTGCTCCCCCCCAGCTCGGGTCGCGAGACGCATCGGGTACACCACATCCTTTACCCCCACACGATCGATCGCGACCCTCCGGTCATCGCTCGTCGCTTGAACATCCGGGATAGTGGAACTCGACGGCGCGCCCTGGGCGGCGTCGTTCGGGCTATTGAGACATGTCACGGTGTGTGCTCCCTTCAGCACTGGATTCGCCCGAATCCTAGCGCCGATGCACTCCCGAGCACCCCATTTTCAGCCCACGATCACGCGTGCGCGGCCGCCTGATGCTTCTGCATCGAGGATTCAACCCACCCGTACCCGGCCGGAACCCCGATCAACGCCCCCGCGCTCCACGCCATCGGGGTCATCATCGTCCACCCGGGCGCATCCCCGCTCGCGATCGCCGCGAGCACCTTCTCCGAACCCGGGACCACAAACACCAGAAGCGGCGCGATCAGCCCAGCGAGAGCGACCCCCAGAATCGCGGGAACCATACTCACGACACGGGAGTCCGATTTCCGGGTGTCCTTCTGATCCGCGTGGTGGAGCATGAGCCCGCTCACGACCCCGGCCAGCAACCCCCCGACAAACCCGCCCCATACGCTCTGACCAGTCAGATCACTCGTGACCTGGAGCCAAGAAGCCCCGAGCGCGGCCAGAACCGAAACGACCAACACCGCCACCATCATCCCAGGATCACCCTTCATCGTCCGAACGATCGACTCGTCGAAAAGGAGCACCTCGTTCCGCGTGTCCCCCTTCTTTGCCGCTTTGGACATCGAGCAGAGCATGATCCCAACGAGCACGAAGATCAGCCCCCCCTCGATCGCAAGCTTGATCAGCCCTCCGGCCCCCGGGTCCGAGCGGAGTGCCTCACCGACCCGGCCACCTCCCCATGCGCCCCAAGCCAGCACGAACCCGGCATTGAGCACCCCCTCACGGAGCGAGAGCACCTTCGTCGCACAGATCCCGATGATCATCGCCATGAACCCGATCCCGAAAAGCACGAACACCCCGCGCACGATCGAGGACGACAGGAGGAGGGTCGCATGACCCGACCCATCCACGGATCGCATCGAGTTCGCAAGCATCCCGGCGATCGGACCGAGTACCAGCAGCGCCACCCCACGGAGAATCCAGATCCAGATCGCGTGTTTCATAGTTCCATCATCGCCCGATCCGGCCTCCAAAGCAAACCCGAGGTGCTCTCGGGACCCGATTTGGGGTAGCATCCAGCTATGAGCCCTATCGCCGAAGACGATCAACGCCCCACGAGCGGACTCATCGAGCACCCCTCGACCCTCGAAGACCTGACCGGGGGATTGGTCTGGCCGATCCTCGTCCGCGCCCCGGCCATGGCGCTGAGCCCCTCGCGTCTCATCCTGGGTGCGATCGGGTGCTTCCTCCTCGCGCTCTGGAGCTCCGTCTACACGCTTATCTTCGAGAACGACCCAAGCTCCATCCGGCTCTCAGCTCGTGACCTTGTCTACGACATCCTCACCGGAGTCCTCGCCATCGACCCCAGCGCGGTCCTCGAAACCGTCCTCGCAAACATCGGACTCGCGATCTTCTGGATCGGGGAACAACCCCTCAAAGCGGCCGTCCTCATCCTGCCCTCCATCCTCATCGCATCCGTCAGCGTCCACGCCATCGCCCGCTCAGCCGCCATCGAGCACGCGACCGGGAGACAGACCGACACCGTGGACGCGCTGAGCCAAGCGCTCCGCTCCGTCCGTCAGATCGCGCTCGGATCGCTCGGCCCGATCGTTCCCATCGGGATCTGTGCCCTCCTGATCCTCGTCATCGGGTTCACCCTCGGGATCCCTATCCTCGATCTCCTCGGCGGGCTCCTCTACGGGATCGCGCTCGTCCTCGCGTTCCTCGCCGTCATCATCGCGACCCTCACGATCGTGTGCCTCCCGATGACCGTGTCCGCGTTCGCCATCGAAGGCACCGACGGCTTCGATGCGATCCAGCGCAGCTTCGCATACGCCGCCTCGCGTCCACTCCGCTACGCGTTCTACGTCCTCCTCGGGCTCGCTCTCATGTCCATCTGCCTCTCGATCGGCGCCGCGATCACAGGCGGAGCGATCTCCCTCGCCGACTCCCTCGCGAGCACCGCCACCAACGATGCCGGACGACGACTCCTCGCAACCACTCCAGAATCCGGGGATCTGGGCGCAACCGCGCCGGCCGCCCGGAGCGTCGTCGAGTTCTGGCGTGCCCTCCTCATGCTCGCCCTCTCGGGCTACGCGCTCTCCCTCATCGCGTGCCTGTCCTCGATGCTCTACCTCGCGATGCGCCGGATCTGCGACGGCCAGGATACGGCCGAGATCTGGGACCCGGCCGACTAATCCCCTCTAGGTTCAGTCCAGCCCGGCCGTCGGAAGATCCCAGGGATCGAGCACCCGCGCCATGTCGTCGATCGACAGCGCGTCATCGATCAGGAACCCCCCCACCTGGGTCCGGACCAATCCAATCAACGTCCCACCGACCCCGAGCGCGAGCCCCACGTCCCGCGCGAGCGAACGGATATACGTCCCCTTCCCGCACTTCACATCGAGCACAAGTTCGGGGAACGAATACGACACGATCTCGATCGAATCGATCCGGACCGGGCGCTTGTCGGGCTCGATCGTGTTCCCCGATCGCGCGAGCGCATACGCGCGTTTCCCCCCGATCTTGACGGCCGAGTGCGCCGGGGGCGCTTGCATCACTTCCTCCCCCACAAACCACGCCGCAAGCACCGACTCGATCTCCTCACGGGTCGGTTCGCGCTCGATCTCGACCGGGACCAACTCCGTCTCCCGATCATGCGACTCCGAGACGTGCGCCAGATCGATCGTGGCCGTGTATCGCTTGTCCGTCCCCATCACCTTGTCCTGTTCGCGCGTCGCGCGCCCGATCAGAACCACGAGCACCCCGCTCGCGAGCGGATCCAGTGTCCCCCCATGACCCACCTTCACCCGCTTCGGAGCCCCACCACCCCGGAGCTTCGCGCGGATCTTCGTGCAGATCGCCATCGATGTGTACCCGAGGGGCTTGTCGATATTGAGCACCCCGCGGATCGCGGGTGTTTCCCCCATGTTCTTCGACTGCTCTTGGTTCGCGCTCACAACGGAGCGTAGATCCCATCTACCCAAAAACAGAGCCGCCCGGACCATCCGGGCGACTCTGCGCAGGAAATGGGGTAAGTCGTCGTCCCGAGTTCGAAACTCACGCGAGCGCGGATTCAGGGATCTCGGGGAAATCGGGGACCGTTTCTGCGATGTGGTTCGCGTAGTTCGTGAAGGTGTTCAGGATCACGATCGAGAGGACTTCGAGGACATCCGCGTCCGTGAACCCCGCGTCCTTGAAGGAGGAGAGATCGGAGTCGTCCACAAACCCACGCTTCTCGATGATCGCGAACGCAAAGTCGATCGCGGCTTGGGTTTTGGGGTCGTTGGACTTGCCCTGGAGGTTCTTCGAGCGTTCGTCCTCGTTGACCCCGACCATCCCGCCGATCGTGTAGTGCGCGTTCGCGCAGTACTGACAGCTGGCCTTCGTCGCGATGGCGATCGCGATGGATTCGCTCAGCTTGTCCCCGAGGGAGCCCTTCGCCAGCGCGTCCTTGATGTTGAAATACGTCTGGAGGGCGGCCGGCGAGTGCGCCAACGTCGCGAACAGGTTCGGGACCTTCCCAAGCTTCTGGTTCACACCCTCGAGCACGGGCTTGGAAGCTTCGGGGGCGGTTTCAATCGTGAGTGTGTTGATCCGAGGCACAGTGTTCTCCTTCGAGTTGGGTGTCCGATCCTTTCAGAACCGAACCCAAATGTAGCCGAGCACTCCAATGCTCGTGCACCCGAGCGAATAGACCGACCGGTCTTATTGTTCCACACAAAGAACAAAATTCAAGACCGAGCAGACTATTTCTCGATCCCAACCCAACCAAGGATCCCATATGGCTACCTCCAAACGACAACATGTCCTCGACAGCGCGAAGGAACTCTTCGAACGAGAGGGGTTCCATGCGACCGGGATCGAACGGATCCTCGAACACGCGAACGTCGCAAAGATGACCCTCTACAACAACTTCGGGTCCAAGGATCAGCTCATCGTCGCCGTCCTTGAGCAGAGTTCTCGGACGATGATCGAGCACCTGGTTTCGATCGCCAAACAGTCGGGATCCGACCCCTACGAGCAGATCCTCGGGATCTTCGGCGCACTCGGGGACTGGTACGACGACCCGACTTTTTGTGGGTGCATCTTCCAAGCCGCGACGGCCGAGTACCCCGACCCGGACTGCGCCATCGCGCAAGCCGCCCACGCCCACCAAACCAATCTCACCCTGCTTTTCCGTGAGCTCAGCGCCAAAGCCGAGCTCCGGGACCCGGACGCGCTCGCGCGTCGGCTCGCTCTCCTCGCATCGGGCGCGACCTGTCTCGCTCGACAGACCCGGGAGCGATCCCCGGCCGAGGACGCGCTCCGGATGGCGGAGATCCTCCTCGAACGCGCCAGCACCCCGATCGAGCACCGGACACTCTGAATCTCTTCCCGGATCGGGAATAGAACACTCGGTCTACGCGTTTACCCTCCTGAACCACAACCACGAAAGGAGCGACCATGTCCGCATCCACCAAATCCGTGATCGACGCCACGGCCGACACGTTCGACACCCTCATCAACCAAGACTCCCCCACCCTCGTGGACTTCTGGGCCCCATGGTGCGGCCCGTGCCGAGCCCTGGGACCCACGATCGAAGAACTCGCCGGCGATGTCGGCGACAACGCGACGATCGCAAAGCTCAATGTGGACGACCACCCCACGATCGCCGCTCGTTTCGGGATCAGCTCGATCCCCTCCGTGCTCGTGTTCGAGAAGGGACAGCTCGTCGAAACCCTCGTCGGGCTCCGTCCCAAGAGCGCCTACAAGGACGCGCTCGGGCTCTGAGCCCCAACCCAACCGAGTGAACCCCGAGAAACCCGGCCCTTCGCCGGGTTTTTCGTTTATCCCCCCGAACAACCCACAAGCGGATCCAGCGCACCTTGCTATCCTCAACCCCTGATGAGCAAGGACCCGTGGGACACCCCAGCGATGCGCCAGTGGCGTGCGATCAAGGACGCGCACCCGGACTGCGTGCTCTTCTTCCGGATGGGCGACTTCTACGAGCTCTTCGGAGACGACGCGACCAACCTCGCGCGAGACCTCGGGCTCGCGCTGACCCATCGGAACAACGCGATCCCTTTCGCCGGGGTCCCCCACCACCAGAAACCGGTGTATCTCCAGCGCGCGATCGATGCCGGGTATCGGGTGGCCGTCGTCGATCAACTCGAGGACCCCGCGCAGGCGAAAGGGATCGTCGATCGAGGGGTCACCCAGGTCGTGACCCCCGGGACCCTCGTCGATGAATCGCTCATGCGCGACGAGGTCAGCGCCCACCTGGGCGCGATCGCGTTCGATTCGGACGGCCACGCCGGGATCGCGATCGTCGAACTCTCCACGGGCGCCTTCCATGTGTTCGACGGCTCCGTCAGCGCGTGTGTCGATGAACTCGCGCGTCATCGGGTCAAGGAACTCCTCTACGCTTCCCTCGCAACCGGGGACGCGGCGCCCCGGGTCGAGCGGGTCCTCGACGAACTCGGCGCGAGCGGGACCGGACGGATGGACTGGACCTTCCGTCCCGACGAAGCGATCGGCGCGATCACCGAGCTCTACGGCTCATCCGGGGTCGAGGGATTCGGGCTCGATCCGAACCAGACGTGTCTGAGAGCGGCCGGCGCGATCGTTCGATATCTGCGCGAGACTCAGGCCGTCGATCGGAGCCAGACCAACGCGACGAGCGGGTCCGAGTTCCAGCGCCAACGCTCGACCCTCGCGCACCTCCGTCCCCCGGCGATGATCGATCACTCCCGCACGTGCCGGATCGATGCGACCAGCGCCCGCGCGCTTGAGATCGAGCAGACGATCCGAGAGGGCTCGCTCGAGGGCTCCCTCGTCGGGGTCTTCCTCGCGAGCACGGGGACAACGCGCTGCGTGATGCGCACCCCGATGGGCAAACGTCTCGTGCGGACCTGGCTCTCGTCGCCGCTCAAAGACGCACACGCGATCAACGCACGCCTCGATGCGGTCGGGACCCTCAAGGACGACCGGACCCTCGCGCAGGCGCTGGGGGACAAGCTCAAGGACATGGGGGACCTGGCGCGGATCTCGGGGAGACTCGCGCTCGGGCGCGCCACCCCACGCGATCTTGTCGCGCTCGGGAAGGGCGCCGAGAAGGTGTCCATGCTCGTCGACGTGCTCGACCAGTGCGAGGCGCTCGCCCGTCATCGGGACACCCTCCTGAGCGTTCGTGACGCGATCACCCCCGTCTCGAGCAAGATCCTCAAGATGTGCGTGGACGATCCGCCGTCTCACCTGCGCGAGGGGGGATTGATCCGGGACGGGGTCGATCCGGATCTGGACGAATCGCGCACCCTCGAACGCGACGCCGGCGCGTGGCTCGCGGAGTACCAAGCCCAGATCGTGGAAGCGCACGATCTCCCGGGTCTGAAGGTCGGGTACAACAAAGTCTTCGGGTACTACATCGAGCTCCCCAAAGCCCAGGCGCAACGCGCTCCGGACATCTTCTCGCGCAAGCAGACCCTGAAAAACGCGGAACGCTTCATCACCCCCGAGCTCAAGACCTTCGAGGACAAGGTCCTCAGCGCTGGGACCCGTGCGATCGAGCGTGAGCGGGTGCTCTTCGACGCGCTCTGCGATACCGCGCGGACCGTGCTCGACGAGCTCGGCGCGTACGCGCACTGTGTCGGGGAGCTCGACGTGCTCCTCGGGTTCGCGGACAAAGCCCACCAACGCGCGTGGGTACGCCCCAACGTCGATGATTCGCGCGAGCTCGAGATCCATCAGGGCCGTCACCCCGTGCTCGACGAATCGCTCGGTCAGCGCTTCGTCCCCAACGACTCGGAGCTCGGGGTCCCCGTCGCGCCCGCGCACCTGGCGCTCATCACGGGACCGAACATGGCGGGCAAGAGCACCCATATCCGTCAGTGCGCGCTCCTCGTCGTGCTCGCGCAGTCAGGGTCGTTCGTCCCGGCCGACCGGATGAACCTGGGGGTGTGCGACCGGGTGTTCACGCGCGTCGGCGCGGACGACGCGCTCCACAGAGGACAATCGACCTTCATGGTCGAGATGCTCGAAACCGCGAGCATCCTCAACAACGCGACGAGCAACTCGCTCGTCATCCTCGACGAGATCGGGCGCGGGACCTCCACCCTCGACGGCCTGTCCCTCGCGTGGTCCATCGTCGAGCACCTTGCGGGTTCCGAGGACCAGCCCGGCCCGCGCACGCTGTTTGCGACCCACTACCACGAGATCACGGAGCTCGAGGAGCGCCTCCCCGGGCTCGTGAAGAACCTCCATGTCGCCGTGCGTGAGTGGACGAACGAGAACGGGACCCAGGAGATCGCGTTCCTCCACACGATCCGCGCGGGTCGCACGGACCAGTCCTACGGGATCCACGTCGCGCAGCTCGCCGGGGTCCCGAGCCACGTCACGGATCGGGCGCGCGAAATTCTCGCGACCCTGAGCGTCCAGCAGCACGGGCGCGTCGATACGAACCACATCGAAGCGCCCAAGCCCAAACGCAACGATCAGCTCGGGCTCTTCACCGAGTTCGTCAACCACCCCGTCGTCGACGAGATCCGCGAGCTCAAGCTCGACGCGATGACCCCCCTCGATGCGTTCGACACGCTCCGCACCCTCAAGCGCAGCGCCGAGCGCGACCCGAGCAAGGCTTAAACCCCGCGGGCTCCGGCACCGACCTCGCTGCTCGATGCCCGTTCCACGGGCGCGTAGTACATCGTCCTGCTCTCGACCCACTCACTCGCTTCCCGGTCCCAGATCTGCTCCGTCCGCTTCACGCGCCCGTCCGATGTCGGGCGCACGTGCATGCGCATGCGCTTGGTCTCGCGCGAGCCGTCGGTCGAGAACGTGCGCCCATCAAAGAGCAGCCCGTCGTAATCGGGCATGAGCTTGGCTTCGAGCTCGACGAGTGCCATCGACCCCTCGGATCCGGAGATCCATGTGCGTTTCCACACATCCGTGCGCGGGTCCATGAACGACCACGCTTCCCCGGTTGTCCCGCCGTCGATGCTCCGGAAGCGTTCGTGGACGACGAGCCCGCTGACGCGCTGCTCGATCACGACGCGCCCGAGCCGCTCACCGTGTTCGTCCGTGCAGTCCCATGTCCCGACCCAGAAGTCCATCGCGGTCGCGACCGCTTCGTCGTTCATCATCCCGATCCACCCGTTCGCGAGGATCCCCATGTTCCGCGCGGACCCCGCACGCATCATCATCCGTTCCCATCGCGGGTCGTCCCTGAGCGTTCCCAGGTCCGGATCCGATTCATAGAACCCGACATCCACCATCCCCAGGTTCATCGCGGAGTCCATCATCTCGAACGCGCGGTCGATGTCCCCCTTGAGCGCGTACGCGCACATCAGGTTGTACGTCGCGAGCATCTTTGTCTCATCGAACCGGGTGGCGGCCGCGTGCGCGAAGATCGCTTCATCAAGCTCCCCCTGCGCGTGGAGCGCGTACCCGAGCAAGAACCAGGCGCGTGCGTTGTCCTGCTCCTCGCGCAGCACAGCCCGGCACATCGACTCCACACCCGCGAAGTCCTCCGACTCTAGCGCGTCCTCGATCTGATCCATCGGTGGCGCGTCTGCCCACACGAGCGGCGCGCCCACGAGCAAGGTCGAGATGAGAACGAGCATTCGGAACATCATGGTGTCTTTCCTCCATCAAACGGGCCGCACCCAATGTATCGCAAGTCCCCCCTGCTGGGCTCCAAAGGATCGGTATCCGCGCAACACGAGATCTGACAAACTCTTGGAACCGATGCAACACACTTCTCGGACCGAGGAGGAACGCGCAACGCGACGAGAATCCGGGCTCTCCCTGTTTGCACACGCAAACAAACGCAAAACCCGTCCGCGTTGCTGGCGAAGCACACGCCTCGGATTCGATGAGAGAGATATGACCAGACGTTTCACACGCATCGGCGCGGGGGCTTTTCCTCTCCTCGTTCTGCTCACCCTCAGCGGGTGCGCGGGCGATGTCAAACTCCAGCGCGTCGAATACACCCGCTCCGACTACCAGATGAGCAGCGCCGACGGTTCACGCGCGATTCCCGATCTCGATCCGCAGATCGATCCCAACGCGACCCGGCTCGGGGTTCTGAGTCCCGGGCTCGAACGGATCGAATCCATCGAGGATGCGCGCATCGCGCTCGAATCGATTTACGACACCGATGCGCAGCTCGTCGGCGCTTCCATGAAGGACCGTGGGCACGACATGGGTGTCGATGTCGAACTCGTGGATGAACGCCATGCGCGCCTGCTCTCTCGGATCATCGAGATCCACGGCTGGCCGACCCGGGATCGGTTCGGGCTCAAGGGGGTTCAGGGCGCGTACATCGCCGTCCAGCACGCCGACCACGACCCCGAGTTCCAGTCCTGGTGCCTGGGGCTCATCCAGACCCATGTCCGTCAGGGCAAGCTCCCCGGCGCATTCCTCGCGCTCATGACCGATCGGGTCTGTCTCGAGCGCGGCGATCAGCAGCTCTACGGGACCCAGATGACGATCGCGACCCGGGACGATGGGTCCGCCGTCGCGATCCCGCTCATCCCGATCCATGAGGAAGAAACGCTCGACGATCGGCGCGCCGAGCTGGGGCTTCCCCCCCACAGCGTCTTCACCCGTGTGCTCGAGCAGCGATACCACGAATCGGCCAACCCGATTGCTGTGTCGGCCCACGTCTCCGAATAACCGAACACAGACCTTGCGAAAGAGCCAAAATCACCACCCCTGGGGTGGTTTTCGAGATCTCCGGATCCATTCCGGGCAACCCCCTCAGGAATTTCGCGTATCTTGGAGCACACCCGTTCGGGTGTGAGTGTCTCACCCAATCCCGTTCCCAATCGTTCGGCGTCGTGGTTCTGTGCCGATCTTCTGGGCACATGGATTTCAGTACCAACACGATCCAGGAGTTCCCATGACGAGCGCAATCCTTGTCCTTCTTGCATCCATGTCGGCCAATCCGGCTCTTCAAGCCCCGAACGTCGGCCAACCCAGCGACGTGATCGGGTCCGGCGCGCACTTCGAGGTCATCTCCGATACCGAGATCATCATCGACGGGCACACCTACAGCTCCTGGGCCGACGTCCATGACTCCGGGTACTTCCATCTCGAAGGCACACGCTGCGGCGTAGACCCCTTCATGATGCAAGCGTGGGGTGTCGAAGAAGTCGCCGGCTCGGGCGCGGATTGCAGCTTCAACCGGACCACGATCGATCCCCAATGGGACCCGAGCGTGAACAAGGTCCGGATCCCCGTCGTCGTGCACGTCATCGAGCGGACCAACGGCACAGGGCACATCTCCGAATCCAGGGTCCAGTCCCAGATCGATGTGCTCAACGAGGACTTCCTCGCGCTCGCCGGCACCAACGGCGCGAACGGAACCGATACCCAGATCGAGTTCTTTCTCGCCACCGAGGACCCGAACGGGAACCCCACCAACGGGATCACCTACTCCGTCAACAACACCTGGTTCAATGACGGCGGCGCGTACTACAACACGCTCGCGTGGGATACGAACCGGTACCTCAACATCTACACCAACGATGCTTCGGGCGCGCTCGGGTACGTGCCCGATCTCGCCCAGGGCGGGCTCGCGGGGAGCAACGCCGACCGGGTGGTGATCCTCTACTCCACCTTCGGGCGGAACGCGCCGTTCTCACCCTTCAACCTCGGACGAACCGCGACCCACGAGGTCGGTCACTACCTCGGGCTCTACCACACATTCAACGGCGGGTGCAACAACACCTACACCAGCGGGGACCGGATCACGGACACCAACCCCGAATCGAGCCCCACATTCGGATGCCCCGGCTCACGGAGTTCGTGCGGCTCGCAAGCCCCCATCGATAACTACATGGACTACTCCGACGATCGCTGTATGGAGATGTTCACCCCCGAGCAAGCAAACCGGATGCGCTGCTCGCTCTTCAACTACCGTCCCAACCTCTGGCAATCCGCTCAGGGCCCGTGCTCCGACGCCGACGTTGAGGAACCCTTCGGAGAGCTCGATTTCTTCGACATCGCGCGATTCATTACCGACCTCCAGGCGCAGAACCCCAACGCCGACATCAACAACGATGGGAGCTACGACTTCTTCGACGTTTCGGGCTACCTCTCGCTCTACCAGATGGGCTGCCCCTGATCGCTCCCTGATTCGGGGCTGATCCCCTCAAATACACCCAGACCCGTCGCCGGCCCGGCGGCGGGTTTTTTCGTGTCCAGCACCCTCGGATCCCCCTTGGCAACCGCGCCGGACCCGGCTACGATCCCCGCCCGATCCTCACCGATCGGGGTTTGTGCCACCTTAGCTCAGTTGGTAGAGCGAAGCTTTCGTAAAGCTTAGGTCGCGAGTTCGAGTCTCGCAGGTGGCTTTCCCCCAATCCATCCACAGGACCAGACCACCGGATCCGGGCAATCGCTCGGATCCGCTTGCTTTGTTTGTGCGTACCTCCGGATGTTTGGTAAGCTCTCCACAGCGGCACACGGGCTGCTCCGGAGCGACCAACCCGTGATGTCCAACGCGGCCTTGATCGGAGGCCGACCCCGCCGGACACGCGCGCTGCGGGGACAGATCGCAGCGCTCCACTGACACACACCCCCGATCAGGATCGGAGACTCCCGATGACCAAGACTCCCAACTCTCCCGCGATCAAGGTCTGCTCCATGCTCGCCGCCGCGATGGGCGCGATGAGCGCCCCCACCGTGCTGAGCACGGGTGTGCTCTCGTTCCTCAACGAAACGACGACGGCCGAGGATTCCGAGGACAAACTCCTCGCGCGGACCAAAGCGAACACCCTGCGCATGATGTCCAAGCCCATCACCCTCGAAGCTGAGGAACTCCCGCTTGAGGACATCCTGAACTACATCTCGACCGTGACCGAAGCGGAGCTCGAGCCCATCTGGATCGATGACTCCTTCGATGCGCTCGGGATGGATCCGGGGACCCTCATCAGCATCCGGGTGGACAACGCGCCCGCGCTCTCCGTGCTCGAACGGGTCCTCAAACGCGCCGAGCGGATCGAGGGGATCGGATCCGAGTACACCTGGCAGCTCTCCGACATCGGGACCATCGAGTGCGGCCCAAAGACCGCGCTCAACGAACACCAGCGCATCGAGCTCTACGACATCGCGGACCTCATCCTCGTCATCCCCGACTTCGACAACGCACCCGACTTCAATCTCCAGTCCGCGCTCTCCTCGGGCGGCAGCGGCGGAGGCGGGTCCGGACCGTTCGGTGGCGGCGGAGGCCAGGACGTGGACATCGAACCCCAGGGAGAACGCGCCCAAAAGATCATCGACCTGATCGAATCGACCGTCGAACCGGATCAATGGGCCAACGCCGGGGGAGACGGCGCATCGCTGACCGTCTACCGGACCTCGCTCATCATCAACGCGCCGGACTACATCCATCGACAGATCGGCGGATACGACTTCTGGCCCTCACGCCTCCACAGGGTCCGCACCTCCGGATCCCAGCGATGGATCGAAGTGAAGCCCGACCCGGCGATGCGCAAGAGCCCGTAACCTCAACCCCCTGTCATCTTCTGCCTTCTCACCCAGGGCGCTCCCAGATCGGGAGCGCCCTTTGTTCATCAAACCGGAAGCAACCGAGCCCCCCGAGCGCGAGTACAGTCTTCGGGTCTCACCATGTACGACGACACACCAAAAACCAGCGAACGGGTCTGCGACGAATGCGGCTACTCCCTCCAAGGGCTCAAACCCGGCGCGCCGTGCCCCGAATGTGGTGCGAAGACCCGCGCCCCGGGGATCAGCGCGCGCGACATCACCATGAGCGCGACCGCGCCCACGTGGTTCGTCAAGCACCTCCGCTACGGGTTCCTTCTCTGCACCCTCGCGATCATCGGGGGCGCGGGCTTCCCCGTCATCCTGTCGCTCACACGATACTTCGGGGGGATCAGCTTCACCTTCGTGCTTATGAACATCGTCTGGGTCGGGACCGCCGCGGCGTGGACGGGGGGAATCTGGATGGTGACACGGCCCCGGCGCGGGATCGGGGATGTCATCAAGGATCCCATCCTGGATTCGGACACCTACCGCGCGGTCATCCGCTACAGCTCGCTCGCTTACCCGGCGCAGGTCCTCCTCGCCGCGATAGGGCTCTGCGCCCCGACGAGTGTGATCACTACCAACATCCTCTATACCGGTCTCGAATCGATCACCGCCATCGTCGCCTGGATCAGTCTCATCCCCACGTGTGTCTACTTCGCGAATCTTGCGTACTGGGCGAGTGATGAAACCATCACGAACAAGCTCCGCGGCACAGCGTGGTTCATGTGTGTGTGCGGGGTGCTCAGTGTTGTCTGCGGCCTTCTCGGTGCGACTTCTCTCCCGATCGCCTCCCCGGCGAACCTTGTCTCCGTATGGGCATATGTGATCGCGAGCCTCGCGACCATCTACCTCCTCTTCCTCGTCATCCGTCTCGGATCCGCGCTCGCGTGGGTGATCCGTCATCAGAAAGCGAAAGCGGGATCGCACGAACGGGTCGCCGCACGGATCAAGCAGCGCATCGAACGGCCGACGGCCGTCGCCGGCGATCTCTACTGCGAGGAATGCGGATTCAATCTCGAGGGGCTCCCGTTCGGGGGTCGCTGCCCCGAGTGCGGGACCTCCTACGCCGACCACACCCCGCTCCCCATCCGGGACCCCATGAAGGACCGTCCGTACCGGGACGAGTCCCCGATCGATCTCACGGACGAATCCGAGCACGACGAGATCATCCATCGGAAGGTCCCGGAACCGATCCGCCCACAACTCGATGTCCCCGACGACGGCGCGATCCCCCTGAGCGACGACGATCCCGAACTCGGAGACCCCGAGGAGTTCGATCCCGAGCAGGGGTCCGACCCGGACGACGGCGATACCATCCGTCCATGACGAGCGCGCCGACCACGAACAGCACTTCCGACTCCTGGACCACGACGATCGATCTCGATCAAGCGGCCGACTTCATCGCCAGCAAAGACACGCTCGTGATGCTCACCCACGTCAAACCCGACGGCGACGCGCTCGGATCGTCCTCAGCGATCGCGCGGGCCGTCAACCTCGCGCGAGGGACCAGCGGCGCCGTGTCGGCCGCCGAGTGCTGGTACGCCGCCCCCGTCCCCGAATGGTCCAGCTCCCTCCTGTCCGGAGTGAAGGTCCGAACGATCGATCCCCCGGAGCCCGCACCGAGCGTGCTTGACCCGGAGGGGATCGTCATCACGGACACCGGATCGTGGTCCCAGCTCGCGCCCTTCCGCGCGTTCCTCGAGCCCCGGCTCGACAGGACCATGATCATCGACCACCACCTCCAGGGTGACCCGGAGATCAGCTCGCGCCGTCTGCTCGACACCAAAGCGGCGGCCGTCGTCCAACCCGCGGCCGAGATCTGCAAGCGCATCCTCAACGTCGACTCGTGCGCCAAACTCCCCATCGAGATCGCGACCGCGCTCTACGTCGGGCTCGCGACGGACACGGGGTGGTTCAAGCACTCCAACGTCGACGGTCGTGTGATGCGCCTCGCCGCGGATCTCCTCGATGCGGGGGTGGATCACAGCGCCCTCCTCGCGCTGCTCTACCAGCGCGACCGCGCCCCGCGCCTCAAGCTGATGGCCCGCGCCCTCGACTCGCTCGAGCTCATCCCCCAGAAGAACGCCGCGATCATGTCGCTCTCGCTCGAGGACTACAAAGCGACCAAGGCCGCCCCCGGAGACTCCGGAGGGTTCGTGGACATCCCCCAGACCGTCCCCAACATCCGGGTCGTCGCGCTCCTCACCGAGCAGCACGACCACGAAGGGGTGCTCACCAAGATCTCCCTCCGCTCCAAGGACGGCGAATGGAACGGGAACCCCCCAGTTGACGTCAACGTCGTCTGCAACCAGCTCGGGGGTGGAGGGCACGCGCGAGCCTCGGGCGCGAAGGTCCGCGCCTCGCTCGAAGAGACGAAGAAGCAGCTCATCGAGGCGCTCCCGTGAGTGATCGCGACGAGATCCGGCGCAAGATCAACGACGAGCTCAACGCCAACGGCGATCGCCCCCGGAAACCGCGCCAGGGTCGGGGAGGTCGATCCGACCGTGGGCCGCGCACGCGTCCGGGTCAGCGCCCCGAGATGCGCATCCAGACCACGACCCTCTGGGAGTACCCCTCCCAGCACTACGACGGCGCGAAACGCGAACAGGGCTCGAAGGACTACATCGGCGCGTCCCCGTCCTGGGTGATCTGGCAGCTCCTCCAACGCTACACGCGCGAGAACGACACCGTGCTCGATCCGATGTGCGGGTCCGGGACGACCCTCGATGTCTGCGCGGACCTGAACCGGAAGGGGATCGGGTTCGATCTGAACCCCCAGCGGAAAGCGATCACCAAAGCGGACGCGCGTGAGATCCCCCTCGACGACGAGTCCGTGGACTTCGTCTTCATCGACCCCCCCTACTCCACCCACATCGACTACTCCGACGACGAGCGCTGTATCGGGAAACTCGATGCGTCCGTCCCCCCCGAGCACCCGGGTCAGGTAATGGGTCACGAGTACTACACGGCGATGGACCAGGTCATCGACGAGATCTACCGGGTCCTGCGCCCCAACCGATACATGGCGCTCTATGTCTCCGATTCGTTCAAGAAGACCAAAGGAGTCAAGGGCGGGGTGTTCATGCCCATCGGGTTCGAGCTCTTCGGGATCATGGCGCACTCGTTCCGGCCCGTGGACATCATCTCCGTGGTCCGGCACAACACGAAGCTCCAGCGCGGGAACTGGCACAAAGCGGCCGAGGAGCAGAACTTCTTCCTGCGCGGGTTCAACTACCTCTTCATCATGAAGAAGACGGACGACTAAACCCCTCCCCGTTCATCTTCATGCTCCCAACCGCGCCCCCGGATCCGGGTTTGGCACGCGGTTTGTGGTAGTCCATGAGCGATCGTCGCCGTCCACGGAGGGACGCGGCGGCCGCGAACAGGGACCGCGCCATGAACTACGGGATCCAAATCTCAGCATCGGGAGCGTTAACCTCGCTACACCAGCAGGATGCGCTCACGGGGAACCTCGCGAACCTCAACACGGCCGGGTTCAAACCCATCCTGGCCGGGACCGCGTTCCGCCAGGCCGTCCGTCAGGAGGACGGGGTCTTCAACCTCCCGAGCGATGAACTGCTCGAGAAGCTGGGGGGAGGCGTACTTTCTGCGCCGAACCGGATCAACTTTGCGCAGGGCGCGATCGAACTGACGGACAACGAGCTGGATGTCGCGATCAAGGGGGACGGGTTCTTCACGATCGAGTTCGACGGCTCCCCCGCGCTGAGCCGGGACGGGCGATTCACCATCGACGATCGGGGGATGCTCGTCCAGAGCACCACGGGACGCGCCGTCCTTGATCCGAGCCAGAACCCGATCTTCATCGACCCGACCCAGGGTCCCGTGGTGATCCACGGCGACGGACTCATCACCCAGCGCGATCTCGCCGTCGGACAGATCGGGCTCGCGGATGTCCCGGACCGCTCGATCCTCAAGAAGTACGGCGAAGGGCTCTTCGTCTCCCAGACGGGGTCCCCACTGACCCTGATCGACGGGCGCGGGCTCATGCAACAAAAAGCGATCGAAACGTCGAGCGTTGACGAGATCAACGCGATCATGAAAATCCAGGGCGCGGCACGAGCGGCGCAGGGCAACATCGGGATGATCGACATGCAGAACCGGATGCTCGATCGGACCATCAACACATTCGCGCGTCTGGCATAAGCGAGTCAAGGAGGACGACCCATGGCCATCATCGCGATGCAATCCGCTTCATCAGGGCTCCGAGCGCTCAACACGCGCCTCGACGTCATCGCCAACAACCTCGCGAACGTCAACACCGAGGGATTCAAGTCCTCGCGCGTCAACTTCGAGGACCTGATGTACATCGAACGCGCCCAGCCCGGGGTGGAAAACGCGAACGGCGATCAGCGCCCGACCGGGCTCTACGTCGGTCTGGGCGTCCGCGCTTCGGGGACCCAGCAGGACTTCACCAAGGGCGCCCCGATCCCATCCGCGTCCCCGCTCGACCTGTACATCGACGGCCGGGGGTTCTTCCAGGTCCAGGTCGAAGCGGACACGGGGAGCGGCGGGGTCGCGTACACCCGCGCGGGGAACTTCGTGCTCAACGCCGACAACGAGATCGTTCTCGCGAACTCCGATGGACGGCGGCTCGACCCCGGGATCACCCTCAGCCCCGACGCGGCCGAGGTAACCGTCGATGCCAACGGGCAGGTCTGGGAACGCATCCCGGGACAAGCGGATCTCCAACTCGCCGGGCAGATCGAGCTCGCGATCTTCGTGAATCCGGCCGGGCTCTCTCAGATCGGGACCAATCTCTGGGTCGAGAGCGCCGCCTCGGGTGCGCCCATCACGGGTGAGCCCGGGACGGAGAACTTCGGGTCCATCATCTCGAATCAACTCGAGGGCTCCAACGTCGATCCGGCGAAGGAACTCATCGAGCTCATCCGGACCCAGCGTGCGTTCGAGATGAACTCCCAGTCCATCCAGGCCGCTGACGAAACCCTCCGCGCCGTCTCCCAACTCCGCCAGTAACCCGTGAGGTGATCCGCATGATCCGAGTGATCGTCGCCATCCTGATCGCGTTGCTCACCACGCCGACGTTCGCACAAGCAACGCGCGTCTCGCTCCGATCGAGCGTCCGTCTCGCGCAGGATTCGCCCATCACGCTCGGGGACATCGCCGACATCGAGGGACCCCAATCAAGCACGATCGGTTCGATCCCCATCAGCACGATCAAGACGACCGATGGTGCACGCGGCTGGACCGTCGTGAGCGCGACCGACATCCGGACCACCCTCGAATCCGACAAGCGGATCCACGCCGGCTCCGTCGTCATCGTCGGGGTCCAATCCTCGATCAAAAAAACTTACGCCGTCCAGGATCAGGTCATCCCCGATCCCGTCCAACCGATCGAGATCAAACCCACATACGAGGGCCCGATCGTCAAGGACCACATCGAGCGTTGGCTCTCCGATCGATTCAACACCCCCATCGACGGGCTCCGCTACGAGCTCCGGGACCACGACAGCACCTTCCTCGAAACCTCCACCCTTCATCGGATGGTCGAGGTCCGCGAGATCTCCCGGCGAGGACGGGTCGCGCTCCGGGTCATCGTCTACGAGGGCGAGTTCATCGTCGCGGAACGGGGGCTGACGATCGATGTCACGATCCAGCGCGATGTCCTTGTCGCGTCCGAGCGGGTCACCCGGGGGGACGTGCTCCGTGAGGATGTGTGCACCCGTCAGCTCCGCTGGGTCAGCCCGGACTCGAGCCCCATCGATCCGAGCGAGGCGATCGGGATGAGCGCGGCTCGCACCATCAATCCCAACCAGATCATCGGAACCGACGACCTCGAGCTCCCGCTCGATGTCCGGAGAGGCGACATCATCTCCGCGCGTTCCATCGCCGGCTCCGTCGTCGTCACCATCCGGGGTCGAGCCCGCGCCGACGCTCGCCGCGGCGAGCTCGTCGAACTCGAATCCATCGAGGGCAACACCCGGTTCACCGTCCGAGCGATCGCGCCCGGACGTGGCGTCATCGTCAAGGACGCGCCCACAACCCACGACAAACCACGACACCCGCTCGGAGATCGCTCATGATCCGCGCTTCGCTCACCGTGATCCTCTTCGCTGTCCTCTCCACCTTCGCTTGGGCGCAGAGCCTCTATCTCACCGCCGGCGATGAGATGCTCAGCACCGACACCACCACTCCCTACATCGCGCTCGAGGATGTTTCTCTGATCTACATCGAAGAGCCCGAGGTCAAACAGTACAAAGAGCACGACATCGTCACGATCATCATCGACGAGGTCTCGAGCCAGACCAGCTCGCAGACCCTGAAAACCAAAAAGGAATCCGACGCGAGCGCCACTGTCAACACGCTCGTCGATGTGCTCCAGCTCCTCGAGCTCCGTCTCAAGGACGAAGCGATCGGGGATCTCGATCTCGTCGACTTCGGCGCGGAGCGTGAGTTCAAGGGCAAGGGCGACTACGACCGCTCCGACAAGTTCAGCGCCCGGATCGCCGCGGAGATCCTCGAGGTCAAGCCTAACGGGACCCTCGTGCTCCAAGCGACCAAGCGCATCACCAAGGACCAGGAAGAACAGATCCTCGTCCTCGCCGGGGTCGCTCGATCGGAAGACATCACCGCGCAGAACACCATCCTCTCCTCCCAGCTCGCGAACCTGAGCCTCGCGATCGAGAACGAGGGCGCCGTCAAGAAGGCCGCTGAGAAGGGCTTCCTCACCAAGTTCTTCGACACACTCTTCGCGTTCTGATCCCGATCAGACCAGACTGGGACCTAGGAGCTCCGCGATCCGGGCGCAGTCCCTCCGGATCTGCGCCGTGAGCGCCCCGATCCCTTCGAACTTCACCTGATCCCGCACCCAGCTCGTGACCCTGAGCGTGGTCTCCCACCCGTACTCGTCGAGCGAGCTTGGGACGTCGAACGCCGAGCCGTCCGGGTTCATCAGGTGCGCCTCGGCGCGTCGTTCGACACCGTCCACGCTCGGGCGCGTTCCCACGTTGATCGCGGCCAATGCCCACGACTCCCCCACCCGCGCGAAACCGCCGTAGACCCCATCACCGGGGAGCATCGACTCCGTGGACAGGTTGATCGTCGGGATCCCGATCGTCCGTCCGAGCTGCTGCCCCTTCATCACAGTCCCCGTGAGCTCATGATCCCGGCCGAGGACATACGCCGCATCCCGAACGCGCCCGTGCCCGAGGAGCCAACGCACGAGCGACGAAGATGCCGTCTCGACGAACTGATTCGTCAACACCACACGGACCGGACCGACGACCTCGACCCCGATCCCCCGCGCCTCCCCGAGCTCACGGAGGACGGCCGGGGTCCCCGCGCGTCGCTTCCCGAAGTGGAAGTCGTGCCCCTCGACGAACAGATCCGGCGCATACCGCTGGACCAACGAATCGACGAACGCCTCGGGGGACTGCCCGAGCAGTTCCGGGGTGGGTTCGAGTCGGACCACTTCATCAGCTCCGAGCTCACAGAGCCGGCGTGAGCGGACCTCGAACGGCTCGATACTCTCCGGAACCCGATCCGGAGCAATGATCGACATCGGGTGGGGATCGAAGCTGAGCGCGATCACACAACCCCCGCTCCCCACCCGGGTTCTGGCGCGTTCGATCAGCGCCCGATGTCCGAGATGGACCCCGTCGAAGTTCCCGATGGAGATCGCCGTTTGTGAGCTCACATCCAAGTGTATCCATCCCCGAAACGGGCTCGAGTGGGATCTAGAATCCGCACCCCACGGGCTACCGCCGTGGTGCTTGAACGGAGGTCGTGTATGGCGTGGTTTGGTCGTAAAGGCAAAGAATCTGGAACACGGACCACCACCCCCGCCGAGCCGCCCATGCGCGCCCACGCGGGCGCCCCCCCCATGCACGAACCCCGCGCCGCGCTCGACCCCGAACGGGAAGCACGGATCATGGAACTGGGCTCCGAGCTTTTGGACAAAGCCCGCGACCACAAATCCGGGGTGCTCTCCAAACAGTTCTACCAGGACAAGCTGATGGACTGGTCCATGAAGGACCACGACTTCAAGATCCAGATGTTCCGCTTCGTTGATGCCTTCCCCGTCCTCACCACACCCGAGATGATCCACGACCACCTCGTGGACTACATGACCCAGCCCGGCGTGAACCCGCCCCCCGGGATGAACATCGCGCTGGCCGCCGGCGGGATCGCCAAAACAATGGCCGCCAAAACGATCTCTTCCCAGATCAAGAACATGGCGAGCAACTTCATCGCCGGCACCGATGCCGCCGACGCGCTCCCCAAACTCGGAAAGCTCTGGAAGAACGGGATCGCGTTCTCCGTGGACCTCCTGGGCGAGGCCTGTGTGTCCAACGCCGAAGCGGATATGTACCAAGCGAAGTACCTCGACCTCGTCGAGAACCTCGTCGGTGATGCGAGCGCCTGGGAGCCCAACCCGCGTCTCGAGAAGGACCACCTCGGGACCGTCCCGCGCGTGAACGTCTCCATCAAGGTCTCCTCCCTCTGCGCCCAGTTCGACCCGATCGCGCCCGAGTCCGCGATCAACGACTTCACCACCCGGGCCGCACCCATCTTCGAAGCGGCCAAGCGCAACGGGGTCCTCATCAACTTCGATATGGAGCACTACGAGCTCAAGGACCTCACCCTCGATGCGTTCATGCACTGCTGCGAGCAGCACGACTTCGAAGCCGGGCTCGCGATGCAGGCCTACCTCAAGTCCGGGGTGGACGACGCACGCCGCATCTGCGAATGGGCACGCACCACGGGGCGCGTCGTCACCGTGCGCCTCGTCAAGGGCGCGTACTGGGACTTCGAGACCATCCATGCGGAGCAAGAGGGCTGGCCGTGCCCCGTCTGGAACGAGAAGTGGCAGACGGACAAGTGCTTCGAGGACATGGTCTCCGTCTTCCTCGACCACTGCCCCACAGAGCCCGGGCAAGGTGGGGTCAAGCTCGCGCTCGGGTCTCACAACGTCCGCTCCATCGCCGCCGCCCTCACCGGGCTCGAGCGGCGCGGGCTCCCGATCGAAGCGCTCGAACTCCAGATGCTCAACGGGATGGCCGACCAACTCAAACACGCCGCCGCCGACATGGGGATCCGGGTCCGCGAGTATGTCCCCGTCGGGGAGATGATCCCGGGGATGGCTTACCTCGTGCGTCGCCTGCTCGAGAACACCTCCAACGAATCCTGGCTCAAAGCCGGGTTCCTCGACAACGCGGACACGGCCCAACTCCTCGCGGCCCCCTCCTCCCAAGCAACCGGCGCTCCGAAAGCGGACCTCGCGAGCATGGCGCCCGAACGCCACGAACTCAGCCCTGCCGACCCCCATGTCGGAGACGGCAGACCCTTCTACACCGAACCCATGCGCGACTTCGCCGAGCATTGGCAACGCGACGCGTTCCAGGGCGCGATGGAGTACGCCGGGATACCAGAAGTCCTGAACGACCGGACCCCCGACCAAGCCAAAGCGATGGTGGACAAAGCCAACGCCGCGTTCCCCAAATGGCGAGATTTCGACCCACACAAACGCGCCGAGGTCCTCGTATCCACGGCCCGGATGATGCGCGAACGGCGCGACGAACTCGCCGCGATCGTGTGCCGGGAAGCAAAGAAAACCTGGCGCGAAGCCGACGCCGACGTCTGCGAAGCCATCGACTTCTGCGAGTACTACGCGCGCCTCGCGCCCTCGCTCTTCGAGCCCAAGCGACTGGGCAAGTTCATCGGGGAGCTCGACCAGCTCTGGTACCAGCCCCGCGGGGTCGCGTGCGTGATCTCCCCATGGAACTTCCCCCTCGCGATCTGCACAGGGATGACGACGGCCGCCCTCGTCACCGGGAACACCGTCATCGTCAAACCCGCCGAACAAACCCCCGGGATCGCGAAGATCATGTTCGACATGCTCACCCGCGCCCTCGAGCAGGTCGGCGCGCCCAAGGACGTCCTTCACTTCTGCCCAGCGCCGGGTGAGACGACGGGCGCTTCGCTCGTCCGCGATCCGCGCGTCGCGCTCATCGCGTTCACGGGGTCGAAGGCCGTCGGTCTCGACATCATCAAGGCCGCCGGGGTTACCCCGGAAGAGCAGCCCTTCGTCAAGCGCGTCGTCTGCGAGATGGGCGGAAAAAACGCCGTCATCGTCGATGCCAGCGCCGACCTCGACGAAGCCGTCCTCGGGGTCCGCTACAGCGCCTTCGGCTTCCAGGGACAAAAATGCAGCGCCTGCTCGCGCGCCATCATCGTCGATCCCGAAGGGCCCAACGGACGCGCGATCACCACCTTTATCGAGCGCCTCACCCAAGCCACCAAAACCCTCGTCCTCGGTGCATCCGATGACCCCAACACGGACGTCTCCCCCGTCATCGACGCGGAAGCGGCCAGCAACATCCGCAGACACATCGAGACCGCAAAGTCCGAAGGGCTCACCCAGCTCGTCGGGGACTCGGACTTCAACATCCCGAGCATCGACAACCTCATCGCGCCCCACATCTTCGGCGGCGTCACCCCGAGCCACACCCTCGCGCAGCAGGAAGTCTTCGGTCCTGTCCTCGCGATCATGCACGCCTCGTCGTTCGACGAAGCACTCAAGATCGCGAACGACCACCCCTACAAACTCACGGGCGGCGTCTTCACACGCAAGCCCACCCACATCGAACGCGCCAAGCGCGAGTTCCGGGTCGGGAACCTCTACATCAACCGGGGTTGCACGGGCGCCCTCGTCGGACGACAACCCTTCGGCGGGTTCGGCATGTCCGGCGTCGGCTCCAAAGCGGGAGGCCCTGACTACCTCCACCAGTTCGTCGAACCCCGCGCCTGCGCCGAGAACACCATGCGCCGAGGGTTCGCGCCCGAGCTCTAAACTGCGAGATGCTTCCGGCGATCGTCAATGTATCGCTTGTGTTTCTCGTTCTCTCGCCTCGCACCAAACAGCAGCCAAGAGAGCACATCGTCAGGTAGCTCTTTGTGCTCAGGAAACTCATCTGTGTTTTCACGAGCAAATTGAACCACCTTTGCCAACCCATCAAAGTAAGTGGTTGACAGCTCGATGTAGTCTTCCTGAATATCCTGTGAAAATGCACCAGACTCTGCTTGCTTGAAGCGGACATTGGCAGGCAACGCACCTTCGTGTGCCAATGCGCATCTCACGTATGTATAAAATAAATCTTCAACACGCATCACCTCGTCCGGATAGTGCCTCTTATCTGCCCCCGGCACTCTGAGTTCAAAATTTTCCGCAATAGCTCCATGAGTGAACACGATCAACTCATCATGCATAAAGGTGTTGAATGCAGTCCGGTCATTGACCCCTGATCCAGATGGGTATCTCTTTCTAGAAGTTGCGGCAATTGCGACCAGAATGTTCAAGAGAGCGCCATCAAATCTGCCGTTTGCCAACAAGAAGTGCGCATCTTCAAATCGTGCTCGTATAGACATAGCTGTTGATTATAGTGCCGCCAGCTTCGCCACCACATCGCGCTCGATCAGCGCGTCGATCATGGGATCAAGATCCGCGTCGTCCATCACTTTGTTCGTCTGATACTTCTCGCTCAGACGCTGATCCGACACGATGTTGTCCTGGTACCGGTACACCCGGATCTTCTCCGAGCGCTGACCCGTCCCGATCTGGTCCCGACGGGCCGCGTCCCGTTCCTGCGCCGCTTTCGCGCGCTCGAGCTCGTACACCCGCGCCATCAGGAGCCGACGTGCTTTCTCGCGGTTCGCGAGCTGGGACTTGCTCTCCTGCATCCGCACCTCGATCCCCGTCGGCTCATGGATCAACTGGACGGCCGTCGCGACCTTGTTCACGTTCTGACCCCCGGGACCCTGAGCCGTCGTGATGTGCTCGACAACGTCCTTGTTCCAGTCGATCGAGACATCGACGTCCTCGGGCTCAGGGAGCACCGCGACCGTGCACGTGCTCGTGTGGATCCGTCCCTGGGTCTCTGTTGCCGGAACACGCTTGACCGAGTGCACCCCGGCCTCGAACCCCAAACGCTGGAACACCCCCTCCCCACGGATGTTCACCACCGCATGACGGACCCCCCCGACACTCGGATCCGTATCGAGCTCAAGCTCCTCAACGCTCCACCCTTTCGACTGCGCGTACCGCGCGTACACACCCAGCAGATCCCGCGCCCACAAACCCGCTTCATCTCCCCCCGTGCCCGCGCGGACCTCGAGGATCACCGACCCGATGGAGCGTTCATCGCTCGTCACCAGCTCTCGTTTGATCGCTTCGATGGACTCCGCCGCGCGTCGCTCCACACCCGGGAGCTCCTCCCGCGCCATCTGCGCGAGCTCGTCGTCGTCCCCAACGAGCGCTTCGCGGAGCTCGTCCGCTTCGCTGAGCAGCGCTTTGTACTCCGAGTAGCTCGACACCACATCGTCCAGCGCCGATCGCTTGATCGACAGCGCCCGGACCTTGGTGTGATCGCTCAACACCTCGGGGTCCTCGAGCTGCACGACAAGATCCGCGTGGGTGCGCGCGATCTCGTCCAGCTTCGCGATGAGTGTCTCGTCGGTGTTCGTCATCAGCAACCGACAGGGTACGCGCGTCTCAGGAACAACAGCACGAACCGGACGAACAACTCCCCGGCCCACCGTGCCTGGGCTCCCAGTCACCCTTCCCGCCCTTGATCAGGTCCAGCATCGGCCAGACCCCGCAGAAGTCATCGCCCGGCCCGAACGGCGCATGACCCGTCCGGACGATCGACCCGTCCGCTTGCTTGTGGAACGCGCTGATCCCCGGCCAGGCCATCCCGTCCTCACCCCGGTACCCCATCGCCTCCGCAAACCCGGATCCGTTCCCAGACACCACGGGGTACGTCCATCCGCGCTCCTTCGCGAACGCGCCCGCAACCTCCGGCGCATCGTCCGAGCACAGCACGAACCCGCACCGCTCCATCACATGCGGCGCGAGCCCGATGAACCCGTCCCCCCAGAGCGAGCAGTAGTTGCAGTGCTTCCCCATGTTGTGGACGACGAGCAGCTCCGTCTTGTCCCCGAACAGCTCGGAGAGCTTCACCTCCGACCCATCCGTCCTCCGGAGCACCCAGTCCTCGACGGGCTGGTCCGGGAGCTCCTGCATCGCGCTCCGGAACCGGTCCTTCGCTTCGATGACCTCTTTCAGCATCGCCTGCACATCGCTCGCTTGGGTCGCCACGGGTTCGCTCCTTGGGTGAGATTCGTGGGGATTACGCCATCCGGATCCACTTGATCAGGGTCTTGAAGTTCGGGGGCTTCCCGAACATCAGCAGTCCGACACGGAAGATCTTCGCCGCGAGCCAGAGGAACACGACGACGGCGACCAGGTTCACCCCGATGGTCGCCGCGATCTGCCACGCTGGGGGTGGGTCGGTCGAAGACACACGCATGATCATGATGAACGGCGAGATCGGGGGGATGAAGCTGCTCACCGTCGAGAGCGTCGAGTTCGGGCTCCGGACCACGGGCATGAAGAAGAAGTACGGGATCATCATCATGAGCATGACCGGGGTCATGAGCGACTGCGCCTCGCGCATGTCGTTCACCGCGGACCCGATCGCGGCCATGAACGAAGCCAGCATGAAATACGCGAGCAGGAAATACACGAAGATCAGCGCCAGCATCCCCACACTCACAAAGTCAGCGAGCGCGAACGCGATGAGCGCCGTCACCCCGAGCGAGGAATAGATCAAGAGCAAGGACGATCCGACCATGAGCTGACCCACGATCTTCCCCGTCATCAGTTCCATCGGGGAGCACGCGCTGAGCAGCACCTCGACGACCCGGTTCGACTTCTCCTCGATCGTCGTCGTCAGCAGGTACTGCCCCCCCGTCATCGTCGCGATGATCAGCAGCACCAGCGACACCACGGGGATCAGGAACGTCGCGATCCCGGAGGACTCGTCCCGCTCCCCTTCCTCCGTGATCTCCTTGCTGTCGCGCTTCGCCACGGAGAAGATCTCGTTGATCTGACCACGATCGATCCCGGCGTTGTCGTACCGACGTTCCCGGATCGACCAGCGCACCGCGTCCTCGATCTCCCCCACCGTCTCCTCGTTGAGCTTCGGACGGAAGAACGCCTGGTACGACCCGTACCCTTCGTCCGCGTTCGCTTTGGTAGCCGCATCCGCATCGACCTCGACGACGGCCAGCACCTTGTCCATCGGGTCCTGGATCGCGAGCTCGCCCGTGATCTGCTTCCGGATATCGCCCTTGATCTCCTCGACGTCCGCATCGGGCGCCGTCTCGACAACCCGGAACTCCGGGATCGTCACCATCGCCGCCGCTTGATCCACGGACCCCGTGATCCGTTCGCCGGCCGCCTTCCCCATGATCCCCGTGCTGAACTCCGCGACCCGTCGTGCCGTCTCCGCGCGTCGCGCCCGGATCTCGTCCGGGCTCAGGTACCCGACCATCTCGTCGTACACCTCCCCCGAACGATCGAGCACGTAGATCGTCCCCTTGTCCGCCGGGGGCTGCGCCGAAGCCGCAAGGATCGCGATGAGCGGGATGAGCGCCGCCATCACCGCCGGGATCACGAGCGCCCCGATGATGAAGCCCTTGGTGATCGCCGTGGACGTGAACTCGCGCCCCGCGACCCGTGAGATCTTCCAAAGATTCATGACGCGCCCCCTTCCGCACCCTCATCGCCCTGTTCGCCGGCCAGGATCTGCGCCCGGACCAACGCCGGATCCGCATGATTCTCGTCACCCGTCACGATCCGCACGAACACGTCCTCCAACGTCGGTCTCTTGATCTCGATGCTGTTCACGCGCGTGGCGCCGATCAATCGGGTCATCGCCTCGTGCGGATCCACACCATCGCGCAGCGCGATCTCGTGCACCCCGTCCTTGAGCAGCGCATGGTCCACCCCATCGACCCGCGCGATGGACTCGGAGTGATCCCCCGACTCCGCCGTCTCCATGTGGATCCGTCGCGGATCGAACCGAGCCCGGATATCCCCGAGCGTGTCGTCGAGCACCTTGCGTCCCTGGTGGATCATCACGATGTGGTCGCAGATCGACTCCGCTTGGTGCATCACGTGGGTCGAGAAGATCACCGTCCGACCGTTGCTGTGCTGTTCGTTGATCAGATCCCGGAGCAGCCGCATGTTCACGGGGTCCAGCCCCGAGAAGGGCTCGTCCAAGATCAACAGATCGGGCTCGTGCAAAACACTCGCGATGAACTGCACCTTCTGCTGCATGCCCTTCGACAGCTCTTCGCACTTCTTCTTCGCGACATCAGCGAGCTCGACGCGCTCGAGCCAGTCCATCACCTTGGGCTTCAGACCACGCGCGTCGAGCCCCTTGAGCCGACCCATGTGGGTGAGGAACGCCGCGACCTTCATCTTCTTGTACACCCCCCGCTCCTCCGGGAGGTACCCGATCCGGTCCTTCGACTCGACGGCCGACTTCTTCCCGAGCACCGAGAGCGCCCCGGAATCCGGAAACAGGATCGACATGATCATCCGGATCGTCGTCGTCTTCCCGGCCCCGTTCGGACCGATGAATCCGTACAACGAGCCCTCGGGGATCGACAGATCGATCCCCTCCACAGCGACCTTGCGCCCGAAGGTTTTGCGCACCGAGTTCATCTGGACCGCGTCTGACATTGAAATCCTCACCGAGAGTGCATGCGTGATCGAGTATACCTCCGACTCAGCTCGATCGATGCACCCTTCCCCGCTGCTTCTCTCCTTGAAATCCAAGAATACAAGCTCCCAATACCATCGAACAGGCATTCCGCCGGACCGAAAACGCACAGGAAATCGAACATGATCCGCAACACCGTCCTCACCCTCGCCGCCGCTTCACCCCTCGCGCTCCTGCTCATCGCGGCACCATCGCCGAGCCACGAGAGCCCGAACCCGTCCCTCGTCCCCGTTGCCGCACAACCCGAAGACCTCGATCTCGGCGCGATCCTGTTCGAAGCGCTCGAGAACTCCGAGGGCTGTCTCGGGACCATCGGAGCCCAGACGGGCGAAGGCCACACATGCATCATCGCATGGTTCGAGAACAAACAGGCCGTCGAGACCTGGTACTACTCACGAACACACGCGCGCATGATGCGCATGATGGGATCCGGAACCGATACGAAGCAACCCCTCGAGCACGTGAAGGACGAGACCTCACCCATCATGGTCATGGCGTCCATCACCTTCGGTTCCGAGCAGGTCATCCCGGGCACGATCCCCGCGTCACAGATCTCGATCGAGCTCTACACCCCGCTCGATGCGGGCGCATCCGTCAACGGCCGACTCATGCCAGATGAGATCGTGCTCCCCCACTTCAGCTCGGTCGATGTCCTGAAGGGATCACCCAAGGACGGCTGATCCGGATCATTCTTGGTCACGGTTGCTGTCCACGAACCCATCAAGCTTGCGCGAACGGACCGGGTGCTGGAGCTTCCGGATCGCTTTCGCTTCCACCTGACGGACCCGCTCGCGCGTCACCTTGAAGATCCGACCGACCTCCTCGAGCGTGTACGTGTACCCGTCCCCGATCCCGTAGCGGAGCTTGATGATCTCCCGCTCACGGTACGACAGCGTCTTGAGCACCATCTCGATGCGCTGCTTGAGCGCTTCCTGACCGGCCACCTGGTCCGGGGTTGCCTGGTTCGTGTCCTCGATGAAATCACCGAAATTCGAATCCTCCGACTCCCCAACAGGACGATCGAGCGACACGGGGTGCTTCGCGATCGAAAGCACGCGCCGGACCTCGGCCGTTGACATCTTCGCGCGTTCCGCGAGTTCGTCCGGCGTGGGCTCCACACCCGTGCGCTGCTTGATCTCTTTCTGGATGTTCCGCAGACGGGTCATCGTCTCGATCATGTGGACCGGGATCCGGATCGTCCGCGCGTGATCCGCGATCGCGCGGGTGATCGCTTGACGGATCCACCACGTCGCGTACGTGCTGAACTTGTACCCGCGCTTGTACTCAAACTTGTCCACCGCGCGCATCAGACCCGTGTTCCCCTCCTGGATCACGTCCAGGAAGCTCAGCCCACGGTTCCGGTACTTCTTCGCGATGGACACGACGAGACGCAGGTTCCCCCCCGACAGGTCCCGCTTCGACTGCTCGTACTCCCAGAACGCCGTCCCCAGATCCCCCAAACGCTTCTGCAGATCCTCGGGCTCCTCGAGCACCAGCTGACGGAGCCCGTCGAGCTCCATCCGCATGACCTCGAGGTCTTCCTGGTCGTACTTGTTCGGATAACGAGCGGCCTGGAGCATCTCGTTCTGGAGCGCGTCCATCTTCTCGCTGATCGACCTGAGCTTGCGCATCAGCGGCACGATCTGACCCGTGCGCAGACACAGCTCCTCGACGAGCGCCGACATCCGACGCCGTCGCGCTTCGATCTTCGAAACCAGCTCCGTCGCGCGTTTCGTCTCCTTGATCGTCCCGTCGTCCCGGCGCAGCGCATCGAGCTCGGCCCAGTCGCTCCTGTTGAGTTCCAGAAGCGCACGAAGCGTGGGCAGATTCGACGGAATCCGCGCCATCAGCTTGTCCTTCGCGTTCTCGTCGAGCGTGCTCAGGCGCATCGTCCGATCGAACGGGAGATCCCCGCTCGCAACGAGCTCCAGCGTCTCGACCGCGCGAGCCACGATGTAATCGCACTGGAGACAGCGACGGCGGAACACCATCCGGGTCAGCTCGATCTTCTTCGCGAGACGGACCTCCTCCTCGCGCGTCAGCAAGGGGATCGTCCCCATCTGGCTCAGGTACATCCGAACAGGATCGTCGAGCCGACGATCCGCCTCGTTCCCCATCGCTTCGTCGAGATCGCGCTGAACGGTCTTGTCGTTCATCGCACGCGCTTCCTCGACGTCAGCACGCGCCTGCTTCAGATCGTTCGATTCGAGCGTGATCTGACCCGAGAAGTGCGGCGCGTTGATCCGGACGCGCAGCTTCTCGACATCCCCCAGGTCCTCACCACCGCGCACCGACATCGCGCGGAACTCGGTATCGAGCGAGTGGATGTTCTCGAGCACCCGCGCGTCCCCCGATCGTTTCGCGCGGAACACCCGACCCCGGAACTCCATCTCATCGACGAGCTCGATCCCGTGCTCATCGATCATCGCGAGCAGCGCATGGACCCGCGCCGTCTCCACGAAATCATCCGGGAGGATGTTGTTCAGCTCTTCGTAGGACAACCACCCCCGCGCTTTGCCCGAATCGATCAACGCACTCAACGCTGGGTGAGACATCCCGATCATCTCGCTCCTTCTCCGTTGCCCGGAAGCATATCCGGCTCAACGCCCCCCGGACGAGAGACGCCCCGTCGTGTCGCCGAACCGTTCGCGTTTCGCGCGTTCCCGATCCATGAACGCCCGCAGCGCCTCCGCGTCATCGACAACGCTCGGACCCGATTCACGCTCCGATTCCCTCAGCACCAGATTCTTCACGCACTCGCGCAGGAACCTCGCCCTCCGATCCCGCTCCCCCTCGCACTGGTCATCGATCTGCTTGCACAGCGCCACCGCTCTCCCCGACGGATCCGATTCCCCGATCTCCGACCCCATCGCATTGAGCTCGTTCAGGACAGGGTGGAGCCCCGTCCCCGTCCCGTTCTCGACACTCTCGAGCATCGCCTGCGCCACCAGCGCCGAAGCCCGCGAATCAAAGGCCGTGATCCGGATCAGGTCATGCTCGTCGCTCGTCATCGTCACCCACAACGAATCATCGCTCAGCAGACACCCGAGAAGCATCTCCCGAGACGAGAAACGCCCCCGACCCCGCTCATTCCGGACCTCCGACTCCATCTCTTCATCCCCCCGGATGGGTCCGCGCCTCCCGAGCCGCATCGAGGCGCGCACGACCTCCTCCTCCACCCCGGCCGCGTGCGCGATCTGACGAACGATCAACCTCCGCCGGACCGGGCTCAGCTGCTCGAGACCCAGATCGACCAACGTCTGGATCTCCTCCTCGATTCTTTGCGTCACCCGCGCCGCGCCCTGACCCGACAGCTCCCGGCGCAACCGATCGAAGCGCCACGTGAGCAGATCGATCCCCTCTTCGATCGCGCGGCTGAACGTCTCCACCCCACCCTCCCTCGCGAGCAGCTCGTCCGGGTCCTTCGCGTCCGTCACACCCGAAAGCGCCGCGATCTTGATATCGATCGTCTCCTTGAGCAGGACTTCGATCGCGCGATCCGCCGCGCGTTGACCCGCTTCGTCCCCGTCGAACAGGAGCACCACCGTGTCGCAGAGCCGACGCAGCACCGCCGCGTGACCCGTCGTCAGCGCCGTCCCCAAGGTCCCCACCACGTGCTCCACCCCGTGCTGATGGCACGCAATCACATCCGTGTACCCCTCCACCACCACCGCGACCCGTTCCTTCTTGATCGCGCGCGCCGCCCGATCGATCCCGAAGAGCGTCGTCGATTTGTTGAACGCGCTCGTCTCGGGAGAGTTCAGGTACTTGGGCTCGTCCTCGTCATCGATCCGGCGCGCCCCGAACCCGATCGGCCTCCCGATCTGATCCCGGATCGGGAAAATGAGCCGATTCCGGAGCGCGTCGTACATCCCCCCCGAATCACGCTCCTTGAGCAAACCGGCCGCGCGGAGCGCCTCGATGCTCAGCCCCTTGCTCTGCGCGAACGTCAGCAGCCCGTCCCACCGATCCGGAGAAGCCCCGATCCCGAACCCCTCCACCATTTCCGCGCTGATCCCACGACGTTCGATGAGCGCCCGCGCCAGAGCCCCGTGCTCCGGATGCGCGAGGATCGCGCGGAAGAACGCCTGCGCCGTCGAGTTCACCTCCACGATGTCCGATTTGCTCGCGCCCTGAGGACCGCCCTGAACGACATTCCCACCGCTCGGTTTCCACGGGGTCAGCTCGATATTCGCGCGCTCCGCAAGGTGCGTCAGCGCCTCCCGGAACGTCATCGAGTGGTACTCCATGATGAACCGGAACACGTCCCCACCCGCGCCGCACACGAAACAGTGGTACATCTGCTTCGCCGGGACCACGCACATCGACGGGTTCCGATCCTCGTGGAACGGGCACAGACAGACGTACTCCCGACCCTTCGCCTTGAGCGCAAGATGATCCCCGATGACGGAGACAATATCGCTCGCGTCCCGAACCCGATCCACGTCGTTGTTGGGGGCAAACCCGCTCACTCGCGCTCCATCCCAAGAAAACACCCCGCTCCCTCGGGGCCCAATCATCTACGATACGCACAACCCCCGATCCGTTCCGAACCCAACTCCCACGACACGAGCCCACCCATGCTGATCCTCTACGACATCGACATGACCCTCCTCCGGACCGACCACATCGGGATCGAGCTCCTCCGAAGCGCCGGGGAATCCGTCTTCAAACCCGGGTTCGATGTCTCCCGGGTCGAGTTCGGGGGGTGTCTCGACCAGGACATCATCCGGCGGATGCTCATCAACAACGAGCTCGACCCCACCCCCGAGTCCATCCTCCAGATGCGACGCGCCTACCACCAAGGGCTCGAAGCCCACAACGCCACCCCGGGTTGGTCCGTCCCGCTCCCCGGCGCGCACGACCTCGTCAACGCAACCCTCACGATGGACACATCCCCCACGATCGGGCTCCTCACCGGGAACTTCCCCGAGACCGGGCGCATCAAACTCAGCGCGGCCGGGTTCGACCCCGACCTCTTCATCATCTGCGCCTGGGGAGACGACTCCCCCCACGAACTCCCGGCGCGAGCGCACCTCCCCCCCGTCGCGCTCCAGCGCGCCCGTGAATCCGGGCTCACCATCAGCGACCCGCGCGAGATCCTGATCGTCGGAGACACCATCCACGACGTCTCGTGCGCCCTCGATAACGACATGTCCGTCCTCGCCGTCGCAACCGGACACCACTCCAGACAACAGCTCGAAGAAGCCGGAGCGCACCACGTCGTCGATGACCTCACGGACACCCAGGGGATTCTCGAATGGATCACACAGCTCCATCACCGACTCGATCCGCGCAGCGCTTCGACACGATCGACACCCTGAGAGGCTTCGCCCTCCTCGGGATCCTCGGTCCCAATCTGATCGTCTTCGCCTGGCCGGGCTCCGCCTCCGTCGATCCCTCCGTCATGGGTCACACCCCCATGAACGAGCTCGGGCACACCCTCGTCCACACGGTCTTCCTCGGGAAGTTCATGTTCCTCTTCGCGCTCCTCTTCGGCGCGGGTGTCGTCCTCTACGGCCGCAAGTACGACACCGCCGATGACGACGGCACCTACCACACCCCACTCCGCACCGGATGGAAACTCTGGTACCGGCGCTGCGCCATCCTTCTCGTGTTCGGATTGATCCACGCCTACGGCTTTTGGTACGGCGACATCCTCACTTGGTACGCCATCACCGGGCTCGGCGCGCTCTGGTGGGTCCGGCGCTGGAAAGTCAAAACCCAGATCCTCGCCGGCGCGGGCTTCTTCCTCCTCGGAACCACCCTCCTCGGGCTCCTGACCCTCTTCGGGCTCTACGCCGTCAACCAGGGTTACCAGACCCGGGACCAACTCATGGGCTCCGAGCCCAGCGCCGAGATCGCCGCGTACCTCGGGACCAACGAGATCGGACAGCGCTACGGGTCCTATGTCAGCGCCCTCATCGCGCGACTCCCCTCCACCCTCATGATGCACCTCCTCCTCATGCCCCTCTTCGTCCCGGCCATCACCGGGATCATGATGTTCGGGATGGCCACCTTCCGATCCGGGCTCTTGACCGGAAACCGCTCCACCGGCTTCTACCTCACCTGGGGCGCGATCCTCACCATCGTCGGGGGCGCACTCACCTTCGCCGTCCACGAGATCGTCGGAGGCGCAACAAAGTTCGAGGGCGCCTTCCTCTGGCAGACCCTCGCGCAGCCTCTCGGGATCCCCCTCGCGTTCGGGTACCTCATGCTCGTCATCGCGATGACCAAGTCCAGCGCCCTCCGCTTCATCACCCACCCTCTTGCGTGTGTCGGCCGGATGGCGCTCACCAACTACGCGCTCCAGACCCTCCTCTGCACAACCTTCTTCTACGGCTACGGCTTCGCCCGCTTCGCCACCATCGACTACCCCGGGCTCTGGCTCGTCATGCTCTGTGTCTGGACCATCAACATCACCCTCAGCATGGTCTGGCTTCGCATCTTCGACTTCGGACCCCTGGAATGGCTCTGGCGCTCCCTCACCTATGGACGGATCATCCCGATCCGCACCCGCGACTGACACTTCCCTGTGCACAACCCCCGAACAACTCAAAACCCTCAACTCTTCGCCAACCCTGAACACACCCCAATATCACCTTGGCTCCCAACCCCTTACGCGCAAGTCTCGCCTCCACCGCCCATCCCGACCCGATCCACATTCAACCAATACCGATCCCGATCTCCCCATCGGACCGATCATTTTGATACCCTCACGATGGTTGAATCCCCGATCCAGACACGATTCGGCAAGGAGGCTGAGCGATGACCACGAGCTACCGCGCGCTGTGCTCCGATTTCTACATCAACTCCAAGCTCAGCGTCAGGATGGAACTCCCGAGCAACCGTGAACCCATCCTCGACCTCTTCGAGCGGACCCGTCGCTCCTTCCCCATGATGAACGCGTTCCGTCGCTACAAGGACGAACTCGCGCTCGAGTCCGCACCCAACGCCAACCCCCACCGATGGATGGCCATCCGGGGTTCCTCTGTCCGCGCGGGGGTCGTCAACCCCAACAACGAGGAGGAGATGTACTCCATCCACGCCACGGCCTGTGAAGTCTCCCCCTACTACCTCTCAATCTCACCCCTCGACCTCGAATCCGTCGAACTCCTCTACGGGTTCGATCTCAGCGCCAAAGGCAACCACGACGAGATCGTCGCGAGCGCCCTCCTCTCCGGGTCCCCCCTCGCCCAGCTCGCGGACGCAAACGATCTCCGGGTCACCGAGTGCCAACCCGTCCTCGGCATGACCCTCGCGCATGAAAGCGGATTCGAAGCGCACTTCGAAGTCAAGACCCGATCATCCGACAAACCCAACGCCGGCGCAGACGAACCCATCTCCGTCTACCTCACCCTCCGTCGATACGACCCCGTGACCGACCTTCGCGACCTCACCTCCAGACTCTCGGAGCTCACCGAACGAGGCCAATCGATCGTCGATGAACACCTTGTCCCCAACCTCCTCGTCCCCCTGCGCGACGAGATCGTCACGCGCTCGTTCTGACCCCGAGCGCCTAAGGTCGAGCCCATGGGTCTTGTCGTTCTCGCACAATCCAACCAATCCCTCTCCAAGCTCTGGGTCTGGATCCTCATCCTCCTCGTGCTCGTCTTCGCCGGCGCGATCGTCATCTTCTGGTTGCGCCGATCCCTTCTCAACCCCAGAAACGACTCCACCGCCCATTCGGGATCCCTCCTCGACCATCTCCGCGAACTCCACGAACGAGGAGAAATGAGCGACGAGGAGTTCCGGTCAGCCCGGAACAAGCTCCTGGGAGAGTTCACGGAGGACCAACCCTCCAACGACTCCCCAGATCACCCGGATTCCCGATGATCCCCCCCACCCTCGGCGCTTATACTTATACAAAACCAAGCCCACCCGGAACCCCCGAACCAGCTCCGGCACCCACGACCCAGAATCACCGTTATTCTCGGTCCTGATCGAGTCACAACGTCCTTGTGAACACAACTCGACCAACCACGCCGGATCGGGTTGAGCGGCGAGCCCAATCCACCCGATAGGGTGAAGACGAACCAGCCTTTCGCTCGCCTTGCACGACGTTTTCAGACGAGGTCCGCATGACAGAACAACAGCGCCAACACCCCGCCGTCCCCCAACCCATGAACGCCTCCGCTTCCGGCGGCGGCGATCAATCCGGAGACAACGGGTCCGGCGGCTCAGACAACCCCGGCGGAGGCGCCGGCGGCGGATCCGGAGACGGATCCGGGGGCTTCCGAGGCCGAAAGGTCACCACCTGCTCCTTCTGCGGCAAAACCTCCCGTGAAGTCGGCCCCATGGTCGAAGGCCCGGGCGAGGTCTACATCTGCAACAACTGTGTCGAGCTCTGCCAGAACATCTTCCGTCAGGAACGACGCCGGGTCTCTTCCGTCTCCGCGCAGCTCTCCGAGATCCCCTCCCCGCGCGAGATCGTCGAGTTCATGGGTCAGTACGTCATCGGTCAGCAGATGGCCAAGCGGTCCCTCGCCGTCGCCGTCCACAACCACTACAAACGCCTCCTCCACACCGAGAGCGAGGACTCCGGCGACATCGAGCTCGACAAGTCCAACATCCTCCTGATCGGCCCCACCGGGTCGGGCAAGACCCTCCTCGCCAAGACCATGGCGCGCATGCTCAAGGTCCCCTTCGCCATCGGCGACGCAACCACGCTCACCGAAGCGGGCTACGTCGGCGAAGACGTCGAGAACCTCCTCCTCAAGCTCCTCCAAGCCGCCGACTTCGATGTCGAAGCCGCCCAGCGCGGGATCATCTACATCGACGAAGTCGATAAGGTCGGGAAGACCTCCAACAACGTCTCCATCACCCGAGACGTCTCGGGCGAAGGTGTGCAGCAGTCCCTCCTCAAGATGCTCGAAGGCACCGTCGCGAACGTCCCCCCACAAGGCGGACGCAAGCACCCCGAACAGCAGTACATCCAGTTCGACACCACGAACGTCCTCTTCATCTGTGGCGGCACCTTCGTCGGGCTCGAAGACATCGTCCGTCGTCGTCTGGGCAAAACCCGCATCGGGTTCGGTGGTTCCGGAAACGCCGCCGAGGACCGCCGCCACTTCGCCGACGAAAAGGCCGAGCGCGAGTGGCTCCAGTCCCAGATCACCAACGAGGACGTCGTCGAGTTCGGGGTCATCCCCGAACTGGTCGGGCGTCTCCCCGTGATCACCCCCCTTATGCCCCTCACCGACGACGCGCTCGTCCAGATCCTGACCGAGCCCAAGAACGCGCTCATCAAGCAGTACGAACACCTGTTCAAGCTCGAAGGCGCGGAGCTCACCTTCACCGAGGACGCGCTCTACGCCATCGCCCAGCAAGCGGCCAAGCGGAAGACCGGCGCCCGCGCCCTCCGCGCCGTCATGGAAGGGGTCATGCTCGACCTCATGTACGACCTCCCCGATCAGAACAACGAGAGAGCCCAGTACGTCATCGACGCGTCCCACGTCGAGAACCCCCGCAAGCTCTCCGAGCTCCGGGTCTCCAAGGCGCACACCGCCTGATCGATCCTCGACAACCCAGAACCAAACAAAGAGCCCCGACACTCGTCGGGGCTCTTTCTCAATCGTGTTGTCGTTGTTCGATCAGTTGATCGGGGTCGCGACCATCGCCGCGCGTCCACACATCTCGACCCGTGCCAGCGCGTAGAGCTTGATCTCCGAATCGATCAACCCGCGCAGCGACCTGGGCTCACGCGCGAGCACATGCGCCGTCGTCAACTCGAGCCGTTCCGAAGCGCCAGGGATCGTCACCAAGGGCTCCGCGCGGAGCAACAGATCCAGGTGGTCCCGAACCCAGGCGCGTGCCGATTCGATCCGACCCACGGCGCCCGGCGCATCATCGCAGACCAGGTGGATCCGACCCTGAGCATCACACGCAAGCTCCACCCCCGGAGCATGAGGACACCGGGTGTCCAGCTTCGTCAGCCCCTCGAGCAGCGAGCACAGACTCTCCGAATGACGGATGAACGGGATGGGCTCGTGACGGATCTCGTCGTCGAACGTCTCGATCGATTCAGGGGTCAGCACGGACTCCGGAACCACCACATCCTCACGGACAGGCACAGACTCCTCAGCAGGAACCCCGCACCCCGTCTCGACGAGGGTGTCGATGATCTCGCTCGCGCGGTGCGCCATCGAGTCCCGATAGATATTCGCCGTCCCCGTCGCATCGATCCGACCCGCCGCATCGATGATCTCGATCGGACGATCCAGGAACGCATCGACGGCCCGGGTCAGCTTCGCGCTCGCCTGCGCCACCTGCTGACCCGTCGCACCCATCACAGCCAACCGCAGATGGGGAACCCCGATCGCGCTATCCGCTTCCCACACCCCCGTGATCGTCTTGATGAGCCGGTACGAAGCCACGATCGCCGCCTCGTCGGCGCCCGTCAAGATCGTCACTTCGTCGATCTCGTCGCGCTCGAGCAGCTCGGGTTCCGTCGTCTCGTCCACGCGCAGGATCACCCGATCCGCGCGATCGTTGACCAATCGCATCGCTTCGTGGAGCGACCCCATCTCCATGCTCTGCATGGGCTCGGTCCCCGTGATCAGATCGATCGACGTACTCCCGGCCACCGCGCGAACAAGCGCCACCGTCTCCGAACGACGACGAGCGACAGAGCACGCATACTGGCGCACCCAAAGCGAAGCACGAACGGGGAGATGACCCAGCAGCACCGCTTCCACACTCGGGAGCGACCCGATCTCACGTTCCCCCTCGACCTCATCCACGGGCTCGTCCCGGGTCAGCACTTGGATCGGAGCTCTCGGCGCAACCTCGATCGCCCGCGCGGGCGCTACCGGAGCAGGAGCAGCAACAACGACCGGGACCACGGGCTCAGCCCGATCCTCGGTCCCCGTGCTCGAATACGCCGGAGGCGCGAGCTCGCTATCCCCCAGGAACAGATCCGCGAGCGCATCGTGTGAGTCGTCCTCCACCCCAGCAAGGCGCATCATGGGCGCTGTGTTCCCCATCCCCGTCCCGCTCGCGCGACTGTCGTGCGTATCCATACGCCGTCTCCAATGCGCCCATCCTGGCGCGTCTCGTCCTACTCGCGCACCCGCGCGATGTTGTTCTCCGACCCGATCCCGTTCCTCGCGACCTCCGCGTTGAAGGTATCGAGGGACCAAACCCCGTCGATCACGAGTTTGTACTGGTATTCGCCCGGCTCGAGCGTGCACAGCAACTCGTGAACCCCCAGTGCCTCGTTCTTACGCATCGGAGACAACGCGGGGTTCCACGCATTAAAGCTCGCCGCGACCCGAACTTCTTCCCCAAGACCGATCGGTTGGACAAACAAAAGTCCCCCACTGACCCCGCGAACCCCGAGAAGATGACGGACCCGCTCATCCGGAAGTACGTCCCCCCCGGGCGCATCCTGAGCGTGTTCCTCGACTTGGGGAGTTACCCCCTCCGCCGCCTCGACCGGTTCCGTCTCCTCATCCCCCCCGATGAGGGACGTTTCATTTTCGAGCTCAATTGCGACAGGACGCGCGACCGACATGGTCCGGGACCCCGAAAGCTCCCTCGCGCGCATCGCCATCTCCTGGGCGCGCGACACACTCGCCGTCAACGTGGGCTCCGGGATCGGATCGGGCTCCACCGTCTTCCCGAACACCCCCAAGGTGTCACGCTCTTCGTCCTCAGGCTCCGGCCGCTCGATCGACACGTGCTCCATGAGCCATTCCGTCAACGACCGGTAGTCCTCAGCCCCCATCGAATCCGGCGCATGCGCCTCCACCGACACCCCGAAGCTCGCCGCCTCCTTCAGCACCGGATCAAGCCGGATCTGAACGGGGATCACCGACTCCGCGAACTCCAACCGGAGCTGCTCGAGCAGATCCCGCGCGAGCGGGAGGTTCGGATCGTGCATCGTCGGGAGGATCCGGGGCTGGATCCGCATCCCCAATCGTCGCGCCATCGATCGCACCGTCTGCACCTGCTTCGCCGCACCCTTCAAGGAGAAGTAGCTCGTCTCCACGGGGATGATCACCTCACGACCCGCCGCGATCGCGTTGTACGACAGCAACCCGATCGAAGGCGAACAGTCGATCAGACACACGTCGTACCTTCGCTCGACCTCTCCCCCATCCATCTCGCTCGTGTGTTCCCCCTCAACCCTCGACAACCGATCGATCACGCTCCGGAGCCTTCGTTCCTTCTCGGGTTGATCCGCAAGCCCACCCCGCGCGGACTCGAGACCCGCAAGCATCATCGAACTCCCGAGCAGATCCAACCCCCGGCACACATGCGTGACGTACCGAGCACGATCCAAGGGCGCGTTCATCGGCGAGCGCAGCGCGTGAGACACATCCAGATCGATCACCGATTCGGGAACACCGAGCCCGACCGCGCAGTGCGACTGGGGATCCATATCCACCAACAACGTCCGCACCCCACGCACGGCAAAGCACGCCGCAAGGTTGATCGACGTCGTCGTCTTCCCGCACCCGCCCTTCTGGTTGATGATCACGATGGTCCGCATGGCTGATCCCTTGTCCGCGCGAGCGTTTGTCAATAAGGGACTTATCGGAACCACACCCCGTCAACCTCCAATCATCGGACGACAACCCACAATCTGGAGGGGAACACCCCAGACCTCCCCCATATATGGCGTGGTCCAACACCCCAGATCAACCCATCGACCCCCCCGAACCCATCACCCGGATCCGTGCATTCATCCCCGGATCGCGCAGATCCCAGCAATCGCCGCCGACTCCGGCGCTTCATTCACGATCACACACGACCCTTCCCCATCGGGAAGCACGAGCCTGAGTGATCCCCCCGAGGACTTCTTATCCCTCCGCATCCGCGCCACGAGTTCCCCGTCCTCCGGAAGCCCGACCACACACACCGGAAGCCCAGCATCCTCGATCATCGATCGGACCGACCCCGTCAGTTCCGAATCCACCATCCCCATCGATTCCGCGGCCGCGAACGCCGCGATGAGCCCGAGCCCGATCGCTTCCCCATGATGGAGCGGCGCATCAGCCGGGTCCCCCGTGGGAGTCAACGACCCGATCGTCTCGATCGCATGACCAAACGTGTGCCCAAGGTTCAGCAGCATCCGACCCCCGGCCTTCGCCGACGGATCCTCGCGTTCATCCAACGCCACGATCGACGCTTTCAGCGCCACGTTCCGACGAACAAGCTCCGTCAGCACCCCGATATCCCGATCCCCCGCGCGTCCCACATGCTCACGCGTCCACTCGACCAGATCCTCATGACCGGCCGTCCGCGCGATACACGCATGCTTGATGCACTCCGCGAGCCCCGAGCGCAAATACCGATCCCCGAGCGACCCCAGCACCCCGACATCCGCGCACACCATCACGGGCTGATGGAACGCGCCGACGTAGTTCTTGAGCAAGCGATCCCCAACAGACAGGTTGAACCCCGTCTTCCCTCCCACACTCGCGTCCACCATCGCAAGCAGCGTCGTCGGGCACTGGACCACCGGGACCCCGCGCAGGTAACTCGCCGCAACAAACCCACCCAGATCCCCCACGATCCCCCCACCCAGCGCCACCACCGGGTCCGAGCGGGTGTGCCCACTCCCCGCGATCGACTCGAGCAGCTCGTGATACGTCCCCAGACTCTTCACCGACTCGCTCGGGGTCACCTCAGCAACCGTCGGTTCGAGCCCACACCCCCGCGCTCCATCGAGCACCGTGTCCAGGTGCACACCCGGGACCCCCGTATCCCGGACCACGAACACGCGCGTCGCGCCACGCTCAGCAAGCCTGCGCAGCGCCCCGGCCGAGTCCCCGAGCGCCCCGTCCCCGACGCGCACGTCGTACGAGCGTTCGGACAGCTCGACCCGGACCGACCCGACACTCACGACCCCGCGCCCCCGTCTTTCTTCACGGGCTTGGGCACATCCACGCGCGGCGCATCCCCCCACATCATCTCCAGGTCGTAGTGCGCCCGAGCGTTGGGCTCGAACAGGTGCACCACCACATCCACGAAGTCCGCGAGGATCCACAGCGCGTCGTTGTCCTCGGAGATCCGGAACGCGCTCGTCCCGTGCGCTTTCGCTGTATCGCTCAGGTTCTCGAGCGACGAACGCATCTGTCGCGCCGATGTCCCCGACCCGATCACGATAAACCCCGTGACCGGCGACAACCGGGTCACATCCAGGATCACCACATCCTCGCACTTATCACCCAGCAGCGATGTCCCGATCGCCTGCGCAAACGCACGCGCCTGCTCGGGCTCCAGAATCCCCTCCGCGTCAGACAGGGTCGCCCCCATCGATCGCTTGGGCTGCTCCACGTTCTCATCCAGCTTCTGCTCGTCGTATTCGCTCATATGAAATCAGGATAGGAGCCCCCCTCACCCATCGCGCCCCTTCTCAGCCCTCTGAGGGTCGGGTTTCACGAGCACACACCCCACCCAACCATCTCTCGACTCCGCCCCGATCCGCTCGCGCTCCACGAGCCCGAACCCCACGAGCCGATCCACCACCCCCGAGAGCCCGTTCTCCGTCTCATGGATCGCAACCACCATCGCCCCGGCCCGCACCACCCGGACCAACTGCACACTCTGACGAGCCCGCTCCGAGTCGTCCTCCGCAACCCTGAGCGGATCCACACACACCATGCACTCGAACGCGCCATCCAACTCCCCATCCAGCGACTCGGTCCACCCCAGCTCGAACCCCTGCTGATCGCTCGGATACCGCTGACGCGCGAACCGGATCGACTCCCCGTCCCGATCCAGACTCACCACCCCACCCGAAGGCCCGACGGCCCGCGCGAGCATCGCCGACCCCGCGCCCGTCCCGCATCCCAACTCGAGCACGCGCATCCCCGGGCGCACCCGATCGATGAACGTCTCGTAGAGCCCCACCCTCGGGTCCGACCCGATGTCGTGATACCTCCTCGACCTCGTGTAGCGGATGCGCATCGAACGCCGATCCCCCGTCACCCCCGTGAACCGCGCGTCGTACTCCTTTACCCCCGGACCAAGCTCACCCAGCGCCCTCCGGAGCGAGATCCCCGATCGCTCCCGATACCGAACCCCGTCCACCCGGATCACGCGCTTGCGCAGCCCGACCCGCGCGAGCAAACGCTCGACCTTCGCGACCACCGGATGACGATCCCGTTCAGGCACGCTCCACACCCCTCGCACCGCGAAGAAACAGCTCTCCCTGGACCTCCTCCGCCCTCGGCGCACGACGGGCTCTCGGCGCTCCCTCCCCAGCGCGGACCGGGATCCACGCCGTCATCTCGAACTGGGTCGAGATCGTCCTCGTCACCCCCTCGTGACCATGCGCCATCGCGCACAGCTCCGGGGTGTTGCACTGACGGGACAAATGCAACAGCACCAGATGATCCCGGACCCCGATCCTCCGGACCGCATCCGCGCTCAGCTCATTGCTGAGGTGCCCCGACCCACCCATGATCCGCTTCTTGAGCATCGCCGGACGACCCGAACGCATCTGCATGTCCGGGTCGTAGTTCGATTCCAGCGCAAGCGTGTCCACCCCGCGCATGTGCTCGATCATCGATGGGGTCACCCGCCCACAATCTGTTGCATACCCGAGCGAAGCCACCCGTCCTTCGTGCTCGATCTCCACCCGGAAACACGCAACCCCAAGCGAATCGTGCGACATCACGCACACATGGGCCGTCGCGCCCTCGTGGATATCGATCGCATCATCGAACGGCGAAGCGCTCGAACACAACAACCCCGCGCGCTCCGCCCGACCCATGTGCTTCCGATGGATATTCAAGGTCGCACGCCAATCGGGCTTCCGCATCGCCGCCACCCACCCCGGATGACAGTGGTCCGTATCCAGGTGCGTGAGCAGCGCCTGATCCACCATGTCCAGAGACAACCCCCGCGCCTCCAGACACGCCCTCGTCCGTTTCGGGCTCAGCCCCAGATCGATCAGCGCCACATGACGACCACCCCCCGGGGTCCTCGACACCAGCACCGAGCAGTTCCCCGAAGACCCCGAAGCGAGCACACACAGCGCCCCATGCGCATCATCCAGCGCATACTCGCGCGTCACCACCGACCCGACCTGCTCGCACAGCGCCCCCACAACACTCACTCCGTCTCATCGACGGCCTTGTACACCTTCCGACCCCCGAGCGTGCAGATCGGACGCTTCGACGAGCTCACGAAATCCGAGAGGATCTTCACCGCCTCCGATTCGCGCCCGCGCTCCTCGAGCATCTCACGCATCTCGCTCATCGGCGGGTTCTTCCGGAACACCTCGTTGTACGCACGCTTCACCGCATCGATCTCCCCGCGCGACATCCCCGAACGACGCATCCCCACCAGGTTCAGCCCCACCACCTGGTTCCGGAGCACGGCCATAAAGAACGGCGGCAGATCGTTCGACAACGTCGTGCACCCCGACGTCATCGACTGACGACCGATCCGACCGAACTGGTGCACCATCGTCCCCCCGGACAAGATCGCGCGATCCTGCACCTCCGAGTGTCCCCCCAACGCCGTGTTGTTCACCAGGATCACGTCGTTCCCCACGATCGTGTCATGACCCGCATGCGCATACGCCATAAAGAACGTCCGATCCCCCACCCTCGTCGGGGTGTGGTCGTTCGAAGCCGCATGCACCGTCGCGCCCTCGCGGAAAAGACAATCCGAACCGATCGTCACCCCGGCCGTGATCGCCCCGGGCTTGAACTTGTAATCCTGCGGCTCAAACCCGATACACACGTTCGGATAGAAAATCGTGTTCTCCCCCACCGTCAGCGGCCCGCTCAGCGACACCCGCGCCACCAACTTCACCCCAGCACCCAGCGTGATATCGCCCGTCAGGGTACAGAACGGACCGACGACAACGTCATCAGCCATTTTCACAGTGTCATCAACGATCGACGTCGGGTGGATCTCAGGCATGCCCCAAGTCTAGCTCTCCCTACGATCCCACATGCCCCCCACCCCCCCCGTCCCCGTCCACATCCAGCGCCTCGGACGGCTCCCCTACGACCGCGCCTACGAGATCCAGAACACCACCCACGACCAGATCCTCAACGCACGAGACACCGACAACCCGACCTTCGCGACCCTCCTCCTCGTCGAGCACGACCCCGTCATCACCGTCACCAAACGAAAAGACGCGCCCGCGCACGTCGTCACCCCATCGCCCGTCCTCGAACAACTCGGGATCCAACGCCGGGACACCGACCGGGGAGGGGACGTCACCTACCACGGCCCAGGACAGCTCGTCATCTATCCCATCGTCGATCTCAACGCCCTCCACCTCCGCCTCCACGACTACGTCCGCCTCCTCGAACAATCCATCATCGACACCCTCGCGCAGTGGGACATCCGAGCCCAGCGCGACCCGGGCGCAACCGGGGTCTGGGTCGAGCACAACAACGATCTCGCCAAAATCGCCGCCATCGGGATCCGGGTCCGCAAATGGGTCACCCTCCACGGGCTCGCCGTCAATGTCGATCCCGACATGTCCCACTTCACCCACATCGTCCCCTGCGGGCTCGCCGGCCGACCCGTCGTCTCCATGAAACAGATCCTCGGGAACGACACCCCCACCCTCGACACCTTCGCCGATTCCCTCTCCACCACCCTCGCAACCCTCCTCACCCAACGCGCCGAAACCCGAACCGGGGTCGAGCACTAGAATTCAAAGCAAACCACACCCCACGACCCCAACGATCGGATCCCCATGCGCCCGATGTCCCGCGCCATCCTCATCCCCCTCACCCTCCTGATCGCCCTCCCCTCCATCGCGGCGACCCAACCCGACTCGTCCGATCGCGACTCGCGCCGAGAACGCGCCCTCCGCCGACTCCGCGACAACGACCGGGTCCTCGATCGACGCGCCGAGAACCTCGACCGATCCGCGCTGCCCGAGATGGACCCCGCGCTGATCGACGAGTACACCGACATCATCAGCTACCTCGCCGACCCACAGCGCGAAGGACGCGCCCCAGGGTCGGGCGGGATCGAAGCCGCCGCCACCTACCTCACCGAACGACTCACCACCCTCGGGCTCACCCCGGCCTTCGACAACAACACAACCTACCGACAAGCCATGGAGATGGGGGTCTCCCTCACCGCTTCCACAGCCACCCTCTCCGTCGCCGGAAGCGACATGATCCTCGACGAAGACTTCGCGCCCCTCGCATACTCCGCGACCGGATCCGCCTCCGCTCCCATCACATTCGCCGGATACGCCATCGTCTCCGGCCCCGACGCCTACACCTCCTTCCCCACCGGTACCGAGTTCGACGGCGCGATCGTCATGTGCCTCAAGAACGAACCCCAGAACCCCGACGGCTCCTCACAGTGGCGCGACGAGGGCTGGTCCCACCACGCGCGCATGACCTACAAGGTCAACGCCCTCCAGCGCCGCGGCGCATCCGCCGTCCTGATCGTCGCGTCCGAATCGCCGATGGACCCCATGAACGGGATCCTCGACAACCTCGAATCCACCTCACCCCCCCAGGTCGTGCCCGGCGTCACCCGAGGACCCGAGTTCGACATCCCCGTCATCTCCATCACCCCCGATGTCGCACGCGCCATCATCGAAGCCGCAGGAACCACGAAGTCCTTCGACGAACTCGTCAACGAAGCGAACAAAGGCCCCATCATCGAGCAGATCGACATCGAGACCTCCGTCTCCGTCGAGATCGAGCGCACCCCCACCATGACCGACAACCTCGGAGCGATCCTCCCCGGGAAGGGCGCCCTCGCCGACGAGTACATCGTCATCGGCGCGCACTACGACCACGTGGGCTACGGGCGATTCGGGTCCCGGGTCCGCAATGCCGCCGGGCAGATCCACCCCGGCGCTGACGACAACGCCTCCGGATCGACCGGGCTCCTCATCGCCGCGCGAGAACTCTCGAACCGATACGCGCTCCTCTCCGATTCCGACAACGCGCGCTCCATCCTCTTCCTCCTGTTCACGGCCGAAGAATCCGGGCTCAACGGATCCCGCTACTACGTGGACAACCCCATCGCCCCACTCGATCAGCACGAGATCATGCTCAACATGGACATGATCGGATCGCTCGAGCAAGACCCCCTCGAGATCGGCGGGTTCGAGAGCTCCGAAGCGCTCGAATCCCTCGCGCAGCGCCACCTCGACAAATCCGGACTCGTCTACTCCCACGACACGAGCGTGGGTTCCGGTCGCTCCGACCACGCATCCTTCGAAGCCAAGGACATCCCCAACCTCTTCTTCTTCACCGGCCTCCACGAGCGGTACCACACCCCCGACGACACCACCGACCACATCGACGAAGAGGGCGCCGTCCGTGTCGCCACCATCGTTGCGCAGATCGCATACGGCGCCGCGACCGACACCAACGGTTTCCCCCACTCCGACGACAACAACCCGAACGTCGCCTCCAACGAACCCCCCAAGGTCCGGGTCGGGATCGTCCCCAGCAACGTCGCCGGCCAAGGGATGCGTGTCCTCCGGATCTTCGACAACACCAGCGCCTCCGAAGCCGGGCTCCAGTCCGGGGACCTCATCACCCACTGGAACAACGAACCCATCGAGTCCGTCGAGTCCTGGTCCCCCGTCCTCCTCAACCACAACCCCGGAGACGTCGTCACCCTCACCGTCGTCCGCGCGGGAGAGGACGACCCCATCGAACTCGAGATGACCCTCAAAGCGGCGGAGTGATCCGATCCGATGGACCCGAAGCTCCTGGAGCAACTCAGAGACGCAGAGGAGTCCCATCTCCGTCCCGATGTGCGCACGAACCCGAACGCCCTCGGCGCGATCCTCGACGACTCGTTCTCCGAGATCGGCGCATCGGGCACCCGCTACACCAAGAGCGACATCCTCAACTCCCTCACCAATGAGCCCAACATCCGGAGAGCGATCAAGCACTTCGAAGCGCGTCAACTCGGATCGGACCTCTACCTCACCACCTACATCCTGATCGCGCACCACCCGGGAAACAACCCACCCAGACGGACCCATAGGAGCACGATCTGGAAACTGATCAACAACGCTCCGGTCATGCTCCATCACCAGGGCACACCCATCCCCGATCCACAATCTCAACCAGCAACGTCCTAGCATCCCCCATGGCATCCTCCCGAACCACCAAACCCGAACTCGAAACCGTCGAACCCATCGGGCTCCGTGTCCTCATCCGCAAGGACGAGGACAAGAAGCAGACCAAGTCCGGGATCCACCTCCCCGACAAAATCGAGATCCCCACCCTCACGGGACGGGTCGTCTCCATCGCCGCGCAGGTGGACAACGACCCCGACTACCCCATCGCACAGTACGACCGGGTCCTCTTCAATCCCAAACACGCGATCCCCGTGGACTTCGAGGGAGACAACCGCCTCTTCGTCATCCCCGTCGAAGACATCGTCGCCGTCTTCCGCAAAGAACGCTGACCGCTTCCTTACAGAATCGAGCCGCACCATGAGCGAGTACCCCCCCTGCCCCGAGTGCGCCGACGAATACACCTACCACGACGGCACCCTCTTCATCTGCCCCTCCTGCGCCCACGAATGGACCGAGGCCGAAGCCAAAGCGGCCGAGGAAGCAGCCATCGTCCGTGACTCCAACGGCAACCCCCTCGCCGACGGCGACACCGTCGTCGTCATCAAAGACCTCAAGGTCAAGGGCTCCTCCCTCGTCGTCAAGGGAGGCACCAAGGTCAAAAACATCCGCCTGGTAGACGGCGATCACGACATCGACTGCAATATCCCCGGGATCGGTTCGATGGGGCTCAAGTCTGAGTTCGTCAAGAAGGCCTGACCCCCCACCATTCCCCCTATCCTCTCCCCGATGACCACGCTCGACCCGAGCAAACTCGCGCTCGACGACCTGGGAGAGACCCTCGACCTCCCCAAGTGGTCCCGCGCGATCTCCAAAGGCACCCTCGACGTCACGATCCGTCCCCCCGGGTCCAAGAGTCTCACCAACCGCGCCCTCCTCCTCGCCACCATCGCGCCGGGGACCTCCACGATCACCCACGCGCTCTCGGAAGCCGACGACGCGCAGCGCATGCTCATCGCGATCGAACAGCTCGGCGCAGCCGTCACCAGACCCGACGACCACACCCTCACGATCCAGGGCACCTCGGGGGTCCTCAAGGTCGATCCGACCAACGACATCGTGGACCTCAACAACGCCGGGACCGCGACCCGCTTCCTCAGCGCGGCCGCACTCCTCGCAAACCACCCCCTCACCATCACGGGCAACGAGCGCATGCGCCATCGCCCCATCCGCGAACTCGGGGACCTCCTCGAATCCCTCGGCGCGCAGGTCAACTACCTCGAAAGCCCAAGCTGCCCCCCCATCCGGATCACCCCCCCGAGCACCCTCGCAACCACCAAGCTCGAGATCGCGCCCACCCAGTCGAGCCAGTTCGTCTCCGCGCTCATGCTCGTCGCGCCCATGCTCCACACCGGGCTCACCCTCTCTTTCCCCGAAGGGCTCACCAGCGCCAGCTACGTCCGCATGACCATCGCGCTCCTCGACCAGCTCGGGGTCCGGGTCCAGCACACCGGAGAGCTCGACCTCGTCCGGGTCTCCGGAGGGATCAACCCCTTCACCCTTGAGATCGAACCCGACGCTTCCGGCGCCACCTACTGGTGGGCCGCCGGCGCCCTCCTCCCCAGCGCCATCGTCCGGGTCCAAGGGCTCCCCCTCCACGACGATCCCCTCCAAGGGGACGCGCACTTCCCCCTCCTCCTCGAGCGCATGGGCTGCACCCTCGTCACCGAGCGCGAAACCCTCGCCGTCAAGGGCACCAAGAACCTCACCCCCATCATCTGCGACATGCGCGACATGCCCGACGCCGTCATGTCCCTCGCCGCCGTCGCGAGCTTCGCGCCCGGCACCACCATCGTCCGAGGCGTCAAAACCCTCCGCGTCAAAGAGTGCGACCGGATCCAAGCGATGAAGACCGAACTCGGAAAGCTCGGGGTCACCATCGAGGACAACCTCAACGGCGACGACGACACCCTCTCCATTACCCCGCCCGACTCCGGGATCGACTGCTCCGACAACGCCCCCCACGTCACCTTCGACACCTACGACGACCACCGGATGGCCATGTCCTTGTCACTCCTCGCGTTGCGCCGACCCAACATCACCATCAACGACCCCAAGTGCGTCCGCAAGACCTACCCCAACTACTACCAGCACTTCGCGACCCTCTTCTCCTAACCAACCTTTCCACCCCGATCCCCCCACACCAAGGGCGAAACCGGGTACGCTCATCCCATGCGCCAATACCTCGACATCCTCCAGCGCGTCCTCGATGAAGGCACCCCCACCTCCGACCGAACCGGGGTCGGGACCCGCTCCGTCTTCGGGCACCAATCCCGCTACGACCTCCACCCCGACGCCCCCGGCGCGCGTGAGCACGAGATCCGCACAGGAACCAAAGCGGGCTTCCCCCTCGTCACCACCAAGAAGGTCCACCTCCGCTCCATCATCCACGAGCTCCTCTGGTTCCTCAAAGGCGACACCAACATCGCTTACCTCAAGGACCACAACGTCACCATCTGGGACGAATGGGCCGACGAGAACGGAGACCTCGGACCCGTCTACGGCTCCCAATGGCGCTCCTGGCGCACCCACGACGGGCGCACTATCGATCAGATCACCTCCCTCATCGACTCCATAACCACCAACCCCTTCTCGCGCCGTCACATCGTCAGCGCCTGGAACCCCGGCGAAGTCGATGACATGCGCCTCCCCCCATGCCACTGCCTCTTCCAGTTCCACGTCGCGCAGTCATCCGACGGCGGCCCCAACTGGCTCTCTTGCCAGCTCTACCAACGCAGCGCCGACCTCTTCCTCGGGGTCCCCTTCAACATCGCCTCCTACGCGCTCCTCACCCAGATGATCGCGCAGGTCACCAACCTCAGACCCGCAACCTTCATCCACACCCTCGGGGACGCGCACATCTACACCAACCACATGGACCAAGTGAAGGAACAACTCTCGCGCGCCCCGCGCCCCCTCCCCACCATGACCCTCAACCCCGAGATCACGGACATCTTCGGGTTCACCTATGACGATTTCGAGCTCTCAAACTACGACCCCCACCCACGCATCAGCGCCCCCGTCGCCGTCTGACCCCGTTCTCGGACCGGTATCCCCTCCTCCAACCTGAACACCCCGCGCCACCCCACCCCCCGAGCGCGGGGGAGTCGCGCACGCGCTGGTCACCCCCCCATTCGTGCTGCACCTTTCACACGGACCACCCCCCAACACACACAGGTCCACCACGGAAGGAGCCCAAGATGAAGACCACGACCCTCACCGTCTCCGCCATGTTCGGATTGTGCGCCATGGGCGCGAGCGCCGGCCACTTCAACGCCGCCTCGCTGACCAACGGCGCTTCCAGCGCTCATCTCGACCTGGGCGACGCCATCCTGGACATCCAGACCGTCTCGGGCAACTTCAAGTCCAAGACCATCGCAGGGTACACCATGATGGGCATCTCCGGAGGCCACGTCTCCGGCGAAATCGATGCCACCGAGTCCATGCACTTCACCTTCGATCGCGCTGTCCGGATCACCTCGCTCGAGCTGGGCGCGCTGTTCATCAACGGCCAGCACGGTGATCAAGTGAACGAACGCGCCTTCGTCACCATCAACGACTCCCAGACCTTCGAGCTCGCGCTCACCAGCGCGACCTCCGCGTCCTGGGACGGGCTGGGCAACGTCACCGCGCTCTCCCAAGGGCTCCAGGGTGACGCTGGGTACTTCCAGATCGCCGGCGAAGACATCTTCGGCACCGACGTCTACTCCATGACCCTCTGGGCACCCCAGGAGAACGTCTCCGGTTCACGCGGCTCCGACTACGGCTTCGGCGCCCTCACCACCGCCCCCGCCGTCCCCGCGCCCGGCGCGTTCGCCCTCATGGGGCTCGGAGGCCTCCTCTCCGCCCGCCGTCTGCGCAGCTGATCCTCACGATCCGAACTCCCCTCCAGCAACAACGCCCCCGGCGCTCCGCCGAGGGCGTTGTTCATCTTTCACACGCAGATCACCGATCGATCAGCGGCGACGACGAACCCCGACCAACCCCGCGATCCCGAGCATCGCAAACGAGCCCGGAGCAGGCACAAGGTTGATATCGAGCTGGATCGTCGTCAGATCCTGACCCGTCTGCTGGACCCAGAACGTGTAGTCGCCCTCCCCGAGCATCATCTGCCCCGCGCTGAGTGTCCCGAGCTGGTCCGTCCCCACAACCCCCGGATCCGTGATCACGAACCCGACGAGCCCCGGACCCGTGAACATGTCCGGATCAAAGTCGAACACACTGTCGAACGCCAACCCCACAAAGCCGGCCGAATCAAACCCGCTCGCAATCGACGACTCCGCGATCACGATCGCATCGACAAACTGACCCGCGCCAACGCTGAACGTGAAGTAATCACGATCCCCACCGGGCTGATCCGAGCTCACGACCTGCATCCGCACCCCGTTCACACCCGATTGAAGCCCCACACTCGTCGGGTTGAACCGATCACCCGAGAGGTCCCCATCGACCATCTCGTCGTAGATCACATTCCCCGAAGCGACCGAGCACCCAAGCCCGAGCACGACCAATCCACCGAACCGTTTGAAAGTCTCCATCTCTTCTCTCTCCATTCCGGGTCCTGAGCACCGTGCGGGCGCGCACCCACACCATGAAGATGTATACGCTCAAGCCCCCCGCGCGGATTCACACACCCCACGCCCGGATCGCGAGATCCGGATCCGGAGCTCAGGATTCCCCCCCGGCACCCATCGCATCGATAAACGCGTTCGCTTCATCGATCGATCGCTCCATGTCCGCGATCAACGCTTCGATCTCCCCGCGCAGATCCGCGATCGAATCATCCAGAGAAGCGATCGCCCGAGCATTCAGGTTGTGCTTCAGAAACAGCACCTGATCCCCGAACGCCGCGAGCACCGGATCCATCTTCGACTCCGGCGCTTTCATCGCGCCGTGCACACGCGCATACAGCGCCATCGTGTCCTCGAGCTGGCGCTCCGAAGCATCCCGGAGCGAACGAGTCGAATAGTCATCAAGCTCCTCGCGCCATTCATCGAACAGCTTGTTCGCAACGACCTCGACATCCTTGATCCGCTTCCGAACCCGGTTCGCGCGATCCTCCGAGCGATCCAGCTCCTTCTTGAGGCGCGAATACGCGTCCTCCAGCTCCCCCCCGTCGTACCCGCTCAGCGCCTTCAGCTCATCGAGGGTCGTCGCGAACTGTTCCTTCGCCCCCTCCTGCGCCTCGCGTGTGTCCTCCACCCGATCCACGAGCTGCTCCCGCTTCGGGTTCCCCAGCGACTCACGCACCGCGATCGCCGTCGATGTGCACGACCCCATCACCATCGCGGATACCAGCACCGAAACCCCCACCATCGAGCTCAGAATGCGCATGCCCTGCCTCCTCAGACCTTTGTGAATGACCACCACCCAGTCTACCCGATATGAACACCATGCAAGACACGATCTGGATCCACGACCAGTACCAATCCCAGTACGGCCTGCTCAGCGCCATGTCCCGCGAACTCCACCAAGCCATGCTCGCCAAGGGGATCGACGCGCGCCGATTCAACCTCGCCGACACCGAGAGCCACCCCGAGTCCGGCACCCTCCTCTTCATGAACGTCCCGATCCGTCTCGATGTCCTCCCCAAAGCCCTCATCGACGGCTCAGGCCGCATGAACGCCATCCAGTACTTCGTCGATCATCCCTTCGCGCTCCCGGCCGACATCCTCGACGAGTGGCGCGAACACGTCGGGTTCGACAACCTCACCCTCGCCCTCCCCTGTCTCGACGACACACACCTCATCCACCCACGCTTCCCAGGACTCAAACACGCTTGGATCCCCCACGGCGTCCCCAGAGCCGCGCTCATCCCCACCGACACCCTCACCCCCGAACACTGGAACAACCGTGAGTTCGATGTCGTCGTCACCGGATCCGTCCGTCCGAGCAACGAGATCGCCAAACAGGTCCAGTCCATGCGCCCCGATCTCGTCAAAGCCGTCGAAGAGATCGTCGCGCTCATGATGCACGACCCGCACCTCGGATACGTCAACGCGTTCGACCTCGTCATCGGATCATCGGGATTCGTCACCGGACACTGGGACACCCAGAAATACCTCTGGCACCTCACCATCGCCCAGCTCAACCGGGTCCGAAGGACAAACCTCGTCCGGACCCTCCAAGGGCTCAAAGTCGGTGTCTTCGGCTCCAAAGACTGGGAACCCGAATGCACAGGCACCATCCAATACGCGGGTGAAGTCGATTACGAAACCTGCGCCAACGCATTCGCACGAGCCCGTGTCGCCGTCGCCTGGGGACCCACCCAGTTCAACCACAGCTATTCCGAGCGCATCATGCAAGCCATGGCCTCCGGTGCCTGCGTCGTCGCCGACGACCGCCTCCTCGTCCGGAGAGAGTTCAACCAGGGAGCCCAAACCGCAACCCTCTTCGACTGGTCCGACCCCTTCGCCGCGCGCCGCGCCGTAGACGCAACCCTCAGCGACCCCACCGCCGCCCTCGAACAAGCCAAACGAGGACGAACCCTCGCAGAGCAATCGTGCCTCTGGGAGAACAGGGTCCAGGACTTCATCCGGGTCATCCCAGCGCGCGAACCCCAACCGGCCTGACCGACCACCCCACCCCGATCGTGTAGACTCGGTCTCCCAAGGAGACCGACCATGCCGCGCATCCTCATCCTCTTCACCCTCCTCCTCAGCGCCTGCACCAGCGCCACGCGCACGACCCACGAACCCACCACCACCGAACGACTCGAACTCGACATCCGGGTCCTGAGCGAGACCTACGAACACCGCAACGCCAACGACCGCAACACCCTCAACGCATCGGGCAACTGGATCGCGCAGCGCCTCGAATCCCTGGGCTACACCACCACCCGAGAGCTCGTCCCCACCCAGGGCACCCCCCAGGGCTTCAACGTCATCGCCGAACTCCAAGGCACGACCCACCCCGA
>JALUWX010000059.1 GCA_027019265.1 Phycisphaerales bacterium
GGCGCAGCTATCGCATCCACCAACTCGTCAAGCCACGCAAGCAGCACGATCGCGCCGATCAGCAAAGGCCCATATGTCAATCGTTGACGAAGCACGGAGGATCAGGATAGCCCATCTCCGCCCCCGACCACATCCCGCTCATGCGCATGACCGAACCGACGGGACCGCTTCGTGAACGACCCCACCATCGAGTAGAACTCCCCCTCCGAAAGCTCCGGCCAAGCCGTCTCCGTCACCATCAACTCCGCGTAGCTCAGCTCCCACAGCAGATAGTTGCTCAAACGCATCTCCCCACCCGTCCGGATCAGCAGATCCGGATCCACAAGCCCCGCCGTGGACAACGCCCCCGACACCGCGTCCTCATCGATCGAACCCGGATCGATCTCCCCCCGCACCGCCCGCTCCGCAAGCGTCCGAGCCGCGCGAGCGATCTCGTCCCTCGACCCGTAGTTGATCGCAAGACACAGCGTGATCCGCTCCCCGCCCTTGGTCGTCTCGACAAGCCGATCCAGCGCCTCCAGCACATCCCCGGGCATCCCCTCCCTCGACCCGATCACACGAACCCGGACCCCCCGTTCCACCAGCTCCCTCGCCTCGCTCGCGCAGTACGCAATACACATCTCCATCAGCGCCCCCACCTCGTCCTCGGGGCGCTTCCAGTTCTCCGTCGAGAACGAGTACAGCGTCAGCACCTCCACCCCGATCCGCGCGCTCGCTTCGAGCACCCGGCGCACCGTCTTCGCCCCCTCCTTGTGACCCATCACCCGGGGAAGCCCCCGCGCCTGCGCCCACCGACCGTTCCCGTCCATGATCACCGCGATGTGCCTGGGGATCCGATCCGGATCCACCCCGGGCATCAACGCGTCAATCGCCTCAGGTCCCGCCGCTGCGCCGTTCACATCCATCAATACATTCCCGCTTTCCCAGACCCATCACACCGAAGCACACCGTGCCTCGCGCCGGATCGTCTGCGCCCGATCCGGACCCACGGACACCGTCGTCACCGGAACACCCACGAACGACTCGATCCGCTCCACATAACGACGCGCGGCCTCCGGAAGTTCATCGAACGACCGCGCACCCGTAATGTCTTCGGAAAACCCCCCGAGCGTTTCATACACCGCCGTCGCGCGCTCGAGCAAGAACCCGTCAGCAATGAACCGATCCGTCGTCTCTCCATCCACCTCATACGCCGTCGCAACCTTGAGCTCACCCTCACCCGACAGCACATCGAGCAGGGTCAGACAGATCTCCGTCGCGCCCGACACCATCGCCGCATACTTCACCGCAACCAGATCGAGCCAACCAACGCGCCGGGGGCGCCCCGTCGTCGTCCCGTACTCGCGCCCGCGCTCCCGAATCCCATCACCAACCGCATCAAACAGCTCCGTCACCATGGGCCCCCCGCCCACGCGCGTCGAATACGCCTTCACCACCCCCATGATCCGCTGCACCTTCTGAGGAGGCACCCCCGACCCGGGACCAATCCCCAGCGCCGAAGCGTTCGAACTCGTCACATACGGATACGTCCCGTGATCCACATCCAGCATCGTCGCGTTCGCGCCCTCGAACAGCACCGACCCACCCCCATCGATCAACCCATTCAGCCGATACGCCGTATCCGAGATGTGATCCTTCAGTCGCTCCCCACAAGCGAGCAGCTCCTCCGCAATCGCCTCATGATCGAACTGCTCGAACATCCCCGGGACAATCGCCCCCAGGATCTCGTTCTTGAGCCCACAGATCATCTCGAGCTTCGCCCGAAGCGTCTCCGGGCGCAGCAGATCCCCCATCCGGATCGCCGTCGAACGATTCACCTTGTCCGCATACGCAGGACCAATCCCCCGCTTCGTCGTCCCGATCGCCTGAATCACCTTCCGAGTCGGCGCCCCCTCCTCCTCCGGCGCCGAGTGCGACAACAGCTCCTCCCGAGCCGCATCCTCCGCCTTGTGATACGCAACCACCACATGCGCCCGATCCGAGATCACCAACCTCGACGTATCCACCCCGCGCGCGTTCAGCCCATCGATCTCCTCAATGAGCCTGTGCGGATCCACCACCACCCCGTTCGCAACAACCGCATCCACACCCTCCGACAGAATCCCCGAAGGCATCAAATGCAGCGCATACCGC
>JALUWX010000060.1 GCA_027019265.1 Phycisphaerales bacterium
GGGGGCGGGGGGCGGGGGCTGGGGGGGGGGGGGGGGGTGTTGTTGTTGGTGTGGGGGTTGTCGTCGAGGCGCGGGGTGATCGATCCGGTGACGATGATCCTGATCGGGGTGATCGTGAGTGTGATCCTGGGGTCGGCGACGCTGCTGGTTGCGAGTCAGATGTCGGATCGGGGGTTCTCGACGGCTCGGTGGATGATGGGGTCCCTCAGGGATGATCTGGATCGGGGGGATCTGGTTGTGGGGTCGGTGATCGCGCTGGTGGTGGTGGGGTGGTCGGTTGTGAGCGCGGGCGCGTACGACGCGAGCGCGCTCGGGGATGATGAGGCGCGGAGTGTGGGGGTGCGCCTGGGTCGGGTGCGCGTGGGTCAGCTTGTGGGCGCGGGGGTGCTGACGACGGTGTCGATCGTTCTGGCGGGACCGATCGGTTTTGTGGGGCTGGTGAGCCCGCACCTGGTGCGATTGGTGCTCGGGGCGCGGCACTCGGGGTTGATCGTCGGGTCGGCGCTGGTGGGCGCGTCGCTCGTGCTGGGCGCGGATGTGGTGGCGCGGTTCGTGCGCACGGACGCGGGGCTGATCCCGGTGGGGGTGCTGACGTCGCTGGTGGGCGGGCCGATCTTCCTGGTGCTGCTGCTCAAGGAACGGCGCACGGGCGCTGGATCGTGATCACGCGTTGAAGTAGCGGGCTTCGGGGTGGTGGGTGATGATCGCGCAGGTGGACTGCTCGGGATCGATCTGGTGGTTCTCGGTGAGGGTGCACCCGATCCGTGTGGGGTCGAGGAGCTCCCACATGGGTTCGTGGAGCGACATGTCGGGGCAGGCGGGGTATCCGAAGGAGTAGCGGGATCCCCGGTAGCCCTGTTTGAAGAGGTCGGGGATGGTGGTGCTGTCCTCGTGTCCGAACCCGAGTTCCTGGCGGATGCGTTTGTGCCAGAGTTCGGCGAGGGCTTCGGCGGATTCGACACCGATGCCGTGCCAGTAGAGGTAGTCCTGGTATTCGTTGGATTCGAAGAGCTTCCGGGTGTGCGCGGAGATGCTGTAGCCCATGGTGACGCACATCATGGGGAGGACGTCTTTGCGCCCGAGGGTTCTGCACTCGTCGAGGTCCCGGTAGAAGTCCGAGATGCACAGGCGTTTGCCCTTGGGCTGGCGCGGGAAGGGGAACCGCGCGCGTTCTTTGTCGTGGTCTTTGGGGTCGTAGACGACGATGGAGTCTTGGTCGGAGGCGCAGGGGAAGTAGCCGTAGACGACTTTGGGGTCGAGGATGGGTTCCTGGAGGCAGCGTTGGGTGAGTTCTTTGAACTTGGGTTTGGCGACGTCCTCGATGAGTCGGTCGTGGTCTTCTTTGGATTGTTTTCCGCGCTTGAGCTGCCACTGCACGGCGAAGAGCGCGGTGGGGTTGATGTAGGCGAAGATGTCCTTGAACGCGACGTCTTTGATGACGCGGGTTCCCCAGAAGGGCGGGGTGGGGAGCTCGGTGTCGCGCGAGACTTCGGATCGGGTGAGGGTTGCGGTGGCTTGCTGGGAGGGGAGGTCGTCCGCGGCGTTGGCTTTGTTTGCGTGCTGCGCGAGGGTCTGGGCGCGGGAGGTTTGGCGCTCCTGGGCCTTGGCGAGGAGTTCGGGGCCTTTGCCTGAGATGATGGCGTTCATGGTGTCGAGCCCTTCGAAGGCGTCTTTGGCGTAGTAGAGCTCGGATCCATAGACGCTTGCGAGGTAGCCCTCGGCGTAGGTCCTGGTGAGGGCTGCGCCCCCGAGGATGACGGGGACCTTGAGTCCCTTGGCCGTCATCTCCTTGAGGTTGTCTTCCATCACGTTGACGGATTTGACGAGGAGCCCGGAGAGCCCGATGGCGTTGGCGTTGGTTTTCTCGTAGGCGTCGAGGATCGCATCGATGGGTTGTTTGATCCCGAGGTTGTGGACGGTGTAGCCGTTGTTGGTGAGGAGGATGTCTACGAGGTTCTTGCCGATGTCGTGGACGTCGCCTTTGACGGTGGCGAGGACGATGGAGCCCTTGGTCTGGGTGGAGGATTTCTCCATGTGGGGTTCGAGGAGCGCGACGGCTTTCTTCATGACCTCGGCGCTCTGGAGGACGAATGGGAGCTGCATCTGGCCGGAGCCGAAGAGTTCGCCGACGACTTTCATGCCGGCGAGGAGGTGGTCGTTGATGATGTCGAGCGGCGGGTATTTGGCGAGGGCTTCGTTGATGGTGTCGTCGAGCCCTTCGCGCTCGCCGTCGATGATGTGGGTCTGGAGGCGTTCTTCGAGGGTGAGGTTCCTGGTCTCTTTCTCGGTGGTCTGTTCCTGCGCGTCGGCGAAGAGCTCGATGACGTGTGAGAGGGGGTCGAAGGATTCGTCGGTGATCCCTTCGGGGAGACCGGTTCCTCCTGCGGACAGGGCGCGGTTGTCGTGGATGAGGGCGCGGGCGGCGCTGGACTGGTCTTCGGGGATCTTGTGGAGGGGGGTGATCTTGCTCGCGTGGACGATGGCGCTGGTCATCCCGCTCTTGACGAGTTCGTCGAGGAGGACGGCGTTGATGACGACGCGCGCGGCGGGGCTCAGCCCGAAGGAGACGTTGGAGAGCCCGCAGGTGAGCTGGATGTCGGGGTAGCGCTCGCTGATGGCGTGGGTGCCTTTGACGAGCTCGTCGGCGGAGCGACGGTCGGCATCCATCCCCGTCGAGATCGGGAGGACGAGGGGATCGATGAAGAGGTCGGAGACGGGGATCCCGTGGACCTTGGTCGCGCGTTCGACGGCTCGTTCGGTGATCGCGAGTTTGCGCTCGGCGGTCCGGGCCATGGCTTGTTCTTCGTCTTCGTCGATGGTCCCGATGACGAGGGCGGCGCCGAAGTCTCGCGCGAGGGTGCAGAGCTCGTCGAACTTCTCGTCGCCGTCTTCGAAGTTGGCGGAGTTGATGATGCACTTGGCGCCGGCGCATTCGAGCCCGGCGCGGATGATGTCGGGGTTGGTGGAGTCGAGCATGAGGGGCGCATCGACTTGTTTGATGAGTCTGGAGACGACCTCGCGCATGTCGCGTTTGCTGTCGCGCCCGGCGACATCGACGTTGACGTCGAGGACGTGGGATCGGTCTTTGACCTGTTCGCGCGCGAGGGAGACAATTCCGTCCCAGTCTTCTTCTTCGAGGAGTCGTTTGAACTTGCGCGAGCCCGAGGCGTTGCAGCGTTCTCCGATGATGAGGAAGGACTGGTCCTGTCGGTACTCGACGGCGCTGTAGAGGGAGGAGCAGGAGGGGACGATTTCCTTTTTGGGCGCGGGTTGTTTGTCGAGGGTGTCTGCGAGGGTTCGGAGCTGGGCGATGTGGTCGGGGGTTGTGCCGCAGCAGCCTCCGATGGCGCTGACGAGTCCTTCATCGAGGAAGGGTTTGACGGCTTTGACGAAGGATTCGGGTCCGAGGGGGTAGACGGTTTTGCCGTCTTCGAGGACGGGGAGCCCGGCGTTGGGCATGAGGGTGATGGGTCGGTCCCATTTGGTTGCGAGGGTTCGGACGTGCGCGAGCATCTCGCTCGGGCCGGTGGCGCAGTTGAGCCCGAGGGAGGCGATGGGGTAGGGGCGGAGGGTTTCGATGACGGCGTCGATGGACGCGCCGACGAGCATGGTCCCGGTTTGTTCGATCGTGACGGAGACGAGGGTGGGGACGGTTCCTCGTTCGAGGTTGAGCTCGTCGTGCGCGAGGTTGATCGCTTGGATGGCCGCTTTGATCTGGAGGGGGTCTTGGCAGGTCTCGAGGAGGATTGCGTCGGCGCCTCCTCGGATGAGCCCCTTCGCGGCGACTTTGTAGGAGTCGCGCAGGGGGACGAACTTGATGTTCCCGAGGGTGATGAGCTTGGTTCCCGGGCCGAGAGACCCGGCGACGTAGCGGGGGTGGTCGGGTGTGGAGAACTCGTCGGCGGCTCGTCTGGCGCACTGGGCTGCGTCGTGCGCGACTTGTTCTGCGTCCTCGGCGCGGTCGAACTCGCCGAGGACGTGGGCGGCGGCGCCGAAGGAGTTGGTGGTGACGACGTCGGCGCCCGCGCGGAGGTAGGCGCGGTGGATCTCGGCGATGGCGTCCGGACGGGTCATGGAGAGGATGTCGGTGCAGTTCTCGCAGCCCTTGTAGTCGGTGTTGAGGTCGAGATCGAGGTTGTGGATCTGGGTGCCCATCGCGCCGTCCCAGACGATGATCCCTTGGGAGAAGCGTTCGACGAGGGTTGGTCGTGGATCGGTCATGGGGGGTCTCTTGGGACGCGGGATTGGTTCATCCGTATTTGTGGATGAACGGATTATACATACGATTGGCGGAAAGAAAAGCCCCCGGCGGGGTGCCGGGGGCTGGTGGGGTCGGGTTGGGGCGACTGGGTTACGGGCAGCCGGCGCTGAAGGCTTGGAGGAACTGGGAGATATCGAAGAAGTCGAACTGGGTGTCGCCGTTGTAATCGACTTCACCGTTGAGGAGGGCGGAGACATCGAAGAAGTCGAGCTGGCCGTCCATGTTGATGTCGGGGGCGCAGTCGGTCATGGGGTCTTCGCAGACGAGGCCTCCGACGGAGATCGCATCGACACCCGCTTCGACGACGGCACCGACGTCATCCTTGGCGATGAACTGGAGACGGACCTGCGACGTGGGCTCGACGAAGTCGGCGATCCGGAAGGTCTTGTAGAACCATCCGCCGTTGGACTCGGGGCTGTTGCCTGCGACGGTTTCGAGGGGGACGAAGTTGATCCCGTTGTTGTTGGAGATCAGGACCTGGAAGGTCTCGATGTTGGCGTTGTCACCGAAGGAGTTGTGGAACCAACGGGCGTAGGAGATGGTGGCTTCGGGGCTGCCCGACACGTCGAGGGTGGGGGAGAGGAGGATGGTGTTGCCGCCGGAAACGTCGGAGTTGCCTGCGACGTTTCCGGTGAGGTAGCACTGTCCGGAACCGTCGTAGTCCTCGGTCGGGTCGGCGCGGGAGCCGTCACCCGCGGGGACGCCGCGTTCCCAGCGGCCTCCGGATTGGGTGAGGATGGTCCCGGCGACACCCCAGCCCATGTCGGTTTCGAAGTCATCGGTGAGGATGACATCGAGGTCCCCGACGGCGGCGGAGAAGGGGTCTGCGGCGCCGGAGGCGGGGAGGGAGATGGTGCCTGAGGAATCACCTTCGGCTTGGATGTAGAACTCGAGGGTGTCGTCGCAGTTGACGGCCGGGAGGGTCGCGGTGTAGTCGTTTCCGCCGGCGGAGACGAGGTTGGTGGAGGAGAAGGAGCCGCCGTTGACGCTCGTGAAGAGCTGGGGGGTCCCGACGATGGAGTCATCGCGCGGATCGATGGTGACGTTGAAGTCGGTCATCTCTCCGGGGAGGACGCTCTGGGGTTCATCGGCGTTGACGATCGGGCCGAGGAAGGGGAGGTCGTTGGCGACGAGGGTGAGGGTGTAGCGCTGAACCGAGTTGGTGTTGGTCGAGGGGTCGATCTCGATCCAGACGGTCCCGGCGGTCTCTGCTTGGTAGGTGAGGAACTCGCCCTGCCCGGCGGGGGCGACGTCGGAGGTCGCTTGGGGGTTGAAGAGATCGTCGGGGGTGTAGACGGAGATCCGGAGGTTGTGGATCGAGTTGTAGTCGGTCAGGGTCCCTGCGGAGCAGGAGCCGTTGAAGTTCTGGGGGCCGTTGAGGTACTCGCCGGCGGCGGGTGCGACGGCGATGACGAGCTCGGCGGGTTCGGTGAGGTTGATCTCGAAGAAGTCCCGATCCGAGTTGTCGTCGATGCTGAGGTTGTCTCGGCCGAGGATGGTGGAGGTGTTGACGTTCCCGAGGTCGGTCGGCTGCGCGAGGGAGTTGTTGGGCTCGTCGTTATCCCCGTAGTGACGGTGTCCGAGGAGGATGTCGTCGAGCTGGGGTCCGTCGTAGGAACCGGAGTAGAAGGGCTCCATGAGCTTGGTGGACTGGATGGGACAGACATGGTTCATCCCGATGCCGTGCCCGTGCTCGTGCGCAGTGACGTTGCGGAGTCGGCGGGACTGGGCGCTGGTGACGTTGTAGAAGTTGTCGGCGGAGTCGAAGACCATGTCGCCGTCGTTGGGGAAGTTGTTGTACGCGAGGGTGTTGGAGTTGCCGTCGATGGTGATGGCGGCGATACGGACGTCGCCGCGGACCCCGATGACCCCGGAGGGGCCGTTGAGGTTGGCGCCGTCGTCGTTGGGTTCGTAGGCGTAGGAGAGGCCGCAGAGCTCGGCCCAACGGGCGAAGACCTGATCGAAGAGGGGTTGCCAGGTGGCTTGGGAGCCGTAGATCCCGTTCATCCATGCGCGGAAGTTGGAGCTCCCGGAGACACCGATGAGGTTGGGGACGAAGGTCCCATCGGGGACGAAGGAGTAGGTGAGGGTGGTGGGATCGCCCTGGCTGAGCCCGCCGCCGTTGGTGGCGGTGTTGGTCCAGCGGGAGTTGGCTTGGAAGGAGATGGAGGACGCGAGGGTGTGGAGCGCGTTGATCGCTTCGACGAACTCGGAATCGGTCCCGGGCGCGAAACAGGTCATGGGGGGGAGCTGACCGTTCTCGAAGGTTTCGATCATGCGATCGATGAGGGTGCTCTGGAACTCGGTGAGGCGTGCTTCGAGCTTGTCGGAGATGAGGATCTCACGGAGGTCGGAAGGAGTGACATCGTCGGGGAGTTCGTAGCCGAGGATGTCGATGTCTACGTGCTTGTCGCGGATGCGTTCGATGGCGTTGACATCGACGGCGCTCGCGCCGAGGCCTCCGGCTTGGCTGATCATGAGCTGGTGATCGAGGGGGAGGGCTTTGATGACCTGGGAGGCGATGAGCTCGAGGGTCGCTTCGTTATCGATGGGGGCGAGCGCGACGGGGGTGTTCTCGATCGAGCAGGTCGTGTCGCAGCAGTGATCCGCGGCGAGGGCGGTGCCTGATGCGAGGACGATCGCGGTGAGGGTGAGGGCGGTGTTCTTCATGTGGTGAGATCCCTTGCGGTGGATATCGCCCACCGGATTCGGGTGGGCCGAGGACGGATGGACACACACCTCTGAGCGCCGAGAGAACACACGGGCGTCGGAGCGCGTGATGGTCGAATCTTGGGTTCACGGACAGTGAGACCCGACGGCGAGCACGGAACGACATCGCCGTGTGAGAGTCAACGGATACGCTTGATTGTGCCTGATGGATGCGTTCATTTCAACGAGATCCGTGTGAGGATGGAGAAAAACGCCTTCCGACGGAATCGGAAGGCGTTTGGGTGTTGGGTCCGGTAACGCGGGCGCGTGTTGGCTTACTTCTTCTTGTTCTTGAAGTAATCGCCGGCGAACTTCTTCTGGAAGCGTTCAACGCGGCCGGTGGCGTCCACGAAGGCGGAGTTGCCGGTGAAGAAGGGGTGGGAACCCGACCAAACATCGACCTTGAGTTCGGGCACGGTCGCGCCGACGGTCATGACGACTTCGCCGTTGTAGTAGACCTTGCACGAGGGGTAGTACGTGGGGTGGGTGTCTTTCTTCATCGTTCGGTCCTTCCAGGGCGGATCTGGTGTGATCCGCAGGGCGACAACGGTAGCCCTTTCAGGAGGTTGGGTCAATCAGGAATCTTGATCCTGGGGTGGAGTCGGGGTGTTTCCGGCGGGGTCGGGGGCTATGGTTGTCGTAGCGCCTTGAACTTTCAGGGGTTCGGCGCGTGATACCCACTCCGGTTGCTCGCCTCTGACGCTTCGTGCGCACGCCTGACATTCCGGAATTGCAGGGCTCCTGATGCCCAGAACCGATCCGGAACACCTCTGATACAGGCCGGGAAGACGAGAAGACATTCCATATGAAGTTTACTGAACTGGGGCTCGACGAGCCCATCGTTCGCGCGGTGACCGACAAGGGCTACACCGAAGCGACGGCGATCCAAGCCCGAGCGATTCCTGTCGCGCTGGAGGGGACGGACATCCTGGGGACGGCGCAGACGGGGACGGGGAAGACGTGCGCGTTCGCGCTCCCGGTGCTCCAGATCCTGAACGAGATGGGGACCCGGTTCACGCCGGGTCGGAACCCGAGGGCGCTCGTGCTTGCGCCGACGCGCGAGCTTGCGCAGCAGATTTTCGATAGCTTCGTTGCGTACGGGAAGCACCTGAAGCTGCGCCACGCGGTGGTGTTCGGTGGGGTGAACCAGCGGAAGCAGGTCGCGGCGATCCGCGCGGGGATCGATGTGCTGATCGCGACCCCGGGTCGTCTGATGGACCTGTGCGATCAGGGGAAGGTGGATCTGCGCGAGGTCGAACTGCTGGTGCTCGACGAAGCGGATCGGATGCTCGACATGGGGTTCATCCACGACATGCGGAAGATCGTCGCGATGGTGCGCGAGGATCGTCAGACGCTGCTGTTCTCCGCGACGGTCTCGAAGGAGATCCGGGCGCTCGCTGACACGATGCTGACGGAGCCCGAGCTGATCGAGACGGCTCCGGAAGCGACGACCGTCGATGCGATCGCGCAGCGGATCTACACGCTCGATCGGGAGCACAAGAAGACGCTGCTGATGCGGATCCTGGAGCGGGAGCAGATCGAGCGGATGCTCGTGTTCTCCAAGACGAAGCACGGCGCGGACAAGATCGCGAAGCACCTCGATCGCGAGGGTGTTGGTGCTCGAGCGATCCACGGGGACAAGAACCAGAACGCGCGGACGAAGGCGATGAAAGACTTCAAGAGCGGGAAGGTGCGCGTGCTCGTTGCGACGGATATCGCGGCGCGTGGGATCGATGTGAGCAACATCACCCACGTGATCAACTTCGACATGCCCTTGGATCCGGAGACGTATGTGCACCGGATCGGTCGGACGGCTCGCGCGGGGACCTCGGGGATCGCGATCTCGATGTGCGATCGCGCGGAGATCGGGCTGTACCGTCAGATCGAGAAGCGTTCCCGGATCGAGATCCCCGTGGGGGACGATCACGATGACCTGACGTTCGAAGCGCCCGCGCGTCGAACGGGCGGGAACGGCGGCGGTGGTGGGGGCGGGAAGAAGCCCCGTCGCTTCAACAAGCCCCGTGGTCCTCGTCGGAACTCGGAAAGCGGCGGGGGCGGGAAGCCCGGGGGTGCCCGTCGTGGTCCTCGGAACGAGTCCCATCGGGACTCGGAGAACCCTTCGTCCCACAAGAAGCCCTTCGCGAAGAAGAAGCCCAAGAGCAAGAACGCGAAGCGGAGCGATCGGATGAACGCGAGTCGGCCGGGGAAGCCCGGTGGGAAACCGGGCGGGAAGCGCCCGATGAACAAGAAGCGTTGATCGGATTGGGCTGTGTATGAAACAAGGGGCGCTGCTCGTCGAGCGGCGCCCCTTTTCTCTTGCTGGATGTTGGCTCAGATTACGGGAAGCAGGGGGTGGTCATGAGTTGGAGGAACTCGGAGACATCGAAGAAATCGTATTGGCCGTCCTCGTTGACGTCGGCGATTTCTTCCTGGTTCCCGAGGGCTTGGATGAAGACGGAGAGGTCGAAGAAGTCGAGCTGCGCGTCGAAGTTGAGGTCCGCGGGGCAGAGCCCGCCTCCGATGATGATGGGGGTGTTGGGGTCGGATTCGATCGCGAAGCCCTGGTAGTCGATGGAGATGTTGATGATGGTGTCGCAGACCCCGGGGACGAGGCAGCACTCGCTTGTGCTGGAGAAGATCCGGAATGCGGCCCACCCGTAGTGCCAGTCCGTTCCGGCGACTTCTTTGATCCGGAAGGGGAAGTAGTAGACTTCCCCGAAATCCGCGTTGGCGCTGTCGGTGCCGGTGCATTGGCTCTGGGAGTCTCCTGAGAAGTAGATCGGGGGGAGACTGGTGGTGTAGTCTGCGAGTCCCCGCTGCAGATTGAACCAATCGGGGAGGTTCTCATCGACAACCATCCCCGGGAAGTCGGGGTAGTAACCCATATGGACGGTGTCGGGAGATTGAACTTCGTACACGTTCCCGGTGCCGTTGCTTAGGGGCCACTCGAAGACGAAGGGGGCCGTGATCGAGTTGAGGTCGAACTCGTTGCCCGAGGTGTCGGTCCAGACCTGGAAATCGGGGAGGCCGTCCATGGGATCGTTGACGATGATTCTGTCGTCGTCTTCTCCCGGGAGATCGAAGACGACGGGTTCAGCGAGCGCCGTGGTCGTGAGTGCTGACGCGATAAGTGTCAGGGCGAGATTTCTCATGTCTGGTTCCTCCGAATGAAACAGATGGTGGCCGGGATCGATCTCGTCGTGTGGGATCGGTCGGCATTGGGAACGTCGAAGCACGGCGCACCGGGTTTGCGATGCGCCGTGGGTGTGTCAGAGATCGCAGGGGTCGGAGACCTGTCCGAGGAATGCGGAGATGTCGAAGAAGTCGAAGTTTCCGTCGTTGTTGAGGTCGGCGCTGGGGTCTGCGTTGCTGAGGTTCTGGAGGAAGAGTGAGATGTCGAAGAAGTCGACCTGCGCGTCGAAGTTGACGTCGGCTTCGCAGAGCCCGCCCCCGGTGATGATGGGTGTGTTGGGTGCGGACTCGATCGCAAACGCGACGACGTTGAAGTCGATCGAGTGGAGGTCCTCCATCGCGCAGAGATCCTGGCATGAGGGATTGATCTCTTTGGTGATCTCGAAGGCGACCCAGCCGTAGTACCAGTCGCTGGTCCCGGGCTGCGCGTAGCGGATGGGGAGGTAGCGGAGGCCCATCGTGTCGAAGTTGTAGATCGAGCTTTCGTCGGGGCAGGTGTAGCAGCCCTCGAACCCGGAGGTCCGGAACACTTCGTCGAGGACACTCCCGAGGTCGCACGCGGGTTCGGTGTAGACCCAGCTTGGGGTGGAGTTGTCGATGCTCATCCCGGTGTCGGCGAAGAGGTGGATGTTCGCGGCTTCGATCTCGACGAGCCCGGCCGGGGGCATGAAGCATTGCGTCCCGGTCTCGACAACGAGGGGGCGGTACCCGACGGTTTGGGAACCGCCGCCGTAGTCGGCGGATTCGAGTCGGAACTCGATGTCTGGGAGGGTGGGGTCGTAGTTCTGGAACTGGACGCTCGATCCGCCTCCGACGCTGTAGACGGTGGGTGCTGCGTGCGCCAGCGAAGCGAGCGTGAGCGCGAGCATGGACGACGTGAGTTTGCTGTTCATGTTTCCCTCCTGGTATGAAAGCTCATCTCGAATATACGTATAACACCATACAGGGAGTCTTTCCCCCACGCACATGGAATCTCAGATATGGGTTCATATGAAAAAACTCCCGCGGGATTGCGGGAGGTTTCGGGTGGCGATTGGGTGGATCGTCCTAGGACGGGTCTCGTTGAGATTTACGCATTGAGAAGGGTGTAGGGGTTCTGGATCGATTCGACGATTTCAGCGAGGGCGAGGGCGGCGGTAGCGCCGTCCACGACCCGGTGATCGCATGCGAGGGAGAGGGGGAGGAGTTTGCCGACCATGGCTTGGCCGTCTCTGACGACGACCCCGTCGTAGGCCTTCCCGACGGCGAGAATTGCGACCTCGGGGTAGTTAATCACCGGGGTGGCGAACTTGCCGGCATGGGAGCCGACATTGGAGATGGTGAAGGTCGAACCCATGAGGCGTGAACGATCGATGGAGCGGTCACGAGCGCTGGCGGCCGTATCGGCGATGGCTTGCGCGAGCTCGACGACGTTCATCCGGTCGGAGTCGGGGATGACGGGGACCATGAGACCCGAGTCGGTGTCGGTTGCGATCCCGAGGTTGACAGCGCCGTGCTGGATGATTTCTTCGCGCTCGTCGTCGACGGTTGCGTTGAGTGCGCCGAAGCGCCCTGCAAGGGAACGGACGACGGCCGCACAGACGAAGGGGAGGAAGCTGAGCTTCACACCCGATTGGGCGCTGACTTCTTTGCGGAGCGCGTCGAGTTCGGTGGCATCGGCTTCATCGACGACGGTGAAGTGGACAGCGGTGTCCACGCTCTGACGGAGACGGTTCGCGATGGTGCGCCGGACCCCTCGGAACTCCGCGCGGGCTTCGGCTTGGCCGGGCTCGACCATGGCGCGTTGCGCGGGATCGGGGATGGGTCGGTAGGACCCGGGACCCTGGTATCCGGGCGCGGGGGGGAGACCCTGGGGCGCTTGTTGG
>JALUWX010000061.1 GCA_027019265.1 Phycisphaerales bacterium
AAACCCCTCGCGCCACACCCACCGACCATCCTCGAAATCCTGCTCGATCCGCACCAACGCCGACCTCGACGACACCCCCGTCTCCTCCACATCCGGGAGCACCACCACCCCATCCACAATATCCTCCGCCCCCGTCCCCACCGTCTTCACCGACACCGGCCGACCCAGCGCCACCATCGCCGCCACCCCGACCACACCCACCATCGCGCTGACTCGTCCCATCGATCACCCTCCGTTCCGGCCCTCCACACTACCCGATCCACCACCACCCCACCCAATGAAAAAACCGCCCCTCATCACAAGGGGCGGCCTTCATTCACATCAAACCTCAGCCGGAACTCAGCCGTTCCAACCCGCCTTGAAGCTCTTCAGCCCGTCCTCGAGCTTCTTCGCCATGTCGTCCGACATCGCCTTCGACTCGTTGAGCTCGTCCCAAACCGCCTTGCCCTGGGTCTGGAAGTACTCGAGCATCGCCTTCTCAAACGCCGCGACCTTGTCGATCGCAACATCATCAAGGAAGCCCTTCGTACCGGCGTAGATCGAGATGATCTGGTCCACCACGTTGTAAGGCACGTACTGCGGCTGCTTCAGCAGCTCCACCATCCGGGCACCACGATCAAGCTGCGCCTGAGTCGCCTTGTCCAGATCCGTACCCAGCTGCGCGAACGCTTCGAGCTCACGGTAAGCCGCAAGGTCGAGACGCAGCGAACCAGCGATCTTCTTCATCGCCTTCACCTGCGCCGCACCACCCACGCGCGACACCGAGATACCCACGTTGATCGCGGGACGCACACCCGAGAAGAACAACTCGGGCTCGAGGTAGATCTGACCGTCCGTGATCGAAATCACGTTCGTCGGGATGTACGCCGAAACGTCGCCTTCCTGGGTCTCGATGACCGGGAGCGCCGTCAGCGAACCCGCGCCGTTCTCGTCGCTGAGCTTCGTCGCGCGCTCAAGCAGACGGGAGTGCAGGTAGAACACGTCACCCGGGAACGCTTCACGACCCGGAGGACGACGGAGCAGCAGCGAAAGCTGACGGTACGCAACCGCCTGCTTCGAAAGGTCGTCGTACACACACAGCACGTGCTTGGGGTACTTCGCGCCGTTCGAGAGCGTCTTGCCCTCTTCCTTCCCCGACCACATGAAGTGCTCGCCCATCGCGCAACCCGTGTACGGCGCGATGTACTGCATCGGAGCCGGGTCCGAAGAACCCGCGTTCACGACGATCGTGTAATCCATCGCCCCCGCGTCCTTCAGCGTCTGCACAACGCCCGCCACCGTCGATTCCTTCTGACCGACCGCGACGTACACACAGACCACCGCATCATCCGTGCCCCAGAACTGCTTCTGGTTGATGATCGCGTCCAACGCCACCGCCGTCTTCCCCGTCTTCCGGTCACCAATAATCAGCTCGCGCTGACCACGACCGATCGGGATCATCGCATCGACGGCCTTGATCCCCGTCTGCAAGGGCTCGTGCACGGGCTGACGTTCAGCAATACCCGGAGCGATGATGTCCACCATCGACGACTCGCTCGTGTTCAGCTCGGGACCATCGTCCAGCGTCCGACCGAGCGGGTCAACCACGCGCCCCAGGAGCGCTTCGCCGACAGGAACGGAGAGCAGCTTCCCAGTCGCCTTGACCGTGTCCCCTTCCTTCACGCTCAGGTAGTCGCCGTAGATAACAGCACCGACCGTATCCTCTTCGAGGTTCATGACCTGACCCATCACGGATCCTTCTTTGGTCTCGAACTCGATCAGCTCGCCGGCCTTCGCCTTGCTCAGCCCGTAGATCCGCGCGATCCCGTCGCCGACCTCGACGACACGACCGACCTCCGAGATCTCGAGCGCGCTCGAGAACTGCTCGACTTCCTGCTTGATAACACTCACGATCTCGTCGGTCTTGATCTTCACGGTTCGCTCCCGCGCACCCGGGCTCTCCGCCCGCCGCGCTCAAGAAAGGTCAACTTCCGATGATGGTCCGGCTGTCCATCCGTACGCGCCGATCACCTCGACACGCCGGGCCCAAAGCGTAGGTCCCCCACCCCCGCTTGTCTCGCAATTCACACCCCCCCACCCCGG
>JALUWX010000062.1 GCA_027019265.1 Phycisphaerales bacterium
ACGCTCGGGGACAGCTTTGGTGGATGGGAGGTGCTGATCTTCATCGCGTTTGCGGTGTTGGCGGCGGTGGGTGGGTACTTCGGTCATCTTGCGGCGAAGAAGCGCCGGGAGGCGCTTGCGGCGAAGGCGGCGGAGCTGGGGTTGTCGTTCTTCCATGGGCGCGACACGGGGCACGATGAGGAGTATGCGCACTTCGAGCTGTTCGCTCGGGGGTTCGGGCGCGCTGCGTATAACACGATGTCGGGGCGCGTGGAAGTCGGGGGGCACGAGATGCTGTGCAAGATGGGGGACTTCACGTACAAGACCCGGGAAGGGTCGGGGAAGAATCGGAGGACGGTGACCCATCGGTTCTCGTACATGATTCTTCATCTGCCCTGGGAGGGGGGGATGCCCGATCTGCTGATCCGGAAGGAAGGGTTCTTCGACAAGATCGGGGCGGCGTTCGGGTTTGACGATATTGACTTTGAGAGCGCGGAGTTCTCTCGGACGTACTGCGTGAAGTCGCCGAACAAGAAGTTTGCGTATGACGTGTGTCATCAGCGGATGATCGAGTTTTTGATGGAGACGGGGCCGAGCAGTGTGGATATCGAGCGGGGTCGGTTGTGTATGACGGATGGGTCGAGGGTGTGGAAGCCCGAAGCGTTCGGGTACACGCTCGGGTGGGCGAATGACTTTGTGGGGCGCTGGCCGGACTTTGTGGTGAAGGATCTGAACGAAGGGAGGATCTCGTAATGGGAAATGCAGTGGTGATCGTGGTTGTCGGGATCGTGGTGCTGGGGATTCTCTTCGCGCTGTTCGGTGTGGGGATCTACAACCGGTTGGTGCGGATCCGTCAGCACTTGCGGGATTCGTGGTCGGGGGTGGATGTCGAGCTGAAGCGCCGGTATGACCTGATCCCGAACCTGGTGGAGACGGTGAAGGGGTATGCGTCGCATGAGTCGGAGACGCTGGAGAAGGTGATCCAGGCGCGGAATGTTGCGGCGGCGAATCACGGGTCTCCGGAGTCTCAGGCGAAGGACGAGTCGATGCTTGTCGGGGCGCTGCGCCAGCTTGCGGTGGTGGTGGAGCAGTACCCGGAACTGAAAGCGAACACGAACTTCGTGGCGCTTCAGGGTGAGCTGACGGAGACGGAGGACCGGATCGCTTCGGCGCGTCGGCTTTATAACGGGAACGTGCGCGAGATGAACACGGCGGTGGAGGTGTTCCCGAGCAACGTGGTGGCGGGGATGTTCGGGTTCCAGCGTGCGGAGTACTTCGAGATCGAGGATGCGGCGGCTCGGGAAGCGCCGAAGGTTTCGTTCTGAGGAAGCGGGAAGGCAGGAACGCAGAGAAGCAGGGAAGAGGTTGAACGCGAAGAGCGCGAAGGGCTCGAAGATGGGGTGAAGACAGCGAGCGGGGTTTGGTCATGGCCCTGCTGCGCAGCACCATGGCACCGGGCGTTGAGAGAGCAGGAAGACAGAAGACATCGGGAGCAACTTGTTCCTGCTTTGCCCTTCGGGTCAAAGCAGGGCACCCGGCCCGATTGGTGAGCGCCACTGACCTCAATGGAGGTCAGTGGCACGATTCAGTCGTAAGGGTTGGTTGTTTGTGGGAAGGAGGGGTTAGGCGGCGTTGTTGTAGGTGAGTCCTTCGAGGCCGAACTGGGGGGTGTCGAAGTGGACGGCGATGCGTTGGCGGGTTTCGTCGATGGCGATGGTGCGCACGATGGTGGCGGTGACCATGTGGGCTGATTTGGTGACGGGGCATTGGGGGCAGTCGAAGGCGAGTGCGATGCGGTCGCCGACGGTTGCGAGGGTGGAGGTGTGGAGTTCGAGGAGGACCCCGGAGGGGGAGAGGTCGAGGGTTCGGCCGAGGGTGTAGGCGGATCGTGCGGTGCGCCGGCATTTGACGGCGATCTCGGTTTCGACACGGGGGAAACGTCTGCGGTCGTGTGTGCGCATGTCGCGGGGCCCTCAAGTGCTTGAACGAAGCGGGGTTGCGAGGGTGAGTATCGGTCGTGCGGGGGGGGGGGGTTGATCCCTTGGGGGGATGTTTTTGCGCGGTTGTTCCGGCTGGGGCC
>JALUWX010000063.1 GCA_027019265.1 Phycisphaerales bacterium
TACTTTCGTGTCTTCACATAAATTTTCAAATTCCTTTCCAATTTCTTCACTCAGTTCAATTTTTATTTGAATTGTTTTAATTCATTTCAAAGTTTCAGTGTCAAACATTTCAATTTTCAAGCATGAGTCCCAAAATACTCAAATATGTTTTCCGTCAGTGAAAATCTTAAATTTTTTGAAGTCCCTAAAGTAATTAGTGTTAAAATTTTTACCTCTCAGAAACTGTATTTTGATATATATCATTTATGATATGAATTAATGTCTTCTCCTCTTCTAAATTATAAACACTTAGTTAAAATTTCAATTTCAATGCGGAAGCTATTTAATAGATTTCATACCTGCAATGTCCTTTGAGTCATTTTTATTATTTTATCCTTCTTTTACAGTCAAAATTGTATTTGTTAAAAACTATAATGGGAAGACTTGAGTTATCACAAACAATGTAGATAAAATCTCCTATCACACAGATATCCTTTGCACTGGACGCAATTATATTATCTTGGTAAACTAATTCATCTGGAAAGTAAGGTTCACTTTTCAATGTAAACTTTCTTAAAATCTGGCTTTCAACTGAAAATACGTAGAGGAAATTAGAATCTACACATCTTAACTCGTTATTGGAAATTTCTGAACTTATTCTAACATTTTTAGAATCGATTTTGTTCAGTGAAAACTCTTCATTTTCTTCACTCTCTTTCTTCTCTAAAAATACAAAGTCTCTTTGAAAATCCTTATGAAAGGGTATTTTTAGGTCATATTCCTTGAGAAGGTTATAAATAGTGAGTAAGTCATCGAAAGAGGACCTGTATATTGCTAATATTAATAAACTCCTCAGAACTCCTTTGATTATATTAGATTCCATCAATTCTTCACTTTTTATCTATAAAAATAGTTAATAAGTTTACTCTCATAATTAAAATTTCACTTAAAATCCAAATTTTACCTTTTCAAAATTTCCCTTCGAATGTTCAGATCAATTCTCCCTTAAAACTTCAATGAGAAAATCCCTCAAGAAATTCAATATTTTCTCTCTTGTGTAATACAATCAACTATCATTTTTAACTTTCAATTTTTCTTCATCAAGTAAAATATTTATGACATCTTCCAAGCTTGAGAGGAAAATATCGTCGTCTATCCCCTTCATTTCTCTCAGCATTTCAATGTTTAATTTGAGGCTATTGTCAGAAGAAGTGATACATTGAGGGCCTAAAGTATAAGAAAGGTAGACATACTGGTTTCTTGATCCATAAAGTGCTTTTCCACATTTTTAATAATATCTTGATCCCTATTCTTTGATTCTGGAGAACCACTATATGATATTTAATTTCCAAAAATTTAGGATTTAAAGAAACTAAACTTACCAAAAGCTAAATAGGAGAATGAATTGGTCCATGTAATGTCTACATTGCAGACTTTCACTATTTCTGTTGTGTTCATTAACCATAAAGTGCTTGCTTAGCTCTAAATGAAAGATAGTATGCAATGATTAGCAAATAATATTTAAAAATTAAGATTCTTGTGAATACAGAGATATGAGTGGATAATTTAATATGCAGTGTTTAAAGATATTTTAACATAAATTTTGATAATTTTCACAATTTAGGCAAAGCTAATGATATTCATAAATAAATGAGGTATTCAAGAGAAGGAAGAGTGGTAGAAAATTCGTAAAGCATACCTAAATTTAGTGTTTCTGAATTAATCATCCCTGCAGTAAGCTTATTTATAAAGAGTGTTGTTAAGGCTTTCTTTATATACACCATTGGTATCATCATTATCAGATATATTAGTGATTCTATTGGAAATATTAGAGTGAGGATCTCAATTATTTTATTTATAAAATTGGTATTGCAAAAATTTGCTCAGAATTAGTAAAGGAATCCTAATTTAGGTAATTTTTTAAAATTTAAAATTCAGATATTCTTAATGAAATAATGAATTTTTTAGTCTTGAGGCTTACTTATTCATTTGTTCAGGGTAATCACTGAAGAACTTCTGAAATTCTCTATCTCTCTTCAAGATTCCTTTTTCCCCTGATTCCAAAATTA
>JALUWX010000064.1 GCA_027019265.1 Phycisphaerales bacterium
GCCGCGACCACCGCCGCCGCCGCCACCGTAACCGCCGCGACCACCGCCGCCGCCGTAGCCGCCACGACCGCCACCGCCGCCGTAACCACCACCGCCGCCACGAGGACGATCCTCACGGGGACGCGCTTCGTTGACGACGAGCGCACGACCCTCGACGTCAGCGTTGTTCATCTTCTCGATCGCTTCACGACCGCTCTCATCGCTCATCTCCACGAAGCCGAAGCCACGCGAACGACCGGTCTCCCGATCCATGAGCACCTTCGCCGACTGAACGTCGCCGAACTCACGGAACATGTTCTCAAGGTCCTGGTCCGTCACGGACCACGGCAGGTTGCCGACATACAAGTTCATCAGATTCAAAATCCATCGCCCGAAACGTGCAAATGCCAATCGAGAGTCCGGGCAACCCGCTCGCCTGGTCATCGCCGCGATTGATTAGGGCCCGCGACCGCCCATCCACCACCAGTCTACCACCCCCACGATCCCCCCCACCATCACAATCCACCCCAGAGCCCCACAATTCTTCATTTCCACAAACAACCCACAATCAACAACTTCCCACACCCTTGCTCCACCCCACACCCCCAGTTCCCCTGAATCCGCCGGCCAATCCAGCCCACACGGGGGACCCATGACCACACCAACGAAGCCCACCCACAACCCCACACACCGACCCCACACCCGCGCCTTCGCCCTCACCGAACTCGCCGTGGTCCTTACCATCGCCGCCCTCCTCACCTCCCTCCTCATCCCCACCCTCGCACACCAACGCCCGAGCCATGGACCTCCAGTCCCAATCCAACCTCCAAACCATCGCCCAACTCGGCGCCCTCTACGCCAACGACCACCAGAACCGGATCGACCACCCAGGCACCGGCCCCATCCACAACTCCACCAACGAACCCCAACGCCCCTAAACGCTTCCGCAACCAAGGGTTTCACGAAACCACATGCCAAAGCCCCCGTATCTCACATCACGGGACACACCAACAGAGGGGCTCACAACATGACTTCCAAAGAATCACGCCACGCGTTCGCGCTCACCGAACTCGCCGTCGTCACCACGATCGCGATCACCCTCACCATCATCCTCATCCCAACGCTCAACCACACACGCAACGCCGGGATGAACCAGGTCTCCATCGCCAACCTCGCCGCCATCGGCGAACTCGGCGCCCAATACGCAAACGACAACAACGCCGCCATCTACACCTTCTCCTGGAAAGCGGGCATCGCCTACCCCGACCTCAAATCTGGGAGCACCCGAACCTACAACTCCGACCAGGAAGCCGCCTCAGCCCAAGCCCAGAACATCCTCCAACGCGCCACCGGAAGGATCACCGGCCCCACCGCGATCCTCCACCCGAACCAACGACTCGTCCATCGCCGCTACTCCCACCTCCCCCTCGCAGACTACATGGGCGTCAAGTCCATCATGAGCGACATGTGGGTCGATCCAGCAGACTCCAACCTCCTCGACTGGCGCAACAACCCCCTCGGATACCTCGAGCAAAACTCCAACTTCCCCTACGCAAACGGAATCCCGCTCGAAGCGGGATACGACGACATCAGCTCCTGGACGAGCACCTCCATCGTCCAACTCTGGGCTTTCGCTTCCTCCTACCAGGTCGTCCCAGCAGCATGGTCCCAGGACTCCGCCCCCACCTACATCCCCGTCGGAGACACCCCCCACCTCTTCCAATCAATCGGCGGAACCCAAGTCCCCCTCGGAGGCCGCACCTTCTTCGAAGTCCGCGCCCCCGCGCACAAGGTCCACCTCTTCGAAGAGTTCGATCGGGAACAGCCCGGATCCCCCTACTTCGCCTACGACCACGCGCAACCCGCAAAGCTCATGTTCGACGGCGCCGTCAACACCCTCCCCTCCGGGCTCGCCCGATCCTCCACCTCCCCAGCAGACCCACACACCCCGTGGACCCAGCACTACCTCCCCCTCGACACCTTCCCCATCCCCCTCGACGGCCTCGGAAGCCCCACCCAGCTCGACATGCGCTACCGCTGGACCCGAGGAGGACTCCAGGGCATCGACTACACCGCCCTCCTCTCCCCCTACCGCCCGAACCGCGCCAAACACCCCTGATCTCGCCCGAACAGCGGAACTCCGCTCACCCGAGCCCCGTTCCCGTCCGATCCCACGATCATGGACCCGCTCCGATACATCGCGAGCAGCGCCTGGTCGCGCGTCGTCGATTCCATGAGCAACGCCCTCGACCAGGGCGCCGACCACACCCGCACCATCGCCCTCACCGTCGGGGCGCTCACCATCCTCTACATCATCCTCCGGATCAACCTCAAAATCGCCCACGCAATCCTGCGCGACAACAAGCGTTGAACCCCGGGCACACCCCACCCGTACAACCCACGTCCAAGGCCTACCATCCCCCACACACCGGGCCAATGTCCGCCCCACACGCTCGTACAGATCGGAGCACACCATGAAGCCCCTCATCCCCGCCGTCATCGCGACCCTCGCCGCTGTCACCGCCGCCTCGCTCTTCACCGCGAGCAACGCCAACGCCCAGCAACCCGACTCCACCGAACCATCCCAACAAACCGAAACCCAGACCGCGCCCGAGGAGATCTCCTACGTGTACGTCGAAATGAAAACCTCCATGGGCTCCATGTACATCGCCCTCAACGAAACCAAAGCCCCCATCTCCACCAAAAACTTCGTGGACTACGCCAACGAAGACTACTACAACGACACCGTCTTCCACCGCGTCATCAAGGGCTTCATGGCCCAAGGCGGAGGCTTCACCCTCTCCGACGACAACGACCTCCAGAAGAAACCCACCAACGACGAAATCAAAAACGAATGGAAGAACGGGCTCTCCAACATGCGCGGCACCATCGCCATGGCCCGCCTCGGCCGCCAACCCGATTCCGCCACCTCCCAGTTCTTCATCAACCTCGTCGATAACCCCTTCCTCGACCAACCCCGCGACGGCGCGGGCTACGCCGTCTTCGGCCAAGTCGTCAAAGGCCTCGACGTCCTCGACGCCATCGGCAACGCCCCCACCGGAGTCCAGGGCGTCTACGCCGACGTCCCCACCGAACCCATCATCATCGAGTCCGTCTCCGTCCTGAGCGACAAGCAAGCCGAAGACCTCGAACTCACCGCACAGGACTGATCGATCCCCATCGACATCCGAACGACCCACACAGCGGGCTCGCGCACACGCGCGAGCCCGCGTTCAATTCAGTAGGAATCAAACATATGAACACTCAAAAACAAACCAAACCTCTCCCCTTTTTCACATCGAAACACCCCGCACCTCTGGTAAAGTCGAACGAGAGACGAGAAAACCGGATCCACGCTCGAAAGCGGCTCCAAACCGGTCTTCGAAGAGATGAGACGAAACAGGAGAGAGACATGAACACCAACACATTCGCCATCCTCGCCGCAGCAACCTGCGCCACCACCGCACTCGCCGACGTCACCTACGACGCCCAAACCCGCTACGTCCGCGCCGAAGCATTCACCTCGAGCGGCAACCCCAGCGACCAGATCTCCAGCATGGACTTCAGCACATTCGACGAGTCCATCAACCGCACCTTCGACGACATCAACGCCTACGCCACCCAACACTCCGAACTCAACGCCAACGGCATCTCCGCCTCGGGCAGCGCCTTCGGCTCCTTCGGCTCCGCACCCGGAACCGCCGGCATCGGACACTCCTACCTCGAAGTCGCCTTCACCCTCTCCGAAGCCACCGACTTCACCCTCGACTTCACCGCGAGCGGCAACGGAGGAAACTACAACCTCACCCTCGGCGCCTTCAGCGCCTCAGGCGCATTCAACACCTTCAGCATCTACACCCCCTCGGGCACCCTCGACGCCGGAAGCTACGCCGTCATCCTCGACTTCCGCCGCGACCCCTTCGAACACAACGGCCAGTTCGAAATCGAAGGCGAGTTCAACTTCGATCTCGCCTTCGTCCCCGCCCCCTCAAGCGCCGCGCTCCTGGGCTTCGCCACCCTCGCCGCAACCCGCCGCCGCCGCTAATCAACCAACATCACCATCCTCACACGGACCCGCGCCCACGGCGCGGGTTTTTTACGACCCCCGACAGATCTTCTCCATCGTCTTCCCCTTCGCGAGCTCATCCACCACCTTGTCGAGGTACCGCACCTTCCGCGTCAGCTCCGTCTCGATCTCCTCCACCCGATACCCACAGATCACTCCCGTGATCTGATCCGCGTTCGGATTCAGCTCCGCATCATCAAAGAACTCAGCAAACGTGGACCCCCCATCGATGTGCCGCTGCACATCCTTCGTCCCGAACCCCGTCAACCATTCCACCACCTCATACAACTCCTCGACCGTCCGCCCCTTCTTCTCCACCTTCGCCACATAGTGCGGCCACACCGACCCGAACACCATCCCCGCAATCCGAGCATCATGCTCCGGAGTCGTCGTCCCCATCACACCACCTCCGCATCAACCCAATCCCGAACCACAAACAACACCGCCCCCATCATACCGCCACCCCACCGAACCCAAGCCCACCACACCATCGCCCACCCCCAAGCCGGTGCCATGGTGCGGCGCAGCAGGGCCATGCTCAACCACCAACGCTCCAACCCACACAAGAGGGGTTGCAGGGGACCCATCCCCTGCATCGCACACAAAGCCCCCCGGGCACACCCGATCGACACCGACCCGAAGATGCCTCCAGCACCGCAAATCGCGCATCAACCACATCGACACCGCCACCTCGGAGATGGCTCAATTTTTGAGTTGTATCGAACAAAGGAATAATCTAACCTAAACGCTAGATGTCGCAACGTTCATGCTGTGCGTGCCCCCCGCATGATACATCCGCCGACGAACCACAGACGCACGAGCCCGAGCACGCACGAGTTCCTTGGAGCCAAGCCGGGGTTGCCGATGGAAGACGTCGTCGCGCAAGCGATCCAGGAAAAGCGGGTCATCATGTTTGTCTACGAAGACCACATGCGCATCGCCGAGCCCCACGTGCTGGGCATCCACGACAACCAATACGGCATGCTCGTCTACCAGATCGACGGCTCAAGCGCCTCCGGTCGCCTCCCCGATTGGAGACGCATCATCCTCAACGCCATCAGCGGCCTCATCGTCATCACCGACACCCACTTCGAAGGCAAACGCCCATGCCCCACCGGCCAACACTCACGCTGGGACCAACGCATCGCCGTCGTGGAAGACTGATCCGAACCCCCGCCCCCAGAGGGGTTGTAAGGGACCCCTCCCCTGCATCGCACAGCAAACACGTATTCGCTGGGAGTACAATAGATCATGGATTCGCCAGCAATAGCACAGTCTCTTAGGCCACTCTTAGTTGATATCTATGAACACTACGGCAAGGCCAACCTGGCAAAGGACGAGATAGACAATTTTCTTCAAGCCACTGCAGAGTCGCCCGGTGCCGATCACCAGATCATTCTTGCCAATCTTTCCATGTATTTACATCAGATCGAGTGGAGAAGTCTACCCGAGATATTTGTACTAAAAGCAATCCGAACTCTTCCTGATCTGTTCAAAGGCGGCAGCATCCAGTCACAGAGCCACCTATACCCACTCCTATTTGCAAAATGCTGCATAGACGCAGGATTCAAGGTACTACCAGAGCAGCGCCTCGGGAGTCGAGATTGTGATATATTTTTACAAACAAGCGGAACCAGCATCAAACTTCGGCCACTAGTATTTAACGTCGCACTAAACAAAACTAGGCTTAACGGAATCCCCGTGGAACACAAGTCTACACGAAATCGAGCGGTTACACACATCAATTCTGCAATCCAAAAATTTGCAACTTACGGGGGCGGGGTTGTTGCGATTGACGTGACACAATCCATCGAGAGCATGGGCGAATTTGGCAAAGTTTCACAGCCCGATTTGGATGACAACGTCTCCCAAAGACTCAACAAAGTAGCAAACAACATCAAATACCGAATGAGGAATCAAGGAAACAAAGATTTTTTTAAGTACTGCCCAGCCGTAATACTGACATGTATGATTGTGAATCAATCTCGCCCCAAGGGAGATCCAGTCAAGACTTCGGGTGCAGCAATGGTATCCTCGCGAATGGCGCTTATGCCGAACATGGAGTATAAGTTTACAGGGATTAAGCATGGCCCAGAGTATGTTTACGAATGGTCGCAAACGCTCGGCAAACTGTTATCTCCTGGATGGTCAAGAGTAATTTCTAGTGGCGTATCTTTTGGAATGCAACCCTTGTGCGTTGAAATCGGCAAGGAATCGGTTTCGGTCGAAGTAGGCGATGGCTTAAAAATTCAGCGCCATCGTATTTAGTGATCGCCCAACCTGATCTGGCGAAACTTTATCAGCACCAGCCACCTCACACTCTCCTACTCTCCAAAGAGCAGCCGCAGGACCCCCTCCCGTACCATCGCACATGACCGCACACCGATGGACCGCCCTCCGCCCCTTCCCCGACCCACGCAAGGGCGAACTCCTCCACGCACCCATCGGCCCGGGCGTCTACGACCTCCGACACATCTCCACCAAAGAACCCGTCCTCTTCGGGATCGGATCGCGCTGCGCACTCCGCATGTCCTCCCTCCTCCCCAAACCACTCGGCGCAGGAACCCGCAACAACACAGCCAAGCGCGACTATGTCCTCGAGCACCTCAACGACATCGAATACCGCACACTCCCCTGCGCCACCCGAGACGAAGCCGCGCAGGCCGAACGCAACATCAAATCCAAACGCGGCCACGACTACAAGTTCAAAACCTAACCCCCCTCCCCACACCGCACCACAACCCCATCCCCCACCAACACGTCGCGCCGATTCAGGAAAAGTCCCCTCCCCCACCGGGCACCCTCGAAACCCGTCGCACCAGACACCACCCCCCACCGATCACCGCGCCGACCATGTTGCTCACCAGGTCCCACCCCGTGTTCACATACCCCCCCACGTTCGTCTCCGTCACGCGCGTCGCGCCGAACTCGATCACCTCGTTCATCGCCCCGAGCCCCATCCCCATGATCGCCGCGCACACCGACAGCGCGACCCTCGACCGCGCCCCCACCAACACACGCATTGATTCCCAGCACAGCACCGTCGCGCTGAAGAACCCGAACGCGTGCGTGATCTGGTCATAGCGCGGAAGGTTCGGGCGCAGCCGCATCGAGTACAGCACCGGATCCCCGTCCCCGATCACGTACTCCGGATCGATCGGGACCGTCCCCCCCATCATGTGCAGGCACCCCCACAGCGCGAGCAACCAGAGCACCGTCGCCGTCAACCGCACCCGCGCGTGCACCAGCAGGACGAGCACGATATTCACCACCATCGCGAACCCGTACATCAGGAACTCCGTGTTCCCCTGACGCAGCGCCAACACCGTCCCCCCCACCATGTACCCCACCACGAACACCACGAGCCACACGGAGACCGCGCCGGATCTGCGAGCCCTCGAGGATCGGGGAAGCCGGGTGTGCATGCCCCAGACTACCAGATACCCCCGAATCCGTGGGCTCAGGAGCCCACGAACCAACCGAACCCCAGGAACTTAGGAGATCCCCCTTGGTGATAATCCGAGGGAGGAATACAATCCACCAATCCCGGGCGCGTCCCAATCCGACGCGCCGGGGACGGATCGACCGACGTCAACCCAACGCCGGGTGGGTGCCTGATCCAAGCCGGGAGCGCTCGCTCCGGCCACAACCAGGCGGGTCCGAACACGATCTCAACCGAGCCCAAAGAGCCACCACGCCTCCAACACTGGAAGCGAGGGGATCGTGTGCGCCCCGACCCCACCCCCACCGAAACCCTCCGGATCAAAGAACAAGCCGCGGGACATCCCGCGGCCTGTCATCAATCAACCCAATATCACAACACCATACTCAACGCCGACGACGGGTAGCGACAAGCCCTCCAAGACCAAGGACCACGGCGGTCCCGGGGGTGGGGACCAGGTCCGACGCGTTGATCGCGTACATGAGGTGATCCTGATCGGAACCAAGATTCCGCCAGAACGCGTTATGGGCGTACTCCTCGATACTTGGCACGGCCGTCCCCGAACCGGTCGCGTTCGGCACACTCGTGTCAAACCAGTAGATCGATTCGGACGCACCCAGGACGAGGTGGTAGGTCGTGTTGGCCTCGAGCGTGAAGAACGATGACGCGTCGAAGGTCATGACCTCAGCACCTCCGCCTCCGTTCGAAACCGACGAGTCGAACGCGAAGAGCTCGACACCCGGAAGCCCACCATCGTCGCTGTAGAGGTACGCGTTGACCACGATCTCGCTGTGCCCGTTGTTGAACATGGCTTGCGCACTGGTGAGCTGCTGGGCGACGCCGCCGGTGATGAACTCCGCACCCCATGGGTTATCTCTGAGGTTGACCGCACCATTGGTCACCCCACCGAGCGTGGAAACCACGACATCAGCAGATGCGGGCAGGGCGGCTGCGGCACACACCAGCGCCGCGACGATCGTTGTCTTCTTCATCATGATTCTCTCTCTTTCTGTATCGCGCTCAGTCAGATAGCTTCTCTCAGATGGCGCTCTCAAAGCACCACACCACACTCAACGCCGACGACGGGTGGCGACGAGCCCTCCCAGCCCGAGGACCACGGCGGTCCCGGGGGTGGGGACCAGGTCCGTCGCATGAATCGCGTACATGAAATGATCCCCAAATGAGACTCCCAGATTCCGCCACAATCCGTCACGGAAGTTATCCTCCAAACCAGCCGCGGCCGTCCCCGACCCGATCGTGTTCGGGACTCTCGTGTTAAACCAGTGGAACGTTTCGGAGGCACTCAGAACCAGGTGGTAGGTCGTGTTGGCCTCGAGCAAAAAGGCCGACGAAGCATCGAATGTCACGACCTCAAGACCGCCTGCTCCGTTCGAGACCGAGGAATCGAACGCGAAGAGCTCGACACCCGGCAGCCCCCCATCGTCGCTGTAGAGGAACGCGTTGACCACGATCTCGCTGTGCCCGTTGTTGAACATGGCCTGCGCACTAGTGAGCTGCTGGGCGACGCCGCCGGTGATGAACTCCGCCCCCCATGGATTCTCACCGATATCTCTCGCACCATTGGTCACCCCACCGAGCGTGGAAACCACGACATCTGCAGATGCGGGCAGGGCGGCTGCGGCACACACCAGCGCCGCGACGATCGTTGTCTTCTTCATCATGATTCTCTCTCTTTCTGTATCGCGCTCAGATCGCTTCTCTCAGATCGCACGCTCGGAACGAAGCACCACACTCAACGCCGACGACGCGCCGCAACCACACCCGCAAACGCGAGCACCGCCGCGCCACCCGGCGCAGGAACCGTGTTGATCGCGTAGAGGGCGGAGCCGGTCGAGAAGAAATGGCTCCATGAACCGCCGCCGAAGATCTCTTGCCCCGCCACGGTTGAGCCGGTGCCCTCGGGCGAGCTGTGTGAGCCCGAGTTCCTCCAAAACACGGTGGAACTGCCGGTGGTGTTGATCACAAGGTGGTAGGTTGTGTTCGCCTCGAGGGTGAAAAGGGACGAGGCATTGAAGGTCACGGTCTGTGGGGTACCAGAACTCGTGGCGACGGAATCGAACGCGAAGAGTTCGATGTCGGGGAGACCCGCAGCATCGCTGTAGAGGTACGCATTGACCTGTGAACTGGCACCCTCGATGACGGCCTGGGCGTTGGCAAGGTCCTGAGCCGTGTCGCCGGTGATGAACTCGGCGCCCCAGGTGGAGTTGCCGATGTGGTTGCCGCCTGAGCTGCTGTTGCCCAGCGTGGACACGACAACATCAGCGGACGCAGGAACAGCAACGTCAGCGATCGCCAAGGCCGCGAAAACGGTCGATTCAATACGCATGTCTTTCTCTTTCTTTCTCTCTCAGCCCGGACTCGCGCCCAGACTCGGTGGGAAGTCTCTCTCTCCCGATAGTAAGAAATTACGCTCGCCCATGACCCCGATTTCTTCCCATTTTCCCCCGGTTTTTTGACCCCAAACCCCGGGAGTTCTACCCACACCGCCCCTTCCCCCACGTACCCAACCGACACAACACCACCCCCGATCCGCTGATGTGCCGGATCCCCGGCGTGTGTGACTGGCAACCCCGGTCGTTCGGATTGGATGTTGGATCCGGATTCCCGAGAAAGGAACACACACCATGGAACCAACAATCATGCAGAGCGGAGGTCGAGATGATTATCCCGATGGGGACGGTCTCGATCTCACGCGCCGACGACGGCGCGGAACGCGACCCGATTGATGCATTCGTAGAGTCCTGCGCGGACGGGTTTGCGGTGATCATCGTCGATGACGGTGCTCGCGCGATGTTCGAAGCCGGGGCTCCGTGCGAGGTCCGATACACGGATCCCTCGGACGGGCGCTTCATGACGATCCCGTGCGCCGTGGAATCGATCGACGGCGATCGGATGACGGTGCGCGGGGTGGGTGATGCGCAGTCGGCGAATCAGCGGATGTCGTACCGGGTGAACACGGTCTGCTCCGGGATCACGGCGCGGGTCGGTGGGTCGTCGGATTGTCAGATCATGGACGTGAGCGCTTCGGGGATCCGGGTTGAAATGAATGATCCGCCGAGCGTGGGTGAGGCTGTGTCGGTGTCGTTCAGCGCGTTCGGGCGCACGGTGAACGGGCGATTCTCGGTGACGCGGGTTTCGTCGGAGACGGATGAGTCGCAGATCGGGATGGCCGCGGATCCGACGGATCGGGCGCTGATCAATGCGTTGACTCAGTTCACGAACGCGATGCAGCAGGAGCAGTTGCGCCGGAGGTCCGGGATCGGGAGCTCCGGTCCGGGTGGTTCCGGGATCGATGAGTCGGACCCGGACGGGGACGATGCGCCGGTCGGGGATGACGGGTGGATCCACATCCCGGTTTCGGCGATGGTGGGTCGGGCGTTGCCCGGGGCGCTGTATTCTTCGGACGGTTCGAAGGTTGCGGCGCGTGGGGCGATCCTGTCGGTTGAGGAGTTCCGCGCGATCAGCAAGGACGGGTTGTTCGGCGCGGAGAACTGGTCGGGCGAGGTTGTCGATCGGCGCGAGAAGCCCAGGGTTGGTGAGAGCGGCGATCGTCGGCAGAGTGTGCGGACGGCTTGTGAGCGGTATGTGTGGGTGATCGCGCTGCAGGGCAAGCATGTGTCGAGGATGCGCGCGGAGTTGATCGATATTTCGCGCGGCGGTGTTGGGTTGCGAACTCCGGCGTTGTTGTTGCCTGGGACGAGCTTGGTGGTTGATTTCTCGTCGGAGGATGAGAGCCGCTGGGTGATCGGTCGGGTGACGAACGGCGCGATCGGGGACGGCGAGGTGACGTGCCGGGTGGGGATGGCGTTCTGTGTGGACTCGATCCAGTGTGGGCGCGTGCCTTGCAGTCCTTCGGAGATCTCGGCTTGGATTTCGGGCCGGCCGATGTCTGATGTGGCTTGATTCGGTGACTTGATGACCCCCGGGGCGTTGGTGCTCCGGGGGTCTTTCCGTCTTTGGTCGGTGTGGGGACGGAGGAGGGTAGAAGCGGCTTTGCGCGCGGTTTCTCGCTCGGTTGGGGTGAGTGGGTTGTCGGTGGTGAGTTTGAGGAGGGCAGACTTGGCGCTGGACTCGGAGTGGGAGTCGATGAGGGCGGATCGGGCGCGGTCGATGCGTTTGAGGTTCTCGAGGGCGCGGTGGTAGGGGTCGGACTCGAGGATGTCGGCGATTTCTGAGAGGGTGAGGTTGAAGATGGAGCAGAGATCGGTGGGTGTGACGGTGGGGTCGAGGAGCGCGTCGATGATTCGGGAGAGGTTGGGGGAGGAGG
>JALUWX010000065.1 GCA_027019265.1 Phycisphaerales bacterium
TGAGGAGGGGGTGGGCGCTGGAGAACCAGGGGTCGTCCTGGGGGGGGAGGACGATGACGAGGTGGCCTCCTCGCTGGATCCAGGTGATGAGGGCGCGGGCGCGTTCGGGGGAGAGAGAACTGGGGTCGTGCTCTCGGAGCCCGGTGGTGGACCAGACGATGGTGTCGAAGGGGAGGAGGCCTTGCCAGCGGTCGGGGAGGGAATCGGCGGCGAGTCCGGAGGCGATGCGTTGGAGTTCGTGGGCTTTGGGGCGCCAGGGGAGGCCTTCGACGGATTGGGCGTAGCCCTCGAGCCCGAGTTGTCGGGTTCCGACGACGGCGATGAGGCCGAGTTCGGGTTCCTGGAGTCTTGCGTTGTAGGCGTTTGCGACGGCGAGGAGACGTCCGGGTCGGTAGGCGAGTTGGCCTTGTCCTCCTGAGGCGGGTTCGAGGGCTTCGAAAGCCTGGATCTGGATGGGGGTTCCGGAGTCTCGGAAGGGGACCCAGCCGTAGAGCCAGAAGGTTTGGGGGAGCCCGGGGTTGGCTGAGACGACCCGGTCGAACTGGGCGTCGTCGCCGTCGGCGTCTCGGATGGTGAGTCTCAGGATGACGTCGCGTTGTCGGGATCCTCGGTCGGTGAGACGGACCCGGATCCCGGCCCAGTCTCCTCGTCGGATGAGGGCGCCGACCCCGAGGTCGTCGATGGCGAGTTCGACTTCGCCCTGGGCTTGGGGGGCTGGGTCGTCCTGCGCGGGGAGGGCGGGGGTGAGGAGGGAGATGAGGAGGAGCACGGCGGTGATGACGCGTGGTTTCACGGTGTGCTCCTTGTGTTTGGGTGTTCGTGGATGGGTGTGCGGTCTGGGCTGGGCGATTCTACATCATGTGCGCGGATCGGGGGTGGATTGTCAAAGTAAGGTTCGTGCGCGTCCGATACGGGTTTCGTGTCCGACTCGACTGCGCTCATGTTGCTGGTTCCTGCTGTGGCGAGCTTTGTCTCGATCCTGTGTTTGTACAGCGTGTACGCGCATGTGATTCGTCAGGAGACGAGATTGCACGATCTTCGTCATCGTGTGGAGACGCTGCATCAGCAGCAGGCGATGCATCTTGCGCGTTTGAAGGGTGAACTCGAGGAGGAACTGGGGGAGGTTGAGATTCTCGATGAGAAGACGGGGAAGTCTGTTGCTGAGGGCGGGGCTGAGGGTGGTCAGGAGCCCGTGACGGACCAGAGCGCTGCGGCGAAGGCGGCGTGAGACTTTGCGCCGGATCTGAAGCAGTCGAGTTCGAACTTCTCGTTGGGTGAGTGGACCCGGTCGTCCTCGAGCCCGAACCCCATGAAGATCGTTTCGAGGTTCATGGTGGACTTGAGGAGTCCGGCGACGGGGATGGACCCTCCGGATTTGATCATGGCGGGCTCGGTTCCGGTCGCTTCGGCGATGGCGCGTCGCGCGGCGTTGAGGATGGGGGAGTCGGTGGCGCAGGTTGCGGGGGCTCCGCCGCCGTGGTTGATGAACTCCCATGTGCAGCCCGGGGGGGTGCGGTCTTCGAACCACTTGAATGCGTTCTTTGCGATCTGCTCGTGGTCCTGATCGTCCACGAGTCGGAAGGAGACTTTGGCGGTGGCTTTGGAGGGGATGACGGTTTTGGCGCCGTGTCCGGTGTAGCCAGCGATGATGCCGTTGATGTCGCAGGTGGGGCGTGCCCATTCGCGCTCGATGAAGGAGAAGCCCGACTCCCCCACTGATGCTTCGGGGGGGAGCCCGATGCCTTTGAGGGCTTCGGCTTCGTTGACCCCGAGGTTCTTCCAAGCTTCGCGTTCTTCGTTGGTGAGTTCGCGCACGCCGTCGTAGAAGTTGGGGATCGTGACCTTTCGATCGGAGTCCCAGAGCTGGGCGAGGACTTTGGTGAGTTCGTTGATGGGGTTGGGGACCTTTCCTCCCCAGAGCCCGGAGTGGAGGTCCTGGTCGGGGGCGATGAGGGTGGCTTCGATGTAGGCGAGGCCTCGGACGCCGTAGGTGATTGCGGGCTTGCCTCTTCCGAGCATTCCGGTGTCGGAGATGACGCAGACGTCGCACTGGGAGAGTGTGTCTTTGTGCTTCTCGACGAAGCGTTCGAGGTTGACGGATCCGGATTCTTCTTCGCCTTCGAGGAGGACGGTGTACTTCGCGCCGGCTGCGGGTTTGCCTGTGGTTTCGCTGAGGGCGCGCATGGCTTCGAGGAACATCATGACCTGGCCTTTGTCGTCGCACGCGCCGCGCGCGACGATGCGTTCGCCGATGGCGCCTTCGGCGGGTTTGCGGACGGGCTCGAAGGGTGGGGATTCCCAGAGTTCGAGGGGGTCTGCGGGTTGGACGTCGTAGTGGCCGTAGAAGAGGATGTGGGGTCCGTTGTAGTCGGGGTCGGGTTCGTTGGTGGCGAGGACGATGGGTTTGCCCGAGTCTTCGGGGTCTCCGGTGGGGAGGAGCCTGGAGGTGAACCCGGATTTGGTGAGGTGGTCGGAGGCCCATTGAGCGGCGGCGCGGCAGTCTTTGTCGAATGCGGGGTCGGTGGAGACGGAGGGGATGCGGAGCCAGTCCATGAGTCGGTCGATGGAGGCGGATTCGTTGGTGGTGAGCCAGTCTTGGGCGGCGTTGGTGTCGGTGGGCATGGGGAGTCTCCTCGTGGTTGATGGACGGTAGGACTGAAAAAGAACACCCGCCGTCACGGGGACGGCGGGTGCGGAATCACATCAGGATGTGCGTTCGTCGTGTGGACGAGGTCGTTGCTGATTAGCGACGACGACGGCCGGCGACGAGGCCACCGAGGCCCATGAGCGCGAGGGCGCTGGGGGCGGGGATGTTGGCGCTGTCGGGGGTCGCGGAGGGGGAGGGCTGACCGAACTCGAGGAGGCCGAGGGTGGAGGAGCCGTCACCGACGCGGTACATACCGGCGGGGAGGAAGGAGCCGTCGGGACCGAAGGACCAGTCGGCGGTGATGAGGGAGCCGGCGTCGTTGGCGGCATCACCCGCGTCGCCGTCGGTCATGAAACCGGCTTCGACGATGGTGCCCATGGCGTCACGGAGGATGATGGTGTAGGAGCCGTTCTCGATGGAGTCGGCACCGATGAGCTGATCGGCGGTGAACGAGTAGGTGGATTGGGCGAGGGCGTTGGCGAGGGTGTAGTAATCGCCGGCCGCGATGGAGCCGGAGAGCATGAAGGGGGCGCCGCCGTCGGAGCCACCGAAGCCGGAGCCGCCGGCGTCGATGTCGGCATCCCAGAGCTGGATGCTCCAGCCGGTGAGATCAACGGCGGTGTCGCCGGTGTTGTACAGTTCGATGAACTCGGAATCGGCACCGGAGGTGGAGCCGAGGAGTTCGTTGATGGTGATGTCGGCGTTGGCGACGGACGCAACAGCGGCGGCCGAGGCGAGGGCGATGGCGAACTTCATGTTCATTCTCTCCAAAGGTTTGTGTTTCTCTACTCTTCTCTTGTCCCGGTAGGGACCCAGGTGTGCTCCAGATCTTGGAGGGCTTGAGAACGGGTCAGGAACTCGGTGCCCGGTGGACCTGGATTACAAGTGTAGCATAGTCGGGGACTGGGCGAAAGCTGTGGGTGGTTGATAAAGCTTGCGCAAAGGGGGATTTCGGGCTTGATTCCTTTCGCGCGTTATAGGACAAGCCCTGCTCTGGGAGCAGGGCTTGCTTGGTATTTGGTTGGGGCTTGGATTATTCGAGTTTGGGATCGGCGCGGCCGCGGAAGCGGTCTTCGACCCAGGCTTCGGATTCATCGGTGTTGCGGGAGCCGTTCCACTCGGTCCCGGAGGGGAACCAGGGGGTAGGGTTGGTGTAGGAGTCGATCTGGGTCATGGAGGTGACGGAGCCGTCGAACTTGGCGATGTTGATGGTTTCGTTGTGGCGGTAGGAGAGGGTCATGTTGTTGCCGGTCTCACGCGCATAGGGCGAGTTTCGGCCGTAGGAGGTCGATTCATCGAAGATGGGGCTCGAGGAGGTGAAGGAACCGAAGAAGTTGGGTGCGGTGTCGGGGTCGAAGTCGAGTCCTTCACCGTCTTCCCAGAAGCGGGTGCCGTCGGCAAACATGATCTTGCTTGAGGCGCTGATCCCGACACGGTCCACTTTGTGGCGGAAGCTTGCGGGTTGCTGGGGGCCTCCGGCGTTGGAGAGCATGCCTGTGACGTTTGCGGGGACGTTGACGTCTCCGGGGATCTGATCGACGAGGGAGTTGACGTAGTTGCGGGAGGATTGGCTGACGTGTGCGAATCCGGTGGGCATGAGGTAGCTGACTTGGCGGATGCCTTCCTGGACGATGGTTTCGAACTCATCGAAGTCGCCGGGGCTTGAGCCGTCGTACGGCTTATCGGCGAAGAGGCGGGCTTCGGCGCAGCCGAGCATGTCGAAGATGTCGCGGTGGCGTTCGGCGCGGTTGGTGGAGAAGCCTAGGGAGTCACCGGCGATGGGTGAGATCCAGTCCTGGGTGCTTGTGGGGGTGGAGGAGGAGGTGTTGAACTCGAGCGCGTCTGCGCCGTTGCGGATGCCTTCGCCTTGGATGACGACTCGTCCGAGGTAGCGGGCGCCGACGGTGACGGGGCTCGCGTAGAAGTTGTCGTTTTCGTTTGCGTAGAGGAGGTTGAGTTGGGCCATGCCGCGCATGTTTGATTTGCACACGAGGTTTCGTGCGCTGGAACGTGCGGATTGGAGAGCGGGGAGGAGGATCCCGATCAGGAGCGCGATGATCGCGATCACGACGAGCAGTTCGATGAGTGTGAATGCTTTGCGTTGACGTGTCATGGTCGTTTCGCTCCGGTTGTGCGAGATCGATCGTGTGCTGTTTTGGTTCACGGCATCAGGACGTGAACGATGGGGTCGGAATCGAGGATTGAGATCTGTGATTGGTTTGTGAGGACCTTGGATGATTTGATCATGTCCTCGGTGATGGTGGTTGCGTAGCCCTCGTGGAGGGACCAGTCGCCCGTGGATTCGTCCTGGACGACGGGGTAGAGGGTGCGGTCCCCGGTGTCGGGGTTTTTGGCCGGGAGGAGCATGCCTTTGGCGCGTCCTTTTTGGAGCATGTAGAGTTGGCCGGTCATGACGTCAACGGTCATGTAGCCGTCGGGCTGATCGACTTTGGTTCCCGACATCATGCGCCACCCGGTGAATCCCAGGACGAGGACGGCGGCGGCGATGAGGATCATTTGCCAGGGTTTGAGCTCATTCATCGATCGGCCTTGCTTTGGGTCGAGGGGTTCGGGCGTGAGCGGCTTGTATTCTACCAGTATGAACGGGTTTGGCTAGCGGTTGCTTGCGCGGTGTGTGGGGGTGTTAGTTTTCGGGGTTGGGGCGGTTGATGTCGATGGAGACGGGGTAGTGGTCGGAGGCGTAGCCCGGGAAGGAGGGGAGGTCGCGGTAGTTTGTGCCTTCGGGGCGGGATGCGAGGCCGAGGACGAAGGCGTTTTGGGGGTTGAGGCGCTGGAGGGCTTGGTCGTTTGCGAGGATGAAGTCGATTCTTCGCTCGGATTCGTGGGTGATGATTTCGCGCGAATCTTTGCGCGATCCGAACAGATCGGTGTATCCGTTTTCGAGGTAGAGGGTGACGGAGGTGTCTTTGGGGGTGGCGTTGAAGTCGCCGAGGACGATGATGGGTCGCTCGGGGTGGGCTTGGGAGACTTCGTCGAGGAGTTTGAGGGTGCCTTTGGTTTCGGCTTCGCGCCAGTAGGTGTTGTAGCGGCCGGACTTATGGTGCATGACGAAGAGGGTGAGGGTCCAGGTGTCGGCGTTGTCGTCGTCTGAGGTGGGGATCTCGATGTCCACCATGAGGGGGGAGCGTCGGAAGACGATGGGCTCTCCGGCGTACCAGTTTTTCTGGGTGCCGTATTTTTCGGGGTGGACGCCGCCGAGGGGGAGGAGGGGCCAGTTTTTGAAGTTGGAGATGGGGTATCGGGAGAGGACGGCGTTTTCGATCCCTCGTTCGTTTCCGGCGTCGATTGAGACGACGTGGTCGTAGCCCATGTCGGCGAGGTAGGTGTCCCGGTATTCGAGGAGGGCGGATTCGGATTCGACTTCCTGGATGCAGAGGACGTCGGGGTTGACGGCGCGGATGGCGAGGGCGGAGCTGATGAGTTGTTCTTCGGGCTTGGTGTCGTCGATGTCTTCGTTGCGGCCGATGAGGTCGGGGTCGTCGTGGGCGTCGAAGAGGTTTTCGATGTTGTAGGTGGTGAGACGGAAGGTGTGGTCGGGTTTGGGGGGCGCGGATTCGAGCCCGAAGCGGCGCATGGTGGTGCGGATGGATTCGTACTGGGTGATGGTGGCTTCGTCGGCGAAGGCGGGTTCGTTGGTGGTGGGTTGGTGCGCGGCGCAGGCGCTGGTGAGGACGGCGGTGAAGGTGAAGAGGATGATGGCGCGGAGCGTGGTGGTGCTCATGGGTCGGTCTCCGGGTCGCGGGTCGTGTCGCTGGCGCACTGTAGGTCGTTGCGCTGGGGGGCGGGGGACGGGGTCTAGGATTGGGATCGACGTATGGAAGTTGTGCTTGTCAATCCGAGGGGGTTCTGTGCCGGGGTCCGGATGGCGATTGATGTCGTGGACCAGGTGCTGGATCTGATTCCGGACGAGACGGTGTATGTGTACCACGAGATTGTGCACAATCGGCACGTGGTGGAGCGGTTCGAGGGTCGTGGGGTCGAGTTCGTGGAGCGGATCGAGGACATCCCCGAGGGGTCGGTGGTGGTGTTCAGTGCGCACGGGATCCCCCCGAGTGTCCGGGATGCGGCGAAGGCGCGGAATCTGACGGCGATCGATGCGACGTGTCCGCTCGTGACGAAGGTGCACTCCCGCGCGGTTCGGTATGCGCGTCAGGGGTATCAGATTCTGCTGGTGGGGCACAAGAACCATCAGGAGATCGTGGGGACGTTCGGTGAGGCGCCGGAGCGGACTCAGGTGGTTGAATCTCCCGAGTGCATCCCCCACTTGCGGATTGAGGATCCGGACAAGCTGGTGTACCTGACCCAGACGACGCTTTCGACGGATGATGCGGGGGTGATCATCGATGCGTTGAAGGAGGCGTTTCCGAATATCAAGGAGCCCCCGACGGAGGACATCTGCTACGCGACGACGAACCGTCAGCAGGCGGTGCGGATGGTCGCGCCGCAGTGCGATCTGGTGTTGGTCGTGGGGTCGAAGAACTCGTCGAACTCGGTGCGATTGACGGAGATCGCGGAGAACGTGGGGACGAGGTCATGTCGGATCGATGATGTGTCGGAGCTGGATGCTTCGTGGTACCCGACGGGGGATGAGCGGATTCTGCTGACGGCGGGGGCGAGCGCGCCGGAGGATCTGGTGGCGGCGATCTGTCGGCACTTTGTGGAAGAGCACGGGGCGGAGCTGAAACTCGCGGATATCTATGAGGAGTCGGTGGAGTTCGGGCTTCCGTTGTCGCTCAAGAAGGTGATGGAGTCGATGGGGGTGGATCACAAGGACCGGAAGGTGACGGTGGAAGCGCCGGTGATTACGCAAGGGGCGTATGGGGCGACGGCGGTGGCGTTGACGATCTCGCGATGAAACACCCGGAGCACCACATCTTTGCGATGACTCCCGAGTCCATGACGGACTGGTGTTTGTCGCACAACCTGCCCAAGTTCCGGGCGAAGCAGATTCTGGAGTGGGTGTATGTGCACGGGGTGGCGGATCCGGCGCTGATGAGCAATCTCTCGAAGGGGGATCGGGAGCTTCTCGCACGGGAGATGACGTTTTTGAGTGGGCCGACGGTGGCGCATCAGGTTGCGACGGATGGGACGCAGAAGCTGTTGGTTGAGTGGGGGGATGGGGACGAGGTGGTGGATGCTTCGGAAGCATCGGTGGACCATGCGACGCGGCTTCCGATTCTGGATGCGAGCGGGAAGCCCGGGGGGATGCCGTATTCGGATACGGCGCGGCAGACGGAGTGTGTGATGATTCCGTCGTTGGATTCGGATCGTCGGACGGCGTGTATCTCGTCGCAGATCGGGTGTCCGGTGGGGTGCACGTTCTGCGCGACGGGGATCGGGGGCTTGGACGGGAATCTATCGAGCGGTCGGATCGTGGAGCAGGTGTGGCGGCTCGCGCGGCTCAAGAGGGTGCAGCGGATCACGAACGTGGTGTTTATGGGGATGGGGGAGCCCTTGGCGAACTTCAAGCCCGTGGTGGATGCGGTGCGGACGCTTGCGGCGCCTTGGGGGATGGGGATCAGCGCGCGGAAGATCACGGTGTCCACGGTGGGGATGCACAAAGCGATCGAGAAGCTGGCGCAGGAACTGGAGCTCCCGGTGACGTTGGCGTTGTCGTTGCACGCTCCGAACGACACGCTGCGCCGGGAGCTGATCCCGTGGGCGGAGTTCACGACGATCGAGCAGCTTGTGAGCGCGTGCACGAAGTGGTTCGAGAAGACGGGGCGCGAGATCACGCTCGAGTACATTCTGCTGCGCGGGGTGAACGATCAGGAAGTTCACGCGCGGGAGCTTGCGGGGGTGTGCAAGCGGCTCCGGGCGAATGTGAACCTGATCCGGTACAACGAGGTGGAGGGGCTTGAGTTCGAGCGCCCGGACACGGACGATGTGCACCGGTTCCAGCATGTGCTTCGGGAGTCGGGGATCAACTGTCATATCCGCGCGTCGAGGGGGCGGGATATTGCTGCTGCGTGCGGGCAGCTTCGGCATGAGCATGCGGGCGGATGAGGGTGGTCGGCGCGGCGCGAGACTGGTCGGCGACGTTTGAGGTGGGGTCGGCGCAGCACCTGGTGGTGCTCGGGGTGTGTTTCGGGGTGATCGGGGTGGTGTGTGTGCTTGGGCGGGTGCTGCTCGCGATGGATCTGAAGGAGGGGGTTGGGGTTCCGGGCGCGGGGCGGGAGCGGGGGCTTCGGTTTGTGTTGGCTTGGGGGATCGGGGTGTCTCAGCTGGTGATCAATGCTCGGCGGTTCATGCCCGGGCATTGGGATCTTGGGGATTCGCTGCCGCTGCATTTGTGTCGGTTGAGTGTGTGGATCGCGGTGTGGATGTTGCTCACGCTGGATCGTCGGGCGCGGGCGTTGACGTTGTTTTGGGGGCTGGGTTTGAGTGCGCAGGTGTTTGTGACGCCGTACCTGGATGTGGGGCACGGGGATCTGAGCTTCTGGATCTATTGGCTGAACCACGTGCAGATCGTGGGGGTGGCGGTGTATGACGTGGTGGTGCTGGGGTATCGGCCGAGCTGGCGGGATTGTCGGTTTGCGGTGGTGTGCGGGGTGGTGTATGCGGCGGTGGTTGCGGGGCTCAATGCGCTCTTGGGGACGAACTACTCGTATCTAGGGTCGGGGTCGCACGACGGGACGTCGCTGGTGGATGCGCTGGGGGCGTATCCGTGGAGGATGATCTGGATGGGGGTGGGCGCGATCGGGATCTTTGTGGGGATCACAGTGGTGTCGAAGGGGGCGATGTGGGTGCGGACAAAGGTGATGGGGAAGGAGCGCCCGAGGTTTGTGGATGCGCACGGAGTGGGCGGGGTGGATGGGTCCCCCACTACACTCGGTCCATGATCGGTGTCGTGCTGAGTCTGGGTGTGGTCGCGTTTGTGATCTCGGTGATCGGGACGTGGATCGCGATGCGCGTGGGGCGGCGTGTGGGAGCGATGGACACGGAGGCGATTGCGGGTCAGGTGAAGGAGGCGCGTCGCGCGGTTCCGAACACAGGGGGGATCGCGATTGCGGGTGCGATCTGGGTCCCGATGCTGGTGGGGCTGATCGGGGCGATGGTCGTGGATCCGGGTTCGCTCCCGGAGTGGCTGGGGTCGGTGCAAGATTCGTGGGGGGATCTGACTCAGCGGACGGGGATGGGGTGGGTGCTGCTTGTGTGTGTGCTGGTGCTGCACGTGCTGGGGGTGGTGGATGATCGGAAGCCCATGGGGGCGATGGGGAAGCTGGTGGTGATGGTGCTCCCGGCGATTGCGTTTGTGTGGTTGACGGATTCGCGGTTGCTGACGCTGATGGATCCGTATGTGGGTGGTGCTTGGCTGAGTGTGGTGCTGACGGTCGTGTGGATCGTGATGGTGACCAATGCGATGAACTTCATCGACAACATGGATGGGCTCAGCGCGGGGATCGCGGCGATCGCTGGGGGGTTGTTTCTGGTGGGGGCGCTGATGAATGCGCAGTGGTTTGTGGGGGTGGTGCTGGCGCTTTTGGTGGGTGGGTGTGTGGGGTTTTTGGTGTTCAACTTTCCGCCGGCGAAGGTGTTTATGGGGGACGGGGGGTCGCTGGTGATCGGGTTTGTGCTCGCGGCGATGACGGTGCGGACGACGTACATCGCGCCCGGGGCGGAGGGACCGAGCGCGGGGGCGTGGTATGCGGTGTTGATGCCGATCGCGGTGCTTGCGGTGCCGCTGTATGACTTTGTGAGTGTGACGATGATCCGGATCGCGCAGGGGAAGAGCCCGTTCAAGGGGGATTTGCAGCACTTCTCTCATCGGATCCGGGACAAGGGGTTGTCGGGACGCTCGACGATTTTGGTGATCTATGCGCTGACGGGGTGCACGGGGATTTGTGGGATCGTGCTGACGCGCGCGGGGGATGTGGTGGCGATTCTGATGGGGGTGCAGATCGTGCTGTTGATCTCGGCGATCGCGTTGTTCGAGTACAAGGCACAGCGGAAGGGCGCGGCGCATGGGTGAGGGTGATCGGGAGTCGGGCTCGGGATGGGATCGGGGGTCGATCGCGCTGGGGTTGTGCTTTGTTCTGGTGGTGACGCTTGCGTTGGTGCGGATGTTGACGGCGCATGAGGGGCTGCCGTACTGGGGGAGCGATCCGTTTGTGTTCGGGGCGCCGATCACGGGGGTGACGGATGGATGGGGGACGGTGCTCGGTTCGACGATGGTGGTGTTGTCGGGGGCGGTGGTGTGGTTGGCGCGGAAATCGTGCGGGGTTGGGGTGCTCGGGGGTGTTGCGATTGCGCTGGGGATGGGCGCGATCGGGTGGCACGTGGTGTCTGGGGACGGCGCGGTGACGAAGACGGTGTCGCTCGGGGCTTTTGTGGGGGTGCTGGTTGCGGCGCGGTGCGCGGTGAATACGGTGCCTGCGCTCCGGCGATTGGTGCTGGCGTTGATGCTGGGGAGTGTGGTGGTGTTGCTGATTGAGGGGGCGCATCAGGTGTTTGTGCAGCACCCGATGACGGTGGCGTTCTTTGAGGAATCGAAGGCGGAGTTCCTTGCGTCGCGTGGGTGGTATGAGGGGTCGTTCGAGGCGCTGAGTTATGAGCGGCGGCTCCGGCAGCCCGAGTTGAGCGGGTGGTTTGGGCTGTCGAATGTGTTTGCGGGGGTGGTGGGCGCGATGTCGCTCGGGCTGGGGCTGGTGGCGCTGTCGGGGCGAGAGAAGTGGGCTCGGTTGGTGGCGTTGTTGTGCGTGATCGCTGGGGGCGCGGCCCTGGCAATGTCCGGGTCGAAGGGCGCGATCGGCGCAGTGGTGCTCGGGGTGGTTGTGGTGGCGTTGGTGACGAGGACGAAGTTGGGGGCGCGGGTGGGCGCGGGACGGGTGACGCTCGGCGCGTGCGCGGCGATGATCGGGG
>JALUWX010000066.1 GCA_027019265.1 Phycisphaerales bacterium
ACCCCTCAGATGCACACCCCCACCCAACCCGGGCACTTCACCCCCCCTGCGCCTCCGGGTCCTGCATATACAAATGCAACGCCGTCGTCCCGTACGGATGAGTCTCCGGCCCCAACGCCCCCTCGATCGACATCTCCGGATCAACCGTCCGAGAACGGGGCGCATTCACATCGTCCACCTCGCCCTCGACCTCCTCCTTGAAGAAGAACGGCCAAGGCGTCCGGACCACCGCATACCCCGTGTCATCGAGCAGACCCACGAACCTCGACATCTGTTTCCGCACCCGCTCCCACCCCTCGGGATCACGAACCAACGGGTACGGCGGATCCACGAACACAATGTGCACCGGCCTCGGAGCCCTCGACAACGCCGCCGGCCCCAGCGCATCCCCCAGCGCGATCTCGATCCGATCCCCACACCCGAGCATCTCGATGTTGTCTTCCAGCGCCTTCGCCACCCGACGATCCCGCTCCACACATACCACCCTCGAAGCCCCCCGACTCACCGCTTCAAGCCCCATGCTCCCCGTCCCGGCGAACACATCCAGCACCGACTCACCCTCGAAGTGCCCCCGCAGCAGATTGAAGAACGCCTCCCGAACCAGATCAGGAACTGGACGAGTCTCCACACCCTTGGGGAGCGGCAAAAGCCGCCGCCGTCGATATTCACCACCGATGATCCGCATCCCACACTCAACTCAACCCACCACCCCGAATCAACTCCCCCCAAAAACAACAACACGGACCAAAGCCCGTATCACATCCCCCCGTTGCTCTTGAGATCTCAACGCCCCGCGCTCTCGAGCAGATGATCCACCCGACAAAGCGCCGTCCTCGGCGCATTGAGCCCGCTCACAAGCCCCCAGAACGGGATCCCCGATCCATCGTCCGACCACGAGTTGAGACGGGAGTCCGAACGACGCGCCTCCTCCTCGAGTTTCGATCCCCCCACATACACCCCGCGCTGGACGAGCACCGAGCCCTCATCGCTGTACTCAAGCTCCGCGCTCACCCCCGAGAGCACCTCGACCACATCGTTGAACAGCGCCCGATCCCGACGGACCAACAGATCCGCGTCGTGCCACACGAACACCCGCGCCCGTTCCATCCCATGACCCATCATGGAAGTCCGTGACCTCAGCAACGAAGCCACCCCGTAAGGCCCATCGATCGTCCGCGCGAGCTTCGTCACCGGGATCATCCGCTCGAGCTGGTCGCACAGGTCATCGATCGTCGAAATCGCCCGCCCATGAAGCACACACACACTCGTGAGCGGCTGCATCGCCAGATACCGCTGCATCCCCACCGCAAAACGCATCCGAAGCGCTGTGTCGTCCGAACACGCGACCAGATGTCGATCCTCCAGCCGCGCACGCACCTCCGCATGCCACGACACGGGCTCAAACACAAATCCGGATACCCCCGAAACGGCGGACATAACACACAACCCCGGGGCTCAGACCCCAAAGAACCAAACAACACCGATGACGCACCTCGCGCTTCGATACATGGTCCCTACAGCGGATAGGACGCACCTCAATGTGCGCCATTTCCCCGTTCAGACCAGCCAATCCGCAAAATCCCTCCAAGTTCACCCTGCGCGACACGTAAAAAACTGCGATCTGAACCAGGATCCCTACAAACGGGATATCCACAATTGTGCACCCCAAATAGGGAATCTAGGGGGAACTACCCTGGGTGAGTTTCCGGATTTGCTCACCGCGTCTGTGCAAAGTCGCAACATTCGAGAGATCCTATCTCAAATAGAAATTGCAACGTTGCACACCGCTCTACACACAGAGTCACACGCAACATTGCCCCCGGAACGGAGGCCACTTTGACGCACACGGACGCACAACACCGAGACCAACCGAATCCCCAAGCATCGGGCGAGCCCTCCATGACGGATACCCTCGCCCTCGCGCACACCATCACCGAGATCACACGACTCCCGGCCGCGCCCACCCACGACTGGTGCACCTCCGCCGCAAAGGCCCTCCAACCCCTCGCCCCCACCGCCAACGCCGGTTTCGTCGTCGCGCACTTCAAGCCCGACCGGACCCGACTCGTCACCGAATCCACCGGCGTCAGCAACCCGACCCAGCCAGGCTCGATCGACCTCCGCACCACACTCGAACGACTCGAATCCATCCCCTTCGCACCCACCCCCGCGCAGCTCCGCCGAGGACTCGTCGCGCCCCTCCTTTCGCTCTTCCCCTCCTGGACCCGACAAACCCAGCGAGAAATCAACGACACAACCCTCGCCGCCGTCGCGAGCATCACCAACACCGACCAACCCCTCGTTATCCTCGCCGTCTTCGACACTCCCGAGTCAGCCAGTCCCCCCAACCCCATCCACACCGCCACCGCGCTCGCCATGCTCGCGCACCAGGCCTCAAACGCCCTCCACTCCAAATCCTCCTCCATCAACTGGCTCACCGAACGGGAAGGACTCATCCTCGAACGGCTCATCCTCGGCCACTCCGTCCGGGTCATCGCCGAAGAACTCGATCGATCCCCCCACACCGTCCACGATCACGTCAAAAACCTCCACCGAAAACTCGGCGCCACCTCCCGAGGCCAGCTCATCGCCATCGCCCTCGGCCGCGCGGACCAAACATACAACCAAACCCCCGATCTCCTCCCCCTGATCGTGTCCACACGACAATCGCTCGCAGAGATCAAGCCCGTCGCCACCGCGCGTGTCGGATAACCCCCGCCGACACCGACATCACGACCCGACGAGCCGCCCCTCGATCTCCGAAGCGATCCGCGCCGCGAACGCGCCGTCCTGACCCACCTGCTCCGTCTCCCGCCGACTCAACGAGCGCCCCTCGTCAACCACCACAACACTCTGCGAGCTGTACCGGATGCTCTCCGTCTCGACGCGCCACCCCGGACGCCCGATCCGGCGCACGAACACCGAAACCCGGATCCCCCCGTCCTCACCGAACTCCACACGCACACTCCGCTCGTGCTGATTCGCGAAATCCGCCGCTTCCGCGCTGAGCGAGCTCTGCTCCCCATCCCAAGGTGTCGCGAGCCCGTGGGTGCGCTTGTACGACGTCGTCACCACCCCACGCGCCGCGTCCACCCGATCGATCGCGAACCGATGATCGCTCAACACCTCGCGCACCACCCCGATCACGCGCTCCCGATCCGCACCGTGGGACCCGACCATCGCCGATCCACCGGAGTACACACCCGTGGACGCGCACCCCCCGAGCACGAGCCCAACTCCGCACAGCACCGATATCGCAAGGTTCCGCATCGCGATCATCCTACGAGCCCCGAGAGCACCGCGCCCAGCTCCTCGAACAACACCTCCAGCGCAGACCCGTCCACCCCCGGGGTCCCCACACTCACCCGAACGATCGATCGGTCCTCACCCCCCTCCCCGATCGGGACCCTCGAATGGGTGATCATCACCCGACCCCGCGTATTCACCCCGTCCACCAGCGCCGACGACAACCCGTCCTCACCCTTCACACGGAAACACACGAGCCCGAGCGAGCGTTCCCCCACCAACTCCAGATCCGCGCGATCCCGCACCCAGTCCTCCACACGACGAGCCAACCCCACGTGCCGCTCGATGTGCGCTTCCAAACCCTTCGCCCCGAAACAGCGGATCACGAACCAGAGCTTGAGCGCCCGCATCCGCCGACCCAGAGGCACATGCCAATCCCTATAATCCACGGCCCCCGACTCGCTCGCGCGATCCCGGAGATACGCCGGGGTGATACTCATCGAATCCGTCAACGCATCCCGATCGCGCACCCAGAACAGATCACAATCGAAGTTCGTCAAAAGCCACTTGTGCGGATTGATACAGATCGAATCCGCACGCTCATGCCCCGCCATCATCCCCCGATACCGCTCCACCACACACGCAGACCCCGCCCACGCCGCGTCCACGTGCACCCAGGGCTTCTCCTCCCCGAACGACTCCACCACCTCCATGATCGCGCGAAGATCATCCACCGCGCCCGTGGAAGTCGTCCCCACACTCGCGACCACCATCCCCGGGACCAGCCCGTTCTCGAGGTCCTCCCGGATCGCGTCGCGCAGCGCCCCCGGATCCATCCGCAGATCCCGACCCGTCCCGATCAACCGGACCCTCGATCGATCCTCCGAATCATCCGCGAGCCCGCACACCATCGCCGCCTTCACGATCGACGAGTGCGCCTGCGTTGACGCATACACACACACATCCCCCCGACCCATCCCGCGCTTCGTGCACCGACGACGCGCCGCGCAGAGCGCCGCGACCGCGCCCTCCGAAGCCGTCCCCTGGATACACCCGCCCCCCGTCCCCGAACGCGCAAACGTGAACGCATCATCGATCCCGTGCAAACGCGCGCACCAATCCATCACGCGCATCTCCAGCTCCGTACACGCCGGGGACGTGGACCACAGCATCCCGTTCACGTTCACGACCGCGCTCATCACCTCCCCCACGATCGCCGCCGTCGAACTCGAGCACGGGAAGTACGCAAAGAACCGGGGAGACTGCCAATGCACCAACCTCGACACGAACTCCCGATCCGCCTCCTCGATCAATCCCCCGAGCGCCTCGATCGACACCCCCTCCAACGGGGGCTCCTCCTCAAGCACCCCCAGCACATCCCCGAACCCCACCGACGGATCCAGCACATCACGATCCCCGAGCGAACGCGCATACCCCTCAGCCCACGAACTCACGAGCGACAACGCCTCGGATAACACACCCGGACCGCCCTCAGCACACGGAATCCACGATCGACCGACATGAATTTCTGATTGACAGGGTTGCACCATTCTGGTAATTTCCTTGCGGTCTCAGCGGCAATCGCCGCTCTCGTGTACAGGGTCTTGCGCGGTTCTCAGCCGCCAACGACACAGCGTATTTCTTGGCTCGCCTCGCTTCGGAGGGCGTTTCTCGCGCGCTCATCGTCGCGGGCCGTATGGGGTTTGTGTCATGAGAAGTTCGTGGGTCTCCGCAGCATCATCCGTCGTCCTCGTCCCGGCATTCTTCGCCGCGCACACAAGCGCCGGCACACCCGCCTTCCAGTTCGAAGAACGCAGCGCCCAAGCCGGGCTCTCCGACGCCATCTTCACCACAAGCCACGCACTCAACGTCACCCAGTTCGGCGCCGGAGGATGCGCCGCAGACTTCAACAACGACGGCTACCACGACTTCCTCCAGCTCGGAGGCGCATCGCCCTCCAGACTCTACATCAACAACAAAGACGGCACATTCACCGACCAAGCCGACGACTGGAACCTCGCCGACGCCCCGTTCCACGCCTTCGGCGCCTCCGCCGCCGACTTCAACAACGACGGGTACATGGACATCTTCATCACCTCCTACGGCCCAGCAGACGAAGACCCACGCAACAACGAGTTCAAACTCCTCCGGAACAACGGCCCCGACGACCTCGGGAACTGGTCCTTCACCAACATCGCCACAGAAGCCGGAGTCGCCACCGTCCTCCCCGGAACACCCAAAAAAGAAGGCACCGGGTCCTGCTGGGGAGACATCGACCTCGACGGCGACCTCGACCTCTTCGTCTGCGCCTACGCCCACAACCTCCCCGGGAACCGCCTCTTTAGAAACGACGGCACCGACGAAAGCGGGATCACCCACTTCACCGATATCACCGTCCCGTCCTTCCTCTTCCAGTTCGGCCTCCACGGCTTCCTCCCCGCCTTCCAGGACCTCAACGGAGATCTCTACCCCGACCTCTTCATCGTCGGAGACATCGGGACCACCAAGGTCTACTTCAACGACGGCGACAACACCTTCACCGACGTCTCCTCACGCTTCGAAGGACACGCCTCCGCCAACGGCATGGGCATCGACATCGCCGACCTCAACGAAGACGGACGACTCGACATCTACGAAACCAGCATCACCTGGGACTTCCTCGACGGCCCCGGAAACCTCTGCCTCATCCAGGACGACCAGGGATTCTGGAAAAACAAAGCCCGCACCAACGGCTCCTACGCCGCCTACTGGTCCTGGGGACCCCTCATCGCCGACTTCGACCACGACACCGACAAAGACATCCTCGTCAACAACGGATACTCCTACGGCTACGCAAGCAACCCCATCTGCCTCTTCCTCGCCGACGACTCCACCGCAACCTCCTACACCGAATCCGCGACCGCCTGCGCCATCGACTACGCCGGACAAGGACGAGGGATGGTCCGCATCGACACCGAGAACGACGGCGACCTCGACATCATCATCTACAACTGGAACCAGCCCCTCCTCTACTACGAGAACAAACTCATCGACAACAACACCACCCCCGACGGCGCACACTGGTCGCGCATCAAACTCGACACCACCAAACGACCCACCCTCGCGCCCAACGGGATCGGGTCCATGGTCACCGTCATCACACCCAACCGATCCCTCATCTACCCCCTCCGCAACTCCTCCTCCCACTGCACCACCTCCCCCGACGAGATCCACTCCGGGCTCGGGTCCGACGAATCCATCACCGCCATCAAGGTCCTCTGGGCCGACGGCTCCACCACCACCTACGCGAACCCCGACATCAACACCGTCCTCACCCTCAGCGCCCCCATCCACCCCGCAGACTTCAACCGCGATGATCTCGTGAACACCCACGACCTCTTCGACTTCATCACCGCGCTCAAAGCACGCAACATCGCCTCCGACCACAACGGAGACAGCTCGACCGACTTCTTCGATATCGCGTCCTTCCTCACCGATTACATGCACGCCCTCAAGCCCTGATCCCGAACACGAGCGAGACCACCACGCGCAGGAATGGGACACCGACGACTCCGTCGCTCCCGAACCACTCGGGGTCAGGGTGCGCGCACCCCGCGCTCAATCGTCCAGGTCACCACGCACCGGACGGATCCGCTCGCTCACATCCTTGGGACGACCCCCGCTCCGCAGCTCCTCAAGCAAACGCAGATACGTCTCATACCGAACCCGAGCGATCGCGCCACGATCCACCGCGTCCTTCACCCCGCACCCGGGCTCGTGCTCGTGCGAGCAGTCATTGAACTTGCAATCCCGCGCGTGCTCGATGAACTCGGGGAACATCCAGCGAAGCTCATCCGCCGTCATCTCCGCGAGCCCGAAGTACCGAACCCCGGGGGTATCGATCACCCGGATCGCATCCGCCCCCTCCCCGATCACATGCATCGAACTCGATGTCGTCGTATGACGACCCCGATTGTCCTGTGATCGAACCCCGCCCGTGTCCAATCCGAGCCCAGGCTCGAGCGCGTTCGTCAGCGAGCTCTTCCCCACCCCCGAGTGACCCACAAACACACACGTCTTCCCCTTCAGCGCTTCTCTCAACGCCCTCACATCCTTCTCCCCGCTCTCCGGATCCGCCGCGCACACCACCACCCCGATCCCCGCCTCCTGGTACACATCCAGCTTCGACAGCTCCCCCTCCCGATCCTGACCACTCAGCAAATCCACCTTGTTCACCGCGATCAGCGCCTCAGCCCCGCCCGACTCGATCGCCACAAGGTACCGATCGATCAATCGCGGATGGAGCGGAGGCGAAACAACCGACACCACCACGACCACAACATCCACATTCGCCGCCACCACCCGCTCCACCCTCGGATCGTGCGCATCGGGACGCGCCAGCTTCGTCCGCCTCGGGAGCACACTCACCACCTCGATCGCTTCATCGCTCCCCGGCGCATCGATATCCCCTACCACCACCCGATCCCCCACAGCGATCCCCGACTGCTGTCTCCCCGCAAGCTCCGCGCTCAATCGCGCATCCTGCTCCTCCGAATCCCCATCCACCACCACCGACGCGCGCCGCCGGGTCAGCCCAACCACCACCCCCTCGCGCAGCGCCACCTCGTCCCGGGACTCCTCCCGAGCCCCGTGCGCATAATCCTTCTCCACGATCCGCAAAACCCAATCCAGAAGCGGATCCGGCCTCCGCTTCCCGCCCCCCACACGCTCCCCATCGATCGTCTCCCGCGCCTTGGACCGCCTCCGCTTCTGTGCCTCCCCGCGCTGCTTCCGCGCCAGCGCATAGATCTCGTCCTGCGCCGATTTGGGCAGCCCCTTCAGAATCCCCTCGAGCTTCTCACGCTGATGCTTGTTCACAAGGGGATTGTTGACCCAACAGACCCCCGAACCCACCCGATCACGGAATCACACCGCCGGGCAGATTCTCCGCCACCCACGCGCTCGATTCCGCCGTCGCGCCGTTCCCCGTCCACACACTCCCGCTCGGGTACCACGGGGTCGGATCCGTCCACGATTCCTCGCGCGAGAAGTACCGCAACGACCCATCGAACATCGTCGCATACATCCCAGCACCCCCGCGCTTCCGGTAGCTCAGATCGAGATTCTCACCATCCGGAGCATACGGAGACCCCTGCCCGTACGCAACCGATCGATCAAAGACTGGACCATTCGACGTGTCTTCCGAAAACCTCGGATTGAACACCTCGACATCAAGCTCAAGTACACCCTGGTTGAAGAATCGAGTCCCATCAGCAAACATCACCTTATTCGAGAGCTGCATCCCGACATTCATGATGTTCGGGCTATACGCCTCCGGCGACAACGCCACGCTCCCCGGAGACTGCACCGCAAACAACTCGCGATAGAAGTATCCGTTCTTCTGATCCAGAACAATCGCGCTGCTCCGCTGCTCACTGGAAAAATGTGTGAACGAACGCATCATCAGGAAGCTCTGCTGACGATACCCCTGCTCGTTAAAGACACGCTCGAAATCATCGATGTCCTCCGGAACATCTCCGACATACAACGCGTCCACCATCGCCCCCGCAGTCGGATCCGCAACCACATCAAACTTCTGCCGCATCCGCTCCGCACGGTTCGCCGAGAACCCGTACGAGTCCCCCACCAGCGGCGTCAGCCAATCCCCCTGACTCGTCGGATTCCCCCCGCCCGTATCCCCATACAACGTCTCGAGACCCTTGTTCGGGAACATCCCCGGATCCCCGAGCGGCTCCTTGTTCCATTCCAACCCCGACGTATTGGGCCCCGTGAAATCCCCGTTGTGGTCCCCCATGTACATGAACTGACGACGACCCAGCTCATGGTGCACAAAGCCCGATCGAGCGTCTAGCCCGTTCCCACGGATCGATGAAGCCGCCGGCCCGAACACCGCAAGCCCCGTCGTCAATGCCGCAACCCCGAGCCCGAGCTCGATCACCGTAAATCCACGACCATCAGCATGTCCCATATTTGATCCCCTACATAGCGTCATCGTCCCCGAACAAGCCCGCAACCCTCCTGCGGCGCTCATACGCTACCCCAGATCCGCACGAACAACCAGGGAGTTCCGTCCAATGACCACCACAACCCAAAACACCCCCTTCGCCGTCCGCACCCGCCACATCCTCGACGAGCTCGAAGCCAGCGGCCAGACCAAACACCTCCAGACCCTCGACTCCCCCATGGACTCAGTCGTCACCATGATTGACGAAGACGGATCCAAGCACGACCGCATCTGCATGTGCTCCAACAACTACCTCGGGCTCGCAAACCACCCCGATGTCGTGAGCGCCGGGATCGAAGCACTCAAAACCTACGGCGCGGGCACCGCCTCCGTCCGATTCATCTGCGGCACCTTCTCCCCCCACCACACCCTCGAACAAACCATCGCCCACTACATGGGCACCGAAGCCTCCTACACCTTCGTGAGCTGCTGGACGGCCACCGAAGCCCTCTTCCCCACCGTCTGCGAACCCGGAGACATCATCATCTCCGACGCGCTCAACCACGCATGCATCATCGATGCGATGCGCCTCACCCCGGTCATCAAGAAAGGGGTCCTCAAAGCCGTCTACAAGCACAACGACATGGACTCCGCGCGCGAAGTCCTCGAGAAAGCCAAGAACAACCCCGAAGTCACCGGGCAGATCTGGCTCATCACCGACGGCGTCTTCTCCATGGAAGGCGACATCGCCGACCTCCCCGCCCTCCGCAAACTCTGCGATGAATACGGCGCCTACCTCTGCGTAGACGACTCCCACGGCCA
>JALUWX010000067.1 GCA_027019265.1 Phycisphaerales bacterium
GCCACGGCGTCATGGGCCAAACCGGACGAGGAACCCACGAGCACTACGACATGGTCGGACAGATCGACGTCTTCACCGGAACCCTGGGCAAAGCCCTCGGAGGCGGCGCGGGGGGCTTCATCGCCGCCTCCCAGGACCTCATCAACCTCATCATCCAGCGCGGCCGCCCCACCCTCTTCTCCAACGCCCTCCCCGTCACCGTCGCCGCCAGCGCCAATACCGCCATCCAAACCCTCATGAACGAACCCGAGCGCGTCCAGAAACTCCGAGACGTGACGGCCTACTGCCGAGAGCAGATCAAGACCCAAACCGACTTCGAAGTCCTCGACTCCCCCACCGCCATCTGCCCCATCATCGTCGGCGACACCGCCAAAGCCATCGCGATGTCCAAGAAACTCCTCGACCACAACATCTTCGTCATCGGCTTCGGCTTCCCCGTCGTCCCCGAAGGCGAAGCAAGACTCCGCATCCAGATGTCCGCCGCCCACACCAACGAACACGTCGACCAACTCGTCTCCGCACTCAAACAGCTGTGAGCAATCGCGGAAAGAGCACGTTTTTTACGATCGGATGCTTGGTACTCAACATCCTCGTGTGGCTCCCCGGGTGCTACCTGTCCTTGGTCGCGTGGATCACAAAATTCAGCGGCAACTCGATACTCGAAACAGCCGTCGCCCGCGTCGCGTTCATCACACCGATACTCGGAGTCATCTTGGCGGTAGTCTCGAATCTGAAATACCGTGACTACTACGACTCCCCGAAGCCGGTTCCGTTCAAAATCATGATCGCTGGAAGCCTGCTCTGCGCCGCGCCAATCCCGGTCTACGTTGCCCTCAAACTGATATGAATCATTCTGGGTGCGCCGGGTGCCCTGCTTCCGCGCAGCGAAAATAGGCCCCAACACCCCTCAACTCCCCCCATACACCGGCACCAAAAACCGGTGCAAAAAATCCACCCCCCGCGCCTCCCCACGAACCTCCAAATCCCAAAACCGCGCCGGCCGCTCCCGCGCGCACGTCTCCCGCGCATCCCCCGGAACCACAAACGAAACCGGAAGCACCCCCGCGCCACCACCCGCGCCCAGCGCCCCCTCCACATCCTCGATCACCCACACATCCGCCGTCGTCCCGTACACCCGGACCACCGACTTGGGCTTCTTCCCCACCCTCGGGACATCCTCGTACTTCTCCTCCACGAACCGCAGCGTGATCGTCACCTTCTCCATCGCCCCGAACCCCCTCGGACACAGCACCCTCCCCGCAAGCATCTCCCCCGGGCGCACCGGGAGCGTCTCGTACACCACCCTCGGCGCCCCGTAGCGCACCGCGCCGATCACCCTCTTCACAAACACCAACGCATAGACCAGCACACACAGCGCCCCGATCCCCATCATGAACCACATGAATACCGCGCCCACCCCCCGC
>JALUWX010000068.1 GCA_027019265.1 Phycisphaerales bacterium
TGTCGCACAGACGCGGATCGTGGGAGGTCATCGGGTATGCGCGGAAACATCGGGTTTGGTGGGTGTGCTCAGGTTGTGTGCGCGGTGGGTCTCCTGGGGGTCGGGTCCTCCGTGGCGCTGGGTGGTCGGGGTGGTGGTGCGGATCCGGTCTTTGTGGAGGAAGCGGCGGCGGTGGGGCTGACGCATGTGCATGCTTCGGTTCAGGGTGATGATCGGGTGCTCGAGTATCTGGTTCCCGGGGGCGCGGTGGGGGATTTCGATCGGGATGGGGACCAGGACCTGTTTGTGGTTGGGGGATCGGGTGGTGTGGACATGCTGTACTGGAACACGGGCGCGGGTGTGTTCGTGGAGGGGGGGGCGGCGGCGGGGGTGGCGCTGAACCATCGGGGGAGCGGCGCGTGTGTGGGTGACTATGACAACGACGGGGATCTGGATATCTATGTGACGAGTCACGGGGTGTGGTTTATTGATGCGCCGCACCAGAACCGGTTGTACCGGAACAACGGGGACGGGACGTTTACGGATGTGGCGTTTGCGGCGGGGGTTGCGACGAACCATCCGGGGGCCGGGGATGCGATGAGCGCGTCGTTCGGGGATTACGACCTGGACGGGGACTTGGATCTTGCGGTTGCGGGTTGGTACGGGGGGAACGTGTTGTTCCAGAACAACGGGGATGGGACGTTCACGAATGTGACGGCGGATCTCCTGGGGGCGATGTGGTGGGTCCGTGGGTTTACGCCTCGGTTTGTGGATATGGATGGGGATCGGTGGCCGGAGCTTTTGTGGGTTGCGGATTTCGGGACGTCGAGGTATTTCGTGAACAACGGGGACGGGACGTTTTCGGATTGGACGACGCCGGCGGGGGTGGGGCTTGATTCGAACGGGATGGGGACGACGGTTGGGGATGTGAACAACGACTCGGAGATGGATTGGTATGTTGCGAGTATCAAACGAGCGAACGGGGACGGGTCGGGGAACATGCTGTACATGGGGTCGGCGAAGGATCACGAGTTCGACGAGGTGTCGGTGGCGGCGGGGGTGAACAACGGGTACTGGTGCTGGGGGACGGTGGCGACGGATTTCGATCAGGACGGGTGGTTGGATCTGCTCGCGACGAATGGGTCGTTCGAGGGTCAGTTCGCGATGGACCCGACGCTGTTGTTCATGAACAACGGGGACGGGACGTTTACGGAGCGCGCGAACGAGAGCGGGATCGTGGAGACTGGTCAGGGGCGCGGGATGCTCGATGCGGACTTGGACAACGACGGGGATCGGGATGCGTTGATTTTCCGGACGGCGGATTCTTTGGTTTGTTTGCGGAACGACACGGCGGGGGGTGGTGCGATCACGCTGTCGTTTGATACGTCGGGGGTGGCGGGGCTTGCGCCGGACGGGTTCGGGGTGCGTGTGGAGGCGGTGGCCGGGACGCTGAAGATGGTTCGGGTGCTCGATGGGGGATCGAACTACCTGTCGCAGTCGGAGCTGAGTGTGCACCTCGGGATCGGGGATGCGGAACGGGCTGACCTGGTGATCCGGTATCCGGACGGTTCGATGGAGACGCTCGTGGGGGTCCGTCCGGGTCGGTACACGATCACGGCGCGGGAATGTGTCGCGGACTTCAGCGGGGACGGGGCGTTGGATTTCTTTGATCTGTCGGCGTTCCTGATGAAGCTGACGAGCGGTCATCCTCAGGCGGATCTGTCGATGGACGGGGAGCATGATTTCTTTGATGTGTCATCGTTCCTGATGGCGTATTCGGGTGGGTGTCCGTGATGTGTGGATCGGAGATGGAGGGATAAGAGCATGGGACATCCTCGTGGGGTTTGCGCGGCGTTGATCGGCGCGGGTGTTGTCGTGTGCGTGGCTCGTGGGGGCGATGGATCGGGGATCGTGCTCGTGGAGGGGACGGTGGATGCGGGGCTTGGGCATGTGCACATGACGGTGAGTACGGCGGCGGATCTGGAGTTTCAGTGCGCGGGCGGCGCGGTGGGGGATTTCGATCGGGATGGGGATCAGGATCTGTTCGTGGTGGGTGGGTCGGCCGGGGTGGATCGGTTGTTCTGGAACAACGGGGACGGGACGTTTGTGGAGGGCGGTGCGGCTGCGGGGGTGGCGCGGACGCATCGGGGGAGCGGTGCGTGTGTGGGGGATGTGGACGGGGACGGGGATCTGGATCTGTATGTGACGAGTATCGGGGTGTCGTTTATCGAGGCGCCCCATCAGAACCGGTTGTATCTGAACAACGGGGACGGGACGTTCACGGATGCGACGTTCGATGCGGGGGTGGCGACGAACAACCCGGCGCGGGGGGACGCGCACGGGAGCGCGTTCGGGGATTACGACCTGGACGGGGATCTGGATCTTGCGGTTGCGGGGTGGCACGGGGGGAATGTGCTGTTCCGGAACGACACGGTCCCGGGTGGTGGGGTGGTGTTCACGAACGTGACGGGGAGTGCGCTGGGGGATGTGTCGGGGGTGCGGGGTTTCTCTCCTAAGTTCGTGGATATGGACGGGGATCGGTATCCGGAGTTGTTGTGGGTGGGGGACTTCTTTACGTCGAGGTACTTCGTGAACAACGGGGACGGGACGTTCTCGGACGCGACGATGAGCTCGGGGACGGGGCTGGACTCGAACGGGATGGGGAACGCCGTCGGGGACTTTGATAATGACGGGTTGATGGATTGGTATGTGACGTCCCGGATCAATGCGGGGATGACGTCGGGTTCGGGGAACATGCTGTATCGCGCGACGGGGGTGGCGCACGTGTACGCGGAGGAGTCGGTGGCGCGGGGGGCGAACTTCGGGTGGTGGGGGTGGGGGACGGAGGGGGTGGATTTCGATCAGGACGGGGATCTGGACATCATCGCGACGAACGGGTTTACGGGGACGTTCGCCGGGGATCCGACGGTGCTGTTCGTGAATGACGGGACGGGGTTCTTTGAGGAGCGGGCGGAGGAGAGCGGGGTGCTGGATCCGGGTCAGGGGCGCGGGTTGCTCCGGATGGATCTGGAGAATGATGGGGATCAGGATGTGGTGATCATCCGGAATCGGCAGGCGCTGGGGTGCTTCCGGAACGAGACGGTGGGTGGGGGATCGATCACGCTGTTCTTTGATACGTCGGGTGTGGGTGGGCTTGCGCCGGATGGGTACGGGACCCGGGTGGAATCGACGGTGGGGGGTGTGACGAGGGTGTTCCAACTGACGGGTGGCTCGAACTATCTGGCGCAGTCGGAGCTGAGTGTGCACATCGGGATCGGGGGCGCGGGTTCGGCGGATCTTGTGATTACGTACGCGGATGGATCGGCGGAGTCGCTCGTGGGGGTGGGTCCGGGGAGGTATGTGATCGAGGCGCGGTCGTGCGCGGCGGACTTCAGTGTGGACGGGGTGCTGGACTTCTTTGATCTGTCGTCGTTCCTGATGAAGCTGGCTTCGGGTCATCCTCAGGCGGATCTGTCGGGGGACGGGTCGTTTGATTTCTTCGATGTGTCCGCGTTTTTGGGCGCGTATTCGTCGGGGTGTCCTTGAGTGGGTGATGGAGTGAAAAAACAGAGCCGCGGACGCGAGGGCGCGTCCGCGGCTCTGATCGAGAAGAAGCTCGGATCGATCGGGGGGAGGGGTTAGGCCGCCCGATCGGTGGTGGTGAGGATGAGACGTGTGAGGTCGGTGGAGTCGTGTCCCTCGCGGATGAGGTGCGCGAGTTGGTCGGCTGTTGCGTGTTCGAAGGGGAGGGCGCTGGGTGGCACGGTGTCGGCGACGAGGTTCAGGACCTGGTCGTGGTTCTCGTCGTTCCGGGGTGTGTCGTGGTGCGCGTGGTCCATGCTTCTGTCTCGGCGCATGGATGGCGCGGGTTGAGTGATTGGTTGGTCGGGGGCGTGAATTGGGCGAATTGTGATCGGGTGATCGGTCGTCGCGGGGTCAGGGGGTGACGAGTGTGCCGGAGAGGGGGGCGTACTCGACGACGCCCTGGTCGGCGCGTTCGAGGGCTTCGTTGTTGTTGCGGAGGTTTCTGGAGGGGATGTCGATGCGGGCTTGGCCGAGGAGGGTGCCTGAGGCGACGGCGAGGTCGATCTGGGCGATCTGATAATCGACGACGGCTTGGATCTCTGAGAGGCGCGCGTCGGCGAGGTTTGCGTCGGCGTCGAGGACGTCGGTGGAGGTCGATCGGCCGACGTCGAACTGGCGTTGTTCGGCTTCGAGGAGTCTTGCGGAGAGGATGACGTTCTCACGGGTTGCGAGGATGCGTTGCCAGGCGCTCTGGAGCTGATCGACGGCGTTGTAGACCTCGGTGGTGATGGATTGTTGTCGGGCTTCTCGGGTTGCGAGGGTCTGGAGTCGCGCGAGGAGGGATTGGGCGAGTGCGGACTTGGCGCGTTCGTTCCCGAGGGGGAACTCGGCGTTGAGGGCGATGGACCAGTCTTCGAACTCGTTCTGCGCGAGTTGATCGACGGAGTTCCCGAGGGATCCGGCGAGGCCGTTGACTCGGTAGGTGTAGGCGAGGTTGACGAGGGGGAGTTTCTGGTTTCGGGAGAAGGCGATGTTCGCGGCGTCCTGGGCGAGCTGGATCTCGAGTTCGAGGAGTTCCATGCGGTTGTCGAGCGCGGCGGTGGTGAGCGCGTCCATGTCGTACTGATACTGGACGGGGTCGGGGGGGGAATCGACGAGGATGCGTGTGGAGGAGCTGACCCCGAGCTGGGGCATGTTCATGAGCTGCTTGAGGGTGCGTTCCTGGAGTCGGACGTTGTTCTGGGCGGCGATGATGGAGTCCACACGGTTTGCGAGCCCGGCTTGGGCGCGGACGACATCGACCTGGGTTCCGGTTCCGGCTTCTTCGAGTCGTGTGGCGCGTCGGAGTTGTTCGGCGGCGACGTTCTGCTGTTGCTCGACGACTTCGAGGGCGCGTCGGGAGGCGTAGAGGCGCCAGTAGGCGCGGTCGATGTCGGCGAGGACTCCGATGACTTCGAGCTTGGTCTGCGCGAGGGAGCGTTGTCGGGAGAAGTCGGCGAGGCGGATGGCGTGGGTGGTGGCGCGTCGTCCGGCGCCGCGGAGGAGGTTGTGGGAGAGGGAGACCTGGAGGTCGGAGGTCCATGCGGGGTTGAGGGTGGAGAAGGTGTTGTTGGTCGCGCTGCGGTTGATGGGGGCGGAGATGGACACGGTTCCGCCGGTGAGGAGGGGGACACGGATCCCGGGGGTGATGGATTGGTTGCGCCCCTGGGAGCCCACGAGTCGTGAGGCGGTGGGGGAGTCGGTTTCGGACCAGGAGGCGTCGAGGGTGAAGACGGACTCGAAGCGTTTCCATTCCTCGTTGACGGCTTCGGCGGCGATCTCGGGTGAGATGAGGGTCGCGGAGAGGTTGAGGTTGTTGGTGAGCGCGGTGGCGCGGGCGGTTTCGAGGTCGAGGGTGATCTCTTCGGTGTTGGCGAAGACGGCTTGCGCGGTCTCGAGCTGTTCCTGCGCGGAGGTGGGTTCTTCTGCTTCGGGGACGGGCTCGTGTTTGAAGACCCCGATGGAGCGGAGCCGGTCCTGGGGCGCGACGTTGGTGGTGTCGAGGGGGTCTCGGCCGAAGGGGTTGGTGGCGCACCCGGAGAGGGTTGCGAGGAGGAGTGCGGGGGTGAGGAGGCGCGCTGTGCGTGGGTCTTTGAGCATGGTGGTGTGCGTGGTTGGCGCGGGCGCCGGGTGTGGGAGGGTTATTCGTGGCGGAGTGCGTCGATGGGGTTGAGCCTAGAAGCCTTGATGGCGGGGAACATCCCGAAGACGATTCCGACGGCGGCGGAGAAGACGACGGCGAGGACGACGGCGCCCGTGGCGACTTCGGTGTGTTCGAGCTGTGTGAGGTTGGGGATGTTTTTCATGCCCTGGACGGTGGCGATCGCGAGGGCGACGCCGATGAGTCCTCCGAGGAGGCAGAGGACGACGGCTTCGGTGAGGAACTGGGTGAGGACGACGGGTGGTTTGGCGCCCATGGCCTTTCTGAGTCCGATCTCTCGTGTTCGTTCGGAGACGGAGACGAGCATGATGTTCATGATGCCGATCCCGCCGACGAGGAGGGAGATCCCGACGACGATGAAGGCGATGAGCCCGATGACCTTCGCGACCTGGTTGAACTGTTGGATCTCGTTCTGGAGGACGAACATGTTGAAGGTGTCTTCGTCCTCGGGTCCGAGTTGTCGGTGTTTGCGGAGGATGAAGCGGATTTCGGCTTGCGCGTCTTCGGAGACTTCGGGGGACTTCATCTGGATCGCGAAGTTGGTCCAGGTGTAGGGGTTCATCATTTTGTGTGTGGAGAAGGGGATGAAGATCTCGGTGCGGGATTGTCCGCCTCCGAATCCTCCGGCGTCTTTGGTTTCGATGACGCCGACGATGAGGAATCGTCGTCCGTCGAGGAGGAGGTATTCTCCGACGGGGTCGGTATCGAGTTTGAGTTCCTCGATGCCCTGGTCGTTGATGAGGCAGACCTGTCTGTTTTCGTTGATGTCGATGTTGGAGAAGGGTCGGCCGAAGATGACTTGTCGGTCTTCGATGTCGTGCCACTGGGGCCAGATGCCTGTGACTCTGACGGAGGGTTGTTGTTCCGATCCGGCGCGGACGTCCCAGGAGTTGTTGCAGATGGGGGAGAGGGAGTCGATGGAGGGTGCGCGGTCGAGGATGAGGTTTGCTTCGTAGACGGAGAGTTTGACGTCGGACCAGGACATGACGGTGCGTTTTTCGCGGGGGACTTGGCCCCAGACCCACATCTTTCGGGCGCCGAATTTTTCGAACTCGGCGAGGACGTAGGAGCGCATGCCGTTGAGCCCGGACATGACGGAGATGACGGCCCAGACACCGATGATGATGCCCAGCGCGGTGAGTGTGGCGCGTGTTTTGTTTGCCCAGACCTGTCCGAGGGCGAGGAAGACGGTTTGCCAGAGGAGTCTGAGGATGAACGCGAGGGGTTTGAGGAGGATGCTCATCCGATGACCTCGCTTTCGTCGTTTGCTTTGGATCGGCCGAAGATGCCTTTGCGGGATTTGGCTTCGGCTTCGAGTTGTGCTTTGCGTTCTTCGTCGGCTTTGGCGTTGATTTCGTGTTCTGCGGCGGTGACTTCGGCGAGGGAGCCTCGGCCTTCGGCCATGCGTTGGACCCAGTCCTGGTGGATGGGGTCTTCGTGTGTGGGGTGGTCGGAGATGATGCGGCCGTCGCGGAGTCGGACGATGCGTTGCGCGTGTCCCGCGACGTCTTCTTCGTGTGTGACGACGACGATGGTTTGTCCGGACTCGTGGAGTTGACGGAAGAGGTCGATGATCTCGACGGTGGTTTTGGAGTCGAGGTTCCCGGTGGGTTCGTCTGCGAGGAGGATGGCGGGGTCGTTGACGAGTGCGCGTGCGACGGCGACGCGTTGGCGTTGGCCGCCGGAGAGTTGGTTGGGTCGGTGGTCCATGCGGTCGGCGAGGGAGACCCGGGAGAGAGCGTCTTTGGCGCGTTTGCGTGCGGCGAAGATGTTTCGTCGGGAGTAGAGCATGGGGAGCATGACGTTGCGGAGCGCGGTGGCGCGGGAGAGGAGTTCGAAGGACTGGAAGATGAATCCGATTTCTTCGTTTCGGACTCGGGCGAGGGCGCCCATGCCCATTTTGTGCGTGGGCTTTCCGGAGAGGATGTATTGGCCGGAGGTGGGTTTGTCGAGACACCCGAGGATGTTCATGAGGGTGGATTTGCCTGATCCGGAGGCGCCCATGATGGCGACGAACTCGTTGGGGTGGATATCGAGGTCCACGCCGTCGAGCGCGCGGACTTTTTCGTCACCGACGCGGTAGTGTTTTTTGAGCGCGCGGATCTTGATGACGGGCTGGTCGGGATCGTGTTGTTTGTTTCGTGAGGATCGGCTCACTCGTCGTCCTCGGTGTCGCTTTGTTCGTCGTCGGAGTCGGTGGAGTCGTCGGAGTCGTCGGAGTCGGTGTTATCCGCCTCGTCTTCGTCCTCGTCTGCGGCGGGGTCGTTGGTTCGATCCTTCGCCGCTTCGGACTTTCCCTGGTCATCTGCTCCCATCTTGTCCATGTCCTTGACGGCCATGTCGTGTCGGAGTGTGACGAGGATGCGGTAGGGTCCGGAGACGACTTGTTGTCCTTCTTCGATTCCTTCGGTGATGACGGTGTGAGTGAGGTTGGAGGCGCCTGTTTTGACGGGGGTGGCGACGGTTTTGCCGTCCACGACGGTGTAGACGACCCGGACGAAGGTCTTTCCGGGTTCGATGATGTCGTTTGCTCGGATGTCTTCGGGGAGGTCTTCGACGCGGCGATCGAGGACGGATTGGGAGGGGACGATGATGGCGTCGTAGAAGTTTTCGACGGCGATGTCGGTGGAGGCGGTGAGCCCGGTGTAGAGGGTTTCTCCCTCGGGGAGGTCGATGGGGATCTCGACGTTGAAGGTGCCTGTGCCGTCGGAGGAGACTTGGCGTTTGAGCCCGATGCGTTTGACGGACCCGGTGTATTCGCGGTCGGAGTAGGCGTTGATGTAGATGGTTGCGGCTTGTCCGACCCGGACGGGGGCGATGTTGGTTTCGTCCACGGCGGCGTTGAGGAGCATTTCGGAGAGGTCGGCGATCTCCATGATGATGGAGCCCGGGTTGTTGGTGGTGCCGACGATGACGGTTTCGCCGACTTCGGTGTTGAGGGCGGTGATGACGCCGTCGATGGAGGAGGTGATGTTGACGTTGTCGAGGTCTTTTTCGGCTTCGTCGATGCGTGCTTCTGCTTCTTCGATCGAGGCTTCGATGGAGGCCTTGTTGGCTTGGGCTTGGAGGAAAGAGGCTTCGGTGGAGTCGAACTCGGCTTGGGTAGCGTCTCCGGTTTCGAGGAGGGACTGGAGTCGGTCGTATTGGAGACGGGCGTTGATTAGGGAGGCCTCGGCGCCTTTGAGGGAGGCTTGCTGGCGCTTGAGTCCCGCTTTGGCGGAGTCGAGGGCGGCGACAAGGTTCTGGGGGTCGAGTCGGACGACGACGTCCCCGGCGTTGACCCGGTCTCCCTCGCGGAAGGGGAGGGCGAGGACTTCGGCGCTGACCTGGGAGGAGATCTGGACGTTGGTCCGGGGCTCGATGGACCCGGGGGCGGAGACGGTTCGTTTGATATCTCCACGGGAGGCGGCTTCGAGACGGACGGGGGTGCCCATGTCATCGAAGCTTTTGCCTTTGCCGGTGAATCGTTGGCCGACGGGGGACTTGTAGACGGCGAATCCTGCGCCGGCGAGGACGGCGATGGAGACTGTGGAGATGGCGAGGACTTTGCCGAGTCCCATGGGCGGACCCCCTTGAGTTGGTGTGATGGTCTGGGACCTGTGGTGCTTCTTTTATGGGTGTCGAGTGTTTCAGGTTTCGTGCGGGGCGGGAATTGGATGGGCGCACGTGAGAATCGGGGGAATTCGACGAGTGAATTGCGCGTTGGGGGGCGGACGATCGGTGCTTGTGTGGTGTCCGGGTGGGTGTTAGCGATCGAGGGCGGCTTTGAGGTAGTCGGCGGCCTTGTCGAGCGCGACGCGCTGCTGGGCTCCGGTGTCGCGGTCCCGGACGGTGACGGAGTGGTCGGAGGCGGTGTCGCCGTCGATGGTGAAGCAGATGGGGCATCCGGCTTCGTCCATGCGGGCGTAGCGCTTCCCGATGGATTGTTTGACGTCGGTTTCGATGGCGCCGAGGTGTCCGAACTTGCTCCGGAGCTCGACGGTGAGCTTGTCGGCGAGTTCGGGCATGCCGTCTTTTTTGACGAGGGGGAAGACGGCGGCCTTGATGGGGGCGAGGCGCGGGTGGATCTTCATGATCTCGGGGGAGGGTCGGGAGTCGTCTTTGGTGTAGGCCTCGCAGAGGACGGCGAGGACCCCTCGGTCGAGCCCGGCTGAGGGTTCGATGACGTGGGGGAGGTACCACTCGCCCTTGGGTTGGCCGTTGGGGAGGGGCTCGCCGCGGGTGGTGTCGTGGTAGGCCATTTTCTTCTTGGAATGGTCTTGGTGTTGTTTGAGGTCGAAGTCGGAGCGGTGGGCGATGCCTTCGAGCTCGCCGTAGCCCGGCGCGGTGAAGGGGAAGCGGTATTCGACGTCGGAGGTTCCGGCGCCGTCTTTGGCGTAGTGGGCGAGTTCGTCGGAGTCGTGTTCGCGGAGGATGAGGTTGTCCCCGGCGAGCCCGAGGTCTTTCCACCACTGCATGCGCCAGTCGCGCCAGAAGGTGTACCAGGCGCGAGCGTCGTCGGGGTGGCAGAAGAACTCGATCTCCATCTGCTCGAACTCGCGCGAGCGGAAGGTGAAGTTTCGGGGGGTGACTTCGTTGCGGAAGGCCTTGCCTGTCTGGGCGATCCCGAAGGGGACGGCGACACGGGTGGTGTCCACGACGTTTTTGAAGTTGATGAAGATGCCCTGTGCGGTTTCGGGTCGGAGGTAGGCAGCGTTGTCTTCCATGTTCCCGGTGGCGCCGAGGACGGTTTTGAACATGAGGTTGAAGGCGCGGGGTTCGGTGAGGGTCCCGACTTCTTTGGTGTCGGGGCCGACGGTGATGGCGATCTCTTCGGGGGAGAGGTCCATGAAGGAGCAGGTGTCGATGTCGGCGTTGGAGAGGTCGCGTTTGACGTACTTGGAGAGTTTCTTGAGGGCGTTGTCGAAGGATTTGTCGTCGCCGTCGATGTAGGCGTAGATCTGGCCTTCCTTGTCGCCCTTGACCCCCATACAGGCGATGTGGTCGGCGCGGTAGCGCGACTTGGTTTCTTTGCAATCGACCATGGGGTCGTTGAACCCGCCGACGTGTCCGGAGGCCTCCCAGACTTTGGGGTTCTGGATGATGCAGGTGTCAACGGGGACGATGTCGATGGGTTTGCCGTCGGGTCCGAGCTGGCCGTTGCAGCCCTTCATGACGACGTCGGTCCACCAAGCATCACGGAGATTCTTTTTGAGCTGGGCGCCGAGGGGGCCGTAGTCCCAGAAACCGTTGACGCCGCCGTAGATTTCGGACGCGGGGTAGACGAATCCCCGGCGTTTGCAGAGGGACATGATGTCGTCCATGGATTTGGTGGG
>JALUWX010000069.1 GCA_027019265.1 Phycisphaerales bacterium
GTGGTGGGCATGGCCTTGAGCGGCAGGCTGAGCGTGATGATGCCTGGGCTGTATGCTTTGACCGTGCGCGACACTCCGGCATTGGGGCCGGATGAAAAGGTTATCGTGCCGAGGGAGAAATAATCAGCGGCTTGTGCCAGTCCGCAGTTGATTTGGGTCTGGCTGCTGCCTGCTGCGACAGTAGATGCAGCAGCAAAGGCGGCCTTGCTCAACCCACAACCGGCATCGAATAGCGTATGCAGGCAGCCCGCTTGATAAATATTGCGCGGCATCTGGACATTGAGCAGCGCAATATCGGAGAGCACCGACAGCCGCGCTGTGCCTCGATCTATTTCATCGACATTGATTTCACCGGCGAACAGAGCCAAAACGCCAGCACTGGTATCGGTTGGATTGTTGATTGGCATAAACACACGATCAACCTGCAAGCGCGCGCCATCCAGCCCCCCATTATGCGCTATCTGCAAAAACGGTGTACCGAGCATGGTGTGACTGGCATCAGCGGCGATATCGACACTCAGCGTATCCACCTCAATGCCCGCAATAGTGCGGATGCCGGAGCGGGAGATTTGCAGATTATTGGACTGGTACACATTGCCACCGACAATCAGATCAGCATCATAATCGGCATAATAAAACGCATCGCCGGTGGCCAGGGTGATCGTGTACAGATCGGCCATGACAAACTGATTATCATTCAGCAGGGCAATGAGTGCAGCAGATGCAGCGCGCATCAGGATGCACCATCAGGACTGAGGACTGAGGACTGAGGACTGAGGGCCACACGGTTCAGCACTGTCTTTTTCATATCCGGTCTCCCAGGGTAGCCCAGAGGTCGCAGGTTTTGAGGTTCCAGAGATTTTCCATGAACTTGGTGAAATCGTTGGCATCATCATTGAAGCGGGCGCGGTAATAGTAGTTGCCGTTCCAGATCAAGGGCTCACCGGCCGCCGGTGGCGTGGTGAAGGTAATCAGGCCGGAGGCGGACACGGTGTAGTCAGTGCCCAGCGTGTAATCCTTCGCGCCGCTCCACATCGGCGCATCTGTATTGGATGACCACATCGGCGTGAGCGGATTTGTTGACCACATAGATACACCCAGCATCAGCGTGGATGCATCGATATTGGTGACCGGCTCAACCGCGCCGCCGAACTCACGATCCAATTGGAACGTGGTAGTGACACCATCACCAGTGCCGTACTGGCGATTCAATGCAATATAATCATCCGGATCGGTAAACAGGAACGAATCAAATGAGCCGTCCCGTTGCATGTAAAAACCGGCCAGCGTTTTTAGTTCGTTGAACGCCGCTTCATCACGCAAAAACTCGAATGTCAGCCCTATTTTATATAGCGGATGCGCCCAGTTACGCCGGCGCAATTCGCGCCCGGATCGAGCAGACTGGATGGATGTGGAAAACGTCGGCGTTTTGACCACATCAAACGCCAGGCCGGGCAATGTCGGAAAGATCGCATTGCTCATAGAGTCAAAACCGAAAAAATAGGGTCGGTTTTCTTTGCTCTCTTTGCGGCTTTGCGAGAGATACCCTTGGTCTTCATGCTGAAAAATTCCGTTTAAGCTTTTTCAGCGCGGGCGGCAGGCTGGATGCGTTGCGGGTCAGGTACTGCCTGAAAGAGCGCGCATCCATGGCCTGGATGGTAACGTGGGTGGTGTTGCCACCGGCGGAACCGCCGCCGGCGATCATATCGCGTAGCGGGTTGGCGATGTGGGCGGGCAATACCATTTCCTGCTGATGCAGTTGCGTCATCGGGTTGACGCCGGCAGGGATATCATAGCCGCCAGATGCCGAGGCGATATTGCCTGCATAGCCGGCCACCACGGCGAACGCGCCGGCCGCCGCCGCCGGTGCGATGAACGGGCCGACCACGGGG
>JALUWX010000070.1 GCA_027019265.1 Phycisphaerales bacterium
GGAGTTCTTCGACTCCCGAGGGGAAGTCGGGGGCGAAGCCCGGGGGGAGGGGGATGGTTTCTCGTGCCCAGTCGTCGATGGTGGTTGGTTCGTTGGATGCGAGGGCGGTGGTGGTGAGGGAGATGGTGATCAGGCGTGTGATGACTTGGCGCACGGTGGGCTTTCGGGGCTTGTGGGGGGATCTCTGTCTGTGTGGAGGGGGAACGGGGGAATCGGGTGGGGTATTGCTTTTGGGGCATGGATCCGATTCGGAACGGCGCATGCAAAAGCGGAAGCTCTTGCTGGGCAAGAGCTTCCGCTTTCGTGAATCGGGGTGAGAGGATTCGAACCTCCGACCTTCTCGTCCCGAACGAGGCCAGATGTCGCCGTATCCTCTTGTTCGGAAACACTTTATGATCGTACTGAATCCGGTGGCCGTGTATGGGCCGCTCCGGGGTGTCGTGAAGGGACGCCCACAGACACAGACACAGACACAGACAGGCAAGTTGACACACGCGAACTGATGTTTGTTGTCGACGCATGGCCACGCCTTCCACTCCCCCTTCGGGCGGCCGTGCTTGCCATGATTCAGGCTCACGGATCAACGACGGAAGCCGGTGAGGACGTGGACGACAAAGCCGATGGGTCAACGCCCGAAGTGTCGTGATGCGCTGGAGAGTCTGCCTTGGCTTCTCTGGCAATCGGGTCGATCCGGTCTGCCGTCGCCATCGCCCATGAGGCCCAACGCTCGATCGATTCAGGAACCGGGTCGGTGTGCTCTTCAAGCACTGCGGTCACATACCGGCGGATCCTGGCGGCCCGCTCCCATCGCTCGGCCTCCGCGACGAGCCGGTTGACCCGGGCCTCCTCTTCCTTCCTGAGTTGCTCCAGTTCCCGCTGCCGTCGCCAGTGCTCGGCTTCTTGAATCCGCCTCTCTTCGGCGCGACGGGCGCGGTCGAGCTCGGCGTCCACTTCCAAGAGGAATCCGGTGACAATCTCTTCGACCATCTCTTCAACGCGACGGGCCTTGCCGTCCGCCCACGCTCTGCGGTCATGCCGATCATCCGGGTTCGCGATCGATACCCGGAGAGAGCCGTTCGGCTCGTAGTCCCACTTGTCGATCCGCGCAAACTTATACCGCGCCTGCTCGGCGAGCTCATCGGGGGTCGGGGTATGCGGCTTCCGGGTCGTCAGTTCACGGACTCGCAGCTGCAACCTGACATCGAACAGCGTGATTACCGGTCGTGGCGTGTGCCCGTACCGGCCGTTGCCGGTATCGATGCGGACACCGATCTCGGTCATCGCACGCGTCAGTGTGTGCACCAACCGCACAGCCCGATCGACCGATGCCTTGCCGATCATCACATCAAATCTTGGGGGGTTCTCGCCGTGGCCGGCGGATACCAGGCGGCTGTGTTCCCGACGACCGTACAAGGACGGCGTGGCGCGGCGGAGCTCGTCTCTTGTGGCTGCGACCGACGGAAGGGGGTTGGTGATTCGTGCGGACACTTCCCAGCTCGGAGGCTTGGACTGGAGTCGCTCCCACAGGGCCGAGACCAGTTCACTTTTGAAGACCGGCGGCTCTGCGGGAGGCGCGGAAAGATCGCCCGGCTCCGGCGGGCGGGGAAGCCGCTTCCTCTGCTCCGCTTGCGGTGTGAAGGTGATGGACTGAAGCGAGGGATCCACCACGACCGGAAGGGATGGCCGATCGACCCGCTTGCCCGCTGCGAGCTTGGCCCAGTACCCCAGAGGCGGCTTCGGAATCTGGGGTATCCGGAATTTCTGGTTGATAAAATGCCAAAGATGTAAAGAAGAAAATCTTTCTCAGCGGATTATCTGATT
>JALUWX010000071.1 GCA_027019265.1 Phycisphaerales bacterium
CCCCCTCAGCATGAACCCCGTCCGCGCGATCGACATCTTCGGGAACACCACCAACGTCCTGATCACCCGGACCACCGATCTCCAGCTCCCCGCGCACGAGATCGAGATCAAGCGGGAACCCACCATCATCCTCGACGTGAACCCCGAACTCGTCGCGACCCTGGGCTCCCTCAGTTTCTCCCCCGACACCCTCGACGCAACCTCGGGCATCCACACCCACGACCTCATCCTCGACAACCCCTACCCCTTCCGCATCCGAGGAAAGATCTACATCGTCGAGCCAGGGGGATACACCAACCAGGACGACCAGCCCATCGATCGCTCCTGGGAGATCAACCCGCGCGTCGTCCGTTTCGTCCTCGACCCCGGAGAGTCCCTCGAACAACCCATCAACATCGCCTACTCCACCGCGCAGATCGCAGGACCCAAACCCCTCGTCTTCGACGTCGAACTTTCCGCCGACCAGGACTACCCCCTCATCCGAGTCCCCAAGACCATCGATCTCGACTCCGAACTCCTCGAGCTCGACCTCAACGTCACCCGACAGCACGCCGACAACGGCGACCTCTACACCGTCGTGGACGCGCAGGTCCTCAACCGCGCCACAGAACCCGTCCTCATCGACGTCAGCGCCGTCGCGCCCCGTCAACCCAGACAGGGCTCCACCATCAACGCCCTCGAACCCCAAGCCAGCACCAAACGCGAGTTCCTCTTCAAAGACCTCAAATCCGGAGACCGGGTCGTCGTCAGCGCCCGAGTCGAAGCACGCAACATCACCCTCAACAAAGAACTCATCATCCCCTGACCGAATGATCGCAGTGGGGGGATGGGGGGATGGGGGGGTGGGGGACTTGCAGCGCGGATCAGTCCGGGCGCAGGATATAGATCCCGTACCCGCACACCGGGACATCGATCTCGTCCCCGACCTCATTCACCACACACACCAAACGCATCGCGCTCCGCGCGATCAGCTCGAGCCATTGCTCCTGGGTATACGTGCGCAGCGTGTACGACGAATCCTGATGGCGCACCCCCTTCGGGGTCGTCACCGCAACGTGCGAATACACCCGCTCATCGCGCGACCCCTCTCCAGCGGGCTCGTATTGCACCGTCTGCACCACCCCCACCCGACCACGCTTCGCCGACCACACATCCTCGCTCGGGAACTCGAGCCCCGGCGCGCTCGTCGAGAGCCCCAACGCATACACCCCCCCGGGCGCGAGCGACCTCGCCGTGGACGACAAATGCAGATCCATCTCCTGATCCGACCCCAGATGGCGCACCGTATTGATCAGGTTGAACGCGAACGTGAACACCCCCGCGCGCGCCGCATCGTCCGTCATCGACCCCACCCGCGCCCGCGCGATCCCGTCCACCCCCAGCGCCCTGAGCCGATCATTCGCGTACCCCACCATCCCCCCGTCGAGGTCGTACCCCTCGCACCGAACCCCGCGCCGACCCAGCACCCGCAGATACCGACCGCTCCCGCACGCGGGCTCCAGTACCATCGCCCTCCGCTTCGACCGAACAAACCGATCGTGCATCGCGAGCAATCCGTCCACCTCCAGCGCCGTACCGGGAGTATGGAGAATGTCGTACACCGACGCATCCGCATAAAACCCGATCTGCTCCTGAGTCGCGCCCATCCAACGACCCTAGCACACGTACACACCGCTTCGCACACCGGGTTCCACCCCCCCAACCCGTAACCGTACAACCCCCTTCGCCCAACTCCCGCATACACTATGGGTTGCGATGCCACGCCCCAAGTCATTCGATCCCGACACCGCCCTCGCCAAAGCGATGGATGTCTTCTGGGACAAGGGCTACGACGCCGCAAGCATCGCCGACCTCACCGCCGCGATGGGGATCAACCGCTTCTCCCTCTACGACACCTTCGGCGACAAACACACCCTCTACCTCAAAGCCCTCGACTCCTACGAGCGGCGCGTCGTCGACCCCATGCTCGACAAGATCCGCGCGATCCAGACCCTCGACGAGCTCGAAACCCACTTCGAGAACGTCGTCGAGAACCGCTGCATCGCCTCCGACACCCCCTGCTGCATGATCCAGAAAGCAGCCATCTCCTCCCCGACCACCGACCAGAGCATCCTCGATCACGTCTCCCGATCCCGCGCCCGGGTCCACGACGCGTTCTCCGACGTCTTCGCACGACTCATCACCAAAGGCGAGATCCGTGAAGGCGTCACCCCCGAGCAAGCCGCCTGGCTCGTCATGCTCACCCACGCCGGGCTCATGTCCCAAGGCGCCACGCCCCTCCCGACCCAACAGGTCCGCAGCGCCCTGACCGTCCTCTTCCAAGCGCTCCGCTCCTAAACCCCCAGTTCCGATCCAGAATCCCCTCAAATCGCCCGGGATCAGGTGTATTCCTGAGTCTGATTCCGAAATCGGAATGATCGGTCAGAAAAACAGTTAGAATTCGGAACAATCAGTCAGTTACCCCGGTTCCCTTCCCCGCCGTGTCACCGGACACGACCAGCACACCCCCCACAGAAGGGAACCCCCATGACACAGGATCTCACCAACAGATCGCCCTCATCACCGGCGCCAGCTCCGGGATCGGCGAAGCCACCGCCCTCAAGTTCGCCCAAGCCGGCGCTTCCGTCGTCCTCGGCGCGCGCCGAGAAGACCGACTCGCAACCCTCGCCAAGCGCATCCAGGACGAAGGAGGAAAGGCCGTCTTCCGCGCCACCGACGTCACGAACCCCGCCGACACCCAAGCCCTCGTCGATCTCGCCGTCTCCACCTTCGGAGGCCTCGACATCGCCTTCAACAACGCCGGGATCGAAGGCACCGGGATGGCCCCCATCACCGAGGACACCGATGACAACTTCGACTCCATCATCAACATCAACGTCAAGGGCGTCTGGAACGCGCTCCGCGCCCAGATCCCCGCGCTCAAAGCCCGAGGAGGTGGATCCATCATCAACAACTCCTCCATCGTCGCGCGCAAGGGCTTCCCCAACCTCGCCAGCTACTCCGCCTCCAAAGGCGCCGTCGAGTCCCTCACCCTCTCCCTCGCCGCCGAGCTCGCCCCCGACAACATCCGCGCCAACACCGTCGCCCCCGGCCCCATCCTCACCGACATGGCAACCCGGATCACCGGAGGCAACACCGACATCTTCGCCGACATGGTCCCGCAAGGCCGGGTCGGAACACCCGACGAGATCGCCGATACCGTCGTCTTCCTCGCCTCCGACAACGCCTCCTTCATCACCGGACAAACCCTCTCCGTAGACGGCGGCGCCCTCATCTGATCCAAGCGCACAACGGCGCGCAAAAAAAGGGCGCGGCCCATCCCAGGCCGCGCCCTTCTTTCGTTCTCAGTTCAACCGGCCCTTACGGACAACCCCGCGCGTACAGCGTCAGATACGCGCTGATGTCAAAGAAGTCCCAAGCCCCGTCCATCGTCAGGTCCGCGCTCGGGTCCATCGACCCCAGCGCCATGAGGAACGCGCTCAGGTCGAAGAAGTCCAGCTCACCATCGCCCGTGAAGTCCGCGACACACTGACCGCTCGGGTCGTGCTCCAGGATCACCACCGACATCGCCGGGATCGTCAGCAGCGCCGACTGCGCGTGCGGCCCGTTCTGGATCATCTCCGTCCCGATCGGACCCGCCGTCCCGATCCCCGACCCATCAAACCCGAAGTCTTGGCTGTTGAGCGCCACACCCCACGACCCCGAGCGAGGGAGCCCGAGCCGGTAATCGAGGTAGTGGTTGTCCGAGAGGTTCATGATCACCACGAACGACTTCCCCCCGTCCTCCCAGCGCTCGAACGCAACCACATCGCTCCCCTCGTTCACGTGGTACACCCACACGTCCGAGTCCGCGTGCAGCGCGGGCTCGTTCACGCGCATCTCCACCAGCGCCGCGTAGAAGTCGAACACACCCGAGTACGCGCTCCTGTGCGCCCAGTCGATCTTGTTCGCTTCCCACCCGTCGTTCTCGAGCCACTCCGTGCCCTGGAGGATCGCCGGGATCCCCTTGCTCGTCAGCACGATCGCGTTCGCGAGCGTCGTACGGCCCCGCGCGTACACATCGTCGTGCGGGAACGTCGTATCGATATTCCGCACCGCACGCTCGTGACCATTCAGAGGCCACGCATCATCGTGGAGCTCGAAGTAGTTCATCACCGCCACACCCGACACATCGTTCGACCCATCGATCACGTTCGCGATCTGCTGCACATTCGGGAACCCGAACGCCGCCGCAAAGATGCTCCCGCGCAGATCGTTCTTGAACGCGTTGTGGTACTGCGAATCGAACCCGATCCCCGTCTGCACCCACGACGAATCGATGTAGATCTCCGCGATCGTCCCCGCGTCGGGGTACCGACGCTTGATCGAAGCGTTCATCTCCTGCATCAACACCTGACCCGCCGACCACTGCGGCGTCCACCCCGAGTCCGTCATCGCCATCACCGCATCGTGACGGTACCCGTCCATCCGGTACTCACCCATCACGTGGTGCACACTCTCCAGGTAGTACTCGCGCACCCCCGGCTTGTTGAAGTCCGCCTGCGCCCCCCAGGGCGTGTCCACCGGAGTCGAATCGAAATACAACTGCGTCCCGTCGAAGTTCCACAGGAAGTTGTCGCTCGGGGACACGTGGTTCCACACCACGTCCAGGATCACCGCGATCCCTTCGCCGTGCAGCGCATCGACCATGTACTTCAGATCGTCCGGAGACCCCAGCGCCCCCTCCCACGCGAACACCGACACCGGGTTGTACCCACCCGACAAGCTCCCCGGGAACTCGTTGATCGGGTTGACCATCACGCAGTTCACACCCAGCTCCGCAAGGTGCGCTGCGCGATCACCCACATCCCGGTACGAGCTCGGGTTCCCCGCGCCCCCGAACGGGTCGTTCCGCCCCGCGAACGTCCCCACATGGAGCTGGTAGATCACCCACTCCTCGATCGGATCAGCGACGAAACCGTCGTTCACCCACTCGTACCCGAACGGATCCGGGACGATCGCGTTGGAGTTGTCACCAGTGTTCAGCGCCGAAGCGTGCGGGTCCGTCACCCAGTGCGAGTTGTTGAAGTAGTACTTGTACATGTCCCCGGGCTCAGCGTTCGGAACGAACCCGATGAAGTCCTCCCCGACCTTCGGGATCGAGTTCGCCACCGTCCAGTTGTTGAACTCCCCGCGCACATGGCACGTGTGCCGACTCGGGGACCACACCCGGAACACCGCGCCACCCTCGACAGGCGTCGCGCCCATCCGCGCGTGCTCGAGCGTCACAAAGTCCACCACGAACGAATCCCCGGGCATCCCATCGCTCACCCCGCTCGCCCCAAGGTAGTCCACGTCCGTCCCGTCGATCAGCTCGACCACGTACGTGACCCCGTCCCCCAGCGTCTCCGGGATCGTCGCGCTCCACACATCGCTGGGACCGAGCACCTGCGCCACCGACCCGTCCACCCACACCGTCGCGCCCCCGTCCACCGAGTACCCGACGCGCATCCCCGTCAGGTCCCCGATCGTCGCTTGCACCCGAACCTCGAACGACTCCCCACCCATCGGAACCAGCGGCCGAAGATCATGCCGCACCAAATGCGAGATCGTGTCCCACGACACATCGTTGTCCGAACCCTGCGCCGTCACCGACGAAAGCAACACCACCCCGACCATTGCGGATCTATACATGCGGAATCCTGTTCTTCCCGAGTCTCGTGCGAACATGAACCCACATCCTACACGACACCCCATCCCCCCCAAAGCCCCGCGCCACAGATCCACGCGCGATTCATCGAACCCGCGCGCACCGAGCGTCCGAGAGCCCCCTCCCGCGCCCCGTTAACGACGGGTCCTGTAGATCACCACCGTCACCGCGATCACCACCACCGCGCCGATCAAGACCATCACCAAAGACCCGTACGTCCGCTTCGGCGCCGCTTGATCTTCGGGTGTCGAATCCGAGCTCTCCGATGTGATCCGCAGATCCTCCTCCGTCACCCCGCCCCCCGCATACCGATCCTCCGAACCGTCCGGCCGGACGATCGTCCCCTCGTCCCCATCAACCAGGTTCACCCCCGAAGGAGGCTCGATCACAAAGAACGACCGCTCGTGCGACTCCGTTGTATACCGATCCACGTACGCGCTGTACTCTACGATCGGCGCCTCGTCCTCCCACACCACCAAGCTCACCCGTTTCGGGAGCAGCACCGGACCCCGGGCGCCCGCAACCTCCGCGTACTCCCCGAGCGAGATCGTCCCCACCAGCGCCCCGCGCTCGAACATATCCATCCGCTTCGGGAGCATCCGCTCGGTCGAAGGATGCTCCGCCGTCATATACACCCTGTAATACCGATCCAGCTCTTCAAGCGGGCTCTCGTTCTCACGAGCCACCTCGTGCAAACGAAGCTCAAGACACAGATCCCCCTCGTCATCACGCACCAGCTCGCGCGATCGGATAAACCCCCGGAGCTTCTCCGTATCACGGAAGTGCCCGGGGTGCTTGTGCATCCCCGTCAGCATGTCCCTCCGGAGCAACCCTACCGGGTACAGCGCCGGGTTCACCGGGATCCACACCCCCGGGAGCATCTGCAGCTTCCGGGTCTCATACACATTGATCACCGGGTCGTACAGCGAATAGATCTCGCCGTTGTACGCATACCACATCCGCTGCTCAAGCGAAGCCCCGTACTCGTCGAGCGCAACAAGGTCCGACTCCACACGGACCATCCCCACCCCGTCCTTGAACGAATAGAAGAACCGCACCGGACCCTGCGCCGTCCCCTCCTCCATCATCCCGGGGTACGGGGTCACCGTCATCGAACGGGTCCCCTGCGCGAACACGTTCAGATCATCGATCCGCGCATACTGCGACACAAACGCATCCCAGTCGCTCAGCTCATCGCCGAGCGCCGGAGAACCCAGCATCACAAACAACACAAGCGCGCGTAACAATCCACGTGAAAACCATGAGTGTGTCATCGGGCGACTCTATCACACCACATTGAGTCAGACGATCAATCGTCGTCAGGATCGACCGGGCAAGGCTGCACGCACGAGCTCCCGCACAAACCCATCGTGAGCGGGATCCCCATCATGTCCTTCGTGCACGCCCCGCACCGGCTCCCGAGCCCCTTCGAGTTCCCCGAAGAACCGTTCAATGCCATGGTCGCGCACGCAAGCGTCCCCCGTGGCTGACACTCAAACCCCGGGATACACGCCCCATTACAGGGCACCGACGCCGTGCACGTCGAGCCCGAAATCTGCCCCTGGCTCGTCCCCGCGCCGAGCGCGCACAACAACATCCCCATCAACGCAAATCTGCGTGAGTTCCTCATCTCAAATCTCCGTATGTCAGAGTTCCACCACTCTTCTTAAGTCATAGCACAACATGTCCTGCACAGCCGCACAAAAACACGAAAACGCCCGATGAATGGGGAAATCCCCGTGTATGAGGGACCCTGAAATACCGTGATCGGACGCGCGTTCTGCGCCCCGACTCGCGCTTCGAGTACCATCCCACCAGTTCAATCAACAACACATGAGGAGATCCACGCATGACCCACACCCTCCAACGCCGCGCCTTCCTCGCCGCAACCGCCGCCGCCCTCCCCGTCCTCACCCTCAGCACCACCCAAGCCCGCGCCTTCGCGCCCACCGATCACTCCGACTTCGAAAACAACATGGACAAAGCCGGGGACGCGCTCAAAGCCATGCGATCCCCCATGCGTGACCTCGACAACGACGATGCCCGTCACGAAGCCGCCATGCTCGCAAACACCGTCACCATCGCCCTCGCGCAGTGCGTCAAGTTCGCCCACCAAGCCCCCATCCCCGTCCGCTCCGAATCCAAATACGACGGCGACACCGACCGCTTCGCCACCGACCTCCGGATCAAACTCACCGAAGCCGTCTCCGCCGCAAACGCCCTGAGCCGACAGCTCCTCATGGGCAACACCGAAGAAGCCCAGAACCTCTACGCCTCCCTCCGCCAAGCCCGCAAGGAAGGCCACGACGAGTTCGAAGAAGAAGACTGATCCCTCCGGAATCCCCCCGCAGCCATGCTCGGACACCTCCTCGACTTCATCGGACGCACCCACCTCGTCGTCCTCCACTTCCCCATCGCCCTCATCATCGTCGCCGCGATGGTCGAGCTCACGCGCGCCCTCGCGCCCCGCTACTTAGAGAGATTCACCCGCGCCCCGCGCACCACCCCCTTCACCCCGAGCCCGACCGCGCTCATCCTCATCGCCTTCGCCCTCCTCTTCACCCTCATCACCACCACCACCGGGCTCGTCCTCGGGTTCGACGCGCCCCCCAAAGCGGACACCCACCGGATCCTCGGGATCGTCTCCGCCGTCCTCGTCCTCATCACCACCATCAGCGCCTTCGCCGCGCGTCACCCCTCATCCTCCAAACCCACCACCCTCTACCTCACCCTCCTCCTCATCAGCGCCGCCGCCGTCGGACTCACCGGCCACAAAGGCGGCGACCTCACCCACGGCCAAGGCTTCCTCACCCGACCCCTCACCCAACTCCTCAACCCCGATCCCGAACCCACCACACCCGAGTCCGAACCCCCCGCGCTGAACCCAGCCGACTTCAACCTCACCCAAGCATCGCTCGACACCTACCTGAGCGACGTCCAACCCATCCTCACCACCAAATGCGTCCAGTGCCACGGCCCGGACGAAGCCGAGCAAGACCTCCGACTCGACACCATCGCCCACACCCTCGACCCGTCCACCAACACCATCGACCGGGACGACCCCGAGAACTCCGACCTCCTCTACTTCATCACCCTCCCACCCGGGGACCCCGACATCATGCCCCCCGAAGACGACCCCGCGCTCGAACCCCTGACCGAGTCCGAGATCAAGACAATCGTCGCATGGATACGTGGGCTCACAGGCTAGCGCCCGCGTCAACGCCCGTTCTGATGAAGCAATCAGCGAGCCGCTATCGCCGACGACGACCAACACACCCTACACCGACCACCCCCGCCATCGCGAACGTGCCGGGGCCGGGGACCGTCGTGACGACCAACTCGATCAAGAAAGGCGTCGATCCGCTCCCACCAAAGACATACTGGTACTCGAAGTCGGATCCGAACGATGCACCATCCGAAAGCCGCCCGCTCATCAGGAAAAGATCCGACGCATTCATCGCTGAAACTGCGGCCGCATTCAGCTCGATCTCTCGGATCATGAACGAATCAAGCTCTTCGTACTCGCGCTGACCGTACAACACCCCATTCCCCATCGTATTGAAGTCCAATGCATTGTCATACGAAGTGATGTCGTACGTCACCGCATCCGTCATCTGGTCAAGATCGACATCCACGCTATCGACCCGGAGCATGGCGCTGACAATCGGCTCAGTGATCATCGAGAGATCGAAACTGAACCAGTTCCGATACTCGCCATCAAACTGCAAGTTCCCGACGACGAAGTTGCCGATCACCTCCGGGCTGTTATTCGAGCCGTCGTGCCGCACCCATCCGCTCCCGGCTCGCTCGATTGAGTAGATCCCCGCGTGCGCGACCCCCATCGAACCCACAACCAAAGACACCAGCCCGAATCGTGCAGTACTCATCGACATGTGATCCCTCCAGATCGATCGTCAACGAAAACAACCCCGCAACGATCCCTCACAACATACAACCGATCGACCCAAGATCCAGCATTATCAAGCATTCCGTCCAACACCCCTCCGGACATCCCAGTTCAGCAACCCGGATCGAGGATCCAAACCCCGGATTCCTCCGCTACAATCGCCCATTGCACGGGGCGCGCCCACCCACCGGCGCTGAGAAGCACCCGTTGAACCTGATCCGGCTCATACCGGCGGAGGGAATGCGATGTCCGGGCCCGTAGTCGACACCGACAATCTCAACACAAACGCCTTCGCGATCCTCCTCGCGCACGCGCGCTGGGCCGACTCCCTTCTCCTCGACCACGCCGCCAAACTCACCGACGCGCAGCTCGATCAACCCTTCGACATCGGGCTCCAGACCCTCCGCGCCACCATCACCCACAACATCGCCGCCATGCGCGCCTGGGCTGATGTCTACGCCGAGCGCCCCCAGCGCCCCTGGATCGAAGACGAAGCGCCCCACACCCTCGACCAACTCCGCGCCATGCACGACGAGACCCACACCGACTGGGCCGACCTCGCCGCGCGTCTCCCCCTCGACACCGTCCTCGAGCGACCCCCGCGCAAGTTCACCCGCGCCCACATCCTCGCGCACGTGACAACCCACAGCATCCACCACCGAGCCCAAGCGTTCAACATCCTCCGCCACCTCGGTGTCGGAACCGTCTCCGAACCCCTCCCTCCCCTCAGCGTGACGGGCTGGGCCCAGACCCTCCCCCTCTAACCCAAACCCCATCCCCGCGCACCAAACCCGCGCGGCTTGTTTCCACAAGGACCCCTCCATGACCACCATCAACACCACCCCCCCGGCCCACCTCTCCCCGGCCGACAAAGCCAACGAACTCACCACCACCGCGCTCCGCAGCGCCTCCGACCTCCGTGCCCTCTACCAAACCACCCAACCATCCCCGGCCTACCCGGGCCCCCCCCCCCCCCCCCCCCCCCCCGC
>JALUWX010000072.1 GCA_027019265.1 Phycisphaerales bacterium
CGTGATAGACGGCGTAAGACACGTGTGGATGGTTGCCTTGTCGTCAGACATGGCGCTGTGCAGGGAAAAGGAAAAGAAAAACAAAAACGACAAAGGAAGGGGCACAGAAGAGAAAAATACACGTGCTGTGTGTCTGTTTACTGCGTCAGTTGTTTCCGCACGCGTGACGATGATAAGCGCCGCGGGCGGCGTGAACGCGATGCACTCGTTGACCGCCGACGTCGTCTGCGCCCGCGGTCGTGTTCCATATCGTCTTCACTCGGTCCATTGGTTCTTTGTTGTTGTTGTTGTTGTTGTTGTTGTTGCGCGGCCTGCTGGATAGCGTCGATCGCATAGCTTACCGTGACCGACTTGACGCGCAGGCCGTGTGTCTCATTCACACTCTTTTGGAACTCGCTGATCTGTTTGCGCGTATCGGGCGCGAGCTGTATCGCGGCATTCTTTTGCGTCGTCAATGTCAGCAGTCCCTTGCTCTGGCGCGTATGTCGCACTATATCGACAATGTGCTGTGAGAGCGGTACGCACTCGCGGAACTTTTGCGAGCACACACGCACGAGATCGCCGTCGCCGTACTTTTGCACTAGGTCTTCGATACTCGCGAGCTGGCACCGGTAGTAGATCATTGCCGAGAGCAGCGCGCTTGTGCGCGTTTCCATGTCCTCGATCGGCATGCCCTCCATCTTTTCGATCACGTCAAACTCGCTGTTGGTCGGCAGCGTCGTGCGTGTCGGCGCGCTGTTGTCGGCGATCTCGTTGCCGACATGGTAGCTGAGCACCTGGTGGAAGCCCGGAATCGAAATGTACTTGCCCGGCTTGATCGTGTCGCATCGTCCAAACGCGTCAATGCGGATCGCGACATGGTTCAGCGGTACGGTGTGCATGTACATGGACACGCCATAGACGAGAATACACGCGGTTGCGAGCAGCCAGATGAGCGCGGTATACCCGGCGAGGTACAGCACCAGGTTGAGTGCGGCGTAAAAGACCGCGTGCTCGAACGCAATCATCTTTTCGGGGAGGTTGTGCTTGTTGCAGACTAAAACAAAAGTCTATTATACACACGGCGAATAATTTTGTGCAGCACACAACCATGGCGGTGTACGTCGGATACTGGCCGCACACGGCCGTGCGCGACGCGCTCGACAAGCGCGAGGATATGGTCATTGTCGGCGTCAAAATGCGCCCGGGTCAGTCGATCGCGTACGTATTCGAGCAGCTCGAGCGCAAAAACATCCACGCGGCATGGGCCTACATCCCGCGCAACGACACATTGGCACAGATCCCGACACGACCGGGTGATCTCGACCGGCTATTTCCCGACGATGTGCTCTACCACACACTCGAAACACGCGAAACAGGGTTCCGCGGGCGCGACGGCACGCCGTTTCCGTTCCGCGACGAACGCAACTCGGCCTACCCCGACATTTACATTACAGAGGAACAATAGTTTATGTTTACTACTCGACCTCGAACTCAATGTCCGAGAGACCGCACACGCTATTTGCACGTGACCCCGGGTCGGTGTGCTGTTTCGTGCGCACGACCGGGGTTGTGTTGGGAATGGGGATTTCGACGCTCGATAGCGGTTTGTATTCGTGTTTGGGCACGGGAATCGCCGATGCACCCAGGGCCGAAATAAACAGCCACATGATCGCAATCTGGAACGGTTCCTGTACAAGTTTGAGTGTCTTTTGCGCCCCCACGACGTCTGCGCCCATCAGCATGCCGAGCGCCATTGACAGCTCGCCCCATATGTGGTAGTGCAGCCAGCAGTTGCCGAGGAACGGCAGGCACAGCAGCTGCAACTTGTATA
>JALUWX010000073.1 GCA_027019265.1 Phycisphaerales bacterium
GAAAGAAAAATTCTAAAAACTGCTAAAGACGATCTCGATGCTAATGCAAAAATATCGTTTGAGTACGAAATAAATTACGATAAAGATGCTGATACAGTTGGCAGAGCTAAAGCGGTAGGAGCTACGATATATCTTCGTGATAATAACCCACAACCGAAGTTATTTTAATGGGGAGAAGCACCCGGAAAGGGTCCCCGCAGTTGCGGGGAAAGGTTCCGGGTGCGTAGCGACCCCTCTTGGCTATCTATAAAAAGTTTTCGGACACGGCCGTTTCATTCGTAAAATAGGGGCTTATTAGTATTTTCTCTTCTGATGTTTTCAGGGGGTTTTTTTATCTTAATTTGGAGGTGTAAAAATGAATAAAAACGAGTTGCAAGAAAAGCTTGAAGCTTTTTATAGATTGCTTCTATCTCTTAATGCTTACGGGTCTTTAGACTTGAAAGATTTTAAGATTTTAGAGGCTTATTTAAAAGGTGCTTTTGATTTGAATATCGATAGCTTAGAAAACTGTGACCCTGCTGCACAAATTACAATGCCTGAGTTATAAAAGCCACGCGCAGCGTAGAGGGCGTAGCCCGTTGATGTCTTGTAAATTGCTAATCTCATACCATTTAGGATAATGGGAGGGTTATTTCTGCGTTTGCGGCAGCGAGAGCGTTAAGCTCTCCCCTACTTGCAAAAATACACTCTAAAAACTCATATAAGCTCAAATAAACGCTTTAAAGCTATTTACCCATACCAAACCATACCCAAAGCCAAATTTTTACTTATAGGGCAAATATAAGCATACGACAAAGCAAAAAATAGAGCGAAGCGAGAATAAAAATAAAGCGAAAATCTCTGATTTTCAAGACCCTTTATTATAAAAACCCTTATAAAAAACAGTTATTAGTATGTGAATAAGTGCCTCTAAGCCAATAAAATAGGGCGACTTAAAAATAATAGTGTGTCCAAAGTGTCCTAATTTCGTGTCCAAAGTGTCCTAATTTCGTGTCCAAAGTGTCCATATCGTGTCTATACTATTTTAAGGACACATTATATTAATGTGTCCTATAATTACTCATTGACATAAAATGGAAATTTAGCACACAAAAAGGAAGTCAAATGGCAACATTATCACGCAAAGCAAAAAAGCCTAAATCGAACATAGTGAAGATAAAAAATGATTTAGTGGAAGCATTTATCAAGCAAAACAATTTGACAGCCCTTAAAATGATTTTCTATATAGCTTTTGACTGCGAAAAGATACCCGATGGCGATATAGTTAAAATCAAAATGGGCACTAAAGAGATGTGCGAGTATTGCAATGTAAGCAAAAAAACGCTTATACGCAATTTGGAGCAGATGCAAAAGACTTCTATTAGCTGGAGCGATGAAAAGTCAAAAAGCTTTGTTTCTGTACTTCCAAAGTGTCATATCGAGTATGACGGTAAAATCGAAGTGACGATGTTTCGCGAAGTTATACAGATGATCGTTGATGTAAAAAGCAAATATACAAGCGTAAACGCTGAACAGCTGATGCTCCTAAAGTCTAAACATAGTGCGAGAATGATTTTACTTTTGGAGATGATAAAGGGCTTTGATCCAGAGATACCAAAGCTCAAACGCTATGATCTGGACGAATTAAACGCACTATTTGGCACAAACTACAAGCGTATGGCAGAGTTTGAAAGAAAAATTCTAAAAACTGCTAAAGACGATCTCGATGCTAATGCAAAAATATCGTTTGAGTACGAAATAAATTACGATAAAGATGCTGATACAGTTGGCAGAGCTAAAGCGGTAGGAGCTACGA
>JALUWX010000074.1 GCA_027019265.1 Phycisphaerales bacterium
CAACTCTAAATTAAAATAATTCAATTAAAAAGCAAAAATCATTTGTGTTTGAATTTCATACTTTTTATCGTTTTGATGTTTCAAAGTTTTTGCATCATTGATATTACACTCTAAAAGATTGTTTTCTAGTCTATTTTTCATTAATAAAATCTCTCTTGTTGACTGTTTCACTATAATCGAAATTTTTATCTTTTTTAATAAATGGAAATAATTAATTTCTATTCTTACTATTTCTATCCTCTTTTTCTTGTAATTCCTTCATAAATTTAACTTTATCAAAGGGAGGGCTTCTATTTGATATTTTAGACTGAGTTTTTCTTCTATTAATTATTTTATCTCTTCTCAAATTCATTGAAGTAGTTGCCCTATTTCTCAATTCTTCATTAGTCATTTTCTTAAATTCTTGTGCAGGAGTTCTGAGTCCTATATTTTATAATAACTCTAATAATAAAACCTGATCTTCTCATGAAACTATAAATTGAAAATTTATTTATCTTTGAATTGTTTTGAGTTATCAAGAGAAGAATCTTGAGCAAACTGAGCTTTTGTTGTCAGATTCATCCTTTTTATTTTTCTACGATAATCAGCATCATCTTCAAGGTATTTGTTAATTAGTTTTCTGGATTTCCTCAATTTTTATGTTATTTGTATTCATTCTATTAATAAAAATTTCCTTTGCATCACTTTCTTTCTTCTTTATTTCTTTTTCTTCTTGCTCAGCTTTTCTCATTGAGTATAGTTTTTCCTCCATAATTAGTTTATGATTTTCCTGTGCCTCTTTAACAAGCTCTTCCACATAACTTTTTCCAGGAGGTAGATCAATCTTTTCTAAAATATCCCGGTTATTTTCCTTTGAATTCATTAATTTTTCAACCATTTGGATTAAATTTGAAAAATTCTTGTTTTTATATTTTGGTAAATATTTGCTCAGCCCTTCATCAATTGCTTCATAGACCCTTCTTCTCTTTTCGACAGGGAGATATACCATTGGCGAGTTATCTCCCCTCATTTTCAACATTTTTGAAATATTCTTCTTTGAATAAGGGTCTTCATCCTCAATGATGGTTTTATCCTTTACTATAGGTTTCTTGCTCCTTGAAGAGCTTATAATATCTTTTCGATTGAGTCTATTTTGGAATTTTAACTCTGTCTAACCCAAGTAAGTGCTCAATAGTATCTTGATTGCTATTTCCTAAATTTATTAAAGATTAGCACACAAACTTTTATTTTTCATTGTGATCATTTTCTTTTTATTTGTTTTTGAAGATATTCTGAATGAAGTAGGAATTTTTGTCATGTGTGAGCGGCGGGCATTAGGGTTTAAGACTCCAGTGAGCTTATTTTGATCTCTAAATGATATTGAAGTTCTTCCCATTTTCTGACTCTGAATTATTGGATTTTGTAATTCTATGCATTTTAAAATTTTTATTCTTCATAATTATAAAAAGCAACTAAAATTATTTTCTACATACTCTGGTTATTTTCTTCCAAGCGAAGTGAACACATTCTTTCTGGTTGACAAACTAGTTGAGAAAATTCTCAGTTGATTAGTTTCATCATATAAAGATCTTTCCTTTGACTCATTAGCTGATCCAACTCTAAACTTTTAATTATAGTTGCTACCTTATATTATATTTTGAATTTTTTGCATTGGAATAATTCTTGAGAATTTTATTATTTTTCATTGTTTTTATATTCATCCTTTTTGCAGAAATTTTTTTATTTCTTCTCCTTTATTATGGCTCAAATCTATAACTGAACTATTTTTTGATTGAATGCTATTT
>JALUWX010000075.1 GCA_027019265.1 Phycisphaerales bacterium
GGCTGATGGTGCTGCTCGGTGGTGGGGGGCTCATGGCTCGTCGTCGTCGGACCCGCTGATTCCGGGGGGGGTTGGGTTGGGGGTGAGGTTTTCGGACATTGGGTGGCGATTCGTGTGATCCGGGGCATGTTGTCTTGGTGGCTCACCTGGTGGTGGGCTGACGGCTCATCCGCGATGGGCTCGTGGGACAGCACAGGAGCATGAACGATGTCGAACGCACGCGCCGGGGTGGTTACGGGTCTTGTTGTCGCGATGGTGGGGTGCGCGGGGGTGGCGCAGGGGATCGTGATCCGGCATGATGTTGCGGATTCGGCGTATCTGAACTATGCGGATATGAACTTCGGGTCGGTGGGGCGGATGATCTATCAGGACGGGGACTCGCAGTTCTGGAACGGGTCGGGGACGCTGATCTCGGATCGGTGGGTTCTGACGGCGGCGCATGTGGTGGACAATGCGCCGGATGATGCGTGGTTGTTCGATACGGGGTCGGGGACGCAGCGCGTGACGGCGGAAGCGGTGTACTACCACCCGGACTGGTTTGATGAAGGGGGCGCGACGAACGGGGACCTTGCGTTGGTTCGGTTGAGCGAGTCGATCTCGGATGCGACGCCGACGGCGCTTTCGAGCGGTCCTTCGCCGTTCGGTACGGAGGTGTCGCTTGTTGGGTTTGGTGGGACGGGTGATGGGAACACGGGGTGGACGGGGTCGTACGACCTGCTGCGCCGAGCGGGGACGAATATTCTCGAACCCGACAATGCGTTCGGGTTCGGGTCGGAGTTTCTGCAGTTCGATTTCGATGCGCCGGGCTCGGGGGACGAGACGGACCTGGAAGCGATGCTGATGTTCGGGGATTCGGGTGGCGCGATCATGGCGATGGGCGCGAACGGGTGGGAGCTCATCGGGGTGAACACGTTTATTGTGCCGTTCGCGGATGAACCGACGGATTTCGGGATGTACGGGGATCTGATGGGGTCTACGTCGGTGGACTTCCATCGGGATTGGATCAACTCGGTGATCCCGGCTCCGTCGTCGGTGCTCGTGCTTCTGGGCGCGGGTGGGATGGTGGTGCGACGCCGGCGCGCGTGATGGACGCTATCGTCGTTTGATGGCGAAGAAGAAGGTCGTCAAGAAGAAGGTGGTGAAGTCCGAGCCCGAGTCGGCTTGGATCGATGCGCCGTGTCCGATCGCGATGTCGGAGGTCTTGGGTCAGGACTCGGCGATGGAGACGCTGTCTCGCGCGATGGATTCGGGGCGTTTGCACCATGCGTGGATCTTCCATGGACCCAAGGGGGTGGGGAAGTTCACGGCGGCGCTGGCTTGGGCGAGTGTGCTGCTGGATCCTGAGGCCGCACCTGATCTGATGGGTCGGGTGTCGGTGGATCCGGATTCGGAGACGCAGAAGCGGATCCGCGCGGGGACCCATCCGGACTTGTTCATTGTTCGGAAGGAGCTGGCGCGGTTCGAGGAGAAGTCTTCGGTGCGCGGGGCGAAGCTTGCGACGATCCCGAAGGACGTGGTGGAGCATCATCTGATCGGGCCGGCGAAGCTGGCTCCGGTGATGTCACGGGATGCGCGTGCGGGTCGGGTGTTCATTGTGGATGAGGCGGAGCTTCTGGATCGGTCTCCGACGAATGCGCCGGTGCAGAACGCGCTGCTCAAGACGCTCGAGGAGCCCGCGCCGGGGAACGTGATCATTCTGGTGACGTCGTCGGAGGATCGATTGCTTGCGACGATCCGGTCGAGGTGTCAGCGGGTTTCGTTCCGGGCGCTGGAGCACGATGCGATGCGTGCGTGGGTGGGGTCGAGCGGGATCGAGGCGACCCCGGAGGCGCATGATTGGATGATGCGGTTTGCGGATGGGGCGCCGGGTCGGTATGCGCAGGCCGTCGATGAGGGGTTGTTCGATTGGGCGCGGACGATCGAGCCCATGCTGGCTCGGTGTGCGCGTGGGGAGTATGTGGGGGAGCTTGGTCAGACGATGGCGGATCTGATCGAGGAGCGTGCGAAGGCGTGGGTGAAGGAGGGGACGCAGCGCCGGGAGAACCGATCGAAGGAGACGGCGAACCGGGACGGGGCGGCGTTGATGTTGGCGCTCGTGTCGGGGTATGCGCGTCCGATGCTTCGGAATGCGCGGAGCGCGGGGTGGGCTGTTCATGCGATCGAGATGTCGGAGCGCGCGATTCTGGAGCTGCGCACGAATGTATCTGCGCGGTTCGTGATGGACCACCTGAGCGCGGGGTTGAGCGAGGCGGCTCCGGCGCTTTGAGTTGTGTGGTTGGGGTCAGGCTTGGACGCTGAAGGGGGCGCGGGGGGTGTCCTGGGTGGGTGGCGCGGCGGGGGTGGTGCCCGAGGCGCGTTCTTCGGCGAGTTTGTCGAGGAACTGGGACCAGGTTTCGCGCTCGAACTCGAGGAGCTCGATGGCTTTTTCGAGGCGTGGGATGTCTTTGTCGATGGAGGAGTGGAAGAGCTCGCCGTAGATGAAGAGGTAGATGCCTTTGATTTTCTGGGCGAGATCGGGGTCGGCTTCGGGGTTGATGGATTCGGAGAGTTCGAGGACGATGGTCCTTGCGTTGGTGAATCCCTCGTAGATCTTTTCGTAGTCCTTGTTGATCATGGCGTCGCGCGCTTGACGGGCGAACTTGACGGCGCCGTCGATGAGGAGGAGGCGGAGCTCCTCGGGGGGCGCGGTGAGGACCTTGGTCTTGAGGTACGGGTTGAGGGTGTTGGTATCGTTCATGGGGTTGGATATCGGGCTTCTGGGTGGGGGACTTCAGCCCGGGATGTGGGGGGTGTTACCCGATCAGGGCGATCTGTGAGAGGGAGGAGCTTTGGGATTGGATAGAGGCGATGGCTTGTTCCATGGCGAGGAACTGGGCTTGGAGGACGGAGCGACGTGCTTCGAGTCGGACGTCGAACTGTTCGATCCGGTCTTCCTGGAGGGCGATCTGGTCGTCGAAGGCGCTTTGTCGGTTGACGAGGATGCCTGCGAGTGAGTCGGTGTAGGTTTCGGCGAGTTGCTCGAACTGGAAGAAGACGCCTCGCTCGGAGAAGACGAGTTCATCGTCGGTGTTGGGGTCGTCGTCGGCGGCGCTGGTGTCGATGGTGCGGGTGGTGAAGAGGGCTTCGACGGCGTTGGGGTCTTGGTCGTAGGCGTCGCGGAACTTGGCGCTGTCGAACTCGAGGACGGACCCGGATCCGATTTTGAACCCGATCTCGGTGAGGGAGTCGAAGGTTCCGGAGAATCCGTCGTTCGATCGGAGGAGGGTGTTGAAGAGGGCGTTGCGGAGGGAGGAGACGGTGCCGTCACCGAGGAGGGTGCCTCGGGCTTCGGTTTCCTGGTCGTAGCGTGTCTGGAAGTCGATCTGTTCGACGGCGGTGTTGAAGGCGGTGACGAACTCGTTGATCTTGCTTTCGATGGAGGAGGAGTCTTGGGAGACGGAGATGGTGACGGGGTCTTCGGAGGCGGATTTGAGATCGATGGTGACGCCTTGGATAACGCCGTCGAGCTGGTTGGAGGAGGAGGAGATGAGGATGCCTTCGGCGGGGTCGGAGGAACCGAAGAAGACGCGGGCGTTTTGTCCTTCGTCGATGGTGGAGATCCCGAGGTCGAAGTCTCCGGAGTCGATGATGAAGCGGCCGTCCACCCCGGTGTTGTCGGAGGCAATGGAGAGTCGGAAGGGGGAGGAGCCCGAACCGGTGTTGACGATGGAGGCGGAGACCCCGGCGTTTGCGTCGTTGATGGCTTGGCGGATGTCTTCGAGGGTGGAGGTTGCGTCGATGTCGATGTTGACTTCGAAGGAGCCGTCGAGGTAGTTGTCTGCGCCGGTTCCGGTGGCGGTTCCTTCGAAGCGGAGTTTGTTTGCGACGGCTCCGTCGAGGTCGGTGACGGAGAGTTCGTTGGCGCCTCCCCCGGTGTCTTCGATGATGATGCCGTCGCCGGTGTCGTTGATGCGTGCGGTGACGTCGATGGTGGAGTTCTGGTTGATCCGGCGGATGACGTCGGAGAGGGTGATGTCTCCGGACCCGATGGAGATCTCGGCGCGGTTGTTGTTGGAGTCGATGATCTCGAAGGTTCCGGATCCGATTCCTGCGCCGTTGTAGAGGGAGTCGAGTCGGGTGGCTGCGCCGTAGTACCCGAGCTGGAGGTTGGTCCCGGTGATGGAGCCCGAGGTGTGGGTGCCTTCGATCCCGAGGAGTGCGGCGGTGTCGGCGCCCCCGGTTCCTCCGATGGTGAAGGTGCCCCCTCCGGTGGAGGTGTCGGTGAGTTCGAGCCCGGTTCCTCTGCTGTTGAGGGAGGCGACGACTCGGCCGTCGTTGGTGGGGTCGTTGTTGATGGCGTTGATGATGTCGTTGACGTCGCCGAGCCCGGAGATGTCGATGGTGAAGCTGGTTGCGTCTTTGGTGGTGAAGTTGAGCTGGCCGTCGGTGGTGTCGAGCCCGTTGGCTCCGTTGATGGAGGAGATGAGTGTGGAGTTGAGGCCGGCGAAGATGCGGTTTCCGTTCCCTGAGCCCGTGGTGTAGGTTCCGGCGAGCCCGAGGTCGGTGGCTGCTGTGGAGGGGGAGCCCGAGCCCGCGAAGTCGGCGATCTCGATGTCCCGTCCCTGCGCGTCGTTGATGGTCAGGGCGCCGGAGTTGGTGTCGATGGAGACCTGGATGTCGGTGTCCCCGAACTCGGCTTCGAGGGCTTCGTTGATCCGGGTGATCGCGCCCCCGAGGGTGGTGACTGCTGGGGAGGTGACTTGGAGGACGTCGTCGGTTTCGGGGTCGTCGTCGTCGTCAACGTACTCCTCGATGTCTCCCAGTCGGATTTGGACGGCGGTGTCGGGGATGTCGTCTGCGTCGGTATCGACGGTGATGGTGAAGTCGTAGATGTCGGTGCCCGAGGCGTTTCGGATGAGGAGTCCGCGGCCGTCGTTGAGGGAGGAGAGGGCGGTATTGGCGTTGAGGCCGTAGACGGAGGTCCCGGTGACGGTGTTTTCGGGGTCGATGGATTGGTCGAGCCCGAGGGATCCGAGGACGTCCTTGCTGGAGTCTTTGTTCTCGAATGAGGTGAGCCCGGTGACGACGATGCTCCCGTTGTCCACGTAGGCGTTGACGCCGGAGACGTCGTTGATGGCGTCGAGGACGTCGGTGACGGTTCCGGCGCGGGAGAGGTCTACGTCGGTGCCGTTGACGGTGATGACGCCTCGGGTGATGCCGTTGCCGTTGTTGAGGTCTTCGAGTGAGGTTTCTCGATCGAGTCGGGCGTCGGCGGATTCGAAGGAGAGGGAATCGATCCCGAGCGCGGAGGTGTCTTGGTCGGCGAATCCTCGGGTGAGGATCTGCTGTGTGGAGACGAGTCGATCGACGATGAAGTCGTAGGAGCCCTGGGTCGCTGACTGGGATGCGGTCGCGGAGAGGATGGACTCGTCGGAGACCTGTGCGGTTTTGTCGCGGAAGACGTTGTCGGTGCGGAAGCCCTTGGCGAGGTTTTTGAGCGCGTCGATCCGTGTGTTGATGTCGAGGTATGCGGCCTTCTGTCCCTGGAGCTGGACGAGACGGGACTGGGCGAGGATTTTGGGTCGGGACTCGATGGAGAGGAGCTGCTCGATGAGTGAGTTGGTGTCGAGTCCGGAGAAGAGGCCGACTCCTGAGGTGATGCCGCTCATGGGTGAACTCCGTGCCGGGGTTGGGGCTTGAGCGCCCCCTGCGTGGTCCGGCTGTTGGATTGGATATCGGCGAGATCGGGGGGAATCCTCGATGGGATCGGGGGATGGGGGGTATGTTTGCGTTTGCTCGGTTGAGGGTGCGCGTGTGCGCAAGGGGTGCGCGTGGGTGGTGTGCGAGTTCTGCGCTGGATTTGGGTGTTTCTGTCGAACCGGAGGGGGTGGTGGGCGATAATGACGGCGATGAGCGACACGACCCAGATTGGATCCGAGCTTCCGAGGCCCCCGATGCTGTTGCGTTTGGGGGTGCTGGTTGTGTCGGTTGTTGTGGGGGTGAGTGCGCTTCCCTGGATCTGGTACTCGCTCGGGTACTTCGGTGGGTTCGACTGGGCGCTCTTCGGGTTCGAGGTGCTGGCGTTGTTCGGTGGGATCTTCGGGGTGCTGCTCGGGATGGGGCGGTTCCGTGCGGGGTGGGGGATCGGGGTGACGGCGATCGCGGGGTCGGTGTTGGTGGGGTTTGTCTTTGGGTTGTACCGGGGGTACATCTTCCCGAAACGTATGGATGAGTTTCCCGATCTTGCGACGATCACGAACGTGACGTTTGCGGTTCGTTGTGGGGCGGTGGTGTTGCTTGGGGGGATGGCTTCGCTGGCGGTGTTCGCGCGGTCTTCGAGGGCGTGGGGGTACGTGGTGTGGAGCGCGGTCGTGGGGGTCCCGATGGTGGTGGGCGCGGGGTTGATCTACAAGGGGATCGGTCCGGGGGCTTGGGTGCAGAACCTGCTCGGGTCGTCGGGTCCGGTTGCTGGGGTGACGCTGCTGTCGGTGGGGCTGATCGGGATCGTGATGTTCTCGATCTCGGCGCATCTGCTGATCCGCGCGTACGAGTGTGGTCGTCCGGGTGGGGTGGACGGGTCCGATCAGAAGGCGTGATTCGGGGGTGCAGAGCGGGGTTGGGGTGTGATTTTGGTGGGTTGCGGCAATTCGGCGCGGCGATGACCCAACAATGACATCGTGAACGATCTCATTCTTCTGCTCATCGCGTTGACCTTTGCGGCGATCATCGGCGCTGGGGTTGTGTTCTGGATGGTTACGACGCTCAAGCGTGGTCGGAAGGGGGGGAACCTAGATCGGGTTTCGCTCCGGATGCTGACGGAGCGGGTGCGCGCTGTCGGGAAGCTTGTGGGGCTTGAGGTCCATGCGAAGGAGATCGCGACGGCGACGACGGGGTGGAACTGGCTTCCTCCGATTCTGTTGTCGCAGGCGAAGGTCGCGATGATCTTTCAGTTCGAGAAGCAGTACGCGATCGAGCTTGGGGCGCTGCGTGAGCAGGACGTGACGGAGCTTTCTCCGGGGCGGTTCCGGGTGTCGCTTCCGGCGATTGTGGGGTCGCTGCGGTTGATGGATGTGGAGCCGTACGACATTCAGCAGGGTCGGGTGCTGGGTTTGCTCGACGTGATCAATATGAACGCGGAGCGGCAGAACCAGCTGATGCGGACGGCGCAGGAGCAGGCCGCGGAGTTGTTCGAGAAGAACGATGAGCGGTATATCGCGCAGGCGCGTTCGGCGATCGAGCGGCAGTTGCATTCGATCGCGCGGTTGTTTGATGTGGAGCTGGAGATCGAGTGGCGTGAACAGCCCAGCACGGGTCAGCCCCGGCTTGAGCTGGATGAGTCTCTGAAGACGGGGCCCGCGAAGGTCTGAGTGGTTAGACGGCGCTGGGGTGCCAGATTGTTTTGAACTCGATGAAGGGGTCGATCCAGGAGGGGGACTCGCAGCGGTTGTCGTTGGTGAAGTCGAGATCGCTCGGGTGGATGGTGACGCGTTTGAGGTTTTCTGCGGCGCCTTCTCTGAGGGTGGTGCGCTGGGAGTCGCTCAGACCCGCGGCGTGGATGGCGATGATCTCGTGATGGGTCGCGATGTGGGGGGCGAGCTCGTCGCGGAACCCGGTGAGGGTGTTGACGACACCTCCGGGGAGGTCGCTGGTGGCGAGGGCTTCGGCGAGGATCATGCTCGGGATGGGGTTGGTCTCGGATGCGAGGACGACGCAGGTGTTCCCGGCGCAGAGGACGGGGGCGATGAGGGAGATGAGCCCGAGGAGCGCGGGGGTGTCGGGGGCGATGATTGCGACAACGCCCATGGGTCCGGGGATGGTGAAGTTGTGGTAGGGTCCGGCGACGGGGTTGGACCCTCCGAGGACCTGGGGGTATTTGTCGGACCAACCGGCGTAGTGGATGACTCGGTCGATGGATTGATCGACTTCGGATTCGGCGTTGTCACCCAAGGCGCTGATGAGTTCGGCGCGTTTGCCTTCCATCATCTCGGCGAGTCGGTAGAGGATCTGGGAGCGGAGGTAGGCGGTGGCGCTGGACCATGCGGGGAAGGCGCTGTGGGCGGCTTCGACGGCGCTGCGGAGGTCTTTGCGGGATGCATGGCAGACGTGCGCGTCGATCCCGATGGCTTTGTCGGTGACCCTTGTGGTGCGCCCGGATTCGGTTCGGGGGAACTTTCCTCCGATGGCGAGTTTGTAGGTTTTGGTGACGGGGAGTCGGTCGCTCACAGCTTGTACTCCAGTTCGAGCTCGTGCTCGAGCTTGATGCCGTCGATGCCCATGTCGGGGATTTCGGATTTGATTTTGCGTGCTTCGTTGACGGCGTCTTTGTAGAAATCGACGATGTGGAACTCTCGGCGTTGGTAGAAGCGGAGGGCTGGGGTGTTGTCGTTGGTGGTGATGAGCCAGAGTCGTTCGCAGCCCGCTTCGCGGGCTTTGGTGCGGACGCCTGCGAGGAGGCAGGAGCCGACGCCGCCGTGGCCGGCGAGTGAGTTGTGGGTGACGATCTCGCAGCCCTCGTCGGTGATCTGGTAGGTGAGGAGTCCGACGGGGTCTCCGGCGCGGACGGCGACGATCCCGGGGAGTTCGTCGGCTTGGATCTTTCGTCCTTTGGAGACCTGGACGGTGGAGGCCCAGTACTGGTTGAGGACGCGCTGGACCCAGGGTTTGTCCTCGGGGGTGAGGTCTCGGATCTCGAAGGTATCGCTTGCGGTGGGGGCGGTGGTCATTGGTGTGATTCCTTGGTGTAGGCGAGGAGGCCTTGTCGGCCTCCTTCTCTTCCGAAACCGGATTCTTTGAATCCGCCGAAGGGGGATGTGGGGTCGAACTTGTTGTAGGTGTTGAGCCAGACGACGCCGGCGTCGAGTTTGGCGGCGGTGTCGAAGATCTTGGATCCCTTGTCGGTCCATACTCCGGCGGCGAGCCCGTAGGGGGTGTTGTTGGCGCGTTTGATGGCTTCGTCGGGGGTGCGGAAGGACATGAGGGCGAGGACTGGGCCGAAGATTTCTTCTCGCGCGATGGTGTGGCTGGGCTGGACCCCGGTGAAGAAGCAGGGCTTGCAGTAGTAGCCCTTGTCGGGGAGGGTGGAGGTGGTGGGGTCGTGTCGGGTGGCGCCTTCGCTTTCGCCGTGTTCGAGGTAGCGGTTGATGGTGTTGAGTTGTTCTTTGGAGTTGATGGCGCCGACGTCGGTGTTTTTGTCGAGGGGGTTCCCGACTCGGAGTGACTTCATCCGGTCGGCGAGTTTGGAGGCGACAGTGTCCAGGATGGACTCCTGGACGAAGACGCGCGAGCCCGCGCAGCAGACGTGTCCCTGGTTGAAGTAGATCCCTTCGATGATGCCTTCGACGGCTTGGTCGATGGAGGCGTCTTCGAAGATGATGTTGGCGCTCTTCCCACCGAGTTCGAGGGTGAGTCGTTTGTTGGTCGGTGCGACGGCTTTGGCGATGCGCTTCCCGACTTCGGTGGATCCGGTGAATGCGATCTTGTCGATGTCGGTGTGGTTGACGATCGATGCGCCTGTGTCACCCGCGCCTGTCACGATGTTGACGACGCCCTTGGGGAGACCGATCTCCTGGCAGATCTGTGCGAAGCGGAGCGCGGTGAGGGAGGTGGTCTCTGCGGGTTTGAGGACGACGGTGTTGCCGCAGGCGAGCGCGGGGGCGATCTTCCATGCGAGCATGAGGAGGGGGAAGTTCCAGGGGATGATCTGGCCGCAGACCCCGATGGGTTTGGGGTTCTTGTGGGGGAGCGCGTAGTGGAGTTTGTCGCACCATCCGGCGTGGTAGAAGAAGTGTGCGGCGGCGAGGGGGATATCGATGTCCCGGGATTCTTTGATGGGTTTTCCGCCGTCGATGGTTTCGAGGACGGCGAGCTCTCGTGCGCGTTCCTGGATCCGACGCGCGATCCGGTAGAGGTATTTGGCGCGTTCCTTGGGGGGGATGGTGTTCCAGGGTTCGAGCGCGTTTCGCGCGGCGGTGACGGCGCGGTTGACGTCGGATTCGTCGGCGATCGCGATGGAGGAGAGGGTCTCTTCGGTGGCGGGGTTGACGGTGTCGAAGCGTTGGTTGGAGGATGGGGGGGTGAAGTCGCCGTCGATGAAGAGATCGTGGGTGTCGGGGATGTCGAGTTTGAAGGATTCGGGTGCTGGGTCGTAGTCGAAGAGCCCTCCTCCGAGCGCGGCGCGGAGATCGAGCTGCGCGGGGGCGCTGGGGTTGGAGCGGAGGTATTCGGACGCGTTGTCGTGCCTTGGCGCGATGGTCATGTCTGATTGTACGGTTCGGGGGGTCTCTG
>JALUWX010000076.1 GCA_027019265.1 Phycisphaerales bacterium
CACGGAATCGGCGCGCCACACCTCCCCCGGATGCGCCCGCGCTTCCAGCTTCGACCGATACCCCACAACCAGATCCACCACCCCGTACACACACAGCATCAACCCCGCAAGCCCGAACACCCCAGCCCCCACCCACAGCACCCAATCCGGCGCGAACGCCGTCCCCCCGATCATCCCCGTCACGGCAAGCCCCACAAACACCGCGCACGAAAGCGCCATCAACCCGAACCCGATCGCCCCCCACCCCGACACCGTCGTCTTGCTCAGCGTCGGGTAGTTGCGCAGCTCCACCGTCTCCCCGACAGGCGCATCATTCGAAGGGGTTGTGACACGGATGTACATCAGCGCCTCGGGTTCCGCGCCGACCGCTTCACCTTCGGCCGACCAACCTCCCGCACCCCAGCACCGTTCGACACCACCGCATCCTCCTCGACCTCAGACCCCTCCGCGCCCTCAACCTCCACGCGCTCCGCCGCATCCATCCGCGCAAACAACAACCGGCCCGCCGCCGTCTGCATCGACGACGTGATCACCGCATCCACCATGCGCCCCACAGCATCCCCACCATCCTCCACCACCACCATCGTCCCGTCCTCGAGATACCCGACACCCTGACCCTCCTGCTCCCCGTCCTTCACGAGCTCCACCCGGATCGAGCTCCCCGGGATCACCGTGGGCTTGAGCGCATTGCTCAGGTCATGGATGTTCAGCACCGGGACCTGCTGGATCAGCGCGATCCGCGCGAGCCCTGTATCCAACGTCACCAGCATCGCCTTCAGCGCCATCGCCAGCTCCACCAGCGCCTGATCGACGGCCAGCTTCTGCACCGGGCTCGAATCGATCACCACATCGATCGTCCCCATCCGTTGCAACTTGCTCACCATGTCGAGCCCCCGACGGCCCTTGTCCCGTTTCGCACGATCACCCGAGTCCGCGAGCGTCTGCAGCTCCTCGAGCACGAACTCCGGGATCACCACCGTCTGCTGGATCAGCCCCGTCTGCGCGATGTCCACGATCCGCGCATCGATCAGCACCGACGTATCCACCACCAGCGGCCGCGGCCCACGGATCTGCTTCGCGAACTCCACGTACGGGATCACCAACCGGAAATCGTCCTGCGTCTGAAGCACCGACGTAATCCCCAGGAACGCAAGCGACACACCCAGAAGCACCTTGATCGACGACACGATCGCCGCCGCCTGGATGTCCCACGTCTGCACCACCAGGTCGATCACGCTCGACAACACCACCGTCGCGACAAGCCCCGCGAGCAACCCGAACACCACCCCCGTGATCGTCGCGATCTTCTTCCGCGGCGTCAGCAGATCAATCCCCAGAAACACCCCCGACAAAATCAACGCCACCGCGACCGGGATCATCCAGTTCGTCGCGATCGAGATGTCCATCGAATCGTCTTTGAGCGAGATCCCGAACGTGTACAGCAACATCACGATCAGCATCAACGCAACAAACCCCACACGCACCACGCGCAACAGCACACGCATATCACGCTCGCCGTGTTTCTTCGACATCCGCCACCAACCCTTCCAACGCGCGAATCAATCGGAAATATGATGAAATCAGGCGCCCGCGCAAACCACGCCATCACTACCGTACCACCCCATATCGCCTACTGTTCCATGTGACCCGAGACGACCACGATCCAAACCCCAAAAAGCCCCTCCCGGACACGCAGGAAGGGCTCTATTTCAACCGAGACCTCTCCTGGCTCGAGTTCAACAACCGGGTCATCGCCCAAGCCCACGACCCGAACGTCCCCCTCCTCGAACGGATCAAGTTCCTCGCCATCGCCTCGTCCAACCTCGACGAGTTCTTCATGAAACGCGTCGGGCTCCACAAGCTCCGGGTCCAGCGCCACCTCGGACCACAAGCGGCCAAACCCGGGGACCTCCCCCCCGCGCAGGTCCTCGACGAATCCCGGCGCATGATCATCGACCAGGAGAAACAGATCTCCACCCTCTGGATCGACACCCTCCGCCCCAACCTCCGGGACGAAGGAATCCGGATCGTCACCTACGACCACCTCACCGCGCAGGAACAAGCCGCGCTCACCACCTGGTATCAACGCGAAGTCTTCCCCATCCTCACCCCCCTCGCCGTAGACCCCGGCCACCGCTTCCCCTTCATCTCCAACCTCTCGCTCAACCTCGGGGTCCTCGTCAAACCCTCGGGCGCGCCCCAGACCGCCGAAGCCCGCTTCGCGCGCATCAAGGTCCCCGACGTCCTCCCCCGCTACCTCTGCGTCGAGGACCTCGTCTCCCAAGCCAGCAATCAGACCCAACGCCCGCGCCCACAAGGCGCACCCATGCGCTTCATCGCACTCCACCAGATCATCGCGCACAACCTCGAAGAACTCTTCCCCGGGATGACCGTCATCGCGGAAATGCCCTTCCGGGTAACACGCTCAGCCGCCGTCGAACTCGACGACGAAGACGTCGAGGACCTCCTCGAACATGTCGAGGAAGAACTCCGGATGCGCCGCTTCGCCGACGCCGTCCGCCTCGAAACACCACCCAACCCCAACGAACGAATCCTCGACTTCATCCTCTCCTCGCTCAACCTCTCCCGAGAAGACCACTACACCAGACCCGCGCCCCGCGCCGGGATCGACCTCTTCGACCTCGTCTCTATCGACCGACCCGATCTCAAAGACACCCCCTGGAAACCCGTCAAACCCCAAGCCCTCGCCGACCCCGAAGCCGACATCTTCGCGCGCATCCGGGACCACGATATCCTCCTCCACCACCCCTACGAGTCCTTCGACGACTCCGTCGAACGCTTCATCGCCGCCGCCGCGAAGGACCCCGACGTCCTCGCCATCAAACAAACCCTCTACCGAACCTCCCGGGACTCCCCCTTCGTGGATTCCCTCGTCCGCGCCGCCGAAGAAGGCAAACAAGTCGCCTGCCTCGTCGAACTCCGCGCCAGGTTCGACGAAGAAAAGAACGTCGCCTTCGCACGCACCCTCGAAAACGCCGGAGTCCACGTCGCCTACGGCGTCCTCGGTCTCAAAACACACTGCAAATGCTCCCTCGTCATCCGACGAGAAAACATCGAAGGCCGACAAGCCCTCCGCGCATACGCCCACCTCGGGACCGGGAACTACCACCCCGGAACCGCGCAGCTCTACACCGACGTCGGGCTCCTCACCTGCGACCCCCAGATCACCGAAGACGCCGTCCGACTCTTCAACACACTCACCGGCGTCACCACCGGACAGCAATACGAGCGCCTCCTCGTCGCCCCCGAACACATGCGCGACGGCTTCGTCTCCCTCATCGAACGAGAAGCCAAAAACGCACGCAAGGGCAAGCACGCACGCATCATCGCCAAAATGAACCAGCTCGAAGACCGACGCATCACCAACGCCCTCTACGAAGCTTCAAAAGCCGGAGTCCAGATCGACCTCATCGTCCGGGGGTTCTGCTGCCTCAAGCCCGGGGTCCACAAGCTCTCCGAGAACATCCGCGTCATCTCCATCATCGGACGCTTCCTCGAACACGCACGCATCTACTACTTCGCCTCCGGCTCCGACGACCCCCTCGACGGCCGCTACTACATCTCCTCCGCCGACTGGATGTACCGGAACCTCTCCAACCGGGTCGAATCCGCCTGCCCCGTCCTGGACCTCTCCGCCAAAGCCCGCCTCTGGCAAATCTTCGACACCCACCTCCGCGACCACGCCCGCGCCTTCGATCTCCAACCCACCGGGTCCTACACCCGGCGCACACCCCCCAAAGACGCCCCCGAAGACACCCCCGAACGACTCGGATCCTTCGAAACACTCATGCGAGCACAGACCGAACTCACCGAACCACGCTAACCTATCCCTTCCGTCTCCGTATCCAACCACCCATTCCGACTCCGGACATACGATCATCCCATGAAGCGATCCGTCGTCATCACAGGGCTCGGCCCCATCTGCTCCATCGCCTCCGACGCGCCCTCCTTCCAAATCGCCGTCTCCAGCGCCCAGCGCTCCATCACCCCCATCGAATCCTTCGACCCCTCCGCCTTCCGCGCCCAGCTCGCAGGACAAGTCACCGAGCCCAACATCCGTGACATGGTCCCCAAGCCCTACCGCAAAGCCACCAAGGTCATGGCGCGAGACACCGAGCTCGCCGTCATCGCCGCCAAAGCCGCCGCCGACGACGCCGGGCTCAAAACAAGGGGCTCCGAAGACGACGACTCCGGATTCACCATCGACCCCGCACGCTCCGGGTGCAACATCGGCGCCGGACTCATCGCCTGCGACACCGCCGAGCTCTCCAGAGCCGTCGCCACCGCCGCGAACGACGACGGCTCCTTCTCCGATTCCAAATGGGGCACCATCGAACCCGGTTCCGCCGGGATGAACAACCTCCCCCCCCTCTGGCTCCTCAAATACCTCCCCAACATGCTCGCCTGCCACGTCACCATCATCCACGGGCTCGAAGGACCCTCCAACACCATCATGGGCGCCGAAGCCGGCGCACTCCTCTCCATCGGGGAGTCCATGCGCATCATCGAACGAGACGACGCCGACCTCTGCTTCGCAGGCGGCGCCGAATCACGGGTCAACCCCCACGGGCTCCTCCGCTGGGAACTCTCCGACAAACTCGCAACCGCAACCACCGCCGACGACCCCGCCGACTCCTGCAAACCCTACGACCCATCCTCCCAGGGCTGCTTCCTCGGAGAAGCCGGAGGCATGCTCGTCATCGAAGAAGCAACCCACGCGCAGAACCGCAACGCCCGGGTCTACGCCACCCTCGCCGGGTTCGCCGCAACCCAGTCCCTCACCCCCGCGCTCCCCATCTTCGACGATGAGCCCACCGATTCCGACGAAGGACTCGAACGCGCCATCACCAACGCCTTGAAGGACGCAAACCTCACCCCCGGCGACATCGACATCGTCTACCCCCTCGCAGTCGGGATCCCCGAACTCGACGCGCGGGAAGCCGGAGCCATCGAATCCGCCCTCGGCCCCCGAGCCGACCAGATCCCCTGGATCACCCTCACCGACAAGGTCGGGAACACCCTCGCCGCCCACGGCGCCATCGCCGCCGCCGCCGCCGCCCTCGCCCTCTCCTCCCAAACCATCCCCGATTCCCCCACCCGATCACCCAGCAATCCCCCCAACGAACTCAGAAACGCGCTCGTCTGCACCCCTTCCCTCGCAGGACAGTGCGCCGCGCTCGTCCTGAGCAGATAGAATCGCCAAACCCCACCAGTCACGCCGATCAACGTTCGGCATCAACTTCGATACACCTCCAACCAAGCACACACAAGGACAACCATGGCACACCACCACCGCGATAACCGCGACAACCGCGGCCGCCGCTCCACCCAACTCTCCGACCTCGACCCCGCGCTCACCGACCTCTCACGCCGCACCATCGGATGCGCCATCGAAGTCCACAAAGAACTCGGACCGGGCTACCCCCTCGAGATCTACCTCAACGCACTCAAAATCGAGTTCCGCGACGAAAAGATCGAAGCCGAGTACGACAAGAAATACGAGCTCGACTACGACGACGACATCCTCGGATCCGTCACCGCCGACCTCGTCATCGGCGACCGCTTCATCGTCGCCCTCCTCGCCGAAGACCGCGACGTCACCGGCCAAGAGCGCACCGCCCTCCGCGCCGTCCTCCGCGCCGCCGACCTCGAGCTCGGTCTCATCATCAACTTCGGCCAACGCCGCCTGAAGGACGGGCTCGTCCGCGTCCTCAACCCCGACGCGCTCCGCAACGACGATGACGACGACGAATACGAAGACGACGACGAGGACGGTGATGCCGACGAATGACCCCCCCTCGCGCCGCGTCGTTATCACCGGCGCAGGATGGGTCACCCCCCTCGGGCGCGACATCAACGAAGTCTGGTCCAAACTCCTGAACGCGCAGAGCGCCGTCGCGCCCATCTCGCGCTTCGACGCAAGCACCTACGCCACCAACTTCGCCGCCGAAGTCAAAGACTTCGACGAAGCCCAGTTCGACTCCACGGACCACAAATCCGCTGGTCGTTCCACGCGCTTCGCCCTCGCCGCAACGGACGACGCCTGGAAAAACGCCAAGCTCGACACCAACCCCATCGACCCATCGCGCATCGGGATCTACACCGGCGCTGGGGAAGGCTCCCCCGACTACGACCCCTACCTCCGCGCCACCATCGGCGCATGGGACCACGACGCGCGGAGCTTCAACAGCGCCACCTGGGGCGCCCAAGCCCTCGCAACCATGTCCGCCGCGCCCGAGATCGAGCAGGAACCCCAGCTCACCAACCTCCACATCGCGCGCCGCTTCAGAGTCACCGGACCATCCCTCAACTGCATGACCGCCTGCGCCGCTTCCACCCAAGCCATCGGGGAAGCGGCCGAGATCATCCGTCGTGGTGATGCCGATGCGATGATCGCCGGCGGCGCGCACTCCATGATCCACATCCTCGGGATCACCGGGTTCGTCCGACTCACAGCCATGTCCACACGGCGCGACGACCCCGCAACCGCATCGCGCCCCTTCGACGTCTCCCGAGAAGGCTTCGTCATGGGCGAAGGCGCCGGGATCGTCATCCTCGAATCCCTCGAATCCGCCCAGAAGCGCGGCGCCCCCATCCTCGCCGAACTCGCCGGCTTCGGATCCACCGCCGATGCCTACCGCATCACCGACATCCACCCCGACGGCAAAGGCGGCGCCGGAGCCATGGCCCGCGCCCTCCAGCAAGCCGGGATCAGCCCCGACGACACCGACGACCAAGGACGACCCCTCGTCCACTGGATCAACGCCCACGGCACAGGCACCCAGGAAAACGACAAAACCGAATCCGCCGGCGTCAAATCCGTCTTCAAAGCCAACGCCACCAAGATCCCCTTCTCCTCCGTCAAATCCATGCTCGGCCACCTCATCCAGGCCGCCGGCGCCGTCGAGCTCATCACCTGCCTCAAAGCCATCGAGACCGGCATCATCCCCCCCACCGCAAACCTCAAAGACCCCGACCCCGCCTGCGGCCTCGACCACGTCCCGACCACCCCGCGCGACACCAACCCCCAAGGCGGGATCAAAGTCACCCTCTCCAACTCCTTCGGCTTCGGAGGCCAGAACGACTGCGTCTGCCTCACCCGCTTCGAGCCATGAAGCACCACCCGACCTATCTGATGCTGTGCGGTCTTTCACGACTGCTGGCATTGCTCTTTCTGATTTTCGCAACTGCGACAATAACGGTTCAACTCATTGAGCAAGCGAGGTGGAGCAGGACCGAATCCAATCTCTTTGAACTTGCGTGGTATCTCATCACCGTGGAGTTTGTTGAGACCTTTGCGCCTGGCTGCATCTTCTTCGCAGGGTCGCTCATCTTCTGGTTCTTCAACAATCGCATCGCGCGCCTCTGCACGCCTCGCATCACTCCGAATACATGCAACATCTGCGGCTACGACCTGAAGGACAACCCTTCAGAAAAATGCCCCGAGTGCGGCGCGACAAAACTCTGAGACTTCACCCAGCAGCCCCCCGCACATCCTTCGCCGCGCTCACCTGATGGATGTCCTTCATCGTGCGCCCGGAGATATCACCCGACATCGACGACCACCGCGGATCCCACGACAGCGCCTCGTGCGTGCAGCACGCAACACTCCGACCATCCCCCAAGGACGTGAACACACTCCGCCCGCTCGCGCGACCCTCGACGAACCGCGCCTCGAACATCTCGCGCATCCAGTACATCTCCTTGTTCGCAGGAGACATCTCCGGGAACCGCGCCTTCACCGACTCCATCTGCGCATCGCTCACGTGCAGCTCCGCACGGTCCCGGAGCGCATCAACCCACCCATACCCCACGCCGTCGCTGAACTGCTCCTTCTGACGATGGAGGATCGAATCGGGGAGCCAGTCCCCGTGCCGGAACGCTTCGCGCAGCAGCGCCTTCTCCACCCCACCCCAAACCCCGTCCTTCGGGATCATCCGATCGCGCGGATCGATCCCCATGCTCAGATCCATCAGCGCCCGGTCCAGCAGCGGGAACCGCAGCTCCAGACCCGAAGCCATCGGCGCCTTGTTCGCGCGCATCACGTCGAACTGATGCAATCTCGTCACCTTCCGCACCGTCTCCTCATGGAACGCTTCCGGACTCGGCGCTTTGTGGAAGTACAGATACCCACCGAAGATCTCGTCCGCGCCCTCACCCGAGAGCACCATCTTGAACCCCAGGTCCTTCACACACTTCCCGAGCAGATACGTGGGCACCCCCGTCCGGATCTGCTGATCACTCTCCAAATGCTCCACCACCCTGGGCAGCGCCTCCATCGCGTCCTCGATCGTGAACCGAAACTCGTGATGGATCGACCCGATGTGCCGCGCCACCTCCCGCGCCCGAAGCAGATCAATGGAATCATCGAGCCCGATCGAGAACGTATGGATCGGACCCATCCCCTTCCGCGCCGACAACCGAGCAGCGATCGAAGCCACGAGCGACGAATCCAACCCACCCGACAACAGCACCCCCCAGGGCACATCGCTCATCATCCGCTTGTCCACCGCATCGATCAGGTACGACCGGATCAACGCCGGATCCGCCTTCCGTTTCGGAACCTCGCGCATCCAGCTGGGCTGGTACCACCGCTCGACCCGGACCCCGCGCTCATCGCGCACCCACGCGCACCCGGGCTCCACAAGCTCGATCCGATCGCAGTCGTCCACCAGCGCCTTCATCTCACTCGCAAACCACAACACCCCGGATCGGTGCCACCCCACATACAACGGGCAGATCCCCGCATGATCACGACCCACGATCCAGTGCCCGGACTCGTCATCGATCCAAGCGATCGCAAACTGACCATCGAGCATCTCGAGCCCGCGCACCCCGTACCGGGACAGCACCGGACCGATCGCTTTCGAATCCGCCGCGCACACCGCATCCGCGGCCAGCGCCCCCATCAACATCTCACTGTTGTAGATCTCCGAGTTACTCGCCCAAGCCACACCGCCCTGCACCAAAGGCTGCTTCCCGTCCTCCGGAGCCATGATCGCAAGACGACGATGACCGAGCCACCCATGCTCACCCATCCACTCACCCCGCTGATCCGGCCCCCGATGCTCGAGCGAATCGAGCATCACCGACGCGCGAGCCGCGCACGACCGGACCGAATCCGACCCGCCATCAACCGAAAGCACCGCAAGAAAACCACACATGACCCGCTCCGTTCATTCGTCTGAAGCGGACCCCGTCTCTCAAGCAGGGCTCTCTCGACACGCGCGAAAGAAAAAGGCCCCGCTTTCAGCGAGGCCCGCACATCTTCGTTCATCAACCCAGTGAGTCAACGCGACCGTGCCACCTCGCATATGCGATTGGTAGTGGTATTGGTATTCGCGTTGGTGGGAGACACCGGGTTCATGACAACAACATACCCATCGCCCATCCCCACACAACCCCAAAGAAGGGAATCCGAAAACAATTCACCATTTCCCAACCAACACCCCCCAAAGCGTTTGTGACTCCAAACCCCCCATCCTACCGATACATCCACCATGTCCAAGCTCTCCACCATCCACACCTCCATCACCGCGCTCGCCATCCTCGGAGCCGTCGGCGTCATCTCCATCGCCGCCCTCCGAAGCGCCCGCTCCAACGCCGCCCAGCGCCTCTATAAGGAACGCCTCACCGAAATCGCCGACGATTATGAGACCCTCCGCGCACGCTACAACCAAGCCGTGCGAGAAACCGCCGTCACCGAGATCCTCGTCCAGGACCGCGCCGTCTCCGTCACCATCCGCACCATCGAAGGCCAAACCAAAACCATCCCCACCCCCTTCACCGCCGACCGAGAGATCTACGTGGACTTCGCCCTCGTCGCAGGACGACTCTGGATCCGGCGCGTCTTCGATGCCGACACCCCGCCCTCCAAAGCCGTCGTCATCGACCCCGACCTTGCCGACATCGACTGGCAATCCGAAAACGCCAAAGTCGGCCAAGCCGTCTACCGCGCCCTCGCCGAAGGCCGCTGGATCGTCACCACCACCGGCGACGGCTCCCTCGCGCTGACCCAGGTCCCCAAAGACGCACAGATCACCCTCGCCCCACCCCCCGAACTCGACTCCTTCGACGAACTCGAAACCCAAATCGAACGGGAAGTCGCCAACATCTCCTTCAAAGACGTCGTCGGCTCCCTCCTCTCCGGCGACTAACCCCCACTCCCCCGCCACACACACGCATAATGCACCGCCGCCGCATGCCAC
>JALUWX010000077.1 GCA_027019265.1 Phycisphaerales bacterium
AAAAACTATGACTTTGAGAAAAAATTTGTATTGGCAGAAAAAAGCTGCCTAAAATGAAACCAAGGAGCCAGAAGCACACCTTATTTTTTTACGCGCGGTGTCCAAAATACCCTGACGACGTACAAAGTATGGGCAATCACAGTCAGTAAAAAACCATGAAACAGTTTAAGTCGCCGTCAAAAAGGGGTAAGAAAAACTATAACGCCAAAAGGATGTAATATTATGGGACATCACCATCACCATCACCATCATCATCACCACCATCATCATGGGGATTTGTCTGAAATGGGTGAGCGTCGCCTATGGTGGGCTGTCGGGGCGAATATATTGCTGACGTTGGCGCAAGTCATCGGTGGCTTCCTGTCGGGATCGCTCTCCCTCATAGCTGATGCACTTCATAACTTAAGTGATGCGGCGTCTTTGTTGATTGCGCTTGTTGCCATTCGTATCGGTCGCAGACCCGCGGATGAATTTAAAACTTTCGGGTACAAGCGGGCAGAGACAATTGCAGCGCTGATTAATCTGACGACCTTGATTATTATTGGGCTGTATCTTTGTTATGAAGCGGTGATGCGTTTTATTACACCAGAGCCGATCATGGGGTGGACTATCGTTATTGTGGCGGGGGTTGCGCTTATCGTTGATTTATTTACTGCGTTTTTGACGTATAGCCAGTCAAAAAATAGCATGAATATGCGGGCGGCATTTTTGCACAATCTTACCGATGCTTTGGCATCGGTGGGGGTTATTATCAGCGGTGTGCTTATTTTATTATATGGTTGGGTTTGGACAGATGCCGCCATGACTTTGGTTATATCAGCTTATGTATTGTGGCATGGCTGGTTAGAAATCCCCAAAGTAATCCATTTGTTGATGGAGGGAACACCTGAACATATCGATATTCAAGATGTTATCACGGCAATGGAAGGCAATGACGGCGTTAAGAATGTGCATCATGTTCATATATGGCAAATTGATGAGCACAGAAACGCGCTTGAGGCACATATCGTTTTTGATGCGCATTTTGATATGGATAAGCTTAAGGTTACACTCAAAACCCAGTTAAAGAACGATTTTGATATCGGGCACTCTACATTAGAGTTTGAGGTTGAGCCCTGCACATCATAATTTTCTGACCTCTTTATTTTACATCAAATATTCTTGCATGCTATAATTTAGCAGTTGCTAAACATTGGTTGTTTGGCTAAAGAAAATAGTATCACTGAATTTTATAAAGGGAACTCTGTGAATTATATATCTGTTAAAATACGTTTTTTATTGTTCTTCGTTTTTTGTGCCTTGTCTTTGTGCCCTTTAAAGGCGCAGGCCGCTGATAAGTTAAAGGCCGTCACGACCTTTACTGTTATCGCAGATATTGCACGTAATGTTGCCGGTGATGCGGCGATTGTGGAATCCATCACCAAACCGGGGGCGGAAATCCATGACTATCAACCAACCCCAAAGGATATTATCCGCGCACAAGGCGCAGATGTTATTTTCTGGAATGGTCTTAATCTTGAACGTTGGTTTGAGCGTTTTTTATCTGATGTGAAAAATGTACCAAGCGTGGTTGTGTCACAGGGCGTGGTGCCTCTCTCAATTTATGATGGTCCTTATACAAATAAACCGAACCCGCATGCCTGGATGTCTGCCGAGAACGCGCTGGTATATATTGAGAACATCCGTAAAACGTTTGTTGAGATGGACCCCGATAATGCCGAAATATATAATGCCAATGCAA
>JALUWX010000078.1 GCA_027019265.1 Phycisphaerales bacterium
ATACTTGTTGAAACTGCTGCAGCACTCAATGGTGTGGGCTACTTTTTAAGTGTGAAGAAAAAAATAAAGCAAACCATGCATGAATGCTAATGTTTGCAATGAGGACGAAATTTCCACTAACACACGCGATAGCACTGTACCTTGGAATTTGCACGTGGGGCAATGGACATACTAAATTGTTCACAAAAGTGATGTTACTGCAGCAGGTATGTGAAATATGTATGGATTTGTGAATTAAAACGAGAATTGATTGAGACGAGAGTGCGACACACTACTTTGCACTGTGTATGAAGGACAAGAAAAGAAAAAATCTACAGCACCCGGTATTCCCAGGTGGTCACCCATCCAAGTACTAACCGGGCCCGACGTTGCTTAACTTCGGTGATCGGACGAGAACCGGTGTTGTCAACGTGGTATGGCCGTAGACATTGGAGGTGGGGCACGTGGGGCAATCGCACGAAGTTGGCACACTTTAAGCAAATGGTTGCAACGTAATGCATCATGAGAAGAGTGCTGTGGGAGCATAGGGTGGCAATTGAAGACAGTGTCGAGTGAGTATGGAGTCACTGTCAGAGGAAAGAGAGTGGGTGTGTATAACGATGCTCACAGCAAAGTAAGAGTGTGCTGAAGGCAATGCTTCTAGATTGGGCACTGCTGTCAACGTGTTACTATCAAGAGTAGGACTGAAAATATATACATGTTGTCAGCAGAAAGCGCGTGCTTTGACATGCTGCATTTGTAAAGATATAGAAGCAAGGGAATAAGTAATACATGTTGAAACTGCCACAACACTCAGTGGTGTGGGCTACCTTTTAAGTGTGAAGAAAAAGATAAAGCAAACCATGCATGAATGCTAATGTTTGCAATGACGAAGTTGCCACTGACACACGTGATAGCATTGTACCTTCGAATTTGCATAAGGAGTAAAGGGCATACAAAATCGTCCACAAAGGTGATGTTTCTGCAGCAGGTTTGTGAAATATGTATGGAATAGTGAATTAAAACGAAGAGAATTGATTGGGACGAGAATGTGACACACTACTTTGCACTATGTGTGAAGGGCAAGAAAAGAAAAAAGTCTACAGCACCCGGTATTCCCAGGTGGTCACCCATCCAAGTACTAACCGGGCCCGACGTTGCTTAACTTCGGTGATCGGACGAGAACCGGTGTAGTCAACGTGGTATGGCCGTAGACATTGGAGGGTGCTAAGTTGGCACACTTTAAGCAAATGGTTGCAACGTAATGCACCATGAGAAGAGTGCTGTGGCAGCATGGGGTGGCAGTTGAGGACAGTGTCGAGTGCGTATGGAGGCACTGTCATGGGAAAGAGAGTGTGTGTGTATAACGATGCTCACAGGAAAGTAAGAGTGTGCTGGAGGCAATGCTTCTAGATAGGGTGCTGCTGTGAATGTGTGACCATCAAGAGTACGAGTGAAAATATATACATGTTGTCAGCAGAAAGGGCGTGGTTTGAGATACTGCCTTTTTTAAAGACATGGAAGCAAGGGAATAAGCAATACTTGTTGAAACTGCTACAGCACTCAATGGTGTGGGCTACTTTTTAAGTGTGAAGAAAAAAATAAAGCAAACCATGCATGAATGCTAATGTTTGCAATGAGGACGAAATTTCCACTAACACACGTGATAGCACTGTACCTTGGAATTTGCACGTGGGGCAATGGACATACTAAATCGTTCACAAAGGTGATGTTACTGCAGC
>JALUWX010000079.1 GCA_027019265.1 Phycisphaerales bacterium
CCGCTCTGTCAAGGCCTTGATGTGCTGGTTGTCTTTGGTGACGCGCCCCGCGCCGGCAAGGGGGTGCTAGGGGATTGATTGAGTGGGCGCTTACGACAAACAGACAGACACGGCTCCCAGCGTACATGCGCACTGCATTGCATACTGTATCTGATGATGATCTCTCTGCCGAAGCACTTCAGGCCCTTCTCGTAGCACCATGGGATTATGCAGCAGCAGCAACAGCAGCAGCAGCAACAAAAGCAGTCCGGCTGCGAATGCTGACCCCGGCCGGCTTCATGAGGCATTGCACGCGGCTTTGCAATTGGAAGTGCAGCGCTAGCGCATATACGAAGCTGGCCAGGATATCGATGGTTGGTCATGTGCCAGGTCGCACATGCGCTTGGCGTGGGTATCGAGTGAATCAGTAAGTGACCTCTAACGTTAACCGTAGCTTAGCTTCCTCGTCACAGCTTGCAAGAGCAAGGGAGATCTCTGAGGCGGTCTCACATTGCATCCATTTGCGGACGTGCCGGCTGGCCGGGTTTGCGGAAAGCCCACCCATTGAAGGAGTCGCTCTTCGGCTGTCCCACTTTGACCAAGCATGTTATTAGGAACACCTTGGTCAAAGTGGGACAGCCTCAGTGGTGTGGCACCCTTGCCTGGCAGGGTTCGCAGAAAGCCCACCCATTTAAGGAGTCGCAGCTTCGTATCGGGCTGTCCCACTTTGACCAAGCATGTTATTAGGAACACCTTGGTCAAAGTGGGACAGCCTCAGTGGTGTGGCACCCTTGCCTGGCAGGGTTTGCGGAAAGCCCACCCATTTAAGGGAGACATTGGGCTGTGCAGCAGCTGGACGGCCAGCAGCCATGAATTGTTGCTTGATTCGTCGGTACCGGTGTCCATCACCGGCGTCCCTCACCAGAGCAAAGCTGATGGCCTGCTCAGTTGGCTGCCCACAGACAGAGCCACAGAATTCGGAAGCAACGACCCAGACGGACACTAGCGGCTCCATTGCAAGGCTGCCGCTGCCAGCCCTGCGTTAAACTGGTGCGTTGCTAGAGGACGCTGACACGGGAAAGCGTCGTGGGCCTTCTTCGCTCGTATGCTGCCACTCCTGTCAAAGCCAGGTGCATTGACTTAAAGCCAGGGCTGTGGTCTGTATTGACTGCAATGCTCTTTTGCGCTTAAAGGTCGTTGCAGTCAAGCGCGAACAAAGAAAGACACAAAAGAGGAAAGGCTATGCCAGCAGCGATCCTTTGTATTGACGGTATCTACTACAAGCGGCTGGATCGACGTTTCGAGCAATGGAAGCTGCTGCCTGAGGAGGAGAGGAGGAGGCGCTGGAGGGAATACATGCGGGAGTATCGCGCGCGAAAGCGCAAGCAGTCACAAGGAAAGCAGTAGTCATGTGCACCGACGCTTCTTCTGCACAGGCTCCGCATCGGGGTCCGCTTGAGCCTCTGCGACACGAGGAGGAGGCTGTGCTGCAGATGTGCACCGACGCTTCTTCTGCACAGGCTCCGCATCGGGGTCCGCTTGAGCCTCTGCGACACGAGGAGGAGGCTGTGCTGCAGGACCGTCGGCG
>JALUWX010000080.1 GCA_027019265.1 Phycisphaerales bacterium
AATCCCGCCGCAGTACAACAAAAGCAGCCCCCCACCCATGACCACCCTCCTCTGGCAACCCTCCATCCCCCCCGAGTACCACGCGCTCAGCGACACCGACATCGCCGCGCGCATCGAAGACCGCCGCAAACGACTCGGAACCGCCCTCCTCATCCTCGGCCACCACTACCAGATGGACTCCGTCGTCAACCACGCCGACTTCACCGGGGACTCCCTCAAACTCGCACAGCTCGCCGCCTCCGTCGTCGACGAACGCGCCGCAGCAGGAACCCCCGTCTCCCACCTCGTCTTCTGCGGCGTCCACTTCATGGCCGAAACCGCCGACATCCTCACACCCGACAACGTCCACGTCATCCTCCCCGACCTCTCCGCCGGATGCTCGATGGCCGACATGGCCGACTACGACCAAACCGTCGAAGCATGGGACCTCATCCACAGCTCACTCACATCCCAGGGCTGGACCGGGCGCATCATCCCCATCACCTACGTCAACTCCACCGCCGCCATCAAAGCCTTCGTCGGCGACCACGCCGGCGCCTGCTGCACCTCCTCCAACGCAACCCAAGTCTTCGAATGGGCCATGCAAGGAGGCACCCAACCCCGCGCCGAAAACGAAAACATCAAAATCCTCTTCCTCCCCGACCAACACCTCGGACGAAACACCGCCGCCGCCCACGGGATCAACACCGACACCAACACCTGCGTCTACGACCCCAGACTCACCCAACAAGGCGAGCCCCTCGGAGGCGCCACCCCGGACCAGATCCTCGAGTCCGACGTCATCCTTTGGGCCGGACACTGCTCCGTCCACAAACTCTTCCGCCCCGAACACGTCGCGCAGATCCGTGAAGCAAACGAAAAGCTGGCTCCGAACGAAGAACCCACGCGCATCATCGTCCACCCCGAATGCGCCAAAGAAGTCGTGGACCTCGCCGACGAATCCGGATCCACCGAACACATCATCAAAACCATCGAAGCCGCCGCCCCCGGAACCAAGTGGGCGATCGGCACCGAAGTCCACCTCGTCAACCGACTCGCCAACACCCACCGCGCCCGCAACGTCCACGTCGAGATGCTCTCCGACTGTCAATGCCTCTGCACCACCATGTACCGCATCGACCCCCCCCACCTCCTCTGGATCCTCGACGGCCTCTGCGGCATCGGCACCACCAAAGACAAACCCTGGGACCACGAGAACGGCAAACCCACAGCGCGCAACATCATCAGCGTCCACCCCGAAGCCCAACGCCTCGCAAAGCTCGCGCTCGACCGAATGCTCAAACACACAGGCACCGGGTCCGTCAAAAACACCCAGCCCACCTGACCCGATCACCACACGCGCGACCCAATCACCACACGCTCAGGGTGCCCTGCTTTGACCCGAAGGGCAAAGCAGGAACGGTTGCGCCCGTCCTCTTCACCCTACCCTCACGGACACCCGTCCCCAAACACCGCAAGAAACGCCGTCAGGTCCATCAGATCAGACGCGCCGTCCCCGTTGAAATCCGCGATCGCACGGGACTCGTGCAGATACGACACCATCAGCGCGATGTCGAAGAAGTCGAGCGCCCCGTCCAGATTCAGATCCGCAGCGCACGGCTCCCCCCTGCTCCACAAAACCGTCATCCCGATCGAGGACAGAGCGCCCGTCACGATGATCTCCGGAGACCCATCCCCATCCAGGTCCTTCGCGTGGACACCCGCGCCCACGTCTTCCGAAAGCTGGATCGAAACCGGATCCTCGAACACCCGCGCCCCGATCTGAAACGCGACCGACACCGACGAGCGATACACCATCTCACCGCTCGGCCCGTTCGAGCACGCCACCACATCGAGCAGCCCGTTCCCGTCGATGTCCGCGCAGTACGTCTCCAGCGCCCCACCACCACGAAGCACCAACGACTCTTCCCCGAGCCCCGCCGCACCCCCGAAGACAATCCGCACCTCATGCGCGCCGGGCATCGAGCTCGCGCTGTTCAAAAGCACCACCAGATCCTCGAACCCGTCCCCGTCCAGATCGACAACCTCGATCCAGTACATCCGCAGATCCGAATCCTCATCGTCCATCACCGACCCACCCTCGAGCGCGAGCGCGCCCGACCCGGAGTTCGACAGAACCCGGATCCGATTCCCCGAGCCCGACTCCTCCTCGATCAACACATCCAGATCCCCGTCGAAATCCGTATCCATGATCGCCATCAACGCGATCCCATCATCGGATATCGCACCCTCGATCGGGTACGCCCCCCCGTACGTAAACGATCCGTTCCCATCACTCAACCACACCACCACACCCCAGAAATCGACGGGCTCCGCACCCGTCTCATCACGGACCCGTGCACCGTGCACGACATCATCGAACCCATCCCCATCGAGATCCCCCGCGCTGAACGACGAACCCACCACCCCGATCTCGATCCCACCCTGATCGAGCGCATCGAGCATCGGGTAGAAATCAAAACTCTCGATCCGATTCAGATCGGTATCGCAGAAGACCTCCGGATTCAGATACACCGCCGGCACAGGCGAGCCAAACGAAGCGTTCCGTGAGATCACATCCGGGACCGGATCCGAATCGAACCGCGCCAACTCGAACCGAAACCCAGGACCGAACTCGCTCACAAACGGATCCCGTCGGCAATACACATACCCCACCCCCGGCGCATACTTCGCCGCGACGATCGACTCCTCCCGAGCAACCAGCACCTCATCGATCCCATCCAGATCGAGATCGACCATGCGCACAAAGATCGCGTCCCGAAAGGTCGGAGGACGCGCAGTCAATATCTGATTCGTCTTCACACCCGAAGCGCCCGGATCCGCGAGCAACCCGATCAACCGCGTCCCGATCTCAACCTCACCCGCCCCGTTCCCCACACCCCCCGACTCCGCGCGCGTCACCATCACCCGATCGCGCACCCGGTCCCCATCCACATCCACAAACAGCGCATGGGGAAACTCGTACATCCCCTCGATCGCGCTCGCCGCACGCGCATGACCCCGGAAGTCAGCCACGATCGAGAACCGCTGGTTCACCCCCATCGGATCCATCACGCGCCACCCCCGGAGCATCGGATCCTCGTTCTCCCGATCCTCGAACACACGCGCATTCCCCCCGATCACCAGATCCCCCGTCCCGTCCCCATCCAGATCCCCGGCCGCCTCGACCCGCATCTCCTCGAACCGAACATCCCCAACGCCCAACGCGTCCAGCGCCACCCCGAGATCCACCACCCGGACCCGATCCCCCATCAAATCCGACCACGGCGACTCGAACACCACAAGCCCCGCAACGTCGTCCTCATCCCCCCGGATCCGACACGGATACACAAGATCCACCTCCCCGTCCCCGCTCACATCCGTCAACGCGGGCACCGCTTGACCGACCTCGACATCGACCCCCTCGATGTCCACCGGGATCTCCACCTCGCGCATCACACTCCAGAACGGATCCACCGTGCGCTCCAGAACAAACACCTCGTTCTCCCCTCCGTACACGGGCTGGGTGAGCAAAAGATCCCGGGTCCCATCGCCCCCGAAATCCACCATCGCCACCTGATTCCGAACCAACGAGTCACCGAAATCAACCTCCGAGAAATCGAGAAACCCCGCATCGACATACCCCCCATCCCCCTGACCGGCCAGCACCAACCTGACCTCATCCCGATCGATCTCAAGGAGTTCCATGTTCTCGTACCAGACCACAACATCCCGGATCCCATTGCCGTCCAGATCGATCACACACTACACACCCCCGAGGTATTCATCGATCTCCTCGATCTCGCGCCGGATCGTCTCCCGGGTGTACCCAACCCCATCGCTCAGGTACACCGCGACAACCAACCCCTCGTCGTAGACCGACAAAACCAGATCATCGCGCCCGTCCAGATCCATATCCGCGAGATGGACAGACCGCTCCCAATACTCGTCCACCAGATGATCCAAGCCCGGAATCACCGTCCCCCACGGCCGCACCGACCCCGAGAACCCACCCTCCCCATCCCCGAGAAAGATCTCGAGCACCGCGCCCAAGTCCTCCTCACCACTCGCCACATCGCGCGACAACACATACACATCCGCCACCCCGTCCCCGTCGTGATCCCCCGTGAACGCGTGCGGATACGCATCCCCCGACCAAGGCGACACCTCCCCCTCCCCGTACCCGAACACCCCCGTCAGCGCCCGAGCCGGGAAGCTCTGCCCCATCGCCGACCCACACACCAACACCCCCGCCACGCACCCGATCCGCACGATCATCGCAGCCCCCTCTTTATGCAACCCCATCACGGACACCCCGCCGCAAACGCGCCGAGAAACGCAGACAGATCAAAGAAGTCGAACGCCCCGTCCCCATTGAAATCCGCGATCGGCTCCGACTCCGCGTAGTACCCAAGAAACGCGCTCACATCAAAGAAGTCCAGATCCCCGTCCAGATTCAGATCCGCCGCGCACACATCCCCCACCCCGTGGAACACACGAATCACACGCTCCGCTTGGTCCCCCACCATCAACCAATCATCCAACCCATCGCCATCGAGATCCGCGAACCCCATCGCGGCCGCGCGCTCATCCACCACGTGCACCGCGCCAACCAGATCACGCGCCCCGCGCTGACGCACAATCCCGACCAGACACGTATCCCCATCGTCGTGATCAGGCACCTGTGCCATCAGCAGCAGTTCCATCAATCCATCCCCATCGAGATCGCGCATACCCCCAGAGAACGTCCCCCTACGACCGTACACCAACGCGGAAACCGGATCGAACCCGGACCCGTTCCCCCAAAACACCTCGCCGCCCACATACCCGAACTGGACATCATCCGCATCGTCGGGCACCGCTTTCACCACGAACGCATCGACAAAGCCGTCTCCATCGATGTCCCCCACGTGCAGCTCCGCGCCCTCGAACAACTCGTCACCGAGTTCAACCGAGCTCCCCTCGACGAACGAACCATCCCCGTCATTCAACAAAACATCCACCCGATCCACGACGATCTCCCCATCACCATCGCCGCGCGCCAGCACGATCAGGTCCGGGTCCCCGTCCCCATCGACATCAGACAAACAGACCCGACTCGTCCCATCAGCACCACCGCCCGCGCACCCGGAGACCGCACCCGCCGTGAATCGCCCGTCCCCATCATTCAACCACACGAGCACACCCAGACCACTCAACCCACCACTCTGCTCAATCACCCCACGAAGCACGAGGTCCGTATCTCCGTCCCCGTCCAGATCACCAGCCACAACATTCCCGTCCGACACCATCGAGATCCCCTCCGCTCCGAGCACCGAAGGATCGAACACCACGGGCTCGTTCCTCGTCAGCACATCGAAAGGCCCGCTCTCGACATTCAGATACACCGCCGGGAACCCCGACCCATCGAAGTTGTGCGAGACCAGATCCACCCCCGGATCCTGATCCAGAGACGTCACAAACCCGCTCCTCCCCCGAGGCGTTGACGCCTGCCCCACGAACCGGGTCTGCCCGTTGAAACCGAACCACCCAGTCGATGGGTCCCGATCCACCATCCGGACCGATGTCCGGGTGACCGAGATCAGCTCCGGATCCCCATCGCCGTCCGTATCCACAGGCAGTACCCCGAGCTGATCCTGCGCCGAATAGATCCAGTCCGTCTCATCGAGCACCCCACCCTTCGTCGCCCCGACAAGCCACGCGCTCAACTCGACACCGGGCTCCCAACCCACCGGAGGCAAGCGCCCCACGGACGACCCCCCACCCTCCCGAGCAACAATGTGCGCCGAGATCCGATCCAGAACCCCGTCCCCGTTCACATCGACCACCCCAACCCTCGGCACCGCCCTCTCGAACGGCGAAGGGGAGCCGTCTTCACCCCTGACCACCTCCCCATCTCCCAGCGCGATCATCTCGCGCGCCACCATCCGACCCCCGTTGAGATCCATCGGATCCAGTATCCGGAAACACCGTGACCAGGTCGGAAAAACATACAGATCATCAACGCCGTCCCCGTCGAGGTCTCCCGGGCTCTGAATCGCCCAGTCCTCGTCCTGAACGGAACGCAAATGCACGCTCTGATTGAACAGCGAGAACTCCGGAACCACCAGCATCGGGATCTCGCGCACCTCACCACCCACGATCGGTGTCAACACAAACCCGAACCCCACCTCCCCGTCGCGCTCCCCGTACACCACCGCGTCCAGCGAACCGTTCCCGTCCACATCCGCGAGCGCCTTCGCCCGCCCCTCGTGCACGAACGACCCCAGATCGATGTCCCAGGGCTCGAACCCCGGAGCCCAACCCGATCCGAGATTCTCGAGCCACAACAGCCCGCTGTCATCCGCGCCCACAAGATCCGGATCACCATCCCCGTCCAGATCGCACGCGCGCACGCTGTCCGTCGCTCTCCCCGCGCGGATCGTCGTATGGATCAGCTCCTGCGCATACGTTTCGTCGTCCCCGTGCACCAAAAGCACCACGTTCTCGGATGTACCCGAAACGATCGTCTCCTCGCGCCCATCCCCGTCCAGATCCGCGGCCTCGATGCTCAACGTTTCCGTGTCCATCCCATCGATGTACCGCACAGGCCCGCGCACGAGCCCCCCGGACACCGAATACGAACTGACTCCGATGAACCCGTTCTTCTGGGTCACCAACTCCGCCGCCCCGTCCCCATCCACATCGCTCAGCAAAATATCAACGACCGAACTGAACGTAGATAAGAACACGGGCGCTTCAAACCCGCCCCCAACGAGCCCACGATACAAGTACAGATACCCAGCGAACGAATCCCGGGTCAGCACCACCACATCATCGATTCCGTCCCCATCCACATCCCCGCCCTGCGCGATCGGGGGAAAAACGCCGAAGGTGTCAAACGGATCCAGCCCCGAGCCCGGATCATCCCGGTACACCGCCTCCCCGACACGCACGGCCGGGAACGCCTGCCCCATCGCCCCCGACGATCCGAGCACCGACACCAGAACCCCGACCCCGATCGTTCGACCACCCATAGCACGGCCCTCCTTTGTGCGATCCCGATACTACCAGACCCCGACCGAACCACCTAAACCATTCCCCGGCAATCCCGGCCGAATCCTCCCCGGATCGGGGTCCAGAATCCCGCGCCGACTTCCTGCAGGCACGCGCACGAAGTGGTCGATGGTGTTCCACGTGGAACATTCGTCCGATCATCCCGCGCCCATCGGATCCGAGGGGGAAACCTCGGTTTCGGGTGGGGACCGCTTCGCCTCCGAAGTCGCGCGCTGGTGCTGCTTCCTGGCCGGGCTCGCGCTGTTGGTGAGCGCCTTCGTGCTCCCCGTCCGGGAGGATCTGCGCATCATGCGCCACCAGCGGGAGTTGGCGCTCATCGCCCAGCAGGAACACGCCGCCCGGAACGCGCGCTACGCGGAGATGATCGAGGCCCTCGAACACGCCGAGCCCGACACGATCCTGCGCCTCGCCCACGCGAATCTGGGTTTGATCCCCACGGGATCCCAATCCCTCGTCGCCCCCGGCGAACTGCGCGATCCGATGCTCTTCGAGCTGCTCGAGCCCAAGCCCATCGCGCGTCCCCGGTACAACCCGGAGCGGACCCGGCTCGAGCGGTTGGTTTTGGATCGTCGGACTCGGTTGTGGGTGGTGGCCGGCGGCGCGGTGCTGACCCTGATGGGGCTCCTCCCGATGGCGCGAAGGGGCTGAGCCCTCGGGCTTGGGTTCTACGATCGTTCCGTGATGTCGATTCCGAACTATCCGGTCATTGTGGGTCCCACGGGGGGTGGGAAGACGGCGTTGTCGCTCGCGCTCGCTCGGGAGTATGAACGGCGGACGGGGGTCCGGGCGCAGATCGTGAGCGCGGATGCGTTTCAGATCTATGTGGGGATGGACATCGGGACGGCGAAAGCGACTCCTGAGGAGCGGGCTCAGGCCGAGCATCATCTGATTGATATCGTGGATCCGAGGGAGCGGTTCACGGTGAAGGACTGGCTCGCGCGGGCTGATGCGGTGGTGGGTGATCTGCACGCGCGGGGGGTGGTCCCGATCGTGGTCGGGGGGACGAACCTGTATGTGCAGACATTCCTGGACGGGATGTTCGATGCGCCGGAGCCCGAGGCTTCGGTCGTGGACGAGATCCGCGCGATGGATCAGTTGGATCGGCGCGCGGAGCTCGAGCGGGTTGATCCGGAGGCGTTTGCGCGAATCGACGGCGCGGATGTCCGCCGCACGGTGCGCGCGCTGAGCGTGTTCCGCGCGGGTGGGGTGCCGATCAGCGAGCTCCAGCGCCAGTGGGATTCGGTGGACCATGCGCGCCCCGGGGCGCGGCTCGTCGGTTTGCACTGGGAGGCGGAGGCGATCAATCCGCGCATCAACGCGCGGGTGAAACAGATGGTGTCGGAGGGGCTCGTCGATGAGGTGCGCGGGCTGTGGGATTCGGGGGCGCTGGGGGATCAGGCGCGGCAGGGGATCGGGTACAAACAGGTGATCGAGCACTTCGAGGGGCGCTGCTCGCTCGGGGATGCGATCGAGCGCGTGAAGATCGAGACGCGCCGGTTCGCGAAGAACCAGCGGACGTGGTTGAAACGGTTCCGGGTGCGGTCGGGGTCGGTGTGGATCGACATGGCGCGGGAGGGTGATGTTGAGGCGTTGGCTCGGGGGGTTGTGGATCGGTTGGGGTGAGGGGTGGTACGCAGAGGGGGCAGAGAGCGCGGAGGGCGCAGAGAAGCAGAAGACATGGGGAACGCGAAGATCGCGAAGGGCTCGAAGGGGAAAGATGGGGCGCCGGGTTTGGTCTTGGGCCTGCTGCGCAGGACCATGGCACCGGGTGAATAGCATCACCTATACGAAACGAACGGAGCTATGAGTGATGAAGCAGGTGGGGTTGCGGAAGTTGTTGGTGTATGTGGTCCTGGGCATCATTGTTGTGGGCGGGGGATCGAAACTGATCTTCTTCCCGGCACGCCCGATGTTTCACAACGTGAAATCTCCGGCGGGTACCAGAGGTCTCTTTGCATTCTGGGCGGATCCGCCTGTGGTTGTTGGTGATGATGGGAGACAAGAGTTGCACGCTGACTATCTGTTCAACGTGCTTGTCCTGATAGTTCGGAGTTCCGAACCCGAGCATCGTGGTTGGTCGGGCTCGATCAGTGCCGATATCGATCGATCGGTATTCACCGTGGGAGGGTCGGAGTTCGTCGTTTCGTCTTCGGTGCGTGACACACTCATCGTGTTTCGTGACAGCGGGAGCCGATCAGAATGGGGGCTTGAGCAGGATCAGGCTCGAGAGTTCTACGAGTGGGCGACGAACAGTGATGACGAGGGTCGAGACTTTGTCGTGGAGATTCAGCAGCGTCTTGGAATTGATGTGCTTTCGGAGTGAGGATTGGATGGAGGCTCGGAGGGGGAAGACGGGGAGCGGGGTTTAGTCATGGCACCGAGTACGGAGGGAATGGATTGAGTGTCTATGAAGTGCGAGGTGGTTTCCCGGTGTTGAAGCCGGGAACTCTGTATCGAGAGACGACGACGGTCGGCTCGGCGCTCTTGAAAGTCTGGGCCTCGGTCTTTGCTGTCATGTTTGCTGTATCGATAGTCTTGCTTGTTCGCTCGCCCGGTGACCCTTTGCTTCCATTGGTCATGCTTGGGCTGTCGATCTTCGTGCTCTTGGTCTTGTTTGTGCTGAACAGCCTGATGGACCGTGCTCCGATCCGGATCTTCACGAGCGATGGCGCGCACACGATCGTCTCGAAAGGTCGGCGGCAAGTCGAGTTGGACTCGTGTGACGTTCGGCTGGTGATGACGCGCACGAAGGTGATCGATGCTTCGAAGTGGAGTTTGTCGGTGCGATCGGAGTCTGAAGCGGAGTGTCTTTGGTGCGAGATCGGATTCCCGCGCGGAGCGGGACGCACGGTGTTGCTCGAGATCGGGGCCTCGGATGGAAGTGAGTTTGCTCCGGCTCAGTTGGAGCATTGGATGGGGGTGTTTGGGGTTGCGGATGTTGATCGGAAGTCGGGGGTTGCGTACGGGTCTGTTTCGGTGATCACCTGAATGGATGAACGGAAAGAGAAAGATCCCCCTCCGTCACGCTGCGCGTGACACCTCCCCCGCACGCGGGGGAGGGTGCGGGGCGGAATCGTGCTTGTTGATTGACTCGCGGCTTAGTCGTCGAGGGAGATGGACTTTGGGCCTTCTTTGCCTGCGGTGCGTTCCATGTAGCCGTCGCCGCGTTTTTCGTATTTGGTGAAGCCGAGTCGGTCGAGGTTCTCGTTGGAGAGCATGGATTTGGATTTGATGTCGGACCAGTGGCCGGCGATGTTGGGGGGCTGGATGACCCTTTTGACGGGTTTGCCTTCGTGCTCGGTGAGGGCGTCTTCGCTCATGGATTGGATGAGTTCGAAGGTTTGGCCGGTGCCTTCACCTTGGGGGTCGAGGTATTCGTAGACGTAGACGGGCATGGGGGATTGTAGGGGGGTGGGGGGAGGTGAGGTACGCGGAGGGTGCGGAGATCACGCGGAGGACGCGGAGAAGTCAGGAAGACATTGAACGCGAAGATCGCGAAGGGCTCGAAGATGGGGGAAGACAGCGAGCGTGTGTGGTGGGTTGGGATTGTCCTGCGCCCCTCCGGGGCGATGGGGATGTGGAGGCTGTGTATCCACGGGCAACGCTGGCGCGTTGCCCGTGGCAAAGGGCCTTGGCTCCTTCGGAGCCTGGGGGGGGGGAGGCCGGAGGAAGACAAGACTTTGGGCGCGACTGGTTCCTGCATTGCCCTCCGGGTCAAAGCGGGGCACCCTTCAATCAGCTTCATCAAGGATCGTGATGTGGAACTTGTACCAGTACCGGATCTCTGATCCCTGGAACTGAAATGGATCATCAACCTGGGGTTCGTGAGCTCGCAAGACAGAGTTCAACTCGGTGCTGAGATTCAAGTCGGAGTCAGAGATGATCGCAAGACAGAGTGTTTGTTCTTTCGCATTGACCATCGCATGTCCGGCGGCGCATATCGGTGTTTGCCGCGCGATGTAGATCTTTGAACTCGTTGCCGTTCTGGACACCCATGCGGGGCAAAAAGGTGACTCCAGCGCTTCGCGCAGGACGATTGTCGCGTTGCCGGATTTTGGTTCATAGTCGAACGATTCGAGAGGATCAAAGCTTGGTTGGACTCCGATTTTTATAAGCAGCATGAACGAGTCGATGACGTTGCCCTTGATGTACACGACATCAACCACATCACCCGGCTCAATCCGGATCTTGTCAGTATCAACACCCATGAAGCCGAAATCGGTGTCGATCAGCGACTTCATACTGGCTTTATCGAGAGTGATCTCGATCGATCTGGATTGCGCGTATCGACGAGCAAGAAAGAGCGAAAGTGCTACGCACACAACAACAGCGACACACACGGCCGTTCTGAAGGGCTTTCTGAACTTATTTGCTTTTGGGTCGTCAACCATACCGAGCAAGTACGATCGCTCAGGAGTGCGGGGTCAGCCGAAGTATTGGCCGGAGTCGGTGTCTTGCATTTTCCAGCCCATGGATTTGCAGAGTTTGGAGAGGACGGGCCAGGCGAAGTCGGTGTCGAGGACGACGACCATGGCTTGGTTGAGGGTGTCGTGTCCTTGGGCGTATTCGACGGTGAAGCCCGGGCCGTGGAGGATCATGGTGCCGAGGCGTTTGAGGGTGGTGCCGTCGGGTCTGGTGTTGAAGCGTGCGCATGCGGCTTCGAAGTCTCGGGGGGTTCCGAGGGGGTCTGCGCCGGCGAAGGGGTCGTCGGGGTTTTTGGGTTTGGTGAGGACGAGGATGCGCTTTTTGCGTTTGGCCATGACGGGGGGAGTTTAGGGGGGATTGGGGGGGAGGGGTACGCAGAGGTGGCAGAGAGCGCTGAGGACGCAGAGAAGACAGGAAGACATTGAACGCGAAGATCGCGAAGGGCGCGAAGATGGGGGAAGACAGCGAGCGTGTGTGGTGGACGAGGGTGGGGAGGTGAGAAGGCGAGATAGGGGAGCCTTCACCCCGGCCCTCTCCCGTCGGCGACGGGAGAGGGAGGAAGAGAAGACATGAAGACATTGGGGGCGAGTGTCTTCCTGCTTTACCCTTCGGGGTAAAGCAGGGCACCCAGCGTGTATGGTGGTTGGGTGATTAGTCGTCGTCGTCGAGGAAGCCCAGTTCGTCGTCTCGTTCGTCGATGAGTTCGACGGCTTTATCGAGGAGGAGGGCGAGGGGGACGGGTTTTTGCATGTAGGCGTCTACACCCAGGGATTCGCCGTAGGCCTGGTGTCGTTTGCCTTCGTTGGCGGTGACCATGATGACGATGGGGGAGTCGGGGTTGCCCTTGATCTTTTCGAGCGCGAGGAAGCCCGAGCGTTTGGGGAGCATCATGTCGAGGATGACGATGTCGGGTGGGTCTTGTTGGCAGATCCGGACGGCTTCGTCGCCGTCGCCGGCGGTGAGGGTGAGGGCGCCTTCGGATTGGAAGGCGGCGTCGATGGCTTCTCGGATGTCTCGTTCGTCGTCCACGATGAGGACTCGGACGTCGAGGAGGCGGCCTTCGTCGAAGTCGGTGTCGATGGGGGCTTGTTCGTCGTGGGGGTCGTGGTGGGTGTCGTCGGCGGTGCTCATGTCGGGGGGGTCCTGTGCTGGCTGGTTGGGTGGGTAGGTGTCGTGGTGGTGTACCTATTTGAGCTGGGTGAGGTTGTGCTTTTTGAGGTAGGCGCGGTCTCGGTCGGATTGATCGATGATTTTGGCGAGTTCTTCGTCGGTCATCCAGGGGAGTTGGCGGAGTTTGTCTTTGAGCGGCTCGGGGAACGGCTTATCGAGTCGCTCGTGCCTTGGTCGGCTCTTCCAGATTCGGTGCATCCAGAGGTACTGTTCCGGTGCGTTTCGGACCATCTGCTCGATGGCGCGGCGATACCTCGCTGTGATGTAGAAAAGGGGGTCGGGCTGGGCGTTCCAGTCTTCGGGGGTGTACGCATCCAGGACTTCGATGCGGTAGTGCATGGGTTTGGAGGTGCCCGGTTCGATGGGCATGCGGCGGGCGGTGCCGACGATGATGTTGGCGTTGAACTGGAGGGCGGTGAGGCCGATGGATTTGTAGCTTGAGGCGAGGCGGCCGAAGAAGGGGACCTGGAGTCCTCGGTCTCCGGCGTTTTGGTCGGCGACGAATGCGACGGCTTTGCCTTGGCGCATGAGCTCGGGCATTTTGTTCATGGCGCCGAACTTATCGAGGAGCTCGAGGCCTCTTCGGGCTCGGGTTTGGCGGACCCAGTCGTCTGCGGGGCGGAGGTCGAGGGGTCTATAGACGGCGTGGGCTTGGAATCCGAGGAGGGCCATGGTGTATCCGACGACTTCCCAGTTGCCGCAGTGGGCGGTGAGGAGGAGGGAGGGTCGGTCGGAGAGGAGGAGGCGCATGGTGGGCTCGAGGGGGCCGAGCTCGATGTAGTCGGTCCATGCGTCTTCGGAGAGGAGTCTTGGGACGACGGCGAGCTCGCAGGCGAGCATGGCGAGGTGTTCGTAGGACTTGAGGACGAGTTCTCGTCGCTGGTCGTTGGTTTCGAGGTGGGGGAGCGCGAGTTCGAGTCGCTCCATGGCTTTGAGGACGCGCTTCTTGTTGGGTTTGGATGCACCGAAGGCGCGGCCCAGCTTTCGTGCTCCGGAGAGGACGGTGGGGAGGGGGAAGACGTGCGCCGGGGTGAGCGCGGTGCGCAGTGCGGCGTAGGTCAGGGGTTGGATGAGGGCGCGCTGGGTGAGCGTGAGCTGTGCGCGTGGGTCGCGGGCCATGGGCTCTTGCTCTTGGGTGCGCGGGTTAGTTGGGGAAGTCGCCGATGAGGGTTTGGAGGCGGTTTGCGTTCAGGAGGGGGATGGAGGCGTCTTCGGCGCGGACGAGGAGCTCGTCGTAGCGTTGGATTTCGCGCTGGAGACGGACGTACTCCTGGATGGCGGCGACGGGGGCGCCGGGGCCGGGAGGGGGGGGGAGGGTCGGCTTTTCACCCAGGACGATGAAGTCGATGTCACCGACGACTTCGTCTTCGACGGTGCCGCCCCATTGTTCGATGAGGGCTGCGAGGTCGTCGGTTTCGTGGCGGCGGGCGATGCCGTCGCCGTCGATGTCGAAGAGCCCGTCCACGACGAACTTGTAGGTTTTCTTGGGGTCGTAGACGGCGTTGGCGATGATGTCGCCACGGATGATGGGGTTGCCCTGGGACTGGGTGATGATGCGGGCGCGGGAGAAGTCGTCCTGGACGTTGACGATTTCGATGACGGCTTTGCCGGGGGCGTAGTCGCCTTCGGCGTTTTCGACCCCGATGTCGGTTGCAGTGGAGTAGACGGCGAAGGTCATGCCCAGGACGGCTTTGTCTTTGCGGCCGATGGAGATGAGGACTTCGTCGTTCTCGGAGATGACCTGGTCGATGGCGCCGTCCACGAGTTCGGCTTCGTTGAGGGGGAGGAGGCGGTCGGACTTGCCTTGGCCGCGGAGGGCGGCGAGCTGGTCGCGGAGGAGGTTGTTGTCCCGGACGGTCTGGTCGAGGAGGTTCTGGAGGCGATCGACTTCGGAGCCCGAGTCGGCGCGGACTTCGTCGATGCGGTTGTTGAGTTTCTCTTCGACGTTGTCGATGGTGCCGTCCACGTAGGAGACGCGGGTCGCGTAGTCGTCCATGTTGGCTTGCATGCGCCCGGCGGTTTCGTTGAAGGAGGCTTCGATGGCGGCGACGCGCTCGGCTTCGGCTTGGGCGAAGTCCTGGGCGGCTTGGCGTGCGCTTTCGGCTTCGGTGAGTTGTTCGTTGAGTGAGGCGATGCGGTCGTTTTTGCGTGAGAGGAGGTCGAAGAGGGCGCCTTCGTTTGCGTCGTCGAAGCGTGCGAGGCGGTCGCGGTATTCGGTCATGGAGGTGGAGTCGTCGCCGGTGATGTTTCCGATGAGTTCGGAGCGGTTTGCGGCGAGGTACTCGACGACGGTTTGGCGGTTTTGGCGCGCTTCGTCGAGGATGGCGCGGATGGCTGCTTGTTCGCGCTGTGAGGAGGAGATGAAGTCGTCGTAGGACTCTTGTGCTTCGGTGAGGTCGTTCTTGGCGCGTTGGGCTTGGCCGTAGAACACCATGGTGGTCACGAAGAAGGCGAGGGAGAGGGCGCCGAGGATGGTGATGGTGACGGCGACGCCGATGCTTGCTCCGGTGCGTGCGGCCATGATGGTCTCCGGGAGGTCGTTGGGGCCGCGGGTTGGGGCGGCTTTGTTCGTGAGGGCGACCCTTCATTCTGGGGGTCGCGTTGGTGTTCTACTCGATCCGCACGTTTTCCTTGACGGTTCGTGCGGGTCGTCATCCTATGGTGTGGTTGAGGGGTCGTGTCCGTGGTGCGTTGAAATTGTGCGGGCGTGGTTTGCGACGATGAAGAGGAGATCGGGTATGCGGAGCTTTGGATTGGTGTGCGCGTCGTTGGTGGTTGGTCTTTTGTCGGGTTCGGCGTTGGGATCTCCGGGGGCGGAGTATTCGATCGATGACGGGGCGGGGAACTTCAATATTGGGCCTTCGAGCTTTGATGCGCGGATGACGTGGATCAATGCTTTTGAGGCGCCGGAGGGTGGGGACACGATCCGGGTGGTGCGGGTGTCGTTCGGGGATATCGAGAACAACGACGGGGTTCCCGGGCCGACGGGGGTGACGGTTGCGGTGCTGAACGATCCGACGGATGACTTTGATCTGTCGGACGCGGTGCTGGTGGGGACGGGGACGGGGGAATGGGTGGATGGGGCTCCGAACGAGTTTCTGGAGTTTGCGGTGAGCCCTTCGGAGGTTTCGGGGGTGTTTTTCGTGGCGGTGGAGATGGATGTGCTGGAACGGGCGAACCCGGCTCGGATGGATCCTCAGTCCCCCACTGCTGGGACGCAGAGTTGGTTGGTGTACAACCCGGAGTCCCGCTTGGACGACATCGGGAACTCGAAGTTCATTCTGCGGATGGCGGATTCTGCGTTTGTGGGGGCATGGATGATCCGTGCGGTGAGCGCGGGGGACTGTGTCGCGGATCTGAGTGGGGATGGGGCGCTGGACTTCTTTGATGTGAGCGCGTTTCTGTCGGCGTTTGGGTCGGGGGATGTGTGCGCGGACTTCACGGCGGATGGGGAGCTGGATTTCTTCGATATGAGCGAGTTTTTGTCGTTGTTTGGGTCGGGGTGTCCGTGATCGGGCTGCGGCTTTGATTGGTTTTTGATCGGAAAATTGCTCATTCCACGAACGATTTACGAACATGTTGGCCAACAGTGGCCAACGCTGTTGATAATTCGTGCACAAACGGTGGGTGAAAGGGGCGAAATCGTAGTTTTTTTCGGGGGAATATACTCAAAGGGAGGGGGAGTCTTTGGAAGACCACCCGGTTGAAGGGTGATGTCTCTATATTCATGCCACGCGCACTTTCGTGTTTGTGCGTCTCAGATATGTTTAGTGGAACCCCCGACATGACTGACTCGACGGCGCGGCGTATCCGACGCGACGATCTCGATCTCTTCGATTCGATCCCCGGGCTGGTGTGCCTGGCTCGTGATGAGTCGTTGCGTGTGGTGTGGACGTCTCATTCGGTCTCGGGGTTGTTCGAGGGGGTGGAGGATCCTGGGGAGGTGCTGGGGACGCGTTTGACGGAGCGGGTGGGGCCGGAGGCGGCGCAGGAGCGTGAGGGGATGCTCCGGAGGGTGATCGAGCGGGACGAGGTGGTGCACCACACGATGTTGAGTGTGGATTCGCGGATGCTGGTGACGGTGTTTCCGTTGGACCCGGGGTCGTTCGGGCACAAGGGGACGTTTGCGGTCATTTCGGACGCGAAGCAGATGTCGAATATGGGGCGGACGGGGTCGTTTACGCTGTTGCCTACGCCTCACTTTGTGCGGTTTGCGGCGTTGACGACGCGCGAGCTCGAGGTGCTGTACCAGGTGGCGCAGGGCGAGACGACGGCGGCGATCGCGGAGCGTTTGCATCGTTCTCCCAAGACGGTGGAGAACCACATCAACTCGATCCATCAGAAGCTGGGGACCCATTCGAGGGCGGAGCTGGTTTTGCTTGCTTCGGAGCACGGGGTGCATCAGTTCAGCGAGGACGAGTGGTCGCGGGTGGTTCATGCTTCGAAGCGGACACGGCCGACGAGTTCGATGAACTGAGCAGGGCTGGCGCGGCTCGGGGTGTGGGATCGCGCGTAGAGTGATCGATGATCGAAGAGTTGACGATGGTTGAGCTGTTGTCGCGCGCGGCGCTTGCGCTGGTGATGGGGTTGTCGATCGGGTGGGATCGGGAGACGAAGCACAAGGCGGCGGGTCTGAGGACGATGGCGTTGGTGTCTTTGGGGAGCGCGGGGGTGGTGCTTGCTGGGGTGGAACTTGCTGCGGCGATGTCGGTGGACGGGGTACAACTCGATCCGCTTCGTGTGATCTCGGGGATCGTGGGTGGGATCGGGTTTCTTGGGGCTGGGGCGATCATCCAGTCGGGTGGGAAGGTGCATGGCTTGACGACGGCGGCGAGTATCTGGGTGGCGGCGAGTTTGGGGATCGCGTGTGGGTTCGGGCTGTATCGGTTGGCGTTTGTGCTGCTGGGATTGACGCTGGTGGTGCTGATCGGGGTGACGACTTTGAAGGGCGAGGTGTTTCCCGATGGGGATCGGGGGCCGTGACCTTGGCGGGTGATCCTTGTTTTTGGAGCATGAGGGGGATTTTAGGGCAGCTTCTTAACACTTCCTTTATAATCAGGTGATGGCAGACCTGTTTGTGATCGGTGGGATTGGTGAGGTGTTGGGAGCGGTGGTTCGGTTGGGCGCGTGGGAGCCCGGGGATCCGTTCCGGACGGCGGCGATGGCGCGGTTGGTGCTTGCGGCGATCTTCGGGGGGTTGCTGGGGTGGGAGCGGGGGCGGTCGGATAAGCCGGCGGATATCAGGACGATGATTCTGATCGGGACGGGTGCGGCGGCTTTTGCGATGATGGGTCAGCAGTTGATTGCGGATGGGGGGGACCCGGCGATCGTCCGGGGGGATCCGACGCGCGTGGTGTCGTACATCATTTCGGGGGTGGGGTTCTTGGGCGCGGGCGCGATTCTGCACTCGAAGCGCACGATCAAGGGCTTGACGACGGCGGCGAGTATCTGGGTGGTGGCGGCGATTGGGGCGGCGTGTGGGGTGGGTGAGTTTGCGATCGGGTTTCTGTTGTTCGCGATCGCGTTTATCACGTTGTGGACGCCTTGGGTGGTGGCGCTTGCGAATGGGGAGATTGAATCGGATGAAGAGGAGTGAAGGCAGGAACGCAGAGGTCGCAGAGTTCACGCAGAGGGCGCAGAGAAGGCAGGGGTCATTGAACGCGAAGGGCGCGAAGAGTTGAGGGAAGATATCGGGCCCGGGGGGTGGTCGGGGGTGGGGAGAAGCGAAGGCAAGACAGTGGAGCCCTCACCCCGGCCCTCTCCCCGAGGGAGGGGGAGGGAGAGAAGGCATCGGAGCCCTGTGTCAACCTGCTTTACCCTTCGGGGTAAAGCAGGGCACCCAAAGCATTCCCCCTCCGTCACGCTGCGCATGACACCTCCCCCGGAGGCCCGGGGGAGGAGAGAAGGGGTTAGACGCCTCGGTCGGAGGAGCCGAGGGATGCGAGGTCGCGGGCGTAGTTCTCTCGGAGGGGTGCGACGACGTCGGCGATGAAGCGTTCGGTTTGTTCGACGCTGCGCCCGACGTATTGCATGGGGTCGAGGAGGGCTTCGGGGGTGAGGAGGTGGTGGACGGTGGCGAAGGACTCGTCGGACTTCAAGCGTTCGATGAGGTCGTTGTCGAGTCCTTCTTGTTTGACGCGGTGTCCTGCGGCTTGCGCGTGGACTCGGATTTTCTCGTGGAGGTCTTGTCGGTCGCCTCCGGCTTTGACGGCTTCCATGAGGATGTTTTCGGTAGCGAGGAAGGGGAGTTCGTCCATCAGGTTCTTGCGGACCATGGCTTCGTTGACGACGAGTCCTGAGGCGACCTGGTGCATGAGGTCGAGGGCGCCGTCGAGGGCGAGGAAGGATTCGGGGAGGGAGAGTCGTCGGTTGGAGGAGTCGTCGAGGGTGCGTTCGAGCCATTGGGTGGCGGCGGTGTCGTAGGCGTTCCCGACGAGGTTCATGACGAAGCGGGAGAGGCCGCAGATGCGTTCGCACTTCATGGGGTTGCGTTTGTAGGGCATGGCGGAGGAGCCGATTTGGTTTTTGCCGAAGGGTTCGTCGAGTTCTTTGCGGTTGGAGAGGAGTCGGATGTCGGTTGCGGTTTTGTGGAGGACGGAAGCGACTGTTGCGAGGGATGCGAGGAGGGCTGCGTCGTGTGATCGGGGGTAGGTTTGGCCCATGAGGCTGAACATCCAGGTCTTGCGGATGTCCGCCACTGCTTGCGCGGCCTCTTGGTCTTCGAGCACACCGAGCTCGACGAGGAGTGAAGTCACTGCACGAATCTCGAACCGATCGACCCGGTCGCTGTTGTTCTCGAAGAGGTTGTAGAAGGAGGCTTGGGTTCCGGTTGCGCCTCCGAAGCCTCGGAGTCGGAACATGGTGCCCAGGTATTCGTCACGGTTGGAGGGGGTGTTGAGGTAGAGATCGTTTGCCCATCCGGCGATGCGGCGGCCGACGGTGGTGGGCTGCGCGGTTTGGTAGTGGGTGAAGCCGAGGGTGGGGATGCGCTTGGTTCGGACGGCGGAGTCTGCGAGGGAGAGGGTGGCTCTTGCGATCTTTGCGTTGGTGAGTTTGATCGCTTGGAACTGGATCATGAGGTCGGCGTTGCAGACGACGTCTTGGCTGGTGCATCCGAGGTGGATGATGGGCCTTGCATTGGGGCATTTGTCGCCCCATGCGTGGACGTGGGCCATGACGTCGTGTCGGAGTTCTCGTTCGTATTTGGCGGCGAGTTCGAGGTCGTCGTCGGTGACTTCGATGTTGGCGCGCATTTCGGCGAGTTGTTCGTCGGAGATGTCGAGGCCGCATTGTTTTTGGGCGGTGGCGACGGCGAGCCAGATTTTGCGCCAGGTGGTGAACTTGTGTCGTGGTGACCAGATTGTGCACATCTCGGGGGATGCGTTTCGGGTGGCGAGGGGGGAGGTGTAGGTGTCGTTTTGGGTGGTCATGGGGGACTGTAGTTCGGGGGTGTTGGGAAGGCAGGTACGCGGAGGTGGCAGAGAGCGCTGAGGGCGCAGAGAAGGCAGAAGACAGAGATGTCAAGAGGAGGATGGCAAGGGGGGAGAGCCCTCACCCCGGGCCTCTCCCCGGGGGAGAGGGGGGAAGAGAGGACATTGGGCGCCGCTGGTTCCTGCTTTGCTCTTCGAGGCAAAGCAGGGCACCCGGAGCACTCCCCCTCCGTCCCGCCTTCGGCGGTCCACCTCCCCCGCCCCCCACGAAGCCCGGGGGAGGAGAGGGGTGTTGGCAGTTGGCGGTTGGGTTAGTTGGCGACGATATTGACCAAGCGACCCGGGACGACGATGACTTTGCGGACGGTTTTGCCTTCGAGGAACTTGACGATTTTGTCGTCGTTCAGGGCGGCTTCTTCCATCGCTTTGTTGTCCGAGTCTTTGGGGAGCATGATGGTGGAGCGGAGTTTGCCCATGACCTGGATGGGGATCTCGATCTCGTCGTCGGTGAGTTTGGATTCGTCGAAGTCGGGCCAGGGCTGGGTGGTGACGCTTGGGGCGCGGCCGAGTTTCTCCCAGAGTTCTTCGGCGAGGTGGGGGGTGAAGGGGGCGAGGACTCGGATGAATCGGTCGGCCTGGTCTTCGGTGAGCTTTTTGGCGAGGTTGACGAACTCGAAGATGGCGGCGATGGCGGTGTTGAAGGAGAGACGCTCGATGTCTTCCCCGGCCTTGTGGATGAGGCGGTGGAGTTGTTTCTCGGTGGTCTCGTCGGGGGTATCGGTGGTGATGAAGTCGCCTTGTTCGGTGATGCACAGGCGCCAGATCTTCTGGAGGAGTCGGTGAAGCCCGATGATGTCTCGGGTGTTCCAGGGCTTGGAGGCTTCGAGGGGGCCCATGTACATTTCGTAGAGGCGGAAGGTGTCTGCGCCGTAGTCGGCGATGACGTCGTCGGGGTTGACGACGTTTTTGAGGGACTTGGACATCTTGGCGGTGATCTGGGAGACGGGGGCGCCGGTTTCGATCTCGACGTAGTGGCCTTCGGATCGTTCCTCGACCATATCAACGGGGACGAGGGTTTTGTCTCCTCGTTGGTAGGCGAAGGAGGTGATGAGTCCCTGGTGGAAGAGTTTGCGGAAGGGCTCGGGGGAGGTGAGGTGTCCGAGGTCGTGGAGGCACATGTGCCAGAAGCGGGCGTAGAGGAGGTGGAGGACGGCGTGTTCGGCGCCTCCGATGTAGAGATCGACGGCGTTTTCACCGAGCCAGTATTGCTCGGCTTCTTTGGAGATGAAGCGGTCTTCGTTTTTGGGGTCGATGTAGCGGAGGTAGTACCAGCAGGAGCCCGCCCAGCCCGGCATGGTGTTGGTTTCGCGGCGCATGGGTTTGTCGGGATCGAAGCCCTCGACCCCGGCTTCTCCTGCGGTGGTCTGGACCCAGTCTTTGGCTTTGGCGAGGAGCGGTTGGGGGTCGCTTGATTCTTCGGGCGCGTAGTCGGCGAGGGGGGGGAGGGTGACGGGGAGGGTGTCTTCGGAGACGGGGTGGTGATTGCCCCAGTCGTCGAAGACGATGGGGAAGGGCTCGCCCCAGTAGCGTTGACGGGAGAAGAGCCAGTCGCGGAGTTTGTAGTTGACCTTGGGTGCGCCGAACTTGTGTGCTCGGAGCCATTCGATCATGGTGGCTTTGGCTTGTTTGATGTCGAGGCCGTCGAGGAAGTGGGAGTTGATGGCGGGTCCTTGGCCGGTGTAGGCCTCGCCTTCGAAGTCTTCGGGTGGTTGGACGGTGCGGACGATGGGGAGGTCTTGTGCTTTGGCGAAGTCCCAGTCTCGTTGGTCTTGTCCGGGGACGGCCATGATGGCGCCGGTGCCGTAGCCCATGAGGACGTAGTCGGCGGTGTAGACGGGGATGGGTTTGCCTGTGGCGGGGTTGTTGACGTGGAGTCCGAGGAAGACGCCGGACTTTTCTTTGTTTTCCTGTCGTTCGATGTCGGTGCGGTTTCGGGCCCATTCGACGTAGTTGCGGAGTCGCTTGATGTCGAGTTCGGGTGGGGCGAAGTCTTCGGCGAGGTCTACGAGGGGGTGTTCGGGTGCGACGACCATGTAGGTGGCGCCGAAGATGGTGTCGGGGCGCGTGGTGAAGACACGGAGGGCTTCGCCCATGGGGTTTCCGGAGGGGGCGAGGATGGGGAAGTCGATTTCGGCGCCGACGGATCGTCCGATCCATTCGGACTGTTGGGTTTTGGTGGAGGAGGGCCAGTCGAGGTCGTTGAGTCCTTCGAGGAGTCGGTCGGCGAAGGCGGTGATGCGGAACATCCACTGGCGGAGGGGTTTGCGGAAGACGGGGTAGGACCCGCGTTCGGAGCGGCCGTCGATGACTTCTTCGTTGGCGAGTGCGGTTCCGAGCTTGGGGCACCAGTTGACGGTTTGTTCGGCGAGGTAGGCGAGTCGGTAGGAGTCGACGATGGCTTTGCGGGTTTCCCGGTCGAGGGTGGACCAGGCGCCGGCGTCGGTGCCGTCGGGGAGGTCGCCGGCGCCGACGTATTCGACGGCGTTGGGGTTGAGTTTGACCTTTCGGGATCCGGCTTCGAACTCGGCGATGAGTTCGTCGATGGGTCGTGCGCGGTTTTGGTCGGGGTCGAACCAGGCGTTGTAGATCTGGAGGAAGATCCACTGGGTCCATTTGTAGTAGTCTGTGTCGATGGTTCCGAACTCGCGGGACCAGTCGTAGCAGAATCCGAAGCGGATGAGCTGTCGGCGGAAGTTGGAGATGGATTGTTTGGTGGTGACTTCGGGGTGGACGCCGGTTTTGATGGCGTATTGCTCGGCGGGGAGGCCGAAGGCGTCCCAGCCCATGGGGTGGAGGACGTTGAAGCCCTTCATCTTTTTGTAGCGGGAGATGATGTCGGTGGCGGTGTAGCCCTCGGGGTGTCCGACGTGGAGCCCGGACCCGGAGGGGTAGGGGAACATGTCGAGTGCATAGAACTTGGGTTTGGAGGGGTCGAAGCCCGGTTCGCCGGGGTTGGGGACCTTGTTGGTGTTGTGTTCTTGCCAGTAGGTTTGCCATTTGATTTCGATGGCTTCGGCGAGGGTGTCGTCGTAGCGGATGGCGGTTTGCGCGTCGGTTGATTTGGGCATTTCGGGCATGGAACGAGCAGTTTAGCACGGGGTGGGGATGACGGATCCCCTGTCCGGGGCTCGGGTTGGGAATAGGGTGGAGATATGTGTGGTCGGTTTGCTCAGGTGTTCGACGATCAGGGGCTCGATCGGGTCGAGACGATTCTGCGCGCGATGATCCGGGTGGGGTCGGACCCGTTCCGGGGGTCGTACAACGTGGCTCCGACGCAGGCGGCGGTGGTGGTCGAGGGGGGTGAGGGGCCGGGGGAAAGGCCTAGGCGCGGATCGGGGGCTCGGTTCGGGTTGGTGCCGAGCTGGAGCAAGGGGTCTGAGGATGGTCCTCTGATGTTCAATGCGCGGAGCGAGACGATCCGGGAGAAGGCTTCGTTCCGGAATCTGGTTCGGTCCCGTCGGTGTGTGGTCCCGGTATTGGGGTTCTATGAGTGGCAGGGGGTGGTCGGGGAGAAGCGGAAGCGGCCTTGGTTTCTGAGTCGCGCGGATGGGGATCCGATGATGCTCGGGGGGGTGTGCGATACGTGGGTGGGGTCGGACGGGAGCGAGCTGGATTCGTTCGCGATTATCACGAAGCGCCCGGACTCGTTTGTGGGGACGGTGCACGATCGGATGCCGCTGATTCTGGAGCGGGAGGCGATCGAGCTTTGGTTTGATCGGGAAGCGCCGGATCGGGAGATCGATGTGCTTTTGAACGCGGATCCGGTGGAGGGGGTGGTGTCGGGGATCCGGGTGGGGTCGCGGGTGAGCTCGGTGGTGCACGATGACCCGGGGCTGATCGAGGAGTCGGTGGAGGGGGATCAGGGGATGTTGTTCGGGTGATTAGTCTTCGGGTTGGGGTTCGGCTTGGTTGGCGAGGATTTGGTCGAGCTGGGCTTGGTAGTCGGCGGCGGTTTGGTCGTGGTTGGCGGTGGGGTCGGCGGTGTGCATGCGTTTATACAGGGATATCACGTCTTCAAAACTCGCAACAGTTCTCTGATCAAAGTCGCCGAGCTTGCTCCGCCTGCCTTGGAGTGCCTCGAGACTATATCTCTCTGCCTCAGCAAACTTGCCCTGGAATGCCAGAACTACACCTATACTATTTATCAAACTCAGTGTCCTACTGTGATCATTGCCAAAGCACTCTCTGTAGTTCTTTAAAGCGCCCTTATAGTATACCTCCGCTTCAGACAATCTCCCTTCTGCCCGATGAACAGTGCCCATCTGAACCATCGAATAGGCTGTGTCTGGATGATCAAAACCCAACACCATCCTTCGCAAATCAAGTGCGGTAGTTTGTACAACAAATGCGAACTCAAACTCTCCGATATTCCGTGCTGATGTAGCTAACGCCTGAAACAACGACGCCTGAACAAGCGGCTGGCCTTGATAGTCCCGCTCTATATCCATATATGATTTTGCAAAAATTCTATCCCGTATCCAGCTGGAAGCGATCTCATGACACCGCACCCCTTCTAGCACCACACAGACATCAGCCCTACTTACAACCGGTATCGAATTTGCTATTCTGTCAGCCTGATCACCCAGCATTGTTTGAAGATAACTACCGAGGGAGTACGGCTCGATCTCTTCGATCTGTGATGATTGGTAATCGACCATCGACTGGAGCGACTCAGTCTTGGTACGTTCTCGGTCGAGGGCTTGTTTGGTGTATTCGAGGGCGAGGGCTGGGAGGGCGGCGGCGAAGGTGTCGTTGATGCGGGTGTTGGATTGGTGGGATTCGTCGGGGTCGATGATGATGGAGCCGTCGTCGGCGCCTCGGAGGGTGAAGTAGTGGTTGGGGGTGGATTCGTCTTCGGATTCGATGAAGGCGCTGGTGGTTTGGCCGGGGGCGAGGTTGTATTGGTCGAAGACGCCGGAGACGACGAGGAGTTCTTCGATGGCGTTTCGGGCGTTGTTGTTCTGGGCTCTGAGGGTGGTGTTGGCTTGTTCGACACGTTCTCGTTGGGTGTTGGCTTCGATGAGGCCGTAGGTTGTTCCGACGAGCCCGAGGAGTAGGAAGGCGAAGGCGGCGGCGGTTCCGGTGACGAGGGCTTTGTTTCGTTTGGAGAACTTGCGGAGCTGGTACCAGGTGCTGGGGGGACGCGCGGCGATGGGTTCGTCGTTGAGGTAGCGCTGGATGTCGGAGCCCAGGTCGAGGGCGGATTGGTATCGTCGGTCGCGTTCTTTTTCGAGGGCCTTTGCGACGATGGTTTCGACGTCTCCTCGGAGGGTGGTGTTGATGGAGGAGAGCCTGGTGGGTTCGTCTTCCCGGATGACGCGCGCGGCTTCGTGGATCATCTTTCGTTCGAGGTCGTAGGGCATCCGTCCGGCGAGGAGTTCGTAGAGGACGACCCCGAGGGCGTAGACGTCGGATCGTGTGTCGATGTCGCTGGGGTCTGCGGCGACTTGTTCGGGGGACATGTAGGGGATGGTGCCGATGAGTTGGCCGACGTCGGTTCGGATGGTTGCGGACTGGACGTCGGCGTCGGTGGCGCGGGCGACCCCGAAGTCGAGGATTTTGGGTTGGGGTTGTGGGGGTTCGCCTTGTTCGGTGACGAGGATGTTGTGTGGTTTGAGGTCGCGGTGGATGACGCCTTTGGTGTGCGCGTGGTGGACGGCGTTGCAGACTTTGGCGAAGAGCTGGAGGCGTTGGTGTGTGGAGAGGTTGTGGGACTGGGCGTAGTCGGTGAGGATCTGGCCGGGGACGTATTCCATGGCGAAGAAGGGTGCGCCGTTGTGCATGCCTGCTTCGTGGATCTGGGCGATTCCGGGGTGGGTGAGCTTTCCGAGGACTTCGGATTCGAGTTCGAATCGTCGGAGGGCGCGGGGGGAGACGGCGCCGTGTTTCATGAGTTTGAGGGCGACGGTTCGGTGTGGGGACTGCTGGGTGGCTTTGTAGACAGCGCCCATCCCCCCGGCGCCGAGGACGGATTCGATGGTGTAGCGCCCGATTGTGGTTCCGGGTGGGAGGTCGGGGAGGTCGTCGAAGTCGGGGAGGGTGTCGTCGAGGGAACGGGTGTGGTCGTCGCTCGGATCGATGGGGCGCGTGGGTTCGTCGCTCATGTGAGCGATGGTACTGGGTGCGTCGGGGTGCGCCTACGACGGAGGGTCGAAGTTACTGGGGATCGTCGGTGTTGGAGGATTGGGCCGCGAACACGTTCCAGACGGCTTCGACGGCGGTGACGGTCTGGTTGGACGCGTCTTCGAGGGCGTCGATGGAGGCGCGGATGTCTTTGGTGACGGAGGCGGACTGGTCGGCGAGCTTGCGGACTTCTTCGGCGACGACGGCGAATCCTCGTCCTGCGTCTCCGACTCGTGCGGCTTCGATGGAGGCGTTGAGCGCGAGGAGGTTGGTCCGCTCGGCGATGGTCGCGATCATCTTGGACATGGTGGAGATGGCTTCGATGCGTTCGGAGAGGACGCGGGAGACCTGGTGGGCGCCCCGGATGTCATCGACGAGTGCGTCTCGTTCTTGCTGGGCGTCGTGGAGCTGGGAGGCCTCGTTTCCGAGCTGGATGGTGGCGTTGTTGATGACGTGGGCGCCTCGGCCGAAGGTGCCTTGGAGCCCTTCGGGGAGGACTCGGCGGAAGTACTTGCCCTGGGAGGCGAACTCGAGTGAGGTGGTGGACTCGCGCACGAATGCGTCGGTCATGTCGAGCATGTGGTTGATGGCGTGGAGCATGGGGGCGATGGGCGCGGATTCGTCGATGTTGAGGACGCGCGCCTCGAGGTTGCCTTTGGCGGCGGCTTGGCAGACCTTGGTGGCTTCCTTGATCCAGTCGGATTCGGAGTAGGTCCGTTGATTGGCTTTGGGTTCGTTGATGGTGGTGGTCATGGTGTGCTTTCTGGTTCAGGCGGCGCAGAGCTGGAACATGAGTTCGTCGTAGGTGGTGTCCATGGACTCGAGTTTTTTGACGAGGACGGGGAGGGATGCTTCCCACTGTTCACGGGGGGTTCGGTATCGTCTTTCGATGTCGATGAGTTCTTTGTAGAGGGGTTTGATGACGCTGAGTGCTTGTTGGGTGGGGACGCGCCGGTTGGAGTGGTATCCGGTGATCTGTCCTCGTTCGTTGAGTGTGGGGGTGACGTGGGCGAAGACCCAGTAGTGGTCGCCGTGCTTGCATCGGTTGACGACGTAGGCGAAGACTTCGTGTTTGGCTTGGATGCGGTCCCAGAGGAACTTGAAGACGGAGCGGGGCATGTCGGGGTGTCGGACGATGGAGTGGGCTCGGCCGAGGAGTTCGGCTTCGGTGTAGTCTGCGATGTTCTGGAAGACCTGGTTGGCGTAGGTGATGCGGCCTTTGAGGTCGGTTTTGGAGACGATGATCTCGTCTTGTTCGAAGAATCGTTCGACGCCGGTGAGTGAATAGTCCCTAGACATGGGGGGTCCCCTGGTGCGGATGTGTGGGGGGATTCATCGGGCGGATCGGGGGTGTGGTGTTGTGGGATCGTGAATTCCGGACAGATGGGTGGGCATCCGGGTGCGCGTTTCGGACTAGGATGGTGTTGATCGGCAAAAGCTGCTCGAAAACCAAGGGATTGAGCTTGAGCTCGGGAGTGACACGATGACGACGATGAGCGCGGACAGGAACCTGACGATCGATGTGGCTTCGGTGTTGGGGGATGACAGCTTGCTGTCGTTCGATTCGCCGGCGATTCCGAGGGATCGGCTCCATCTTCCGGGTGGGGACTTCGTGGATCGGGTCGTGGCGATGAGTGACCGGAACCAGGGGGTGATGAATAACTTCAACCGGATCCTGAACACGGGTCGGCTTGCGGGGACGGGGTACACGTCGATCCTTCCGGTGGACCAGGGGATCGAGCACAGCGCGGGCGCGAGCTTTGCGCCCAACCCTGATTACTTCGATCCGGCGAAGATTATCGAGCTGGCGATCGAGGGCGGGTGCAATGCGGTGGCTTCGACGTACGGGGTGCTGGGCGCGACGGCTCGGAAGTACGCGCACAAGATCCCGTACCTGGTGAAGTTCAACCACAACGAGTTGATGACGTACCCGAACACGTTCAACCAGATCCCGTTCGGGACCATCAAGCAGTGCTGGGAGATGGGGGCGGCTGCGGTTGGCGCGACGATCTACTTCGGGTCGGAGGAGAGCGATCAGCAGATCCAATACGTGGCTGACATGTTCGCTGAGGCGCACGAGTACGGGATGGTGACGGTGCTGTGGTGCTACATCCGGAACAACGCGTTCAAGGTGAACGGGGTGGACTACCACTCGTCGGCGGACCTGACGGCGCAGGCGAACCACCTCGGGGTGACGATCCAGGCGGACATCATCAAGCAGAAGCTCCCGACGAACAACGGCGGGTTCACGGCGCTGAACTCGGGCGATTCGTCGTACGGGAAGTTCAACACGGGGATCTACACGGACCTGTGCTCGAGCGACAAGAACGGGCAGGGCGGTCATCCGATCGACCTGTGTCGTTACCAGGTTGCGAACTGCTACATGGGTCGGTCGCCGCTGATCAACTCGGGCGGCGCGTCGAGCGGCGCGGGTGATCTGAAGGAAGCGGTGACGACGGCGGTCATCAACAAGCGCGCGGGCGGGATGGGTCTCATCTCGGGGCGGAAAGCGTTCCAGCGCCCGATGGGTGAGGGCGCGGCGCTGCTGCATGCGATCCAGGACGTGTACCTGGATGAGTCGGTGACGGTGGCTTGATCTTCAACCGCATTGGAATGCACAAGCACCCCGGGTTCGGGGTGTTTGTTTTTTTGGCGTGTGGTGTTTGATCAGGGGCAGCCCGAGGCGAGGTCCTGGAGGAAGGCGCTGATGTCGAAGAAGTCGAAGGTGGTGTCGCCGTTGTAGTCGGTTGTGTTCGTGAGGAGCGCGGAGACATCGAAGAAGTCGGCGCTGCCGTCTCCGTTGAGATCGGCGGGGCAAGCGGTTTCGCAATCGGAGACGTCGAAGATTTGGAGTCCACCGTCGTTGAGCGCGAGGTAGGCGGTGTCGTTGTTGAGGAAGATGTCGAGCGGGAATCCTCCGGAGTCGTATGCCGTTTCGATCTGGATCGGGTCGGTCGGGTTCCTGATGTCGAACACACGTATGCCGTAGCCGCCGTCGGCGAGGAAGAGGCGGGAGCCCCTGAGGACGAGGCCTCCGGCGTTCCGAGCGTACCGACTTCCTAGAAATTGGATGTTTTCTGGGTCGGTGAGGTCGAGGACGCTGATGCCTTCCGTCCAGTCGGCGAGATATGCGACATCGCCCTGGAGTTCCACGTACTGCGCGTATCCGGGGGAGTCGTATGAGCCGAGCTGTTGGGGGTTGGTTGGATCGGTGATGTCGAGGATGTAGAGGCCGTCGTTTCCTGCGGCGAGGTAGGCGGTGTCGTCGATGACCCGGACGCTTCGGGCTGCGTCGGGGACGGGGAAGGTTCCGATGAGGAGGGGGTTGGTGGAGTTGGAGACATCGAAGATGAGGAGCCCGCCGGCGTTGTCTGCGACGAAGAGGTGGTTGCCTTGGAGCGCGAGGGCGATGGCGTTTCCCGGGGTGTTGTAGGTGCTGATGAACTGGGGGAGGGCGGGGTTGGTGATGTCGAGGAGGAGGATGCCGCCGTCGGTTCCGTCGGCGATGTAGGCGATTGATCCATCGACGAGCACGTCCTGTGTGAATCCGGGGGTGTCGTAGGAACCGATGGGCGTGGGTGATTCGGGGTTGGTGACATCGAGGATCTGGAGACCAGAAGCGCCGTCGGCGATGTATGCGGTGTCGGCGGAGACGACGACTTCTCGCGCCATGCCCGGGGTTTGGTATGTGGTGAGGTTGTCGAGATCGACGGGGCAGGCGTTGATGCGGAGGGTGTAGTCCACCGAATCTTGGAAGCTCGGGCTGTTGGTGTTGACGAATAATGAACCGACGTTCAATCGGAAGGTTCCGGGTGAGAGTTGTCCATCATCGTTGTTGCCGTCGATGGGGGTAATCCAGACGTTGTTGTACCTATCGGTTTCCGAGTAAATCTCTACCGGTCCGTCATTCCCATTGAGGTCGTTGATGCGGAAAGCGAGCAGCATGTTGTCCAAGCTTGCGTTTGCGTTTCCGTCGGTATATTGGGGAGCACTTGAGGTGTAGCCCTCGAACTCGATTGAGAGCTCCCAGAAGTTTGGGTTCAGGGGGTCTTGGGTGATCTGGCCGCTCCACTCAAAGCCTGCGGAAACCGGGCCGCTGGAGGTTCCTCCGCCGCCGTCGAAGGCGATGTCGCCGGAAGGGATCGAGACGGGCAAGAACGCATTTTGTGTGATTTCATCCCCGACTATGCCTGGCGGCGTTGGGTCGTAGATGGAGGTTCCTTCGGCTGACAGTTCACCATCAATGAACTCGACGAGTGGACCGTTGAGATCCGAGGACCAGGGGGTGCTGGTGATGATGCAGAGGGTGTAATCAACGAAGTCTTCATCGATAATGGTGTTGCTTGATGTCCCGGCGCTGACGGTGTTGTCCGCGCTGGCAACGAATGTGTACCGGCCTGGGGTGATGGTCGATTCGTCGAAATGACCATCGTCGAGCGGGGTGATGGTGACGTTGTCGAGCGGGTTCAGTTCGACGACCTGGAGTGGGGTGGGGTCGTTCTCGATGGTATTGATTTTGAACTCGATGTCTTGCCAGATGGTGAGTTCCAGGTTTGCTTCTCCGGCCGCGGTTGGTTGGTTTGAGCTGACCGAATGCTTCGAGAACCTGATGGTCATTTTCCAGAGATTGGGGTCGTCGCTGGGTTCTTCGATCCGCAGTTCCCACGATATCGAAGCGGAGATCGGGTAGGTGGAGACGCTGGCAGTGTCGGTGAACTCGAGCTCTCCCGGGTAGATATCGGTGTATCCGTGACCAAAGTCGGTTTCTGTATCGCCAGGCAGGTCGGGCGTTGGGTCGAAACTGGAGGACCCGATGAGGTCCCAGGAGCTGTCGTGGAAGACGATGGGGACGGGGCCGGCGTGGGCGAGGGGGGCGAGGGACGAGATGAGGATCGTCGTGATTCGCGGTGCTTGGTGTGTGTTCATTCCTCTCCCCTTTGAGAATCGTGCTTTCCGATGTGAGATCGGGGCATCGGATGGATGTCCATGCACGCTAGTTGAATGCGCGTGGTGCTGCAAGTGATTTCATGATTGAGCCCCCGGATCTTGGGTTCTGGTGGATTCCTGATCGCGGAGTTGATCGAGGAGGGCCTTTGTGGCTGTGCGGGACTGGTGTTCTCCGATGAGCTCGAGTCGTGTGTCGGCCCAGAGGAGGAGAGAACGGGCTTCGTCGGTTCGGGCGGACTCGATGTAGAGTTCGGCGAGACGGACGGCTCGGCGCGCGGGGTCGTCGAGGACGGGGTCGTCCTGTTTCCATCGTTCGTTGACCTGGGAGGCGCTGGGCATGAGCGCGATGGAGAGGGCGCGGGTGAGCGCGGTGATCTCGCGCCTTTGTTGGAGCTCTGGGGTGTCGGGGGATCGGGACCATCGGCGGTGGAGGAGTTCCCAGCTGTAGAGGAACTCGGATGTTCTCCAGTGGGATGGGCCGAGGATTTCGAGGAGTGTGTCGGTGGTCGTTGCGTAGGCGTTGTCGGCTTCGGTCCATCGTGAGAGTCGGCTGAGTTGCTTTGCGATCTCGGAGTCGATCTCGACGATCCGGTCCTTGGGGGCTCGGTGTGACAGCGCGTCGGATCGGAGTGTGCGGAGGTCTTCGAGTGCTCTGGTGTGTTCTTCGGATCTGAGTGTGTCGAACTCGTCTCCCGGTGCTTGGGAGCGTGCGGCGTGGGCTTGGGCGCGTGCGATGTGGATGAGCGCGAGGTTATATCGGGCGGTGATGGCATCGGGGTGGGCTTGGCCGAGGATGGCTTCACGTGCTTGCGCGACGGCTCGATAGTGGGATTCGGCTTGATCGAGCGCGGCGAGTCGTTGGTCGTAGGGGAGCGTGTGCGCGGTGTTCTTGATCGAGCTCGCGAGGTCGTGCTCGATGGTGATGAGGAAAGCCTTGTCGTTGTCGCTTTCGGTCCGGGCTCGGACACGCTCGAAGAGGTCCTCGAGTTGATTGGATGCGTCGGGGTTTCCTTCTCTCCAGAGGATCACGTTGTGGAGGAGCTCGATTTCATCGGCGATGCGTTGGGTTTGCTGGTCCGGGGTGGTCTGGTGGAGCGCATCACGCGCGATGGTGAGCGCGTTGTGCGCGTTGTCGAGTGCGCCGGCACGGACCATGGCGTTGGCGATGCTCAGCGCGACGCTTGATTGGAGCTTGGGGTGCGATTCGAGCTCGGTGGTGAGTGTTGCGAGCGAGTTCTGGAGCGCCTCGTGGATGGTTGCTCCCGATCCCAGTTGGTCGGGGTCGGCTGCGCCGATGAGCTCCTGGGACATGAAGGTGTTGATCGCTGCTGCGTATCGGTCGGCGCTTTGGGCTCGATCCCGGTTGATTTTGGCTTGGGTCGCGTTGGTGATGATCGCGATGGCGCTGGCCGCGAGGATGAGGGTGATTGCTGCGAGTGTCGCGAGCTGTGCGCGGTGTCTCCGGACGAACTTGGCCGATCGGTACATGGCGCTGGGTGGGCCGGCGATGACGGGTTCGTTGTTGAGGTAGCGTTGGATCTCCATGGCGAGGGCGCTCGCGGTGTCGTAGCGGCGGGCTCGGTCTTTCTCGAGGCACTTCATCACGACCCAGTCGAGGTCTCTTCGGAGGGTGGTGCTGAGGGAGCGGAGTTCGGTGCGCCTGGCGTGGGCGATCCGGGTCGCTGTGTCGGGGTCGCCTTGGTGTGAGACGATGGAGGCGAGGCGGGTGCTGGGTTTGGGGGGGTCGGTTTCTCGGATGATGCGTTGGATCTCGGCGAGCCCGGCTCTGCGGAGGGTTTCGGATTCGAAGGGGCGCGCGCCGGTGAGGAGTTCGTAGAGGATGACCCCGAGGGAATAGATGTCGGATCGGGTGTCGATGTCGGTGATGCCCATCTCGGCTTGCTCGGGGGACATGTATTCGGGGGTCCCGATGAGTTGGCCTTGCTGGGTGTAGAGGGATTGGTCGGAGAGCTTCTGATGGAGGGCCTTGGCGATCCCGAAGTCGATGACCTTGGGGGTGATCTGGTTGTCCTGGTAGGAGACGAGGATGTTGCTGGGTTTGAGGTCCCGGTGGACAACGCCTTTGGTGTGCGCGTGCTGGACGGCGTCGCAGATGCGCATGAAGAGGGTGAGTCGGTCGGGGAGCGCGATGCGGTTTCGGTCGCAGAAGTCGGTGAGGGGCTCCCCACGGACGAGTTCCATCGCGAAGTACGGACGGCCCTGTTCGGTCATCCCTGCGTCGAAGACCTTGGCGATGCACGGGTGGTCCATGACGGCGAGGGTTTGGCGCTCGGCTTCGAATCGGGTGAGGACGGCGGCGGAGTCCATCCCGGGCTTGATGACCTTGAGCGCGACGCGCCGTTTGATGGGTTCGGTTTGTTGGGCTTCGTAGACGACGCCGAAGCCGCCGTCGCCGAGGCGTTGGATGATCTTGAATGGGCCGATGTGCTCGGGGATCCTGCCGGGATCGTCTTGATGGTGATCGAAAGAGATAGTCGGATCGTCCGGGTTCATGGTGACAGGGTACCACGGCGATCATCGGGTTCACAAGATCGGATGTGATGTTTGGTTTAGTCGTCGTTGCGGGTGTTCCAGAGTTCGAGGACTTCCTTTTCACGGTCTGCGGGGAGTCCTCCTCGGACTCGGCTGGACCATTGGGTGAAGGCTTCTTCGCCGTGTTCGGCTTTGAGTTCTGGGCCTCGGGTGAGGACGTATTCGAGGGCGCCTTTGGAGGTTTCGTCGATGGGTCTGGTTTTGAGTCCGGCGGCGATGGCGCGGCTCGTGTCGAGGCGCCCGTGCCCGGCGTAGTCGGGGATGGAGTTGGGGACCCAGACGGGCATGTGTTGCCAGGCCTGGACGCCGTGCTCGCTGAGGAAGTCGGAATCGATCCATTCGGGTGTGGAGTCGGTTCCGGTGAGTATCTTTGCGGCGCGGTTGGCGCTCTCGATCATGTCTTTGGTGGTGCGTTCGTCTTTGGGGGAGATGCAGTGGTAATCGCCGGTGGTTTGGTTTTCGGCGCAGGTGATGACGAACTCTCCGAGGTCGCGGACGTCCACGTACTGGACGTAGTCATCTCCGGATCCGGGGGCGATCATGGTGCCGCCTTCGCTTGCGCGGACGGGCCAGTAGGTGAAGCGGCCGGTGGTGTCGCGCGGGCCGACGATGAGGCCGGGTCGGATGTTGCAGACCTTTCCGGGGAAGTTGGCGTTTGCGGCTTGTTCGACCCGGTACTTCATGGCGCCGTAGTGCATTCCGACTTCTCGGTGGGTGGTGATCCCGTTTGCGATTTCGTCGGAGCATTCGGCCTTGGGCGCGTCTTCGGTCATGCCGACGATGGCACGGTTGGCGTAGACGCTCGTTGTCGAGATGACGATGAAGCGGTCCATGATTGGTTTGAGGATGTCCATCGCGTCGGTGACGGTTTTGGGGACGTAGGTGAAGGTGTCGATGACGGCGTCGAAGTGGCGGTTGTCTTTGACGAGTTGTTCGAGGGCGGAGAGGTCGGAGTAGCGGTCTCCGATGAAGTGTTCGACGCCGGGGAAGAGGTCGGGGTCGGTTTGTCCTCGATTGAACATGGCGATGTTGTGTCCACGGGCGATGGCGTGGTTGATGACTTGGGGGCCGAGGAATCCGGTGCCGCCGAGGATGAGGAGGTTGAGTTTTGTGTTGGCTTTGGTGACGTTCCCGAGCCCAAAGAGGGAGGCGGAGGCGGTGGGGATGAAGGCGGCGGACATGGCGAGGGCTCCGGTGGTGGCGATGAACTCTCGGCGGGTGGGGTTGGTGGTGGTCATGGTGTGGCTCCTGTGCTGAGCGCGGGGTTGGGGGTTGGTGGTTGTGATGCGCGGGGGGCGTGGTGCTCCTTGGCGCGTTTGGACTGGGTGCATGCGAGGGCGATGGAGAGGGCGCCCCAGAGGGCGGCGAGGGGGGCGGCGGCGAAGGCGATGCCCCAGAGCCCGGCGGCGATGGCGGCGAGGGCGGCGTCGATGGAGGTCCCGGCGACGTCTCCGGCGCGGTAGAGGAAGACGTCCACGATGGGTTTGGCTTTGTACTTGTCTTCGCGCGAGACGACGGCGAAGAGGGTTTCGCGCGCGGGGCGCGCAACGGCGTAGCGGGTGCCCCGATGGATGGCGTTGAACGCTGCGAAGATGGCGAAGAGCTGCCAGGGTTCGATGCTGGGTGAGTCGGCGGCGAAGGCGAGGACGGTGAACCCGGCGATGGTGACGACGGGGAGGACGCAGAGGGTGAGCCCGATCCCGAGGTGTTTGATGAGGCGCGAGGTGACGAAGAGCTGGACGAGGAGGGTTGCGAGCTGGGTCCACATGTCGAGCTGCGCGAAGAGAGCGATACGGGTGTTGAGTTCGTCGGATGCGTCGGTGACGAGTCGGGCTTGGGTGAAGTAGAGGAGGGTGGAGGAGACGGCCATGAAGGTGACCCAGAGACCGATGCCGAGCATATAGGGGGAGGTGGCGAGGGTGCGGGCGCCTTGGATCCATGAGCCGCCGATGGGCGCGGATGTGGATGTGGTGTTGTTGGATTGGTCGCGCGTGTCGAGGCGGCGCATGGTCTGGACGGCGAGTTCGAAGCAGACGGCGGCGGCGATGAGCTGGGGGATGGGTCCGAGGTGTTCGGCGAGGGTCCATGCGGTGGAGGATCCGAGGAGCGCGCCGAGGGTCCCCCCCACTCCGATCGCGGCGAAGAGGCGTTTGGACTGCTGGAGGGACCAGACGTCGTTCATGAAGGCCCAGAAGACGGAGACCATGAAGAGGTTGACGACGGAGAGCCAGACGTAGAAGACGTAGCCCGAGTAGAGCTTCATGGACTCGGGGAGGGTGAGGAGCGCGAGGACGAAGAGCGCGAGGCAGGCGATGACGGCGCGGTATCCGATCGCGATGAAGGTTCGTCGCTCGGTGCGCGCGACGAGGGAGCCGAAGGCGAGGGTGATGACGAGGGAGACGGCGCAGGTGGTGATGAAGAGGGCGCGGAGGTCGGACATGGAGCGCTGGACGCCCATGGCTTCGCGGAGGGGTCTTAAGAGGAAGTAGCCGTAGAGGAGAAGGAAGAAGAAGAGCGCGGAGAGAAGCGCGGGGGTGCGCTCCGATCGGTGGATCGTGAGGAGGCGCGCGGTCCAGTCGGGGCGCGTCGGTTCGGGATGGAGCGGTCCCCGGGTTCCCATGCTTGAGCGTGTACAGCGACTGTTCGGAATGGTTGCATGATCTGAAGAATATCGGGGGGTGCGGATGGGGTAGGATCGTGCTATGGCGCGTGCAGCAGTGTTTTTGGACCGGGACGACACGATCAATCGGAACGCGGATCTTCCGAGCGAGGCGTGGGATGGGGTGAAGAAGGGGGACCTGCTCAAGCCCGAGTTCGCGATCCTGGTTCCCGGGGCGCGAGAGGCGATTGTCGCGCTGCGGAGCGCGGGGTACGCGATCGTGGTGATCACGAACCAGGGGGGCTTGGCTCGGGGTGGGGGGACGACGCGCGATGTGGAGGCGGTGAACGACGAGCTGCGTTCGCTCGTGAATGGGACGGAGCCCGGGGTGGATCCGGTGTTCGGGGAGCAGCTGATTGATGGGTTCTACTTTGCGCCGCATCATCCGGGGGGGGTGGTGACGCACTACTGCGATGATCATGGGTGGCGGAAACCGAACGGGGGGATGATCCGGGCGGCGTGCGCGGAGCTGGATCTGGATCCGGAGCGCTCGTGGATGATCGGGGACAAGCTCCGGGACATCGAGGCCGGGATGGACGCGGGGATCGCGCGGTCGAGGTCGATCCTGATCGATCCGCAGGGGGATGCGCCGGACCTGGCTCGCGCGGCGGAGATGGTGCTCGGGTCGATCCCGGGTGGGAAGTCGGTTGAGGTGGATGATCCGAAGGTTTCGCCTGCGTCACGGGTGACGCTCCGCGCGGTGGATCCGGGGTTTGTCCCGATGCGGGACTCGAGGACGAGGGAGATGGTAGAGGTGATCGCGCGGGGGATCTCGGAGCGGACGGGGATCGTGCTGCATGAGCTCGATGTGGATGAGGAACGGGTGGAGGCGCTGATCGGGACGCATCGGCTCGCGGCGCTGGCGTTTATGGCGGAGCTGCGCCGGGATACGAATCGGTGGCATGAACGTCAGTACGGGACCCCGCTGTGGGACCTGACGGAGCGGACGTGAGGATGGGGGACGGGACTCCGATGTTGCGGCTGCTTGTGGTGATGCCTTCGTGGGTGGGGGACGCGGTGATGGCGACTCCTGCGATCCGGAGGATCCGGGAGGCGCGGGCGGGGATATTCATCGGGGCGCTGATGCGGCCGACGATCGAGCAGGTTTTGAGGGGGAGTGATCTGTTCGATGAGGTGCACACGTACACGCCTCATGGGATGATGGCTCCCAAGAAGGCGGCGGCGAAGGTGCGGGGTCGGCGGTACGACACGGCGGTGCTTCTGACGAACTCGTTCTCGACAGCGTTGTCGGTGCGGATGGCTTTTATCCCGAGGCGGATCGGGTATGAGCGTGATGGGCGGGGGGTGCTGCTCACGGATCGGGTGCGTGCGCCGCGGGACAGGGACGGGTGGAAGATGGTGCCGGCGGTTGATTACTACTGGAACCTTGCGAATGTGGTGCTGGGGGAGGACGAGGTGGATTGGGGGGTGCATGTTCCGACGGATTGTGTGAGCTTGCCTTTGGCGCTGGATCCGGGGGCGCGGATGGAGCTTCCGGTGCTGGATGCAGATCGGGTTGCGGCGCATGGGGTGCTTGAGAGCGCGGGGGTTGGGCCGGGTGAGGACTATGCGCTGCTGAACCCGGGGGGGAACAACGAGAAGAAGCGGTGGGCGGCGGACCGGTTTGCGCGGCTGGGGGATTGGATGTCGCGCGAGTTTGGTTTGAAGGTGGTGCTCAATGGATCTCCCGGGGAGCGGGATCTGCTTGATGAGATTGTGTCGCTGAGCGAGACGGGGGTTGTGAGTCTGGTGGATCACGGGAGCACGCTGGGCGCGGTGCGCGCGATCATCGGGGGCGCGAAGGTGATGGTGACGAACGACACGGGGCCGCGGCACATGGGGGTGGCGCTGGGGGTTCCGGTGGTGTCGTTGTTCGGGCCGACGGATCCGCGGTGGACGACGGTGCCTGTGGATCGGTTTGGGGATGGGAGTCCGAAGGAGATTGTGTTGGTTGCGGATGAGTCGCTCCCGGCGGAGGAGTCAGCGAATGACCATCCGGAGCGGTGCGCGATCGGGGTGATTTCGGAGGAGCGGGTGAGGGCGGCCGTGGGTTCGTTGCTTGCGCGTTCGAATTGATTCTAATCCTGCGGGACGGGATTGGTTCTTGTGCTACAGTTTGGGCTGATGAGGCTTCCGACGGTCCAGTTTGTCGCGACAGCGGTGTTTGCGCTGGGGTTCGTGCTGACGAGCTCGGGGTTGTCTCATGTGTTGCGGATTGTGCTGGATGATCGGCCGGAGTGGTCGGTGTGTGGGGAGGACATGTGTTCGTGTCTCCCGACGGAGATGCCCGAGGATTGTCCGTTGTGTGCGCTCGGATTGATGGATCCCGGGGGGGATCGGGTGTGTTCGGGTGAGAGGGATGGGGAGAAGCCCGTGAAGCGGGTTCCGAAGACTGATGAGACGGTGCAAGCGATCGATGGCGCGGTGAGCGCGTCGGCTTCGATGCTGTACCTGTCGATGTGTGTCTGGCGCGAGCGGGGTCCGGACGGTGGTTCGGATGGGCTCGGGTGCTGGGCGCTGGTTGAGACGGACGACCCCGGGTCGAGATCGATCGGGGTTCCCACGCCGCCGCCGCGGGGTTGAGTGGGTTTGCTCCGTTTCCGTTTTTGATTGCTGATTGAAATCTGGACTGATTCTGTCCTCGGTGCGCGGCTTTCCGCGCGGGAGGTTGGTCATGGCGACTCAAGGCGTGGGTGCGCGACGCGCGTTCACACTGATCGAGCTGCTTGTGGTGATCGCGATCGTCGCGTTGCTCATCGGGTTGTTGCTCCCTTCGCTCAAGTCCGCGCGTGACAGCGCGTGGTCGGCGGTGTGTCTGACGCGGATGCGTTCGCTCGGGCAGGCGACGGGGCTGTACTGCGACGACAACGCCGATGTGATCCATCGGTCGAAGCACAGTGTCGGGTTCTCGGGGGTTGCGCCTTGGTCGGTGCAGCTGTATCCGTACCTGACTGGGCGCGACTTCGAGGGGTCTTCGGATCTGTGGCAGGACCAATCGTGGTGGAACGCGACGAACGAGTTCTATCGGTGTCCGCACGATCGTCGGGTGAGCCCGATCGATCAGCCCGGGTTGCCTTTCGATACGGCCGCGATCAGCTATGGGCTCAATGTGTATTTCGAGCTGCGGATGGACGAGATCGATCCGGAGGGGCGCGCGGGCGATGTGCGCGAGCCTTACCGGAAGCGTTCGTCTGTTCCGAGGGCTTCGGGGACGATCCTGTTCGCGGAGATGAAGGACACGATGAGCACGGACCACGTGATGGCGCATTACTGGCGCACCCGCGGGGTTCAGCCCGGGTACGAGGTCGCGGTGGATCGGCACGGGAACGGGGCGGGGTTTGTGTATCTGGATGGTCACGCTTCGACGGAGTCGCTCCGTGACGTGTACGACGCGGAGAGGGAACTCGATGCGTGGAACCCGGGCTCGCGTTGAGCGCTGGGTTGGTTTGACAATGACAACAACTCTCGATGAGAGGATTTCGATATGAAGACGATGATGATTTCTGTGATGGCGCTTGGTTCGGTCTGTGGTTCGGCGATGGCGGAGCTTCCCCAGCTTCACGCTTGGCCGATGCAGCACATCATGCTGACGTTCGACGGTTCGACGGTTGGTGCGCACGCGGATCCGACGGCGATGGACCCGGTTTTGCTCCAGCGGTTCTCGGGTGAGTCCTACGACGGTGCGGCTTCGGTGCTCGATGATTCGTACTACTCGGATCAGTACGGGTGGCTCGCTGATGGATTCATCTCGCTCGGTGCGGATGAGTTCATGTGGATCGAGCGGGTGTCGTCGAGCGCGGGACTCAACGTCTACGAGGGCGGGATGCGCATGATGCGCGAGTTCCACTCGTACGACGCGATCCTCGGGACGGACGGGTCGAGCGATCGGTGGATGTGGGGCGGGACGATGACCCACAACTGGTACAGCGCGGACGCGCTGGGCGATTACGAAGCGACGTACTTTGTGTATGTCGGTGATGCGAACGGCGATGCGTATACGCAGTACCAGGGCGCGGAGGTGACGCTGTACTTCAGCGCGGTTCCGGCTCCGAGCGCGATGGGGCTTCTGGGTCTGGCTGGGTTCGGCGCGATGCGCCGGAGGCGGTGAGCCATGGAACGGACTCTCTTTGCATTGACGGTTGGTGTTGTTGGTTCGTCGGCGTTTGCGAGTGCACCCACGTTGGGTGGTCCGATGAGTCACTTGCTCGTGACGGTGTTCGATCAGCAGGTGTTCATCGGGTTCGAGACCCCGAGCATGAGCACGGTGACGATGCAGCGCGCGGGCGATGACTTCGAGGGATCGGCTTCGATCCTGAACAACACGTCGTACAACGCGCAGTTCGGGTGGCTCGCGAACGGGTTCATCTCGCTCCCGGGCGGGTCGGGTGTGTTTGTCCGGACCCTTTCGATCTCGGAGCACCTGAACGTGTACGGGCAGGACAGTTTCGCGCCGATCCTCGGGACCGATGGGTCCGATGATATGTGGCAGTGGGACGGTCGGATGACGCACAACTGGTACTTGTCGGATGTGGCCGGGGATCAGCGCGCGGTGTACGAGGTGTTTGTCGGCGATGCGCTCGGGAACCCGCTCGATGGGTGGGTGTCGGGGCGTGTCGAGATCAACTTCGATCCCGCGTTGTCGGTGCCCGGGTCGGTCCGGGTGATCGGGGGCGCGTCGCTTGGGGTGGTTCCCGCTCCGGGTGCGCTGGGTGTGCTCGGGGTCGGTGCGTTGGTCGGGGTCCGGCGGCGGCGCTAACCCGTTGAGGTTTCGGGAGCTGCCCCCCCACTCCCCCACTCCCCCACTGCTGTGTGATCGTGATGCGCCCGGGCTTTGTGCTCGGGCGCTTTCTTTTGGTGTGCGGGATTGTGGGTGATCGCCTACGCTCGGTTCATGATGACGAGCGATGATGCGCAGACACGGTACCCGCGGCTTCCGACGGACACGGACAACGGGCTATTGCTGATCATTTCGGGGCCTTCGGGTGTGGGGAAGACGACGATCACGCGCGGGGTGGAGCGTTCGTTCGGGGATTCGGTGTTCTCGGTGTCGGCGACGACGCGCGCGAAGACGGAGGCGGACACGGAGGGGGTGGATTACCACTTCGTCGGGGACGCGGAGTTCGATCGGATGGTCGAGGGGGACGAGTTCCTCGAGTGGGCGGATGTGTTCGGGAAGCGGTACGGGACCCCGAGCGCGTGGGTGGACGAGCAGCTCGCGCGGGGGCGGCTCGTGATTCTGGAGATCGACGTGGACGGGGCGCGTCAGGTGAAGTCGAAGAAGCCCGAGGCGTTTGCGCTGTTTATTCTGCCTCCGAGTGAGGAGGAGCTGCTGCGCCGGCTCCGGTCCCGGAAACGGGAAAGCGAGGAGCAGATCCAGAAGCGGTTTGCGGAGGCGCAGCGCGAGATCCGAGAGGCGCGGGAGTTGGGGATTTATGACTCGATGCTGGTGAACCAGGATCTGGATGAGTCGATTACGAAGGCCGCGGAACTCGTCGCTCGCGCGCGTCAACGCGCGAAGGACGATTGAGATGGTGGTCTGGTTGGGGGGATTGGGTTAGCAGCCGCAGCCTGAGGCCTGGTCGTTGTTACCGCCGCAGCAGGCGTCCATGGGGATGTAGCGGAACTCTTCTTTGACGATTTTGCCGTTCTCGACGGTGTAGTTGGCGACTTCCTTCATCTTCATCCGGGGGAAGGTGCCTTGTTTGCATTCGGCGTCGAGTTCGAAGATGACGGAGAAGCCGTCGGTGCCGATGAAGGGGCCTTCGACTTCGCAGCCGTAGCAGGTGATGTTTTTGGCCCATTCCTGGTACTTGGCGATGACGGCTTCTCGTCCGACGTAGGTTTTGCCGTCGCCTTCGATGGAGGTCCAGGAGTCGGCGAAGTGCTTGTCCCAGATTTTGGAGTCGTACTCGACGTAGTCCATGGATTCGTCGCCGGCTTTGCAGTGGGCGACGAGGTCTTTGGCGATGGTGGTGATGGTCTTGTCCTGGGTCGCGGTGGTCATGGTGGGTCTCCGTGTATGTGGCGCGGGGTGCGCGTGTTTGGTATCTGATTGGATGATATCGGATCTTGTGATCGATACAAGGGGGGATCTCGTAAATGTCCGGTTCAATTGTGGGGGCGCGGGTTTTCCGGGG
>JALUWX010000081.1 GCA_027019265.1 Phycisphaerales bacterium
TGCTAGCGTCACACATCTATGAGATACATAAGTAGACCAAAGTGAGGCATGTATGAGATACATGAAAAAGATAACGGCATAAATGAGTAGGGTGGATACACGAAAGTCTGACGACATACATGAATAGTCACATGAAGCGGCTTACGTCAAACCTGCATTATGTACATGAAATGTCTAACGTCATACATGCATTATTGACTTGAAAAGACCAAAATCATAGATGCATGAGACACATGAAAGCACTAATGACATAGATGAACGGGATACAGGCATAAGACACATTTGGAGGCCAATGTCATACATTTATGAAATACCCGCATACCATCCATGAGCACTGGAAGGTCATACATGCAGAATATATAAGAAGAGGCTAACGTGATACAGGCCTTAGATCGAATGGTTAACGTCATGCATTGATAAGACACGTGAAAAGGCTAATGTCAAACATGAATATGAAACATTGAAATATTAACGGCATAGCTGCAAAAGCTACATGAAAATCCTAACGAAACATTCATATGATACTTGATTAGGCAAACGTCATACGTGTGGAACATACATGAAAAGGCAAGCGTCATACATGCAGAACATACATGAAACGTCCAACGTCATGCATTCATCCAGTACATGCAAAGTCCAATGTCATACATTGGTAAGATACGTAGGAAGGCTTCCATCAAACATGGTTTACATACATGAAAGGCTAACATCATACATTCACAAAATACATGCATGACGTGCACGAAATGCTAACGTCAGACACACATGGCATACATTACACTGCTAACGTCGTACATACATTTGGTACATGTATATGCTAGCGTCACACATCTATGAGATACATAAATAGGCCAATGTGAGGCATGTATGAGATACATGAAAAAGATAACGGCATAAATGAGTAGGGTGGGTACACGAAAGTCTGACGACATACATGAATAGTCACATGAACCGGCTTACGTCAAACCTTCATTATGTACATGAAATGTCTAACGTCATACATGCATTATTGACTTGAAAAGACCAAAATCATAGATGCATGAGACACATGAAAGCACTAATGACATAGATGCACGGGATACAGGCATAAGACACAGTTGGAGGCCAATGTCATACATTTATGAAATACCCGCATACCATCCATGAGCACTGGAAGGTCATACATGCAGAATATATAAGAAGAGGCTAACGTGATACAGGCCTTAGATAGAATGGTTGACGTCATGCATTGATAAGACACGTGAAAAGGCTAATGTCATCCATGAATATGAAGCATTGAAATATTAACGGCATAGCTGCAAAAGCTACATGAAAATCCTAATGAAACCTTCATATGATACTTGATTAGGCAAACGTCATACGTGTGGAACATACATGAAGAGGCAAGCGTCATACATGCAGAACATACATGAAACGTCCAACGTCATGCATTCATCCAGTACATGCAAAGTCCAATGTCATACATTGGTAAGATACGTAGGAAGGCTTCCATCAAACATGGTTTACA
>JALUWX010000082.1 GCA_027019265.1 Phycisphaerales bacterium
AATGGAAGCATGTGTAAAAGATATAAGGCATTGGTTGTCATGTAATCATCTGAAGCTCAATGAATCTAAGACAGAAATAATGGTGTTTGGACAGTCTTGCATGACGAAGCACTTAGGGTCAGAGCTAGCAGTGTCAGTGGGAGATGAAATCATTCAGCCTGTATCAACAGCAAGGAACATTGGTGCAGTGTTGGACAGTGAACTCAAGATGACAGAGCAGGTTAAAAATGTGTGTAAAGCATGCTATGCTGGTATTCGTTCTTTAAGTCAGATTCGACGATATCTTACAGATGATGCTGCAGCTACTCTTGTACATGCCTTTGTAACATGTCGCCTGGATAACCTAAATGGCTTACTTACAGGCATCCCAAAATACTTGATCAAGAGGTTGCAGCTTATTCAAAATCATGCAGCAAGAATTTTAACAAGAACACGAAAGCATGACCATATCACAGAAGTTCTGAAGAATTTGCACTGGCTGCCTGTTGCAGCACGTATAGATTATAAGGTGCTGCTACTCACATACAAAGCTTTAAATGACTGTGCACCAATATATATTCAAGAGATGCTGAAGCTTAGAGAAAACCAAAGGTCACTGAGGTCATCTGATAAATTACTGTTAGACATGCCCAAGACACGCCTCAAAACTGTGGGTGACAAATCCTTCAGTGTCTATGCCCCTAAGGTGTGGAACAAGTTGCCATTTGACATTAAATCTAGTCATTCAGTTGATTCTTTTAAAGTAAAGCTTAAAACACATCTTTTTAAGAGCATCTATGTTGATTAGGTTTTGATTAAGGATTTTACTGTATTTTATTTTATTTTTTATTTTATTATATATTTTATTGCAAATGTATCATTTTTGAGTCATTTGTTATATGACAGTTTATTCTAGCCTTCAAGTTATGTCTTTACAGCATTATTTTATACTTGTTTTGTTTATATCGTCTATATATATTTCTTTTACAGCTGTGCATTTTTATCACTAAAGCATACTTATTCATCATGACTTATACATGTATATAATTTATATATTATGTTTTTTTATTCATGTAACTTTTATGCATGTTAATGTAAAGCGTATAGAGCTTAACTGTATATACACTATATAAGAATAAAGTATTATTATATTATTATTATTATTATCAATCAATCCCAAAAGTAGGGATGTAATATATGTGTTACGTCCATACACACATAGGTAGTGAAACTCTACATAGACACAATTGTCAGTTAATGAGTGTTTACATGAATGGGTGGATGAGTGTTTCCCTGGGCGAGTGGAAAGAACAGGTGCATGTATGGGTAATGAGCATGTGGGTGAAGGTGCAAGTTAAGAGGTACAGGGGAGAGGCAGAAAGCAAACAAGCGAGAAAGAAACGTGAGTGAGCAGGGAGTTAGTGAGTAAGCATGCAGGCAGTTGACTGAGTGAGACTCCAGAACAGGTAACAGGGAACAGGGAGTGTGA
>JALUWX010000083.1 GCA_027019265.1 Phycisphaerales bacterium
GATCTAGGCCAGTTCAAGGCCAACAGGGTCAAACGTCTCGGAGTGCTCCGTCGTAAACCCCTAAAAAACAAGACCCTGCAAATGCAGGGTCTTATCGAAGCGGAGAGGGGGGGATTCGAACCCCCGAGGGGCGTAAACCCCCACACGAATTCCAATCGTGCGCCTTAAACCGCTCAGCCACCTCTCCGTGAGGTCTCAGATCTTTCCCGACGCCCGCTGAGCATATCGGCAACGCCGGGCCGCAAGTGTAGTCCGCCTTTGTCCCCGTGTCCGCGCTTCCGATGGGCACGATTTTCAGGTACAATTCCTTTCTGCAACGCCCAATCCCCGAGGGACCCATGACCGAGAACACAGGGACCACACGCACATCCTCAAACACCCACAAGAATCTCGTTCGAGCCGTGTTCTGGCCGGCCCTGCTCATCGTCCTCTTCGTCGTGGCGTGGCGCTTGTTCCAAGCGTCCACACCCGTGGTCACCCCTCGGATCGCGTTCATTACGGCCGATTCCACCCCGTACTGGGACGGGGTGCTTGAGGGCGCGCGAGCAGCCGCGGACCAGTACGGGGTGACCCTCGAGGTCGTCACACCCAACGGGGATCGGGACTCTCAGGAGCGCGCACTCTCCGATCTGGATCCTGCGCTGACCGATGGCGTTGCGATCAGCCCGGTCGATGCCGTCCGCCAGACCGCGCGCCTCAGACAGGTCGCGAAGTCCATGTCCCTCGTCACGGTTGACTCCGACTCCGAGCTGTCGAACCGGGTGTGTTTCGTCGGGATGAACAACCACGACGCGGGGCGCAAAGCCGCAACACTCATCAAGGACATGCTCGGGGACACCCCGGGCCGGGTCCTGATCCTCTCGGGTCCCCTCGACAAAGCGAACGGGCGCGCCCGGCGCGAGGGATTGATCGACGAGCTCCAGGATCGGGCGGCCGGCGCTTCGAGCGAACCAACCCCTCCCGAGTCCGTGCTCGAATCCGATGGGTTTATCGTCGGCCCGACCCTCCTCGATGAAATCGACCCGGGCGCCGCGACGGCGCAGCTCGTCGAGTACCTGGAATCTGCTGATGAGCTCCCCAACGTGATCGTGGGGCTCTATGGGTACCACGCGCCGGCCATCGTCGCGGCGCTCGATCAGGTGCGCCCCGATCAGCAGATCCGGGTCATCGGATTCGACGCGGTCCCCGAAACCCTCGAAGCGATGGAACGCGGCGCGGTCCAGGGTGTCATCGCGCAGGACCAGTTCAGCTACGGGTACGAGAGTATCCGGATTCTCGCTGAAGCGATCCGGGGCGCGGAATACGCCCTCCCCCTCAACCGGCGCGTCGAGTACCCCCCGGTCGTCGTCACGAACGACAACCTCGAACCCTTCCTCCGTGAGTCGGGTCGCTCGAGCAGCGGCGGATAAACCGAACCGAGGTTGATCTCAGCGGTTGAGCGCGTGCGCGAGCGCCCGCGCTAGGTCTTGGGGTTCGCTCATGCGCCCCGTCCCCGAGTGACGACACGCTTGCCATCCCACCCCGGGTCCGACAAGCGTGAACCCGTCCTGCTCAGCGAGTTCAACATTGCGCAGGTTGCTGGGCTGGGACCACATCTTGTCGTTCATTGCCGGCGCGAGGAGGACGGGGGTCTTGGATCGATCGATCGCGCTGAGGATCAGGGTGACGATCGAGTCCGTCTTCCCGTGGATCAGGTCGCTCAGGGTGTTCATGGTGCACGGCGCAACGATCGCCGCGTCCGCGCGATCCGCGAGGGAGATGTGCTGCGGGTCCTGTGACTCGACGTGCTCCCACGCGCTCGTGTAGACATGCTTTCCGGACAGCGCCTGGAACGTGAGCGGGGTCACGAAGTGGGTCGCGGATTCGGTCATCACCACCGTCACATCCGCGCCGCTCTGCGCGAGACGCGACACAAGGGTGCAGACCTTGTAGACAGCGATCCCCCCCGAGATCGCGACAAGGATCCGCTTCCCCTCAAACACGGGGCGCAGCACAGCGGGGTCGAGCCAGTTCTGCTCGTCCGCGCCAGGGGTCTGGGGAGAAGTGGGGGACATCCGTTAGAGGAGCGCTTCGGTGCTCGCGCCGGCCGGAACGGTGTCGTCGTCCTCGACGTACTCGAGGGTGATCTTGTCCTGGAGGATTTCTTCCACGACGAGCTCGAGATCGGTCCGTCCGTTGCGATCGACGAGCGGCCTCGCGCCGTCGAGGAGCTGCTGGAGACGGCGCTGGATCAGGGCGCAGAGCTTGAACTTGCCGCCGACCTTCTCGACGATCTCGTCGCTTTTCAATGCCTCGATCATCTGCTATCCTTTGTCATACCCCATCCCTGGGAGGGCTGGGCTCGTGCGGCGCTCGGATGCGCGTGCACACCGATGGATTCCTTGACGGATCGCTGTTCCCGACGTGTTTGGACACGCCTGTGTCCCAATGCCGGGCATGGATCATAGACCGATACCGCGACCGAATCGAGCGGATCCCCCGCCCCACCAGAGACTTCCACCAGACCCCCCCTTCACACCCCTGGACCGATCGAACACCGAATGAGTGCCATGACCCCGAGCGCGAGCCCGAGACGATTCCATATGGGCGATAAAGTCGTCCACGCCAACCGACCCGAATGGGGTGTCGGGGTGGTCTCCACGAGCTCCATGACCGAGCAGGACGGGGTTCCGTGCCAGCGCCTCGTCATCCGCTTCGACAACGCCGGGCTCAAAACCCTCTCCACCGCCCATGCGGATATCCGGGAAGCAACGAACCAGGTCCAGAACGTCCCCGAGAAGGCCGGACCCCTGACGGCGCCCCCTCCCGAGAACGTTGCGCTCTCCGATGATCCGCGCAAACTCCAGACGCACATGACCCGGATCCCGGACCCCGCGCAGGACCCCTTCGCGACCCCGGCCCAGCGCCTCGAAGCGACCCTGAAAAGTTATCGGTACACGGGGAGCGGTGGTTCCCTGATCGACTGGGCCGTCATGCAATCGGGGTTGAGCGACCCACTGTCCCGATTCGCGCGTCACGAGCTCGAGGACTACTTTGTCTATTTTCGCAAGGCCCTCGATCAGCACCTGCGTAAGATGGTGGGTGAAGCGCGAGACGTTCCCCGTGAGGAGCTCGTCCGGATCGCCCAGAGCGCCCCTCCCGAGGGGCAACAGGCGCTGCGTCGGATGAACCCCAAGCGTTGAGCTGACGCAACACCCGGCGCAAGCCGACCCCGGGAGCGAAGGACGCACCCGGCCCACACATACACGGAAGTCGTATCAAGGACGGTCCAGGACCCAAGGAGCGGGTTCTTCTCGGGCGTGCACGTTGTGCGCGCGTTTGGCACACGACCCGGCCCGGGGTGTGCAACTCGGAATCACGGGCATCGCCCCAGTCATTCCGAGATTTGAGAAAGGACGAAGACCATGACCGAGAACGAGTTCCAGACGCGCCTCGCTTCCCTCCTCGAGCAGATCGAAGACCTCCCCGAAGGGGAGCGTCCCAAGCTCGCCAAGCTCGCCGCTGAAACCCAGCAGCGCCATACCCGGATGAAGAAAACCATCTCCGAACTCCAGGACTCGCTCGACCACCTCCGTCTGAGCGTGAAGTACCTCGTCTTCGACCTGGAAGCCACCCGTCGCGAAAACAAGTACCTCCGCAACCTTCTCGAAACCGAGAACGGCGACAACGAGGGCGCGGATTAATCGAATCAACACCGAGCACGGAGCGCCCACGCGCATCCGTGTTCGACGTGCGCCCAACGCACACCCAACGGCGACCCTCCCCGGGGCGCCGTTTTTCACGCGCTCACATCACGGACACCCCATCGAGAACTCGCTCAGAAACCCGCTGATATCGAAGAAGTCGAACATCGTGTCCCCGTTGAAATCCACGCTCTGGGTCAGCAGCTCCGAGACATCGAAGAAGTCGAGCGACCCGTCGTTGTTCAGATCCGCGGCGCACAGCCCCCCGAGGGTGATGTTGTCGAAGCACTCCATCGCGGGCTCGCCGTTCGCTTTGAACCCGTGGATCAGGACCGAGTCGAAACGCTCATCGAGCACCACCCCAAAGAACGAGCCCGTGGGGATGTCCGAGAAGGTCTCGGTGGCCGATCCGTCCCGGAAGAACTCGAATGTGTAGCTCGAGATCGAAGGATCGAGGGTCGTGAGGATCAGGTCCACCCCGAACGACATCGCGCTCCGGGTTGTGACCACTTCGCCGTACCCCGTGCCATCGAGCGAAGGCCTCCGGGTGATGACGGCCAGCGACTCGCTCTGGTGAAAGTTCGGACCGATGAAGTTCACGTTCGCGCCGTCGTACCCGTTGATCCGGATCGGGAGCAGAAAGTCATTCGTCGTCGGACCCACGTTCGCGCCGAAGAAGGGCTGGTCCTCGTTCGCGAACAGCCCTTGAAAACGCTCGAGATGCGACGGCGGCGAAGCGAGCTCGAACGCCGCCCGGCTCGTAAACACCTCGCTCGCGTGAGCACCCCCGATCGACAGAAACACAGGAACCAGAACCGACAGCGTGGCGCATTGCATGGGATTGTCTCCGTTGAAAGCGAACCTCAGAATCCAAACGCGAACCCGGACACCCGGGATTCCTCAGCGCTGGATCGTCAGACTACCCCGACCCCGAGCGATTCCGAGTTGACTTGGGGTCCACCCCCCTCCCCCCCGTTCCTTCCTCCCCCCGGGAGCCCGTATCCCGAGCGAGATGGATCGCTTCGGACCCGCTCCGAGCTTGCTGCACGCGCGTTTCGCCCCTACCGTGTCCGGCCTGATCGTCCCCCCCACGGGGCGCGATCCCCGCGACGGAGCGGTGCCCGAGAGGCTGATGGGGCCGGATTGCTAATCCGGTGTACGGGGTAATCCCGTACCGAGGGTTCGAATCCCTCTCGCTCCGCTTGCTCACACGACACACGGGCGGCTCACACGAGCCGCCCGTGATCGTTTTTCAGTGCAACTTGACAGAACCCCATTCGGTATGTTAGTCTATACTAGCTATCATCGAGAGGGGTCTCATGAATCAAGACGATAACAACCGAATCGATCGGCTCGTGGACACGATCGAGACACTCAGCGCCCAGCTCGACGAGCTGACCACGCGCGTCGAAGCGCTCGAGTCCGATCGGGACGCGGAGTCTCACGCACCGGTCCCCAAAGCCCCGCTCGCGCCCGCGCACCCCGCTCCTCCTGCATCTTCCGCTCCACCACCCGCGCCTCGCGCCCCCGCGCCCTCCGCCGCGACGCATCACCCGAGCCCGGCTCCGTCGGGGTTGAGCGACAAAGCGCGGGTGCTCCGGGAACGGGTTTCGACGAGCGGCAATACGGAACAGGTTCGGAACGACAAGCCCAAGCTCGGCCCGGGCGCATTCGAATGGATCCTCGGGATCCGTGGGCTCATGCTCCTCGGGGTTGTGATCGTCATCGTCGGGGTGGGGATGTTCCTGAAGCTCGCGCACGACGAGGGTTGGATCGGTCAGCTCTCCCCGGCCCTGCGCTGCGCGATGGGCGCGGGGTTCGGGATCGCGCTGGTGGGTCTGGGTGAGTTGCTCCGGAAGCGTTTGAACCCGCTCGCGTCCTCCGGGTTCTCCGCGGCGGGTCTCGCGACGATCTTCGCGTCACTCCTCGCCGCGAACCGGATGTACGCGCTGATCGGTCCGGAGCTCACGTTCGTGCTCCTCGCGCTGACCACCATCCTCGGGATCATGCTCGGCGCGATCGCGCGGCGCGTCATGCTCTCGATCCTCTCGATCCTCGGCGCGTTCGCCGTCCCCGTGCTGCTGGAATCCACCGAACCCTCGTTCGTCGTCTACCCCTCGTACCTGCTTCTTCTGCTCACGATGGGTCTCGTGCTCTCGGGATGGAAAGGGGGCGCGTACGAGCACGTGCGCCGGTTCGCGTGGTGGGGGACGGGGATCATGGGCACCCTCTGGCTCGCGGACATGCACGATCGTTCGTTGCTCGCTTCGATCGTCTTCATCGGGCTCGCGTGGTCCATGACCCTGATCGAGCTCGCGTGCTCCGCGCGGTTCTTCCGCTCCATGCGCCCCTCGATCGACTGGGATCCGTCGAGCAACGTGGGGTTCCGTGTGGATGCGCGTGGGGAGCGGAGGTTCGAATGGTTGTCCTTGCTCACGCGCGAGGCGCGATGGGTCAACGCGCTCTTCGGCGCGACCGTCTGGGCCGTCGTCGCCGCCGGCGCGACGATCCGGGCGCACGACCCCGAGCTCGTGTATCTCGCTCCCCTCGGGTTCGGGATCGGGAGTGTGGTCCTTCTGTTCTGTGCGCGTCGGTTCGTCGGGTCGCGCCTCATCGCGGATGGCCCGAGCGGGGCTTCCCCCGGATCCGTGTACCTCGCATCGCTCGTCATCAACGCCTCGCTCCTGGGGGCGGCCACCATCGCGATCGCGCTGGGGGGATGGGTCGAAGTCGTCGCCTGGCTCACGGTGGGTCTCGCAACGATCGAGATGGGACGGAAGCTCCGCTTCCGCGCGGTTTCGCTCTTCGGGATCAGCATGATCGGAGTCGCGCTCGGGAGACTCTGCTCCTACGACCTCGTCGAGTGGTACGACGATCCAGCGAAGCTCACCTTCTCCGGGCTCTCGGTCGGGCTCTGGGGAGCGCAGATGATCGCCGCGTCCGTCGCGTGCGCGATCGGGTCCTGGAGAACCCCGCGCACCCCCGAGCGTGAAACGCTGAGCGTGATCGCGCACTGGGCGCTGGCGCTGTGCCTGGTCAACCCGGACACGGACCCGGGCTCCGCCGGGGTTGCGATCGCCGTGCTCGGCGCTGTCGTCCCGTGGATCACCCGTCCGATCTCGACGGATCGTGTCCGATCCGCGCTCACGATCAGCGGCGTCACGATGATCGGTGTCGGATCGTTCCTGTTCGTCTTCGATACCCTGCGCACCCCCAACCCTATCGATCCGATCGGCGCTGCGATCATCGCGATCTCATGGGCCGCCCTCGCCGCGATCCCCCGCGCCGGGTTCTCGATCAGCTCCGGGTGCGCGACCATGGGGATCCTCGCGGGTCTGCTCGCGCTCGGTCGGGTCGAGCACGAATACTCGCTGGGGATCATGCTCGCGAGCCATGCGGCGCTGCTCCTGATCGTCGGGCTCACCGGGCGCACCCTGTTCCGCTGGGCGCTCGTCGAGACCACGTCGGTCCTCGTGGTCCTGCTCGCCGGCGCATGGACGGCGCACGAGTGGGATCTCGGCGCGGACGGGCTCGCGCAGCTCCCGTTGTCCGGGCCCGACTCGCTGACCGCCCTCCTCATCGCGATCACCCTGCTCCGGTCCGGGTTCGTCCTCCCCAGACTCCGAACCATCGACGACGCGCCCGCGCAGCACGGGAATACCCGAGCCATGCTCCGGGTGATCACCCTCGGGTGCGCGTGGGTGTTCATCCTGAGCGCCACGACGATCGAAGCGATCCGCGCCGTGACGTGGGTGTTCGATTCGAAGTCCGCGCAGGGCGCGGGGCTCTCGATCTGGTGGAGCGTGTTCGCCGTCGTCTCCGTGATCCTCGGGTTCCGGTTCCATCGGGCGCTCCGATGGTCCGGGCTCGCCCTGCTCCTGATCGTCGCCGGGAAGGTGCTCGTCTACGACACGACCATGCTCGCGCCCACAGCGCGGATCGTTGCCGCGATCAGTGTGGGGCTGGTCATCATCGCGACGGGTGTGCTCTACACGATGTTCGTCAAAGGCCGGGAGGAGCCCAAACCCGAGATGGACGGTTCGGAACCGGAATGAGAAAGACGGGCAGCCCGGCCGAGCCACCCGTCTCCATGAACACAAGGTTCCAGCGACGTCACAGCTCAGGGCAATCCGCGCACGCATCGCCGGCCTGAAGAACCCCGGAGATATCAAAGAAGTCGAACACGGTATCACCGTTGAAATCGACCTGGTTCTGGAGCAGGAACGAGAGATCGAAGAAGTCGAAACTCCCGTCACCCGTCAGGTCCGCGACACAGATGCACGTCCCCGTCGTCGGCGAATACACCACGATCTGGAAGTTCGCCGCCGGGACGTAGCTCGTCATCCCGGGATCGCAGTTGAGCCCGCCGAAGAAGAACGGCCCGGCGTTGGTCCCGGCCGGGAGCCCCGCAAAGCCGTACCCGTTGTAGAGGGTGAACGCATCCTCGGTCTCGAGGTCCGGATCCATATCGTCCCAGACCCACACCCCGGAGCCCATATCGACGGCGATCCCTCCATCGAGCGCCGCAAACGTGATCCCGATCGTGTTCGCATCGGCAAAGTCGCCGTCGATCCCCGTCTGGGTATCGCTGTCGCCGTCCGCGTTGTCCACATCCTGTCTCCCGGGCTGGACAAACGTCACACCCCACCCCCAGTCGGCGAGCCCGTCGTCGTCCGGGTCGCCGTCATCGAGCCCATCGGAATCGAAGTCCGTGAAGAACCCGGGAAGCCCCGAGCCCCCGTTCGCGAGCAGACCCAGCGCGGCGCCCTGGAAGTCCGAGTCCGTGTCACCGAGTTCGAGGGTCAGGTCCGTCGCGAAGGTTCCCGAAGTTACCAGGTCAACATCGACGGTGTACCCCCCAAGCGCGCCCGTGAAGCTCGGGGGGAGCCCGGGGAGACTGAAGAACCCGAAGCTCAGGATCCCGACCGCGATCGAGTTGTCCTGCGGGGCGCGCCCGTTGTAGTTCCCGAAGATCGACCACGTCGCCGCGAGCCCCTCGATCCCGTCCGCGAACGAGTCCATGTTTGTGTCCGTGTCGGGGAACCCCGTCACCCAGTTGATCTGCACACAGTCCACGACGACATCCGTCGGCATGTCCCCCCAGTCCGTGAATAGTGACTCCAGCGCGAGTGAGGATTGCGGATTCCCCATCGAATCCACCATGCTCAGATCGTCCGGTGTGTAGAAGTAGACGGTCGAATACCCCTGCGCGAGACACATCTGGCTCGTCGTCTGAGACCAATACGCTTGGCTGTTCCCCGTGTCTGCGGGGCGCTGCGCATCGTCGTGGAGCAGGGTCACGACCTTCTCCCCGCTCCCGATGTTGAAGTAGATGTGCGCGACATCCTGGACGTCACCCGAGCGGATCCCGCGCGTCTCGACGATCGGGTCGGTGTTCGCGGATGATGCACCCGCAGCAAGCCCGCACACACACGCGAGCGCCAATGTTCCTTTCTGATACGTCATGTTGAATCCCTCCTGTATGGATTACCCGGAACACCCGGAGATCGCTTGGAGATACCCAGAGATGTCAAAGAAGTCGAATGTGGTATCCCCGTTCCAATCCACCTCGTTCTGAAGTAAGAAGGAGATGTCGAAGAAATCGATTGTAAAATCTCCGGTCAGATCAGCGCCAAAGCATGGGTCCTTCCCGGGTCCGTACAGCACAACCTGGAAGTACGCGCCGGGGACATACTCCGACTGACCCGGGGAGCAATCCATCCCCCCGAAGTTCGTCGGTCCCGTATTGATCCCGGCCGGGATCCCCATGAAATCGAACCCCGTGTACTGCGTGTACGCATCCTCCGTCGCGAGGTACGCGACGCCGGGCTCCCACGCCCATGCGCCGTTCCCGAGATCGACGGCCGTCCCCCCGTCGAGCGCGGCCAGCGCGATCCCGATTGTCGAAGCGCTCGCGAAATCGCCGTCGATTCCTGTCTGCGAATCGCTGTCGCCGTCCGCGTTGTCAACATCCTGCCGACCGGGCTGGATGAACGTCACACCCCAGCCCCAGTCGGCGAGCCCGTCCTGGTCCTGATCCCCGTCATCGATCCCGTCGGAATCGACGTCTGTGTAGTACCCCGGGAGACTGCTTTCTCCGTTCGCATACACACCGAAAGCCGCGCCCTGGAAATCGGAGTCCGTGTCCCCGAGCTCGAACGTGAGATCCGTTCCGAACGTACCGCTTGCCGTCAGATCGACATCCATCGTGTACTTGCCGAACGAGCCCGTGAAGCTCGGTGGGAGCCCGGGGAGGTTGAAGAATCGGAACCCGACCAGCCCGATCGAGAGACACGAATCCGCCGGGGGTCGTCCGTTGTGGCTCCACATGTATAACCAATCCGCGGCGAGCCCCTCGATCCCATCCCCGACCGAGTCACTGTTCGAGTCCGTGTCTTGGAACGTCGTGACCCAGTTGACCTGGACACAGTCCACGACCACATCCGTGGGCAAGTCTCCCCAGTCCGTGAAGAACGACTCCAGCGCGAGACTCGACATCGGGTTCCCCATCGAGTCCACCATGGACAGGTTGTCCGGAGAGAAGAAGAACGTGCTCGAGTACCCATCCGCAAGGCACATCTGATCGGCCTGCTGGGACCAGACGGGTACGCTCGATCCCGTATCGACGGGGCGCTGCCCGTCCCCGAGGAGGGTCACGACCTTGTCGCCGCTCGACAGATTGAAGTAGATGTGCGCGACCTCACGGATATCGCCATTGATGAGCCCGCGCGTCGAAGCGAACGGCTCCTCCCCACCGAGTGCCCCGCTCGAAGCGAGCCCGCACGCGCATGCGAGCACCAGTGCTCGTCTTTGAGAAGTCATGACGAATCCCTTCTGCATCGATTACTCGTAACACCCGACATCGACGGACATCAGGATCCCGGAGATGTCGAAGAAGTCGAATGCCGTGTCCCCATTGAAATCTACCATGTTCTGGAGCAGGAACGAGAGATCGAAGAAGTCGAATACCCCGTCCCCCGTGATGTCCGACGGACAATCCGGGAGGATCCCCTCCGGCCCGTACAGCACGATCGAGAACCCCGCGAACGGTCGGTACATCTCCGGGTCGCTCGAACAGAAGAACCCTCCGAAATCCAGCGGCCCCGCATTGGTCCCCCGGGGAATCCCGTTGAAGTCGTACCCCGTGTAGCGCGTGAACTCGTCCTCGGTTTCCAGATTGTCGTTCTGGTCATCCCAGATCCATTCCCCCGGCGCGATCTCGACGGCCGTCCCCCCATCGAGCGCCGCGGTCGAGATCCCGATCGGGGCCGCATCCGCGAAATCGCCGTCGATCCCCGTGAGGGAATCGCTGTCTCCATCCGCGTTGTCCACATCGCGCCGTCCGGGCTGGATGAACTGCACGATCCATCCCCAATCCGCGAGCCCGTCCCCGTCGTTGTCCCGATCCGGGAACCCGTTGGAATCAAGATCCTGATCACCATCCGAAGCGAGCACCCCGAACGATGCGCCCTGCAGATCCGAGTCGGTATCCCCGAGCTCGAAGGTGAGGTCGGTCGCGAGCGAACCCGCGCTCGAGAGATCGACATCGACCGTGTACTGTCCGAACGTCCCCGTAAAGGACGGGGGGATCCCGGGGAGGTCGTAGAACCCGAACCCGATGATCCCCGCGCCGATACAGCGATCCCCGGGCGTGTTCCCGTTGTACATCCCGAGCATGGTCCATGCCGCAGCGAGCCCGCTGATCCCGTCGGCGAACGAGTCGTTGTCCGTGTCCGTGTCCAGGTGCCCCGTGATCCAGTGCACCTGGATGCAATCGATGACCGTGTCGAACGGAAGATCCCCCCAGTCCGCGATCTCGGATTCGAGCGCGAGCGTGGACATCGGGTTCCCCATCGAGTCCACCATCGACAGATCGTCGGGCGCGAAGAAGAACGAGCTCGAGAATCCCTGCGCCAAGCACGGATTGCCGACCGTCTGCGACCAGACGACCTCGCTGCTCCCCGTATCGACCGGGCGTTGCGCGTCATCGTGGAGCATGGTGACGACCTTCTCCCCCGTCGCGACGTTGAAGTAGATATGCGCGACTTCGACGACCTCGCCTTGTGTGAGGAGGTCCCGGGAATCGTTCGGGATATCCGAAGCATGCGCGCCCTGCGCGAGACCAGCGAGCGCGGAGAGAACAAGAAGCGTGGACTGTTCCATGACAAACCTCCTGCACGGCACTGTGCAGTCTGAACGTACCGGAACCCCACGATGTGAACAACGACAATCCCGGGCACGAGAACCCGATCGGTTCAAAAATACAAGATTCCGGCGCTCCGGTGTAACAAATTTCAACAGAGATGTAAATATCGACGACGCGACCTGACGGCGCCGTGGGGTCGTGCTGTGTCGTGTGATGCCGAGCGATCGATCCGGGTACAAAGAACGGACGGCCGCGCGGGTCTCAGCGCGGCCGTCCGTACATGAAGAAAGTCATCCCGGGTCGTGCGTGATCGCTCAGCGCCGACGACGACCCGCAAAGCCCGCAAGACCCACGAGCGCGAGCGCACCCGAAGGTGCGGGGACCGAGTTGATCGTCAGGTTGTCGAGCAACGCGCGAGGCCCGGAGAACGAGCCGTTGAACGTTGCGTACAGATGGAGCGAGTCGAACGTCGCGCCATCGACGCTCAGCGTCCGGAACGCGATATTGTCGCGCCCGCCCAGATCCGAGATCGAGAACGAATCCGAAGCGACCACCGTCCCGCTCGACATCGCGTCCAGGTGGTACTCGATACCGCCCCAGGGCCCGTTCTCGTAGTACGCGATCTCGACCGAAGCGAAGTCCGCGAGGGAATCGAGTTCCATCGTCACCGTCGAGAGCGCACCGATCGTGAGGTTGTCGCCGGGGATGAACGAGGTCCCGAACGTCAGCGCGTTGTTGGCGCTCCCCCAGCCCGGGAAGTCGTTGTAGAGGAACCCCGCGTTCTCCACGATCACCTGGGTCCCGAGCCCCTCGATCCCGTCGCCGGCCTCGAAGGTCGATCCGTCGGGGAACACACCCGCTTGGTTGTTGACGTTCTTGTACGTCACGCCGTTGTAGTGGAACTCGGTCCCGTAGAACGCTTCAGCCAGATCGTCGTAGTTGCTCACGCTCACATCCGCGAACGCCGATCCAGCCGCGATCGCGATCAATGCCATTCCGAACTTCATATCAATCTCCTTCCAGAGGGGTACAGATCAACAGCCAGGCGCGTGTTACACATCGAGCGCCGGGATGCTTTCCAAGGGCAACAACGGATGCCGCACCATCGCCGACGCCGGGAACGGCGGGTACGCGATACGGATCCGGAACAACTCGTACTGCGCGGGATCGACCCCGAGGCGTGCAAAGACCCCGCGCGCCAGGTCGTGATACCCGGGGAGCTCGGGGACCTCCACACCCGGGATCCCCGTCCCCAGCTCCCCGATCGTCCCGTCAACCATCAGCTCGTCCGAAGCGCCGAACGCGATCGACGACGAGATGTCGGAGAACACACACAGCTCACGCTCAACATCCCCGAACATCCCCGCGCGGATGTACATATCGAAGTGCAGCATCTCCGACGGGGTCCGGACCGCGCTCCCGAAGTGCGCGATCTTGTCCTGCTCCGTCGCATGGACCGGCGCGAGGTTCCTCAGGATCTCCCCCGTGACAAGGGTCCGTTCACCCGGGAGCCCGACCAGGCTCGATTCGAACTCGTCCTCAACCATCCCCTCCATCGTCTCGGTGCGCGTCAGCTCCGGGACGGGGTCCGAGCAGAACTCCGGGAGCACCGGGACCCCGTTGTGCGCGTCCGCCGCGGCTCGATCCATCGGCTCGCGCCACATCGCCGACTCCGGGCGCTTGGCATCATCAACGGCCACCGACTGGTTCACCAGCCAACGCACCCCGGGACGGGTCTGACGGAACCCCATCAGCCCCTTGATCTGCGCGACATCGAAGTACCGATCCCGATCGAGTGAGGGCATCATCACCGTGAGCGCGAGCAGGGTCCGACAGTGCGCCCCCCAGGTGTACGAGTTCCCGTCATACGCAAGCTGCCGCCAACGCGCATCGTCCCGATGCTCGCTCGCCCGGCAATGCGCCTCCACGAGCATGTCAAACTCCGCTTTGTCCGAAGCATGGGTCTCCATCACCCGAGCGAACCGCGCATCGACATCAGAGATCGCGCTGATCAACGCTTGATCCACCCCGTGCGCTCTCGCCGCTTTCCGCAGCGCTTCCACACTCCGCTTGGAAGGCATGTGCTTCGCGGCGACAAACGGATCCTCGGAGTACGCCACCTTGATCAGCTGCCAAGCGAGCTTCCGATGGATCCCGAGCGCTTCGGAGACAGCCGTCACCGCGCGAGATTCGGGGCATTTGAGCTCGATCACCCGCGCATACGTCTCTCGGGCCTGGGCGACAGCATCGACCGTATCTCTTTCAAAGGAAGGCGCTTGCGTCGAGTGGGTGTCCGAGTATCCGCTCATGAACGCACCGTACTGCCATTTCAGAAACAGTGCAAGACCTATTTCAGAAACAGCGAAATTCCCCTAGTTTGTCCCTCGCGAGCCAAAAACGGGGATCTGTCGTCAAAGAGACGGCCGCCCGGTCTCCCGAGCGGCCGCCGTGTTGTGTGTTCAGCAATCCCTCAGGTCATTACGGGCACGCCGCGCCGGCCTGGAGGAACGCAGAGATATCGAAGAAGTCGAACCCGGTATCGCCGTTGAAGTCCACCGAGTTCTGGAGGAGGAACGAGATGTCGAAGAAGTCGAACTGACCGTCCATGTTCAGGTCGGCCGAGCAACCGCCGCCGAGCGCGTCCCACGCCGCGAGGTCGTCCGCATCGACGTCGCCGTCGCAGTCGAAGTCGCCCTCGGAGTAGAGCATGCCCGTGCCCTGGTTGCTCTCGATGATGAGACGGTCATCAGCATCGACGTCGCCGTCGAGGTCGATGTCGCCGAGCTCGGAATCGAGGATGTTGACGATGATCTCATCGACGTCCGCGCTGTCAACGACGAGGTCGCCGTTCATGTCGCACGAGAGGTCCATGAAGACCGCTTGGTCGATGACGGACCAGTCGCCGAAGTTGACACAGACGTAATCGATATCGCTCGCATCGACCATCCCGTCGTGACCGTTGGGCTTGAACCCACGGGTCGGGACGTTGCCCATACCCGCGCCGAAGTACGCCGCCGAAGCGACGTCGCCGCGCGAGTCACCGTTGTCGTACGAACCGGTCACGAGCGCCGTCCCGAAGAAGTTCATCCCGGCGGCCGCATCGACGGCCGTAAAGCCCGCCTTGCGATCGAGGTTCCCCCCGACCACGTGGAGACCGTCGGCCCAGTACCGGACGTCGGCCATGTCGAAGTTGCCGTCGGAATCGAAGTCACCGAGGAGCTCGGGGCACGCGCGTCCGTCCGGGTTCACCGAACCACCGGACCAGGAACCGCCGGAGTGACGGAAGTTGTACGCATCGATCATGTCCGCGACATCGCTGGTCGTCCGAGCGCCGTCGCCGTCGAAGTCGCCCGCGATCTTGTTCCGGGGGTTCTCCGCTTCGGGGTCGGAGTCCGTCGAGCCGACGAACGTGCCGTAGTCGATGCGGGTGCCGTCGATCGACTCGTAGAACGTGCCGTTGACGACCCCGTCGGAGTAGGTCACACCCGTGGTCCGCGCGGGGACCTCACCGGCGCGATCCTGGTTGAACGCGGCGTACTCGGGGTTCGCGAGCACGTTGAACGGATCGTTGAGCACGAAGTCCGTGAGCACCGGGTTCCGGTTCGCGTTGGGGACGATCGGGATACAGGTCTCGGATGGATCCGGGGTGACCTGGGGAACGTTGAACGAGGTCTCGGGGAGCACGAACTGCACACCGAGGAACTCACCCGGGGAGAACGCGTTCGCCGGATCGCTCGGGAGCGTCGCGACAGCGGCGGCGGAACGGGTGATGTTGTTCACGTACGCGGCGGCCTGGACGTTCCGCATGGGCTGGACCGGGTTGGGGTTCGGTCCGATCTCCGAGGGATCCCAGCCCCAACCACCCTTGTTCGCGGGCGCAGAGCGGGGATCACCGATCGTCGCGATACCACCGAGACCGATGATGTTGTAGCCGTCGGCCGAGCCGTCAACGACGTTCGCGATGGTCGGACGAGCGAAGGTGGTGCCGCCCTTGAGGTCCGCGCGGACCGCGAGCAGATCGCACTCACCGATGTCGAGCCAGTCGCTCGAGAACCCACGCTCAGCACCCGTGTGACCAACCGCGAGACGGTTGTTGACGACCGTGTCTTCCATACGGGACGAGCCGCCCTTGTTGGAGGGCTGGTACCCCGCACCGACGCGGTCGTTGAAGCTGTCCGAGGTCTTCGGACCGACGTTCTCACCAACGCCCCACGAGGGGTCGAGACAGATCCCGTTCATGAACGCATTGCGGGTCCCCGAACCGGAGTCACGGGTGACAACCATCAGGTTCTCGCCGCTCATCCGACGACCCGTCGCGTTGAGGTGACGGAGGTCGGACATGTCGATCTGCTGGATCCCCGCGCCGTAGTTCACGATCGCCGCGACGGGGGTCAGGGTGACGGGGGTGTCGTAGATGGTGTTCGCGTCGGGGCTGAGGGTGTTGGTGTTGAGGGTCACGCCGTTCGGGGAAACGAGGGTCTTGAGCTTGTTGCCCTGCGAGATCGCCGCACCGGTTTCCTTATCGACGGCCGTGCGCGGGTTGTTCCCGTACCCCGGAGCGGCCGGGACACGGTTGTACTGCGCCGCGCCCGAGTCGTTGATGACGAACCACGAGACCGGGACGTCGAGCGCCGAGAAGTCCACCTGGACACCCGTGCCCGCGCCCGTGCCCGTCGTGATCATGTACGACCCATCGGTCAGGACACGGAAGGGGACACCGCCCGGGTTGGCGGCGTTCCCGGGAGGGGAGGAGAGGACCTCAGCGGAGATGTACTGGTTCGTGTTGAAGTACGCCGCGTCCGCGTCCCCGGAGTTCAGGGTGAGGTTCGCCGCGTCGTTGTCGGCGGCCGTCGCGAAGAGCGTGCCCCAGTCGCGCATCTCAGCGAAACCGTTGCCCGAGCCCGTGACCCGGTAGTTGAAGTGCAGGTACTGCGACGAGATGAAGGGGAAGGTCGCGTCGAACGGCGCGAGCTGCTCGGGGGTGTTCCCGTCACCGTCCACGTCGATGAAATCGAGCGTGTTCGCCGGGGCGCTGAACAGCGCCTGGAGGAGCGTCGCGCCCGAACCGGTAACCCCGAAAGGCTGCGCCGACGCGATCGAGGCCGCACCGCCGCACGCAGCGACGAGCAGACCGAGCTTCTGAGTGTTCGTCAACATGAGAGATCTCTCCTTTGGTCAATACAGACCGATACCACAGCCCGAGCGCAACGCGCGTCCGAGCACTCCAGATTTGATTTCAACGTCCTGTCCCTGGAACGGAACGGGCTTCTCCTCGCGCCCGCAACGACATGTGTGAAACAAACACGCCGCGGTTTCCCGCGGCGTGTCGTGGAGTCAGTGAATCAGGGGTACCCGAACTCGCCGTCCTGATCGACTTTGTTGCCGCCGGACATCGAGTAGAAGCGATCGCCCCAGAGCTGCTGCTCGACCGTCTCGAGCACGGTCATGAGCGAGACGTGCCCGTCGATGAACGCGAAGTTCGACTTCCCGTTGTGGTGGTCCCCGACCGCGCCGAGCGAGGTGTTCGAGCCACCCCCGCCGTCGAGCAGGTACCGGCTCTGCGCGTTGATCGACTTGAGCTCTTCCGTCAACTCCTCGATCGTCGGGTACCCGAACGACGCTTGCCCCGAGTTCCCCCTATCAAGCTCACGGAACACCGCGGAGCCCGTGCTCATGCCCTTGAACGGCGTAATCGGGCGGTGCGACTTGATCAGCGACACGGTCTCGTTGCTCGAGGACTGCTCCGCGAGCGAAGCCCAGTTCGCCGTCTCACGGAACTCCGCGAGCATGATCACCCGCGCGGGGGAGTAGATCTTCGCGCCCTTCACGAGCCTCGAGGTCCGACGGTTGTTGCCCGTCAGGACGAACTTGTTGCGAGGCATCACCGCCGCGTTCGCCGCGAACGCGAGCCGTGGCACCTGACGATCCTCGGGGAAGTCGCCGCCGACGGGCTGGCCCATGTCGTTGATCTGACCGGGCTCCCAGTCCAGCTCGTCCGGACCCGGGTTCGAGCGGGGCGCCCCACGGTTGAGCACGGCCGGGGATTCGAACGCGTCCTGGGGGAGCTCCCCGTTGTTGAAGAGGAAGTACGACCAGTGGAGGTACCCGTTGATCGGGTTCGGGTGATTCTCCTGCTGATCCTCGAGGCGCCACTCAAACCCGTCCCGCTCCGCGGCGTACACGTACGACGGGGGGAGAGTGTCCTTGTTGTCGCCCTGATAGATCGTCGCCGCCTGGACCACACTCCGCGCGTTCGTCCCAGCGATGACAGCCCACGCGCTCTTGCGAGCGGAGGACAGCGACGGGAGGAGGATCCCGATGAGCAAAGCGATAATCGCGATGACGACGAGCAGCTCGATGAGCGTGAACCCGTGACCACGATCCCGATTCCGATGTCCTTCAGCCATGTCCTGACTCCATGCAGCAGGTGGGTGTGAATAACCGTAACCAAGTGCCCCCACGCGCCGGATAAGTTCTGCGCGAGGATCAGGTCAAGGTTCAGTGAGCGCACACTCGAACTCAACCCGCGCGATCGTGAAGAACGCGCTAGCGCGGAGCCGTCTTAACACTGTATTTCAAGGGTTCGGCGAGGTCGCGTAGCGAAAGTGACCGCAGAGTCGCGGTTTGCGCCAATGTTAAGAACGAATGTTAAGACGAAGGGGGCGTGAAAGGGGTCTGTCAAGTTTGCGCAAAGCCGATCACGCGCCGAATTCGTACGAACGGCGAATCTCCCCCATCGCGCCGGGGATCTCGTCCGCAAGCTCGCGCGGATCGAGCCCCGAGCCCGCGCCGTGCTGCGCCGACCACCGAGCCCCGGCCGTCGTGTGCACCTTCACACCCAGACACGCGCCCAGCATCAGGTCCCCATCCCCCGCGCCCTGCGCAATCAACGACCCGATCACCCCCGACAGCACGTCCCCCGTCCCCCCCGTCGCGAGCGCGGGCTGCGCCCCCGTGTCATCGATCCACGTCCGGACCGAATCGCTCACCATCGTCCGCGCGCCCTTGAGCACGACGACCGCGCCGAGCCGACGCGCGAGCGCCGCGCACGCGCGACGCCGTTGTTCGTCATCCCCAGCCGGGTCCCCGCCGATCGACAACGCCGACAACAACCGCTCCGCTTCCCCCGGGTGGGGTGTCAGCACACACGGCACCCGAACCTCGCGTGCGAAGTCCGTGAGTCTCGAGAGCGCATTGAGCGCATCCGCATCAACAACGAACCCACGCACTTTCCCGAACAGCTCCTTCGACAACGTCCGCGCCACCAACCGCTCGATCGACTCCCCCGACCCGAGCCCCGGCCCAAGCACCAGCGCATCCGACGACGCGCACAGCTCATCAACCACCCGAGCCCCGTCGCTGGGCTCGATCTCGTTGTGCTCGTCCACCCGGATCGGAAGACCCGTCGCGAACGGCGCGATCGTCAGCGCATGGCTCAGGATCGGATCCGGCGCCCCGATCGCAACGAGCCCGCACCCCGCGCGCACCGCGCCCATCGCAGACAGCGCCGGAGCCCCGATCATCCGCGCCCGGGTATCCTCATCGTCCGAGACATCCCGCCCCGCGCACCCCCCGACGATCGCGACCTTCCCGAACGTGCCTTTGTGCCCGTCCGGGGAGCGGTGGGGGAGTCGGGGAAGCGATGTGATCAGCTCGTCCATGACCCATCATTTCCATCCCAAACCCCCAACGCGACCCCTATCCTCCCCCGTGATCGATACCCACTGCCATCTGACCTTCCCCGACTACTCTGGCCGCATCGACGAAGAACTCGAGCTCGCACGGTCCCTCGGGGTCACGGGTGCGATCTCCATCGCGACCACGACCGTCGATTCCCTCGACACCCTCCGTCTGGCGCAGGAGCACGACAACGTCTACTGCACCGCCGGGGTCCACCCCCTCTACGCGCACGAGCATCCCCACGACTGGGACGTCCTCCGCGCCCATACGAAGGAACCCAAGTGCGTCGCCTTCGGTGAGCTCGGGCTCGACCACCACCACACATCCGATCACGCAAAGCACCAGTTCAAAGTGCTCGCGGAACAGCTCGCCGTCATCGAATCCATCGCCGACGAGGGCAACGCCCTCCCGATCGTGATCCATTGCCGAAAGGCCTTCGCGGACCTCCTCCCGATCCTGCGCCAGTCCACCCTCGACCGATCCCGCTACGTCTTCCACTGCTTCACGGGGACCGAGGACGAAGCCCGGGACGTCCTCGATTTCGGCGCGATGATCTCCTTCACCGGGGTCGCAACCTATTCCAACGCGAAGGACGTCGCGCGGGCCGCGCTCCTCGTCCCCAACGATCGGATCATGGTCGAGACCGACGCGCCCTTCCTCACCCCCGAGCCCAAGCGCGGGGAGCGCCCGTGCCGCATCGGGTACGCGCGCTACACCGCGCAGCACCTCGCGCAGCTCCGCGACACCCCCTTCCCCGACTTCCACCGGATCATCGACGACAACACCGAACGCTTCTTCGGGATCCGGATCCCCGTCGAGGATGAGTCCGTCCTGGAGACCATCGCGTGACCCCTCCTGTCACACTCGGCGCGTGGTTCCACGACCTCTCCCCCTTCGCGCTCCGCATCTCCGGGGACTTCGGGATCCGCTGGTACGGGGTCTCCTACCTCCTCGGCTTCCTCGCCGCCTACCTCCTCCTCGTCAAACTCGCGAAGCGGAACTTCACCCCCCTCCCGGCGCAGCGCATCCCCGACATGATGATGCTCCTCGTCGCAGGGGTCGTCGTCGGCGGCCGCCTCGGGTACGTCTTCCTCTACGACCCCGCGCTCCTCACCGACTTCAGCGCCGACTTCCCCTTCTGGGGTGTCCTCAAGCTCACCCAAGGCGGCATGGCCTCCCACGGCGGATTCGTCGGGGTCATCCTCGCCGCCTGGTTCATCTCCCGAGGATTCAAAGACGACAAAGGCAACCGGGTCGGCGCGTGCCCCCCCCTCCACGTCATGGACCTCTGCGCCCTCGTCGCGCCCCTCGGGCTCGCGTTCGGGCGCATCGCGAACTTCATCAACGGGGAACTCCTGGGCAAAGTCGCCGCCCTCCCGGGTGAGACCGCGCCCTGGTGGAGCGTGAAGTACCCCCAGGAGATCATCGAGCGACCCCTCTCCACCCTCCCCCAGACCGAGACCCAGATCGACCAGATCATCGATCTCTCCCTCAACCACCTCCTCCCCGGCGAAACCGACTGGGAGCTGGGCTACCTCCGGATCCTCGAGTTCATCCAGCGCGGCGACACCGCGCTCAAAGCCCAACTCGACCCGTTGATATCCGCCCGCTACCCCACCCAGCTCATGCAGTCCTTCTTCGACGGGTTCCTCGTCCTCGCCGTCGTCTGGTTCATCGCCCGAAAGCCCCGAACCCCAGGGGTCATCGGCGCGACCATGCTCGTCGTCTACGCGCTGGGACGCATCCCAATGGACCTCGTCCGCCTCCCCGACTCCGGGATCTCCCAGTTCGGCCCCCTCACCCGAGGCCAGCTCTACTCCCTCCTCATGCTCATCGCCGGGATCGCCGTCCTCCTCTGGACGCGCCGAAAGAACGCGCCGAAAGCGATGGGGGGGTGGGGGGGGTGGGCAGCTTCAACACCCTCGGATCAAGCCGAAGCCGACGACTCCTGAGCCTCTTCCTCACCCCCAAGTTTCGCGATCCCCATCGTCACCCCGAAGCCAACTGCGATCAGCCCGAGCGCCCCGAGCACCTGCACCGCGCTCGGCGCGAACGTGCGCTGCTCCCAGTCCTTCGCGTTGTCGTGTGCGCGCATCTCGTCAAGGTTCTCCGCCGTCACCACCTCGTTCTTGATTACGTCCCCGATCTCGGGCTCGACCCCCTCCCGGAACGGGTACAGCCCGAGCGGCGCCGCAAGGATCAACCCGAGCAGAAACCCGAGCGTCGCGCGTTCGTATCGGTGCAGCACCCAGCGCAGCAGGTTCGACACCCCGACCACCCCGATCACCACCCCGATCCCCACGGGGACCACGATCGAGAGCTGATCGACCAGCGCCTCGACGTTCGCGTCCTTCGCCGCGCTGAGTGTGTCCTTGATCGCGCCGATGATCGTCTCGTACAGACCCAGCAGCAAGAGCAGGAACGCGCCCGACACCCCCGGGAGGATCATCGCGCTCGCCGCCGCCGCGCCCCCGACGATGAGCCACACGAACCCCGACGACGAACCACCCCCCGCGCCCGACTCCTGAAGGAACACCAACGCTCCCATCGCGACGAGCCCGAGCACGAGCCCGACGATCGTGTCCTTCCCCATGGGCTTCGCCAGCTTCCACAGGATCGGGACCCCCCCGAGGGTCAGCCCGATGAAGAGCGCGAACATCACCCACCGGAACTCAGCAAGCGCCCACGAGATCGCGCTCGCGAGCGCCACGATCGAGAACCCCGCGCCAGCAACCACACACCCCAGGGTCAGGATCACGCGCTTCGAGAGCTTGAACCGGGTCGCGTCCGAGATCGCATCGATGAAGCGTCGATAGATCCCGCACGCAACGAGCATCGTCCCCCCGGAGATCCCGGGAACGAGGTTCGCGAGCCCCATCAGCACCCCCCCGAGCACACAACGCACGATCGGGACCGGAACATCCGTCGCGAAATCCTCGACAGATTCGTGCGTTGTGGACATCGGAGCAACCTTTCACGTATGGAAACCGAACACTGAGGGACGAACGACCCGATCCTACGATCATTGTCTCATCGTTCCATCCGGACCTCGCGCATGACCCAACCCCGACACATCCTGCTCTCCGCCCTCCTCGCGCTCTCCGGCGTCCTCGGCGCGTGCCGGAGCATCCAGCCCGCGTCCTTCGCGCCCGTCGAACGCGCCGACACGAGCGAAACGCGCCCGGAAACCACGAGCGACGCCCTCCCCACAACCACCTCCTCCGATCGCTGGCCCGCGCGCTGGGGCAACAACCCCGACACCCGAGGGGTCATCGTCGAGATCGAGCACCCCCTCTCCGAACTCGGGGCGGCCCACCTCTCGCGCCACCACACCCTGCGCGTCTCCGATACCGAATACGACGACGCCGACGCGCTCGCGCGAGCCCTCGGGATCGAATCCTCCTACAAGTTCCGCGCCGAAGGCCCGGGCTCCTTCCTCTTCACCCAGCGCGATCCCTCCCTCCCCCCGCGCGATGTCGAGGAACCCGAACTCCTCTTCAAGTTCGTCAGCGCCATCGACAACACGGGCAAAAAACCCGGGACGGCCGACACCGAAGAGCACGTCTTCCTCGAACGCACCTGGTTCACCTATCGCAACCCACTCAAAGACCGGGACCCTATCGCGACCCTCGTCATCCTCCCCGGGATGTTCGGGACCCCCGAGCCCATCGTCGATGCGACCGAGCGGTACTTCCGCTCCAAGGGCTACGCCGTCCTCCGCATGCTCGCGCACCCCTCGCGTTTCACCCAACGCGCGAGCTACTTCGTCGGATCGGATTTCGCCGGGAACAAAGCCGACGAGGTCGCGCGGATGTACGACACACGCACCGCCGAGTGCGCCTACGCCGTCCACGAAGCCCTCGGGTACGTCCACCTCCACAACCCGGACAACGCGACCAACCCCGTGCTCCTGATGGGGATGTCCGGGGGCGCGATGGTGCTCCCGACCGTCTACGCCTACGACCCCGCGCAGTTCAGCGCCTGCGTCCTCATCGCCGGGGGGGGCAACTTCTTCGAGATCTCCGCGACCTCCAACTACGCCAAATGGATCGACGCCATCGAGTTCCTCACCGTCGATGAAGAAGCGATGGAAGTCACGGACCTCGATCCCGAGCTCATCGATCAGGTGTCGAGCGCGTACCTCGAATCCTCCAATCTCGATGCGCTCAAGACCGCGCCCGAGCTCCGGGGGGTCCCCGTCCTCATGCTCCATGCGTCGAGCGACAAAGCCGTCCCGGCCAAAACCGGGGACGCGCTCTACCGAGCGCTCGGAGAACCCGAGCGCTGGGTCTACCCGATGGGGCACGAGCTCATCTTCGCGACCCTCCCCATGCAGGTCCCCAAGATCGAGACCTGGGCGCGCGAGCACATGCTCGAATCCGACGACAACCCCGTCGATGACTGAGCCTCAGTCCTCGAGCTCCTCCCGGAACATCTCGATCAACGTCCCCGACCCCACAGGATGATCCGGGTTGACGCGCACGATCGCGCATTCCCCCGTGCGCAGCCCGTACTCGTACGGCGCGCTCACACCCCCGACCAGCACATCCACCACGCGCGACACGATCGGGTTGTGCCCGACGATCGCGATCGACGCCGCCCCCGCGCTGTCCCGGATGAGATCGACCACATCCGACACCCCCCGATCCCCGCTCATCCGATCATCGATCTGCTCGAGCAGCCCCAGCGCCTCCCAGATCGGTCCCGCCGTCTCCCGCGCCCGTCTCCAAGGGGAGCTCAGCACCAGCGCCGGCGTAACCTCCGCCCCGGCCAGCATCGCCGCGAGCGCCCGCGCCTGACGATGACCCCGGGGCTTGAGCGCCCTGTCCCGATCCAGACCCGTGTCCGAGTCCTGGAACGCTTTCCCGTGACGGATCACATGCACGATCATGCGCCCCTCCCCGTCCCGAGCATCGCGCTTCCCATCAGATAGGCAATCCACACACACACCAGCCCGAGCACCACACTCCCCAGCGCGTACCCGATCGCATGACCCGCGCGTCCCTCGCGCATCAGCTCGAACGTCTCGTACCCCAGCGAGGAGAACGTCGTGAACCCCCCGAGCACACCCACGACCATCAGCAGCATCCACCCGTTCGTCGCGTCCCGTTCGTGGTGATGCGCCCAAGCCCACATGAGCCCGATCAGCGCACACCCGACAAGGTTCACCGTCAGCGTCGAGATCGGGACCATCGACAGCCACGACTCGCGCATCGAACTCTCCTTCACCGACGACGCAACCAGCCGACCCACGCCGTAGCGCCCCATCGAGCCCAGCCCGCCCCCGAGAAACACGATCAGCAGTTCACGCATCCCCAACTCTATGCGCCATCGACAACCTCACGTCCCGGGCGCTCTGGGCCCCGTATACGACCCGTGCTTGTACCCCGTGACCGCGCCCAGCAGCGCGAACACGATCGACGACAACGCGATCACCCCCTCGATCGCGCCCTTCGTGTTGTGCTTCACCCACTCCTCATGCCCGTACGCCGCGCCGTAGTTCCAGTTGATCACCGTGATCGGGAACGACACCCCCAGATACACCCCGATCGTCAATGCCGCGCACAGCACCCCGAGCCCCCGTGATCCGACAACCCCCACCCGCTGCGCCCCGAGCCCGATACACGCGCCCCCGACCCACACCAGCTGATCCAACCGCGGCTTCCACCCCGGGAGCGCCTGACGAAACAGCCACACGAGCCCCACCCACACGAGCGCGAACACCAGCGCGATCCCGATGGCGCTCAGCACCCCCAGCACCGTCCTTCGCTCGCGCACGATGGGGTCGATGGGAACCCTCGGTACCGGCTCCCCGCGCCCGTGCATCGTCCGGATCTCGTCGAGCTTCGCCCCCTCGTCAACAGTGGGGGACCCCATCGGCGCATCCCCGTGCTTCGTCCGCTCGTACGCGCCCAGCTCCCCCAGATACCGAACCATCGCCCGCTCGTGCGCATCCGTCATCGGATGACCGATCGCATCCAGCGCCGAACGCAGGACACCGACCGGATCCGCAACCAGATCCTCGTGCTCGACGACCGTGTGCGGGATCCCTTCCAGCCCCACCTTGGCAGCGCGTTCCAGTTCCAGATACTCCTCCACAATCCGCGTCCGGAGTTCATCCACCCCGACCGGATCCCCGAGCACATGCGATTTCAGCGCATGGTGCAATCGCATATTCGAAGCCACCACCGCGCCGGGCTCACGCACCAGATGGATCACGCGCATCGACTCCCCGAACACGGTCTTCAACTCCCCCAGATGCGTCCCATGGCTCGGGGTTTTCAGCACGAGCACTCGATCGCGCTTCGCCCGTGTCACCTTCCACGCAAACCCCGCCACCGTCCTCCGGAACCGCGCCCGCTCGCGCTCGTCACACCCCTCGAGTGTGTTGAACCGCGACCAGTATCCCCACGACCCCGGGAACACCAACCGACCCGGGAGCGTCGAGCACACACCCCACGTCGCGAGCGCGAAGTCGTCCTCCCCAGCCCACATCGGACCGAACCCCACCCCGTCCTGCGGGCGCGAACTCCCAACAAACGGCACAAGCAGCAGCCGCGCGATGAACCACGACACCACCCACCCCTGACCCATCAGCGCCTGCGCCCACCTCGGGGTCACCACACCAGGACCGCACGACATCAGGTTCTGCGCATGCGTCGTCCCCGATCGGTAGTACCCCGTGATCACGATCACCCCGGGCGCATGCTCGAACCGCTCCCGCCCCCCCGGCCTCCCCCGTCTCAATGCCCACACCAACACCCGCTCCGGGGTCGAACACATCGTCCCCACCAGCGACGTGAACAGCACCCCAACCAAGCGGATCCAATACCCCGGACGAACACCACCCGATCGACGGATCGTCCGGACCCACACATCCAGCGGCGCCAGCCCCATCAGGTGCGCCACAGGAAACGCGAACCCGCGCCGACCCCCATCCTCGTGCTGTCCCGCATCCGCACTCACGAACCGAGCATATCCGCCGAAGAACTCCACCATTCACCCCATCACGATCCCCATCGACCCAACCTCGTGCGTATCGTGCCCCGATGACACAAGCACACACGATCCATCCGCTCCTCGAATCGCTCGACCTCGTCAACCACCCGCGCGTCGTCACCGACATCCGCGGCGACGAAACCCACGAATCCGACAACATGGTCGTGGTGCGAGCCCCGGCCACGAACCAGCCCATCGCCGCCGTCACCCTCGACAGCGCCGAGTCCTACGAGGACATCACCATACGCTCCGTGGAAGCCTTCAAGAAGTGGTGCACCGTCCCCGCCCCCGCGCGCGGAGACCTCGTCCGCCGGATCGGCAACGCCTACCGGGAAGTCCTCGAGGACCTCGGCTCCCTCGTCTCCCTTGAGATGGGCAAGATCAAGGCCGAAGGGATCGGGGAAGTCCAGGAAACCATCGACATCGCCGACTTCGCCGTCGGCCAGTCCCGCATGCTCTACGGCAAAACCATGCCCTCCGAGCGTCCCCTCCACGCCATGAAGGAGCAGTGGCTCCCCCTCGGGCCCGTCGGGATCATCACCGCCTTCAACTTCCCCAACGCCGTCTGGGGATGGAACGCCATGCTCGCCGCCGTCTGCGGCGACTCCTGCGTCTGGAAGCCCTCCCTCCTCGCGCCCCTCACCGCGATCGCGACCAACACCATCGCCCAGCGCATCGCGGAAGAAGCCGGACACCCCGACCTCTTCCAGCTCGTCATCGGCACCGACGACGTCGTCGGCGAAACCATGATCCACGACAAGCGCTACCCCCTCATCAGCGCCACCGGGTCGTGCCGCATGGGCCGCCACGTCGGCGCCGCTGTGGCCCAGCGCCTGGGCAAATGCCTCCTCGAACTCGGGGGCAACAACGCCGTCATCATCGAACCCGATGCCAACCTCGACCTCGCGCTCAAGTCCACGGTCTTCGGTTCCGTGGGCACCGCGGGTCAGCGCTGCACCACCTCGCGCCGACTCATCATCCACGAGTCCATCGCCGACGATTTCGTCGCCAAGCTCGTGAAGGCCTACGAAACCGTCCGGATCGGTGACCCCCTCGACGAAACCGTCCTCATGGGCCCCCTCCGCACCGAGGGTTCCGTCGAGCAGTACGAGAGCGCCGTCGCGCAAGCCAAAGCCCAAGGCGGCGAGCTCCTCACCGGCGGCGAGCGCCACAACCCCGGCGGCGACTGCGAGGGCGGCAACTTCGTCAAGCCCACCATCATCCGCGCCCCCAAGGACAACAACCTCCCCATCGCGCTCGAGGAAACCTTCGCCCCCATCCTCTACGTCTTCACCTACACCAACCTCGAAGATGCCATCGATATGCAGAACAACGTCGACCAGGGCTTGTCCAGCGCCATCTTCACCGGCGCGAGCGCCAGCGCCGAACGCTTCCTCAGCCCCACCGGGGCGGGCTCCGACTGCGGCATCGCCAACGTCAACCTGGGCACCTCCGGCGCTGAGATCGGCGGCGCCTTCGGCGGCGAAAAAGACACCGGCGGCGGCCGCGAATCCGGCTCCGACTCCTGGAAGTCCTACATGCGCCGTCAGACCTGCACCATCAACCACGGCTCCGAACTCACCCTCGCACAGGGGATCCGCTTTGAGTGAGCAACAGCAGCAAGTCGCGCGTGACGCCCTCGCAAACGCCGCCATCGAATCCATCACCTCCGGGATGAAGGTCGGGCTCGGCGCAGGACAGACCGCAGCGCGCGGGATCCACGCCCTCGCGCAGCGCGTCATCGACGAGAAGCTCGACATCGAGTGTGTCGCCGCCTCCGACCGCGCCGAGGACCTCGCGCGATCCCTCGGGCTCAAGATCGTGGACTTCGCGATGATCGACGAGCTCGACGTTCTCATCGACGGCGCGGACGAGGTCGATCGCAACATGATCATCCTCAAGGGCTCTCGAGGCGCGATGACCCGCGAACGCATCCTCTGCTGGGCCGCAAAGCAGACCGTCTTCATGGTCAGCGAGGACAAAGTCTCCGATCCCCAGGTCGGCGCGAAGTTCCCCCTCCCCATCGCCGTCATGGCCTACGGGCTCGCCACCACCCGCAAAGCCCTCCGCCACATCGGGGTCTCCGGGGTCCTCCGTCAGGACCTCGACGGCCGACTCTTCCTCACGGACAACGGGAACCTCGTCCTCGACGCGTCCATCGCCGAAGGCGACGACCTCGAAGAACTCGCCTCCGAGCTCAACGACATCCCCGGCGTCATCGACCACGGGCTCTTCCTCGACGAAGCGGACGTGATCCTCATCGACAAGAACGACGGCACCATCGAGCGTCTCGAGCGTCCCGAACCCGCCGACGACTGATCAACCGAACCCGAATCGTTCGACCTGATCCTCGAGCTCGCGCACATGCGCGTCGCCCATGAACTCGATGTAGCGCTCCCAACGCGCCATCGAGCTCGTGTACACCCCGCGCCGAGCCTGGTGGGGCATCAGCGTGGGCACCAACCGCTCCCGATCCGAGAACGATAAACACCCGTCGTCCCACGAGAGCCCGCACCGCTCGATCAGCGCCCGGGTCTCGGGTTCCGGGTCCGACACCAGCGCCCCGTAGTCCACGCTCGACACATGCAACCACGGCGCGTGCTCGGGGATCACCCGGAGCCAGTGCTCGTGCATCTCCAGCTTCGCGCGCTGGATCCCCAGAATCGCGCCCAGATCCGCGGCCCACTCGTGCCCCATCGTGAAGTTCCGGAAGTAGCACGAGATCGCCACATCCCTCGGATCGCGCCTCGTGATCAGCACCCGCGCCCCCGGCGCACACGCCGCGAGCAATCCGACATGCTCGTCGTTCCCGGGCTGCTTGTCCACGACCACCCGCGCCTCCCCCGCGCGAGCCGTAAGCTCCTTCCAGATCGCGCCCCCGATCTTCGACCACTTCCCTTTCTGGGTCCGATCCAGGATCTGCGCCATGTGCTCGGGGACGAACCACAGGTCCTTCCGCGCGTGCTCCAGCGCGTTCGCTTCCCCAGCAGACTCCGCCTCCGGGTGCGCCGCGATGATCTGCTCCACCAGCGTCGTCCCCGATCGGGGCATCCCGCACACGAACACCATCCCCTCCCGAGACTCCGGGCCCTTGTCATCCGGCGCAAGCCCCGCGAGCGCATCCCCATCGATCGCGTCCATCGTCGCGCGGATCCGACCCGCGAACACCCCGAGCAGATTCCCAAGCGAAGGCGCCCCCATCCCCATCGCGAGCTTCCGGACCCGTTCCGATTCCCCGTTCGCGCTCGTTGCCGCGTCCCACGCGTCCCGATCATCCCCGCGTTTGTCGTACAGATCCGCGAGATGGAACCCAAGCTCCGCGCGGACCCTCGGATCCGTCAGCGAACCCCCGAGCCGCTTCACGAGCCGATCGATCGCTTCGTCCACCCGATCCACCCGTGGAGCGATCCCGGCGAGCGCGTTGTCGAGCCGATCCGAATCGAGCCCGCGCGCCCACGCCTCGTCGAGCACCGACACCGCGCCGGAATGATCCCCTTTGTACACCAGCACCGTCGCGAGCGTCGCGATCATGTCCGCGCGGTCCGGGTTCGCCGCCGCTCCACGCTGCGCGATCGACAGCGCCTCCCCCAGCATCCCGTTGTACGCATACACCTGCGCCGCCGATTGGCACACGTCCGGATCGTCCAGTTCTTCATCGGGCGCACGCTCGATGAGCGCCCGCGCCTCCACGAGCATGTTCTCGCTCATCATCCGCGACGCGCACACCACCCGTGCCCGACGGGCTTTCGGGTCCTTCGGGTGCTTCGCGATGAAGGACAGGTACTTCTTGATCGCGCCCGGCGCATCCCCGCTCTTCTCCAGCGCCCGCGCCTCGCGTAGGAGCGCGTCCGGACCGGCGCCCGAGCTCTTCCCCCGAGCGCTCATCCCTCGAACCCGAACCGCTTCGCGAGGAAGTCGAACATCTTCCGGGTCTGCGGATCCAGATACTCCGCGTAGCGCTCCCACTTCGCGACCGATCCCTGGTACACACCCACCTTCGCCTGGTCCGGGAGCAGGGTGGGCACGAAACGATCCCGCTCCGCGAACCGCAGACACGAATCATCCCACCCGAGCCCGCAGTGCTCGAGCAGCACCCTTGTCCGTCCCTCGGGCTCCGACACCAGTTCCGCATAATCACTCGTCATGATCCGCAACCACGGCGCGTGCGCCGGGATCACCTTCATCCAGTGCTCGTGCATCTGAAGCTTCGCGCGCTGGAAACCCAGGATCGCGCGCATGTCCGTCGCCCACTGATGCCCGATCACGAAGTTCCGGAAGTAGCACGAGATCGCGACATCGCGCGGATCGCGCCTCGTGAGAATCACGCTCGACCCCGGCGCACACGCCGCGAGCAGCCCGACAAACTCATCGTTTCCAGGCTGCTTGTCCACCACCACGCGCGACCCCCCCGAGATCGAACGAAGCTCCTCCAGGATCCCCGCGCCGATCCCCGACCAATCCGACGCGCGCATCGTGTCCAGCACCCGAGCCATGTTCTTGGGTCCGAACTTCAGCCCGCGCTTCGCTTGGAACACCGCGTTGCTCTCCCCGGCCGACTCCGCCTCCGGATGCGCCGAGAGGATCTGCTCGTGCAAGGTCGTCCCCGACCTGGGCATCCCGCACACGAAGATCATCTCCGAACGATCCGCCGGCTCATCCCCCGTCGGCGCGAGCGACGACAGACGCTCACCGTCAAAGATCCCGCACGTTGCGCTCACCCGATCGATGTACGGCTTCACATACCCCAGCGCCGGGATCGGGCGCTTCCCCGTCTGCTCCTGCCCGCGCATCGCCATCCGCTCCGCGAACCCGTTCGCCTTCCGCACCGCTTCCCATGCTTCGCGATAGTCCCCCCGTTTCTCGTACAACCCCGCGAGATGAAACCCCAGCTCGATCCGGAGCTTCGGATCGGGGATCTCCTTCTTCATCCGACGATTGATCCGATCGATCGCTTCATCGACCCGCCCCGCTTTCGTCGCGAGCGTCGCGAGCGCGTTATCCAGCTCCGGCGCGTCGAGCCCCCGCGCCCACGCGCCGTCGAGCACCCCGATCGCCTCCTCGCTCTCGCCCTTGTACACCAGCGCCGTCACCAGGATCGAGATGAACGGCGCTTTATTCGGTTCGAGCTCGACCGCGCGACGCGCCGCGCCGAGCGATTCTTCCATGTTCCCCGAATACGCATGGACCTGCGCCACGACATAACAGAGGTCGGGCTCGTCGAGCTCGTGCGCTTTCGCTTCATTCACGAGATCCAACGCCTGGGTCAGCCGATTGCTCATCAGCATCGCCTGCGCACACACCGCCCGCGCCCGAGCGGCCATCGGATCGTCCGGGTGCCGCGCCAGAAACGACTTGTACGAATCGATCGCACCCACAACATCCCCGCGCCGCTCGCACATCTGCGCCCGATTCAGCAGCGCCTCACCGTTCTGGGCTGACGCACCGCTCATGAATCGAACCCGTGCCGCTCCGCGATCTCGTGGAGCCGATCGAGCTGCTTCGGATCCATGACCTCAGCGTACTTGTGCCATTTCTTCACCGACCCCGTGTACACCCCCTGCGCCGCCTGGTGCGGGTTCAGCGTGGGGACGATCCGCTTCCGCTTCGAGAACTCCAGACACGAATCCTCCCACCCGAGCCCCGCGTGCGCCACGAGCCGCTTCGCCTCCGATTCCGGGTTCGCGACGATCGTCTCGTACTCCCCGATCGTGATCGGGACCCACGGCGCATGCTCCGGGATCACGCTCATCCAGTAGTCGTGCATCCTGAGCCGGGTCTCGAGCATGTCCACGATCGTGTCGAACCTCGTCGTCCACTCGTGACCCACCGCGAAGTTCCGGAAGAAACACGACAACGCGATGTCCCTCGGATCACGACGCGTGATGATGATCTTGCACCCCGGCGCGATCGCGCTCAGCAACCCCACGTGCTCATCGTTCCCCGGGTGCTTGTCCACCACATAAGGCACATCCACCCCCGCGATATGGCGCAGGTCCTCGAGCACCTTTAACCCCGATTTCGTCCGCTTGTTCGCGCTCAGCTGACCGATCCTGCTCTCATCCGGGCTCGGATAGAACTTTAACCTCGTCGCTTCCCAGATCAGCGCCTGCGCCTCCCCGGCCGTCTCCGCCTCCGAGTGCGACGACAGGATCTGCTCCAGGAGCGTCGTCCCCGAACGGGGCATCCCCGAGATGAAGATCATCTCCTCCCGGCGCTCCGGACCCTTGTCGTCGGGCTCGAGCGATCGCAGTGTCTCCGGGCTGAACAGCGCCATCAACTGACCGATCCGCTCCTTGTACCGATCGACCATCACCTTCGGGTTGTGCGCCTTCGCGCCCTTGAGCACGTACCCCCCAAGCCCGCTCACCCCCTTCTGCTTGTTCGCACGCTCCGCCGCTTCGTACGCGCCCTTGTAGTCCCCCCGGATCTCGAGCATCTCCGCGAGTTTGATCTCCAGCTCCACCCGCGCCGTCGTCTTGAGCGTCTGGTCCCCGAGCCGCTTCGTGATCCGCTCGACCGCTTCGTCGATCCGACCCGAGCGCGGCGCGATCTCCCCGAACGCATGATCGATATCCCATCCATCCACCCCCCGATCGATCGCGGCCTCGATGATCGCCTGCGCCTCGTCCCGTTTCCCTGTGTACATGTACACCGTCGCGCACCGCGCGATCGCCGGCGCGAAGTCCGGGTTGATCTCCAGCGCTTTCCCCAACGCCTCGAGCGACCCCTCCATGTTCCCGCTGTACGCATGCGCCTGCGCCAGCGTGAACATCAGCTGCAAGTCCTTCTGCGCCCCGATCCCCCCCATCGAGATCAGGTCGATCGCCTGGTCGTGCCGACCCAGCATCACCATCAGCTGCGCCGCGCGCGTCCGGATCTGGTCCGCTTTCGGGTGCGACCGATTCCGGGACAGGAACGACTTGTACGCTTTGATCTCCCCGTCCACGTCCCCCTTGGCTTCCAGCTCCTTCGCTTTGCGCAGCAGATCAGAAGCCCCGGATCCGGGCCCTTTCCTCGAAGACTTCTTGACAGGTCGGTTCGCCATCATCTCAGCGTATGCGGCCATCGCCCACCCGACACCCCCGCTCCATCCCCAACGTATCATCCATCCATGCCCACCCTCATCCTCGCCACACAGAACCCCGGGAAGGTCCGCGAACTCGAATCCATGCTCCGCGCATCGGACCTCGACATCGACATCAAAGGCCTCGACGACCTGGGACAATCCTTCCCCGAGCCCGTCGAAGACGGCGGCTCCTTCCTCGCCAACGCCACCATCAAAGCGACGGCCTACGCCAAACTCACCAACCTCCCCTGCCTCGCCGACGACTCCGGGCTCGAGATCGACCCCCTCGAAGGCCGCCCCGGCGTGAACTCCTCCCACTACGCCGTCCTCGATCTCCCCCAGGACCACCAGGACGCGCTCTCGCGCGAACAACGCGATTCCAAGAACATCGACAAGGTCCTCGAAGAACTCGACGCCGTCCCCTTGGACGAGCGCACCGCGCGCTTCGTCTGCACCATGGTCCTCGCCACCCCCTCCGGAGAAATCCTCGCCACCTCCCAGGGCACCTTCGAGGGGCGCATCGGGCTCCCCCCGACCGATCCCTTCGCAACCCCCTCCACAACCGTCCCCCGAGGGGACCACGGGTTCGGGTACGACCCCATCTTCCTCGTCTCCCCCGAGCACGACCACACCAGCGCCCAGCTCGACCCCTCGGAGAAGAACAAGATCTCCCACCGAGCCAAAGCCCTCAGCGCCATGATCGAACGACTCCGCACGATCGATCTCCCCTGAGCCCTCCACGAACTTTCACAAATCACTGAAACCTCCGCCCCCGGCGCATACCATCGACCATGACCACCCTCGCGCCTTCTCTCGAATCACCCTCCCGTCTCCCCGGCGCGGATCCCGCGCTCGAGCCCATCGCGCGCAAGGTCGAGCAGGGACAGCGCCTCTCCATCGACGACGGCCGCACCCTCTACCACACCCCCGACATCTGGCGCGTCCTCGAACTCGCCGACCTCGTCCGACGGCGCATGCACGGGGATGTCGCCTACTACAACATCAACCGACACCTCAACTACTCCAACGTCTGCGCCCTCTCCTGCAAGTTCTGCGAGTTCTACCGCAAAGCGGGGCAGGAAGGCGAATACACCCGCGACCTCGACTACGTCAAAGAAGAAGGCCGCAAAGCCCAGTCCATCGGCGCGACCGAGCTCCACATCGTCGGAGGCCTCAACCCCTACCTCCCCTTCGAGTACTACACCGACATGCTCCGCGCCCTCCGCGAAGTCGCCCCCGACGTCCACCTAAAAGCATTCACCGCCGTCGAACTCGTCCACCTCGCGCGCATCGCCAAGGTCTACAAACGCAACGACCCCAAGTCCGGGGTCCGCTGGGTCCTCCAGCAGCTCAAAGAAGCAGGGCTCGGGTCCCTCCCCGGAGGAGGCGCGGAAGTCTTCGACGAGCGCGTCCACAAAGAAGCCTTCAAAACCAAAATCGGCGCCCACGAATGGCTCGACGTCCACCTCGTCGCCCACGAACTCGGGCTCAACACCAACTGCACCATGCTCTACGGCCACGTGGACCAGCGCGAAGAACGACTCCGACACATGGAGATCCTCCGCCGCTCCCAAGACCAAGCCCTCGACCGACTCGGATACGTCGGGGAAGACAGCGCCTACATCGCGCGCGACATCCCCGAATCCCAGCAGATCACCGCGCCCGTCATCACCCTGAATAAAGACGGCGCCACCCTCCCGAGCCCCAGCATGTCCGACAAAGGCGGCTACTACCAGACCATCACCCCCCTCCCCTTCTTCCCCGATGGGTCCGCGCTCGAGCATCTCCCGGGACCCGCCGGGCTCGAAAACCTCCGCACCATCGCCGTCACCAGACTCATGCTCGACAACTTCCCGCATGTGAAAGCCTTCTGGATCATGCAAACCCTCCCCATGGCCCAGCTCATGCTCGAAGCCGGCGCCGACGACATCGACGGCACCGTCGTCTGGTACGACATCACCAAAGTGGGAGGCGCATCCACCCACCAGGAAACCACCGTCACCGACCTCAAAAACGCCATCCAAGAAGCCGGCTTCACCCCCGTCGAACGAGACACCGTCTACCGAAGAGTCACCAGAGACGGCAACACCTGGCGCGCTGAATCTTGATCGCGGCGGAATGACATCGATTCACTCCTGAAATCGATTCTGAACAATCCCGTACAATCACCACCGTGCCCATCTCGCACACCTGCCCATCCTGCGCCCACGAACTTGCACGGATCCGAGCGATCCCCGACTCCATCTACGCGCTGCCGATCGTCACCTGCCCGCGCTGCGCCCACACCTGTGTCCGCACCAAGCACCCCGACCTGATCTTCTGGCGCGGATTCCGCCGATCCCTCGGCGCGATCCGACGGATCATCGCCGTTAGCGGGATCGTGCTGTTCATCACCCTCCTCACCGTCGGGATCGCCTTCCTCGGGTCCGACATCGCGATGGGACCCGCGCGCTTCGACCCGACGGAGTACACCGCAACCCTCATCACCACCGCGATCCTCGCCGCCTTCCTCCTCTTCTTCACCGCCGCGCTCCGCACCCTCTGCGCCCACACCACGCTCTGGCGCACCATCCTCGTCCTGAGCTTGATCGCCGCGCTCGGGACCTACGTCGACCTCGCTTTCCGATTCCCCTACACCCTCCTCGATGCGCTCACAGGATCCGACATCGCGCGCCGGATCGATCCCATCGACCCCGAGAACATCGGGCTCCGGGTCTTCGGGCTCGTCGGGTCCATCGGGATCATCACCATCACGACCGCCCTCGTCTCCATCCTCAGCGCCAACCGACCACCCCTCCCCAAACGGCGCATCAAACGGATCCGAACCAAGCTCAACAAACGCTTCGCACAGGACTGACCATGACCGAGCACGACACCCACGACACGATCCGCGCCGACCGCGCCTGCATCGCCTGCGGCTTCAACCTCTTCGGACAACCCATCACCCGGGAGGACCACTACAACCTCCTCATCACCCGCTGCCCCGAGTGCGGCCAAGCCGCCGCCCTCCAGTCCTACCCAACCATGTCCCACTGGGTGAACCGCTTCCGCGCCATCCTCAGCGCCCTCTGGATCGCCCTCACCCTCGGGATCCTCGCGCTCACCGTCCTTATCAACACCGGGATCACCCAGGGCGCGTGCGAGAACGCTTCCCAGGAGCTCGCAACCACCATCGCCGCCGATCATCAAGCATGGCTCGAGATGAGCCAGCAGAACACCTCGACCACCACCCCCTCAGCCCCCAACCTCCCCAACTTCGTCACCCGATCCTTCTCCCGTTGGTCCATCGTCACCCCCGAATGGCGCGAGCTCCACCTCGACGAAACCATCGCCAACGCCGGAGGGCTCAACGCCTCCATCGACCCCGAATACCTCATCCTCCTCATCCCCGCCGTCATCCTCTCCGCCATCTTCGGGGTCTTCTGGTCCCTCGCGCTCCTGAACGCCGCACGATGGAAAGCGGCCGCCCTCTGCATCGCAATCGCCGCCACCACCCTCGCCTTCACCCTCACCTTCAACCACGTCGGCGCAGGAACCCAGATGGCGCAGAGCATCGCCAAGTCCCACCTCACCCCCATCGTCGCGCCGCGCGTCGTCCTCATCCAAGCGATCACGATGGTCCTCGCCGTCTACATCGCACGGCCCCTCGCGCGTCTCTACGTCTGCGCCGCGCTCCCCCCGCGCTCGCGCACCGCGCTCTCCTTCCTCTGGACGGCCGACAAAAAACCCCTCCCGAAATCCGGAAGGGGTCGATGAAACGGATCTCCGTATCCGTGCACTCGCGATCTCGTTCGGTCAGAATGTCCAACCGAGTGTCAGATAGTAGTTCACATCGTTGGGCTTGATCCCCACACCCGGGTCAGAATCATGACGATGCTCCGCGCCCACGTTGAGCGACATGTTCGACTCTTTGTCGAGCAGCACCGACAGCTCCGCCTTGTTCGTCAAGCGGAACTCACCCGCATCATCGAAGCTCGGGTAGTACACGCTCGAACCCTTGAACGTCGTCGTGTCCGAAAGCTTGTGCGTCAGCTCCAGCGCCGCGAGCCCCTCGGGAACAAGCTCCTCGTTCGCGTTCGAACCCGTCTCGAACGACGCGCCCGCACCGATCCGACCCAGCAACGTCGTCTTGTCGTTGCTGATGAACTCGTACCCCAGACCGCCCGCCGCACTCAATCGGTGCTGCCACGCCTGGAACTCCTCGTACTCGTACAGCCCCTCAGCGAAAATCCTCCAGGGACCATCGAGCAACCAATCGTTCTTGATCCCCGCCTCACCACGCGCCGCGGATTTCTGTCCGTCCGCCGTCGAGTACAGATACGACGCGAACGCCGTCGTCTCCATCTTCGACGTCTTCCGCTCGCCCGTGATCCCGGCGCGCCCCGAGAAGTTCTCGTTGTTCCCCGACGACCCCGTGATCCCCGCTTGAACCGAGAACCCCCAGCCCTCGAAGAACCCGGGCTCCTCAACCGCTTCCTGCGCCGCAGGATCAGCCCCCTCCGAGGGCTGCGCCGAGACACCCGATCCCGACGAACCGGAACGCGCGACGAACTCGCCCCCCGATTCCTCCGTCTCCGCGGCCGCGAGCTCCAGCATCGCCGCTTCGTACTCCGCGCGAGCGACTTCCAGCGCCCGCTTCGCTTCCTCGACGCGCGACCGCGCATCCTCCACATCGCCCCCGAGCGCGAGCGTGTTCGAGATCGTCAGCGCCGCGAGCAGCGCACACACAGACCGAATAGCCATCGTTCATCCTCCGGATTCACGCGAGAGCAGTGGGGGGGGAAAGCAAATGAGCGTCGATACACGATCCCCGCGCACCGACACCCCACAGTAGAAACACCCACGACCCATCGCAACACGCGCACGAAAAACCCGCGCCCAGAAGGCGCGGGATTGGGGAAATCATCCAGCCAAATCGCTTACGACTCGGTCTCGCCGTCGATCACATCGCCCTCGACCGTCGATCCGTCGGGAGCAGCACCCCCAGCATCCGCGGCCTGCGCCTCGTAGATCGCCTTTCCGAGCTCCATCGTCGCGTTCTCCAGCTCCTTCACCGAGGGCTCGATCGTCGCGACCGTCGCGCTCTCGTCCTTGAGCTTCGTCTCAAGATCGGAAGCCGCCGTCTCGATCCGGGATCGCACATCCCCCGAGACCTTGTCCCCGTGCTCCTCGAGCGACTTGCGGGACTGCGCGATCATCGCGTCCGCCTTGTTTTTGAGGTCCACGAGCTCGCGCCGCTTCTTGTCTTCCTCAGCGTGCGCCTCCGCGTCGGCCTTCATCTTCGTGATCTCGTCATCCGACAAGCCACCCGAGTTGTCGATCCGGATATCCGCCTTCTTCCCGGTCCCCTTGTCCGTCGCAGAGACTTCAAGGATCCCGTTCGCATCAATCTTGAACTCGACCTCGATCTGGGGAACCCCCCGGGGCGCCGGAGCGATCCCGGCCAGCTCGAAGTTCCCGAGCGTCCGGTTGTCCTTCGCGAACTCACGCTCGCCCTGGAGCACATGGATCTGCACACTCGGCTGGTTGTCCGCCGCCGTCGAGAACGTCTCCGTCTTCGTCGTCGGGATCGTCGTGTTCCGCTCGATGAGCTTCGTCATGACCCCACCCATCGTCTCAACCCCGAGACTCAGCGGCGTCACGTCGAGGAGCAGCACGTCCTTCACCGAACCCGTGAGCACACCACCCTGGACCGCAGCGCCGATCGCGACCACCTCGTCCGGGTTCACGCTCTTGTTCGGATCCTTCCCGAAGATCTCCTTCGCGATCTCCTGGACCCTGGGGATACGTGTCGAACCACCGACAAGCACGACCTCGTCAACAGCGCTCGGGTCGAGCCCCGCGTCCTTGAGCGCGCTCGTGCACGGGGTCTTCAGACGATCGAACAGATCCTCACACAAGGTCTCGAACTTCGCGCGGGACAGGGTCATCTGCAGGTGCTTCGGACCCGTGTCCGTCGCCGTGATGAACGGAAGGTTCACCGTCGTCTCCTGAGAGTTCGACAGCTCGATCTTCGCCTTCTCCGCGGCTTCCTTGAGGCGCTGCATCGCCATCGCATCGCTCTTGAGATCGACACCCTCGGCTTTCCTGAACTCGTCGGCCAGGTGGTCGATCAAACGCTGATCCCAGTCGTCGCCGCCCAGATGGGTGTCGCCGTTGGTCGAGAGCACCTCGAACACCGAGCCGCCATCGCCGTCGTCCCCGATCTCCATGATCGAAACGTCGAACGTACCACCACCAAGGTCGAACACCGCGATCTTCTTGTTCTGCTTCTTCTCAAGCCCGTACGCCAGAGCGGCCGCCGTCGGCTCGTTGATGATCCGCTTCACCGTCAGCCCAGCGATCTCACCCGCGTCCTTCGTCGCTTGACGCTGCGCGTCGTTGAAGTACGCCGGGACCGTGATCACCGCTTCCGTGACCGATTCCCCGAGGTAGTCCTCCGCCGTCCGCTTCAGCTCACCAAGGATCATCGCGCTGATCTGCTGGGGGGTGTACTCCTCCCCACGGATCTTCACCTTCACGAAATCGTCCGAGCCACCCGTCACCTCATAGGGAACGAGCTTCTCTTCGCTCGAAACCTCCGAGTGACGACGCCCCATGAACCGCTTGATCGAGAACACCGTGTTCTGCGGGTTCGTCACCTGCTGGTGCTTCGCTTGCTGCCCGACCAGACGTTCGCCCTTGTCCGTGAACCCCACGACCGAGGGGGTCGTCCGGTTCCCCGACGAGTTGATCAATACCTTGGGCGTATCGCCCTCCATCACGGCCACGACCGAGTTCGTCGTCCCGAGGTCAATCCCGATGATCTTGCCCATATCAATGCCTCCTATCCGTCCACACAGCACCTGAGCGCCACGTGGGATCTTGGTGTGTTTCAGTCCACACACCACATGCAATCACTGTGCCATTCGACCCCCTCTCCATCCCCCCCGATCCGGAGCGCCGATCCCCCTCTCCCTCGCAATTCCACGCACCCCGCCCAATACCCCTGCCAGACTGGCAGCATCCCCCCCC
>JALUWX010000084.1 GCA_027019265.1 Phycisphaerales bacterium
CGACTCTTCCCCAACTTCGCCCTCGAGATCACCGAGTTTCGTGATCCCAAATCCATCCTCACCCACAAACACCTCACCGCGCCCGGGGTCCTCCTCCACCTCCCCCAACGCGCCATCGACCGCGCCTCCTCCACCTACACCCCCACCAAAAGAGGCATCGTCGAGCTCGACCGCATCTGGATCCGCTCCCGTTTCCCCTTCGGGCTCTTCACCAAGACCGTCGAGTTTTCCGAACCCCGAACCCTCGTCATCGCCCCCCCCGAAGTCAGTCTCGACGACCCCCGCATCGAAACTCTAACCCACTCCGAAGAAGCCCACAACCGACACATCGCAAGACGAGGCGCCGGGCTCGACTACATCGGTCTCCGCGAATACCGACCCGGTGACCCCATGCGCGTCATCTCCTGGAAACGCTCCGCAAAGTCCAACGCCCTCCTCGTCGTCGAGTACCCCCAACCCGCTTCCGACACCCGGGTCATCGAGCTCGCGCCCCCAACCCAAGACACCCCCGACGACGACTTCGAACACGCCATCGCCCTCACCTACACCCTCATCGAAAGCACCCACTCAACCATCAGCTCCGGCCTCGACATCCCCTGGGCCAACATCGCCATCCCCCCGGGACGAGGACCCGCGCACCTCACCCGATGCGCCCGAGCCCTCGCCGCACTCGATCGTCCCGATCCCAGCTCCGAACCAACCAAACCAACCCGTTCACACGACCACCGCACCGCGCGCCTCGTCATCCGTTACAACACCCCCGATCCAACGTGAGCACCCCGAGCCCCATCACGACCCACCCCAAGCTCTGGCGCACCCACCACCGCGCCATGCTCATCGCCGTGCTCGCAAGCGTCTGGGTCTACGCCGCCGCCGCCTCCGACCCCGTCTTCGCCGTCATGGGCACCGCCGCCGCCGCCATCGGCTTCTGGTACGCCCTCCAAGGCCCCTCCCGCATCGCGCGCATCGCCATCAACGCCGTCCTCTTCTTCGTCATCGCCCTCGCCCTCCTCGCCGCCCTCCGAAACTCCCTCACCGTCGAAACCTTCGCCCTCTTCTCCATGCTCCTCATGGCCCTCAAACTCTTCGACCTCCGCACCCCCAGAGACCACGGCCAAGTCCTCGTCCTCGCCCTCTCCCTCATCATCGCCGCCGTCCTCACCGCATCCGACATGGTCACCGGGACCGGTGTCTTCCTCGCAACCTTCGTCTTCATCCGCGCCGTCGTCTACTTCCGCCTCTTCGCCACCGCATCGAGAGACCGCCGCACCCATCCCCCCCTCTCCACCCGCGCCGCGATCGACCTCCGCGCCATGCAGGTCGTCACCGCCTTCTTCTGCATCCTCCTCGCCCTCGTCATCTTCCTCATCATGCCCCGAAATCTCGGGAACTCCGCCCTCGGACAGTGGGGGGGACCCGCCGCCGCCGCCGTCACCGGATTCTCCGACGACGTCGAACTCGGACGACCCGGCCGCATCACCACCTCACCCACCCCCGTCATGCGCCTCACCGTCCGCGACCGCAACGACCAGCACATCGGCTCCCCGAACTCCCGCGCCATCTACCTCCGCGGCGCCGTCCTCACCCAATACGAACAAGGCCGATGGCTCTCCGGCCAAGACCAACGCGTCCCCGTCAAGTTCCGCACCCGCTACGTCGATCCCGATCGCTCCGTCCCCATCGTCAACTCCAACAACCGCGCCCGCTGGACCCGCGAATACGACATCGCCCTCGAATCCGACGAACTCGGATTCGCCTACCTCTTCGCCCCCTGGCTCCCCCTCGAAATCCGCATCAACAACAACCCCGCGCGCATCGGGGTAGACAACGAATCACGCATGATCCTCGTCTCCGACGACCCCGTCCGCTCCTACCGGGTCCGCGCCATCGACATGGAGTTCGAGCCCACCCCCATCCCCGAAGGCGCAACCCGAACCCCGCTCACCGACACGGATTCATTCATCCCCGAGCGCGTCGCCGAGCTCGCGCGCTCCATCGTCACCCAAGCCGGGATCGACCCCGATCCAACCACCAGACCCCTCGCCGACGACGTCCGAGCCGTCCGCTCACTCGAAACACACCTGAGGTCCCAGTTCACCTACACCCTCACCGCAGAGCCCGTCCCCACCGGACGAGACGCAACCGAGTGGTTCCTCTTCGACCGACGAACCGGGCACTGCGAGTACTACGCCTCCGCCCTCACCCTCATGACCCGCGCCCTCGGGATCAATGCCCGGGTCGTCACCGGATACGTCGCCGCCGAATACAACGAAGTCTCGGGCTCCTACATCGTGAGACAGTCCAACGCCCACGCATGGGTCGAAGCCCAAACCGCGCCCGACTCCTGGCGCACCTTCGACGGCACACCCCAAGCCGACTTCCACCAACTCCACGAGCCCGACCCCTCCCCCCTCCGCAAAATCGCCCAGCTCTACGACGCCATCCAGCAAGCCTGGGTCAGCCACGTCATCGACTACGACGCAGACACCCGAGCCCGGATCCTGGGCAAACTCGACACCGACTTCGGGCTCCGCGCCATGTCCGAAACCCTCGCGAAGCGATTCGCCGCCGAGCGCTTCACCCTCATCCGCCGCGCCGCCCTCGCCGCCGTCGCCGTCTTCCTCATCTCCATGACCATCGGGATCTCCGCAGTCCTCCTCCTCCACACAAACGCCGCCCGAGACTTCCTCACAAAGCTCCGCACCAGACAACGCGCCCCCAAGGACCCGAGCGACCGAGCCGCAGATTCCCTCGCCTCCCGAATCCGGGACCGACTCCGGGACCTCGGCGCATCCAACCCAGACTCCGCGCCCTTCCGAGCACAAGCCCAGCACCTCGCCCCCGAAGACACCACCCTCCAAAGCGCCATCGCCACCCTCTACGCCTACCGATACGCGCCCCACGACGACACCCAGGACTGGGGATCCCGGATCGTTTCCGCCTCCGAGTCCCTCCGCGCATCCCGATAACAAGCCCCCTGATCCCGCACCACAAGCACACGCGCAACCTCGCGCGATCCTTCTTCATATCCCCCGAAATCACGCCGATACGCACCCTTTCCGCATCGACCGTGTCCATGCACCCCAACAGAGGATCTCGTTATGCCCGCGAGCCGATCCAGAACCGAACGCTGGCGCCAAAGCCTCCAACGCATCCGCGACCGAAGAGGCGGCCTCGAGTTCACCATCGACCGCGCCCAAGGCCAAGACCACGACACCGCGGACATCGTCTGGCGCGTCCGCCTCATCGACTTCAACGACGACGTCATGATCCTCGAACACCCCGGAGCGATGGGCTCCGCTTTCGAAATCGCCGAAGGCGCCCCCCTCATCGGGATCATGTCCGTCGGCCAAAACCGCTGGATGTTCCAGACCAAAGTCCTCGCCTCCACCCACGGCGCCATCCGCGCCACCGAGGACACCCTCAAAGTCGAAATGCCGACCAACGTCGAACGCTGCATGCGCCGCGCCTTCAACCGCACCCGGGTCGGATCCATCAACCTCCCCGAAGTGGACGTCTACCCCCTCCTCGACCCGGGCACCACCGCGCCGTGCGAATCCGCCTCGCGCGTCCTCATCGAACAACTCAGAGCCGCCGGAGAACAAGCCAACATCTCCGCCGACCCCGTCATGCTCCCCGAAGTCGGACCCAAGTTCCACGCCCAGCTCGCCAACATCGGAGGAGGAGGCGTCGGCCTCGTCGTCAACAAAGACAACAAACAAGCCCTCGACGCGCACCACCTCTTCTGGCTCTCCGTCGATCTCCGACCCACCATCCCAGCCCCCCTCGTCATCGCCGCGCGCATCGCACACACCCACATCGATTCCCAACTCAACACCTACGCCGGCCTCGCCTTCGAGTTCGGACACGCAAACGACCACAAAAACTTCATCATCGATCAGGTCAACCGCTTCATCCGCGAATCCCACAACCACAACGCCACCCAGAAACGCGCCGCCTAACACGACCGCTCCGCAACCAGAACCCACGAAAAAACGCCCGCAACCGCGGGCGTTTCTCATATCAACAAATTGATCATCACGTCAGGGCTTGACCCCTGAGACGTCAGGGTTTAAACAAATGCGGATTCTCCATCACCCACACCTTCGCGTCCCCGTCCTCGCTCTGAAGCGAGATCGCGTTCGTCCCGTCGTTCCACACCCCAGTCCACCGGCCAACCTCGGGCATCGAGTTGCTCACATACCCAAAGTCGCTCTGGAACACGGGCTTCCCGCGCGGCGCACGGATATCGAAGATCCCCGTGTTCTCCGGGGACATCAGCAGATGAATATCCCCGCGCGACGTGTACGCCATGACCTCCTCGATCGGACGATCACCCGAGCGGATCACCACGTCCCCGCCCTCGACCGTGTCCGAACCGTTCGCCACGTCGATCGTCCCCGTCACACCCGTGATCTTCACATCCCCGCGCGTCGTCCGCACCCGCGCACCATCGCAACGAGGAATCGTGACCACCACATCGATCGGAGGCCGGAACCCATCAATATCCAGATCCGTCGGACGGATCACCAACGTCCCCGCCTGGTTCAGCGAACCCTCAGCGACCTCGTAGCTCGCCTCGAAGTACTCACCAACCGGATCGAACTCGATCCCCTGCTGCGCCATCTTCAAACGAAGCCAACGCTCCTTCCGGACCCGGAACTCCACCATCGCGAACTCGTTCCGACTCGCGGCCCGAACCTCCACATCCCCCCAAGGGTTCTCGATATCCAGACCCGTGAACTGACCCACCGTGATCGGGATCCCATCAATGTTCACCGAGTGCGCGAGCTGCTTCGCCGTCAGACGGGCGCGAACACCCCCCATCCGCTTGCACCCCGACATCGAGCCGAGCATCACCGCCGCGCCAAGCGCCGCAGCACCACCAAACGCCGCCACACGGCGCCATCCTGTCCGGGATGTGTTCATGTCTGTCCTCAGCATCTGGTCTCCAATCCGAACACCCTACGACCCACCAACGCCCCGGATCGCATCAAGCGCCCGGAACATGCTAAGATAGGTTCAGTCCCGCGCTGAGCACCAAGCCCCGCGCGTCAAACCAACCAACCCCCGCACGAGGCGCACGGCGCACAACGCGGGTCGTTCGTCAGCATCATCGGCAACCCATCAGGGTTCCGTTCAGTCCTCTTCCCGATCGTGCCTCACTCCTTCCAACTCCCCTCCCCCCTCCGCACCCCCATGAAACACCCCGCCCACACGATCAACGCAGACAAACGCCCGAGAACACACGCCCTCTGACCCCCTCCGCGGCTCAACCTGCTCGTCGCCAACAACGCCGACGATCCAGGAGCCCACCGTGATCCACCACACCCTCACCACCCTCGCTCAAACCGACCCCGTCTCCCAAACACCCTCCAACCTCCTCCCCATCCTCCTCGCCGCCCTCGTCGCCGCCATCATCGGCATCGTCGTCGGCGTCTTCCTCGCCCCCATCCTCGCCGCAAAGAAGCTCGACTCCCTCAAAGCCGAGTCCGACCGACTCACCAAATCCGCCGAGGACGAAGCCAAAACCGCCGCCGAAAAGATCCGCCTCGAAGCCGAGCGCCAAGCCCTCGAGCGCAAAGAAGCCGTAGACAAAGAACTCGAATCCGCCCGCGCCGAGCTCCGCGAAAACGAACGCCGCCTCGCAAAGCGTGAAGACAGCTTCGACCGCAAAGAAGAAACCCTCTCCAAACGCGAGTCCACCCTCGCCGACCGAGAGTCCCAGCTCGACTCTAAAAACGCCGCCATCACCGAGCGCGAGTCCAAGCTCACCGAACTCCTCGACAAGCAGGAAAAAGAACTCCAGCGCGTCGCGCAGCTCGACAAGAACCAAGCCAAAGAACTCCTCCTCGAACGAGTCGCCGACCAATCCCGCGACGAGATGGGCAAGATCACAAGGCAGATCGTCGAGGAAGCCGAGGACTCCGCCAAGGACGAAGCCCGAGAGATCCTCATCAACGCCATCCAGCGCTACGCAAACGAGCACTCCTCCGAATCCACAGTCCGAACCGTCGCAATCCCGTCCGACGACATGAAGGGCCGCATCATCGGCCGCGAAGGCCGCAACATCCGCGCCATCGAAAAAGCCACCGGCGCCGACATCATCGTGGACGACACCCCAGGAGTCATCGTCGTCTCCTGCTTCGACAAGGTCCGCCAAGCCGTCGCCGTCGAATCCCTCGAAAAGCTCATCACCGACGGCCGGATGCACCCCACCCGCATCGAAGAAATCGTCGAAAAGACCCGCAAAGAGATCGACGAGAAAGTCGTCAAAGCAGGCAAGGAAGCCGCCGCAGAGCTCAAGCTGAAAGGCCTCCACCCCAAGGTCATCGAAGCCATGGGCAAGCTCTCCTACCGAACCTCCTACGGCCAGAACGTCCTCAAGCACTCCATCGAAGTCGCTTTCCTCTGCCAGATCATCGCCGACCAGCTCGGTCTCGACGGCCGCCTCGCCCGCCGCGCCGGTTTCCTCCACGACATCGGCAAAGCCATGGACCACGAAATGGAAGGCGGCCACCCCAAAATCGGCATGGACTTCGCAAGGCAGTACGGCGAAAAAGAAGAAGCCGTCCTCAACGCCATCGGAGGACACCACGCCGACATCCCCTCAACCACCTGGTACACCCCCATCGTCATGGCCGCAGACGCCGTCAGCGCCGCCCGCCCCGGCGCCCGCCGCGAATCGATGGAACGCTACGTCCAGCGCCTCAACGAACTCCAGGACATCGCCCTCAGCTTCCCCGGAGTCGCCGAGGCCTACGCCGTCCAAGCCGGCCGAGAAGTCCGCGTCATGATCGATGCAGACCGAGTCTCCGACGACGAAGCCTTCCTCACCGCCCACGAAATCGCCAAACGCGTCTCCTCCGAAATGACCTTCCCCGGCGAAATCCGAGTCACCGTCCTCCGCGAAACCCGAGCCATCGAAATCGCCCGCTGATCCCAGCCCCTCCCGTACCCGGTTCCCCGTGCCACTGACCTCGCTTCGAGGTCAGTGTTATTTCTAGCTTCGTTGGGTGCCCTGCTTTGCTCCGAAGGACAAAGCAGGAACAAGTTGCGCCCAATGTCTTCCCGTCTTCCCGTGTGTCCGAAATACGCCGGTGCCATGGTGCCGCGAAGCGGGGCCATGAACCAGTTGCCCTCAATGGCTCCTATGCCTCCCTATTCCCTCGGAAAGAGGACCGGGGTGAGGGCTCCCCAACCTCGTCTTCCCTGCCTTCTCTCCTCCCTCGGGCTTCGGGGGGGGCGGGGGAGGTGGCCCGCGCAGCGGGACGGAGGGGGTGTCTTCAACCCCCAAATCCCACCCCCCAAGTCCCAAAATCCCTTGCATCCCGCCCCCCATGTGCCACATTCCGCATACACACAAGACCCAGGGGTACCACACCATGCCGACCAAGCCGTTCGTCGCCGCAATCCTCGCCGCCACCACAACCACCGCCCTCGCCGACAACGTCATCTTCGACGGCTTCGCCGACACCACCGGACTCGCCATCAACGGCTCCGCCTTCGCCACCAACACAGCCGACGGCGACGTCATGCGCCTCACATCCGCAACCGGAAACCAAGCCGGGAGCATCTTCTCCGACACCCTCGTAGACGCAACCAACTTCTCCACCAAGTTCTCCTTCCGCATCACCGAACCCGGCGGTTCCGTCTTCGACCAGAACGACGAGCCCGGAGCCGACGGCTTCGTCTTCGTCGTCCAACCCATCTCCAACTCCCTCGGATCCGTCGGCCAAGGCATCGGCTACTCCGGGATCGGAACCTCCCTCGGAGTCGAGTTCGACACCTGGGGCAATAGCGCCAACAACGACCCCTCCCAATCCCACGTCGGCCTCAACCTCAACGGATCCGTCAACCACAACTCCGGACTCCCCACCTACGACGTCACAGGCCCCGAACTCGACGACGGCGACCGCTGGTTCGCATGGATCGACTACGACGGCACCACCCTCGAAGTCCGCCTCAGCCTCCTCGACGCGCGCCCCAACGACGCAATCATCTCCTACGAACTCGACCTCCCCGTCATCATGGGACAAGACACCGCCTACGTCGGGTTCACCTCCGCCACCGGCGCCGCATGGGCAAACCACGACATCATCGACTGGTCCTACACCCCCTTCGTCCCAACCCCAGCGACCACCGCACTCCTCACCCTCGGCGCCCTCACCACCACCCGCCGCCGCCGCTAAACCCACAACAACAAGCCAACACCCCCTAACGCCGCCGATCCCATCGCCGGCGTTTTTCGCGTCGCACACAAACAAACGATGGGTGCCCTGCTTTGCCTCGAAGAGCAAAGCAGGAACCAGCTGCGCCCAATGTCTTCCTCCCTCTCCCCAGGGGAGAGGGCCAGGGTGAGGGCTCCCCAACCTCGCCTTCACGCTCTTCTCTCCTCCCCCGGGCTTCGGGGGGGGGCGGGGGAGGTGTCACGCGCAGCGTGACGGAGGGGGAGTCCTCTATCCCTCAAATCAAAAGACACCCCACCAATACCACCACCCCCATCCGCCCATCAATCCACTCCCGCTTCCGCTCCATCCGAAGCGACAACACCGCGCTCAACACCAACATCCCCCCAACCCCAGCGCGCACCCCCAACCCCACAACATCGTGCGGGATCAACACAAGCAC
>JALUWX010000085.1 GCA_027019265.1 Phycisphaerales bacterium
GGGGAGGATGGGGCGCGTGAGGTCGTTGCGGAGGGGTCCGGGGAGACGCTGGGTGCGTATGGGGCGATGCACGCGGAGGCGCGGGCGCGTCGTCATCGCGCGGATCGGTTGCGCGATGAAGAGCTCGGTGCGATCAACGCGAAGATCGAGGCGGAGCGGCTCCGGGTGATGGAGGCGGAGCTGGCGCATGCCCGGGCTGAGGATGCGCCGGCGCGGATGGGGCTCGGGGTGTGGGTCGGGGTGATGGTGCTGACGATCGGGTGTGTGGGGGTGTGGCTGAAGATCCGTGATCTGGGGAGCGGGATCGGGGCGGCGTATGCGCGGGTGGGGAAATCTGCGCGGTTTGCGCTGGTGTGTGTGGTGCTCGGGGGTGTGGTGGCGCTCGTGGTGGGTGGTCCCTGGATGGCGCAGACGGTGAGCGCCGAGGACGTGGCGAGGATCGAGGCGCGGGCTGAGGCGCGGGAGGCGGAGCTCGGGGCGGAGTACAACGCGGTGATCGAGCGGATCCGCGCGATCGAAGCGGAGGATGCGCGGGTTCGGATGCTGGTGGTGGAGCCCACGCAGGGACGGTTCGCGCCGGTGGCGCAGACGGCTCCGGATGATCCGATGGTGCTGAGCCAGGTGGTGCGGTTGGTGCGCGCGAACGACCTGTCGTTCGGGGGGAAGGTCGGGGTGTACCTGTCGAGGTGGTGGGAGTTCTTGTCGGCGGCGCCTCGTGAGGCGAACACGGAGGGTGGGGTGTTCCCGGTGATCGTGGGGACGGTGCTGTTGACGCTGCTGCTCACGATCGTGGTAACGCCTTTGGGGGTGATCGCGGCGTTGTACCTCCGGGAGTACGCGAAGCAGGGTCTGGTGACGAGTGTGATCCGGATCGCGGTGAACAACCTCGCGGGTGTTCCGAGCATTGTGTACGGGGTGTTCGGGCTCGGGTTCTTCTGCTACACGATCGGTCGGTACGTGGATACGGGGCCGGCGGAGGGGGAGGCGCTTTCGGTGGGCGCGTGGTGGGGGGTGTTCGTGCTTGCTGTGTTGAGCGCGGTGCTGGCGCACTCGGCGGGGCTTTGGGGGACTCCGATCCCGGGGAAACGCGCGACGTTCGGGCATCGGATGGTGTCGAGATCGGGGTGGGTGCTTTGGGGGGTGTGTGTGCTGTTGGTGGTGGTGACGGTGACGAGGACGCCGTACTTCCATGGGTTGTTCGGGGCACGGGCTGCTGAGGGGTCTCCCACGTTTGGGGCGCGGGGGTTGTTGTGGGCTTCGTTGACGTTGGCGCTGCTGACGCTCCCGGTGGTGATCGTGGCGACGGAGGAGGCGCTTTCGGCGGTTCCGAACTCGATGCGGGAGGGGAGCTATGGGTGCGGGGCGAGCAAGTGGCAGACGATGCGGCGGGTGGTGCTTCCGGGGGCGCTGCCGGGGATTCTGACGGGGGCGATCCTGGCGATGGCGCGGGGTGCGGGGGAGGTGGCGCCGCTGATGCTGGTGGGGGCGGTGAAGCTGAACCAGGATTTGCCTGTGTCGGGGACGGCTCCGTTCCTGCATGCGGATCGGAGCTTTATGCACCTGGGGTTCCATATCTATGATCTGGGGTTCCAGAGCCCTGATTCGCAGGCGGCGAGGCCTTTGGTGTGGACGACGACGTTGTTGTTCTTGTCGATCGTGTTGGCGTTGAACCTGGCGGCGATCGTGATCCGCGCGAAGCTGCGTGGTCGGATGACGGGGAGCTCGATATGACGGGAGCGGTGATGACGCAGGACGGGATGGACTCTGGGGCGGAGACACGCGTGAAGGGGGCACGCGCGGTGGATCTCGGTCGGGACTCGGAGCCCGCGCGGTATCGGGTGATCGAGGCGATCCGTGGGGGGGAGACGGTTGACCCGGTGGTGCACAAGGAGCTTGCGAAGCGCGAGCACGTGATCGAGTGCAAGGATCTGAGCTTGTGGTACGGGGAGTCGAGGGCGCTGTTCGATATCTCGATGAACGTGCCCAGAGGGGCGGTGACGGCGTTGATCGGGCCTTCGGGGTGCGGGAAGTCCACGCTGCTCCGTTCGATCAATCGGATGAATGATCTGGTGGACGGGGTGCGCGTGGAGGGGGAGATCGCGCTGAATGGGTCCCCGGTCTATGCGCCGACGGTGGATGTGATCGAGCTGCGGAAGCGCTTGGGGATGGTGTTCCAGAAGCCCAACCCGTTCCCGATGTCGATCTTCGAGAACGTGGTGTATCCGCTCCGGATCGATGGGGAGCGCCGGAAGAAGGTGCTGGAGGAGGCGTGCGAGCGTTCTCTGAAGGCGGCGGCGTTGTGGGACGAGGTGAAGGATCGGTTGAATCAGTCGGCGCTGGGGTTATCTGGGGGTCAGCAGCAGCGGCTTTGTATTGCTCGCGCGGTGGTGGCGGATCCTGAGGTGCTTTTGCTCGATGAGCCTTGTTCGGCGCTGGATCCGGTTGCGACGATCAAGATCGAGGAACTGATCACGGAGATCTCCCAGCGCTACACGGTTTTGATCGTGACGCACAACATGCAGCAGGCGGCGCGGGTGTCGGACTTTACGGCGTTTATGTACCTGGGTCGGTTGGTGGAGTATGGGGCGACGGCGGAGATGTTCCAGAAGCCCAAGCTGATCGAGACGGAGCACTATGTGTCGGGTCGGTTCGGCTGACCTAGACAGGGTGGTCTGTTCTTGCGCGGGTTGTGTGCCAAAGTCTGGGGTTTTGGTGGATTGGGGCGGCGTGGGACCGATAGTGAGGACTAGGATTATCGCTGGGTGTGCACCTTGCGGGAGCGATTCTCCGTGGCGTGTTCGGGACGTGGTCTTTTGCGTTTCCGGGACGGCACGGTGCGATGAGGAATGTCATGAGCGCTGCGCCACAACCGATCGTGCCGGCCGTCAATCAGTGGAATGCTGATTTCATCGAAGAGCAGTACCAGGTGTACCTCCGGGATCCGGAGGGGGTTGGTGCGGAGCTTCGGGCTTTCTTTCGTGGGTTTGAGCTCGCGAATGCTGGGGAGTTGAAGCTCTTTGGTGGGGGATCGGGGTCTGGTTCCTCGGGCGGGGTGGTTGCGAGCGCGGGGACGATCCGTGGGGATGTGGGGGCGAAGCGTGGGTTTGCTCAGGTGTGGGGTGGGGGGATCGGTGTGGCCGGGAAGGGGTCGCACTTTGAGGCGATTGTCAATGATCTGGTCAATACGTACCGGGACCAGGGTCACTTGTGCGCGAAGATCGATCCGTTTGGTCGGGAGCGGGAGCGTCCTGAGTCTTTGACGCTTGAGCATCATGGGCTGACGGAGGCGGATCTGAGCGAGGAGGTTGATGGGTCGGGGATGGGGCTTCCGAGCACGGTGGCGCTGCGCGAGGTGATCCAGCGGCTTGAGGACGTGTACTGCGGGTCGATCGGGCTCGAGATCATGCACGTTGCGGATCGGGAGCAGCGGGCGTGGTTGATTCATGAGTTCGAGATCATCGGGGGGATGCTTGAGTTTGATCGGGCGCAGCGCGCGGCGATCCTTGAGCAGTTGGTGTGCGCGGAGACGTTCGAGAAGTTCCTCGGGAAGCGTTATCCGGGTGATAAGCGGTTCAGCATCGAGGGCGGGGAATCGCTGATCCCGCTGATGCAGCACCTGGTGGAGAAGGCTTCGGATCTCGATGTTGAAGAGATTGTGTTCGGGATGGCGCACCGTGGTCGTCTGAATGTGCTGAACAACATCATCGGGAAGTCGTACGAGCAGATCTTCACGGAGTTCGAGGAGAACTGGTCGGAGGACTTCGTGGATGGTGGTGGGGATGTGAAGTACCACAAGGGGTACTCGGGGACGCGTCGTCTTGCGAACGGGAAGATGATCCATCTGGCGCTTGCGAGCAACCCGAGCCACCTTGAAGCGGTGAACGGGGTTGTGGAGGGGCGTTGTCGGGCGAAGCAGCGATTGAAGGGGGATACGGAGCGGAGTCGGGTGATTCCGATTCTGCTGCACGGGGACGCGGCGCTTGCGGGTCAGGGCGTGGTGGCTGAGGTGCTGAACTACTCGCAGCTCGAGGGGTACACGACGGGCGGGACGATCCATATCGCGGTGAACAACCAGATCGGGTTCACGACGCTTCCGAAGGATGCGCGTTCGTCCCGGTACTGCACGGACATCGGGAAGGCGATCGATGCGCCGGTGTTCCACGTGAACGCGGAGGACCCCGAGGCGGTGGTGACGGTGGCGCATATGGCGATGCGGTACCGGCAGACGTTCAAGCGGGATGTGTTTATCGATCTGCAGTGCTATCGGCGGTATGGGCACAACGAGCAGGACGAGACGTCCTTCACCCAGCCCGTGATGGCGCAGATCATCAAGAAGAAGCCTTCTGTGCTGAAGGTGTACACGGAGAAGCTGCTCGCGCAGGGTGTGATCGAGGAGGCGGATCGGGTTTCGATCGACGATCGGATCTCGGAGTCTCTGGAGAAGGCGCAGAAAGCTGCGCAGGAAGCGCCGAACGACCCGACGATCGATCCGGGGAGCGCACGGTGGGACGGTCAGACCCATGCGTGGACGTTCGATCGGTGCGAGACGGGGGTGTCGAAGGACGCGATCGCTGAGGTTGCGGCTTCGATCGGGTCGGTGCCCGAGGGGTTCAACCTGAACCCGAAGCTGAAGAAGCTGCTCGAGTCACGCGGGAATCTCGCGAACGCGGAGATGATCTCGTGGGCGGACGCGGAGCAGTTGGCTTACGGGACGCTGCTGGCTGAGGGTCATCCGATCCGGTTGTCGGGTCAGGACTGTCGTCGTGGGACGTTCTCGCACCGTCACGCGGTGGTTCGGGATATGAAGAGCGCCGAGCCCTACATCCCGCTCAACAACATCCGTGAGCTGGGGGTTGAGGGGACGGATACTCCTGCTGGTACGGTGGGGTCTGATGGGAAGCCCCGTCAGGCGAAGCTGTGTGTGTATGACTCGCCGTTGTCGGAGGCGGGGGTGCTGGCTTTTGATTACGGGTATTCGCTCGCGGATCCGAGGATGCTGGTGCTGTGGGAGGCGCAGTTCGGTGACTTTGTGAACGGGGCGCAGTCGATCATCGATCAGTTTATTGCTTCCGCTGAGATGAAGTGGGAGCGTTGGTCGGGGCTCACGATGCTGCTTCCTCATGGGTACGAGGGTGCGGGTCCGGAGCACTCGTCGTGTCGGGTGGAGCGGTTCCTGAAGCTTTGTGGTGGGAACAACATCCAGGTGGTGAACCCGTCCACGGCGGCGCAGTTCTTCCACTTGCTGCGTCGTCAGCTCAAGCGGAGCTTCCGGAAGCCGCTGGTGGTGTGCACTCCGAAGAGCATGCTTAGGACGGAGACCAGCCCGCTCGATGCGATCCTTGAGGGGACGGCGTTCGAGGAGATCCTGGACGATGCGAAGTTCGTGAGCGGGGATTGGGATCGTTCGAAGGTGAAGCGGATCCTCTTCGGGACGGGCAAGATCATGCACGAGCTCACGGAGCGGCGCGATCTGATCGGTCGTGAGGACACGGCGTTGGTCCGGATCGAGCAGATCTATCCGTTGCACACGGACAAGCTCGCGGAGATCCGGGCGCGGTACCCGGAGAACGCGGAGATCGTGTTTGTGCAGGAAGAGACGACGAACGCGGGTGCTTGGGGCTTCTTGATGGACATGTTCCAGGAGAAGCTGGGGTGGGAGCGTCCGGAGTACATCGGTCGTCCGAGGGCTTCTTCGCCGGCGACGGGGTCGAAGTACCAGCACAAGAAGGAACAGGAAGCGATTCTGACGAAGGCGATCGGGGCGAAGCCCGAGGTGTCGGAGTCGGGTTCGGAAGCGCCGAAGAAGGCGGTCAGCGCCTGAGCATGGATGGCGCTTGCGCGTTGTCCCAAGGAAGGAATCAAGGGCTATGGCGACGAAGATCGAAATCCCGAATGTCGGCGAGTCCGTAACGTCGGGGATTATCGCGGCTTGGAGTGTCGAGGACGGGGGCTATGTCGAGCGCGATGAGACGGTGCTCGAGCTCGAGACGGACAAGGTGACCATGGAGGTCCCGGCTCCTGCGAGCGGGATCGTGAAGCACGGCGCTGCGGAGGGGGACGAGGTCGATGTCGGCGCGGTGGTCGGCGAGATCGACGAGAGCGCGGAGAAGCCCGCTGGTGCTTCTTCCGGTGCTTCCGAGGAAAAGGCGAAGAGCGAATCGGGTTCGGAGTCGGGCGCGGGGGGTGGCTCTGCGACGGCGACGAAGGATGTGGGGGTGAGCTCGTCGGAGAAATCGGGCGCGGATGCGATCCGTGACTTCGAGACGGCGCAGTCGTCGGGGAACGATGCGGATGTGAAGGCGACCCCTCTGGCGCGGAAGCTGGCGCAGGAGAAGGGTGTGAGCTTGTCGGGGATCGCGCCGACGGGGACGGGTGGTCGGGTGCGTGAGCAGGATGTGCTTGCGTATATCCAGAGCCATCAGCACGGTTCGACGAACGGGTCGGCTTCGGGTTCGGCTCCTGCGGCGCAGGCGGTGCCTGCGGCTCGTGGGTCGCGCGAGGTTTCGGTCGAGCGGATGAGCCCGATGCGTCAGAAGATCGCTTCGCGATTGGTCGAGGCGCAGCAGACTGCGGCGATGCTGACGACGTTCAACGAGTGCGACATGGGCGCGGTCATGGACATGCGCAAGCAGTACAAAGAGAAGTTCGCGGACAAGCACGGGATCGGGCTCGGGTTCATGTCGTTCTTCGTGAAGGCGTGCACGCAGGCGCTGGAGAAGTTCCCGCTGATCAACTCGTACATCACGGCGGGTGATGACGGGAAGCCCGCGGTGCAGAAGCACAACTATGCGGATGTCGCGATCGCGGTGGCGGGGCCCAAGGGTCTGGTGGTTCCGGTGATCCGGAGTGCGGAGACGCTCAGCTTTGCGGAGATCGAGTCCACGATCAAGGACTTCGGGATGCGCGCGAAGGACGGGAAGCTGGATCTCTCCGAGATGACGGGCGGGACGTTCACGATCACGAACGGCGGGATCTTCGGGTCGCTGATGTCTACGCCGATTCTGAACCCGCCGCAGAGCGCGATTCTGGGGATGCACGGGATCAAGAAGCGTGCGATTGAGTATCCGGCGGGGTCGGGTCAGATCGCGCTGCGCCCGATGATGTACCTGGCGCTGAGCTACGACCATCGGATTGTTGATGGTGCGGAGGCGGTGCAGTTCCTGGTGTCGATCAAGGATGCGATTGAGGATCCGGCGCGGTTGATGCTGGATCTTTGATCCAAGTTGGTCCGTATCGGGGCGTATGGGTCACGATCTCAAGAATCCGAGATGGATGTATGTGAAGGCGATCGGTTTTGTGCTGATCGCTTCTTTGTGCGCGGCCGCGTTGATTGCTCGATCGGTGCGGATCGAGACGTTGGTGCTGATACTGTTGTTGATCTGGTCGTCGGCTCGCGCGTACTACTTCTGTTTCTACGTGATACAGCAGTACATTGATCCCTCATTCAAGTATTCCGGCGTTGGATCGATGCTGAGGTATCTAATTCGACGGTGATTGATCAATGGCCGAGGTGATCGAGGAGTCCGGTGCATGCTCGGAGGAGCATGTCGTGGACGTGGTCGAAGCCGGAGTCGCCGCCGTAGTAGGGGTCGGGGACGTCGGGGGTGGTGTTGGCTTCGAGGGTGGGGTCGAAGGTGCGGATGAGTTTGACTTTGTGTTCGGGGGCGCCGAGGTCGATGATGTCGCGCGCGTTGGCGTTGTCCATCGCGATGAGGAGGTCAAAGGACTCGGGGTCCAGCTTGGGGTGGTATTGGCGCGCGCGGAGGTGGGTGATGTCGATGTTGTTCTTTGCGGCGACGAGGATTGAGCGGGGGTCGGGTGGGTTTCCGACGTGCCAGTGGCCTGTGCCGCAGGAGTCGATGCGGAAGTTGTGGGTGAGGTCGCGCTGGGTGACGAGGCTCGTGAAGATGCCTTCGGCGAGGGGGGAGCGGCAGATGTTTCCGAGGCAGATGAAGAGAACGGAGGTTTGGTTGGTCGGGGGAGGGGTGTCAGGCATGGACGGGCTCGGGGGTGCTCGGTTGACGTGACTTCATCGCGGCGGCGACTTCGTCGATCTGATCGAGGACGCGCGCGGCGATGCGTTGGGAGCGGGTGAACCCGGCTTTGCCTGCGTGTCTGAGGTGGAGGACGCGCGGGCCGGCGGATTCGCAGAGGGATTCGAGGAGTCGTGTGGAGGCGGAGGTCGGGGCGCCTCCGAGGATGCAAGCGTCGATCATGGGGAGGAGTTCGGGGAGGGGGCGCGTTGATTGGATGAGTCGGAAGGGTTTGCTGAGTGCGTTGTGGTGTCGGACGGCTTGGTGGAGGTTGGAGGCGGCGCGGGGGATGAGGCCGACGGTTTGGTATCCGGAGACGGCGAGGAGTCCGAGGAGGAAAGCGAACTCTCGGGCGTTGACGTCGTGGGGCGCGTCGGCGGCTGCGGCGAGGACGATGGTGTGGTCATCGATGTCGAGGGCGCGGCGCAGGGTGGCGCGGGTGGTTGGGTTTGGGGTGGGGAGGGCGAGTTGGTCGGCGAGGGTTTCGTCGAGTCTGGG
>JALUWX010000086.1 GCA_027019265.1 Phycisphaerales bacterium
ATCCGGCCACCGGTGAAATCACCGGCACCATTGATTTCAACGCGTCACAGGGTGGTCCGTACAACGTCACCGTAACTGTTGACGACGGCAACGGTGGCACCGAAGACGCCACCTTCACCTGGACGGTCAGTAATCCGCCGCCAGTGGCAGCGGACGATACCAACAGCTCGACCGAGAATGCGCCAGTCTCCGGCGATGTGCTGGCCAATGACAATGATACCGGGCCAGACGGTGATGACCTGACCGTTGACCAGGTTGACGGTGTACCGGGCAACGTCGGTTCGGCGGTCACTGGTAGCAATGGCGGCCAGTTCACCCTCAATCCCGATGGCTCTTACGACTTTGACCCCAACGGTGAGTTTGATGACCTGGCAGCGGGCGAAAGCCGCACCACCTCAGTGACCTACCGGGCCAGCGATGGCAACGGCGGCACCGACACGGCGACGCTGGAAGTGACCGTGAACGGTCAAAACGACTCGCCGGTCACCACCGGCCTGGGGGATCAGAGCGCAGATGACGGCGAAACCGTTTCCCTGGATACCTCCACCGCCTTTTCGGACGCGGACACGAACGACACGCTGACCTACTCGGCAACGGATCTGCCGCCGGGCCTGTCGATTGATCCGGCCACCGGTGAAATCACCGGCACCATTGATTTCAACGCGTCACAGGGTGGTCCGTACAACGTCACCGTAACTGTTGACGACGGCAACGGTGGCACCGAAGACGCCACCTTCACCTGGACGGTGAATAACCCGGCGCCTGTCGCGGTTGACGATACGGACGCCACCGATGAAGAAACCGCGATCAGCCGCGATGCCACCAATGGTGTTCTCATTCCCAACGACAGCGACGGGGCACCGGATGGAGATGACTTGACGCTGGATCAGGTCGAAGGGTCAGGAGCCAATGTGGGCGCGGTTGTGTCCGGCAGTAACGGCGGCCAGTTCACCGTCAATGCGGACGGTTCGTACGACTTCGATCCCAACGGCGACTTTAACGATCTGGCGGCGGGAGAGACCCGTTCGACGTCCATCACTTATCGCATCAGCGACGGCAACGGCGGCACGGACACGGCAACGCTGGAAGTGACCGTGAACGGTCAAAACGACTCGCCGGTCACCACCGGCCTGGGGGATCAGAGCGCAGATGACGGCGAAACCGTTGCTCTGGATACCTCCACAGCCTTCTCGGACCCTGACACCAACGACACCCTGACCTACTCGGCGACGGATCTGCCGCCGGGCCTGTCGATTGATCCGGCCACCGGTGAAATCACCGGCACCATTGATTTCGACGCGTCACAGGGTGGTCCGTACAACGTCACCGTAACTGTTGACGACGGCAACGGTGGCACCGAAGACGCCACCTTCACCTGGACGGTCAGTAATCCGCCGCCAGTGGCAGCGGACG
>JALUWX010000087.1 GCA_027019265.1 Phycisphaerales bacterium
CCTTTGCGGTGCCCATGAAACGATCAGGGGCGGACGGCTGAAACACAAACCTTGTGCTAGAGACCCAGCACAACCCCGAATATACCGGAATCGTGGGCTATTGCAAGGGAGGAACGGGGCAAATACCACGGAAATATTCTGAACAAGACCCGATAGAATAATCCAAACACCGACCAAATACGAGGTTAAACACCCGCTCCAGCCCTCGTAGAAACACACGCAGACACGAATCGTGTGAAGAATGGGTCCGCATCATGGGGTCCGGGGGATGCTTCCGGGTGGAACTGGACACACGCAACCTCACGCCCTCGGATCCTGAGCCCACCCACGGTCTCGTCATTGAGATGAGTGTGGGTAATCTCGATTCTGGTCTGATCAACCGAGTCCGGATCCACAGCAAACCCGTGGTTCTGGCTCGTGATGAGCACGCGCGCCCCCTGCTCATCCCGGATTGGGTGATTGATCCCCCTGTGCCCAAACTTGAGCTTGAAGGTCCTCGCGCCGATCGCTTGCGCGATGATCTGGTGGCCGAGGCAGATCCCGTAGATCGGGAACCGCTCGAGCTCGGGATCGTCGATCAGGGATCGAACTGTGCTGATTAGAGCGTTCAGAGTCGAGGGATCGCCGGCTCCGTTGGAGAGCATGACCCCCGAGATCCGTCCATCCAGGAGCATGCCCTTGATCACATCCGCGTTGGTCCCCATCGGGAGGAGCACGGGATCAGCGCCGGCATCGACGAGGGAACGGAGGATGTTGGATTTGGAGCCGCAGTCGATCACCCCGACCTTCACACGCTGATCGGACCCGGGAGTTGTGTGCGCCCATTCGTGGGAACCCTCAGCCCACGGAGTCTGTTCGTCCACACCCGAGCCGCTCGCAAAGTCCGCGCCCTGCATCGAAGGTGCCTCTCGTGCGTGTTCCACGAGTGCAGAATCGGGGAGAGATCCATCAGCGCAAATCACCCCGACCGTCACCCCCCGTGAACGGAGCACTCGGGTCAATGCACGGGTATCGATGTCGCAGACCCCGGGAACCCCCGCCTCATGGAGTCGCTGATGGAGAGAAGCGATCGCGCGATAGTTTGAATGCGCATCGACGTGCTCGTGGACCACGAACCCTCGAACCTGGATCTCCGCGGACTCCGTATCCGTGTCGTTCATCCCCGTATTCCCGACCATGGCCGAGGTCTGAACGAGGATCTGCCCTTTGTATGAAGGATCGGTGAGCGATTCCTGATAGCCGCTCATGGCCGTATTGAACACCACCTCGCCGCTGATCGGTTCGTCGGTGTTGACGAACCCGAACCCGATACCCTGGAAGATTTCGCCGCTGGACAGGGCGAGACGGACGGGACGCGGGGCACTCGTGCTCGTGTGATCGCTCATGGTGTGTAGAGTGT
>JALUWX010000088.1 GCA_027019265.1 Phycisphaerales bacterium
AGCGAGACCTACGAACACCGCAACGCCAACGACCGCAACACCCTCAACGCATCGGGCAACTGGATCGCGCAGCGCCTCGAATCCCTGGGCTACACCACCACCCGAGAGCTCGTCCCCACCCAGGGCTCACCCCAGGGCTTCAACGTCATCGCCGAACTCCAAGGCACCACCCACCCCGACGAGATCATCGTCATCGGCGCCCACTACGACGCCGTCCCCGGATCCCCCGGCGCCGACGACAACGCGAGCGGAGTCGCCGTCATGCTCGAACTCGCAAGGCGCTTCGCCCAAACCCCTCAAGCACGCACCATCCGCTGGATCGCCTTCACCAACGAAGAGAACCCCTCCTCCCGAGGAGGCCAGATGGGCTCCGCCACCCACGCGCAAGCCGCGCGAAGCCGCAACGAGAACATCATCGCGATGATCTCCCTCGAGATGCTGGGCTACTACGACTCGACCCCGAACTCCCAGCGCTACCCCTTCCCCCCCGAGATGGGCGAACGTCTCGGGATGGACCTCCCCACCACCGCCGACTTCATCGCCGTCGTCGGGCGCACCCAGGACGCGCCCCTCGTCCACACCATCGCAAGCGCCATGCGCCGCGCCGACACCATCAACGTCACCGCCGCACCCCTCCCCGCCCTCATCCCCGACATCTGGCGCTCCGACCACGGCCCATTCTGGACCCAGGGCTACACCGCCGTCATGATCACCGACACCAGCGAGTTCCGCACCCCCCACTACCACACCGAGCGAGACACCATCGACACCCTCGACCTCGACCGCATGACCTCCGCCATCCCCGCCCTCACCGAAGTCACCCGCGCCCTCGCAAACCCCCAATGAAAAACGCCCCGCAAATCGCGGAGCGTCTCATGATTCAATCGTTCGGATCAACTCACCCGTTGATCGAGCTCACGTTCACCTTCGTGTACCGCTGACGGTGACCCGTCTTCCGCTGGTACGTGCTCTTCGTCCGGAACTTGTGGATGTAGACCTTGTCGCCCTTCACCACGGGCTCCGAGATCTCCAGCGTCACGCTCGCGCCATCAACGTACGGCGTCCCGATCTTCGCATCACCACCAGCAGCGCCCACAACGAGCACCTTGTCGATCGTGATCGTGTCACCCTGCTTCGCTTCCCCGCCCTCGTACAGATCGATGTAGATCGACTCGCCCTGGGTCACCTTCCGCTGCCCGCCGGACTCTTCGATAATCGCGTAAGTCGTGTCGTCTGCCATGATTCTGCTCCGCTCAGCTGCCGCGTGGATCTCGGGGGGAGCTATCACTCCGCTCGAACCCGGCCCACATCGGGGTCGAGATCATAGCCCCCTCACCCCGAGCGGAAACCCCTCCCCCACAACGATCTGCACCCCAGCCCCCGATCCAATCACCC
>JALUWX010000089.1 GCA_027019265.1 Phycisphaerales bacterium
GGGGCGGGGGGTGTTGTGGACGGGGCCGCGGCGGGCTCGGCGGATGGGGATCTGGGGAGCGGGTCGGTGTGGGGGAGTCGGGCGCTGTGGGGTGTGGTGCTGGGGCTCGTGGTGGGGAAGCCCGTTGGGGTGTTCGGGTTCGCGTGGGTGGCGCAGAAGCTGGGGATCGGGGCGCTCCCTGTGGGCGCGACGTGGCGGCATGTGTTTGGGGCGGCGTGGTTGTCGGGGATCGGGTTCACGATGGCGTTGTTCATCGCGAACCTGGGGTTCGAGGATCCGTCGGATCTGGACGCGGCGAAGCTGGGGGTGCTGGGGGCTTCGGTGATCGCGGGGGTGGTGGGGCTTGCGGTGCTGATGTCGTGTAAGCGTGCGTCGGCGCGGTGATGATGAGGGTGTTGGGGTTGGGTCGGGGGTTGTGGGTGAAAAGAAGAACGAGCCCGGCGCGGGGCGCCGGGCTCGTTTGGTATTGAGATAGGTTGTCGCGTTGATTAGCTGCGACGGCGGCGGGTGGCGCCGAGGGCGGCGATCGCGAGGAGCGAGGTCGCGCCGGGGGTGGGGACGCCCCAGACGACGTCGTCGATGGCCGCGTAGTCGGCGATCTGGGTCGCGTTGGTGAGGGCGGGGATGGTGATCTGGATTTCGTCGAATGCGGAATCCATGACGAAGCCGTAGAAGCGGGCTTGGTTGTAGGGCTGGGAGGCTTCGATGAAGAACTCTTCGACGACCTGGCCGTCTTCGATGGTGGTGACGTTGAAGCCGCCTTGACCGAGGAAGGGCTGGAAGCCGGAGAGGTTGAAGCCGAAGGCGTTGACGGAGGAGTCGAAGGAGAAGCTGGCGGTGTAGTCGCCGGTCTGGGCGCCGACGCCGGGCATGTACTGACCGAAGCGGAGGTAGTTGGAGCCGCCGAGGGTGGTGTTGCGGAAGCCGTAGTTCTCGGGGTCGCCGGACTCGATCATGGTGGAGACGTCGCCTTCGGTGAGCTGCATGGCGAGGCCGGAGTCGATTCCTTCGATGAGTCCGATGTTCGCGCCGTTGGCGGACTCGAAGTCTTCGATGGAGGTGGCGCCGGTGTTGGCGTTGAACTCGGCTTGGTTCGTGTAGAGCGTCCCGTTGACGACACCAGCGAGCGCGGCGGGCGCGATGCTGGCAGCGACGAGGGTGCTCATCGTGATGGTGTTCATGTCTGCTTCCTGTTCTCGCGGGGTAGTCGAGGACCCCGGTCTCCTCTACACGGATGTGATGCCTGACGAACGTGCGTCGGGTTTCGTGGGTGTAAGGTGCGCCATGTCGAACGGAAGTCGAGTCATTTTGGGAAATTGTTGACGGGAACGCGGAATCGAGCGATTGGAGGGGGTGTGTTGGGGGTGATGTGGGGTGATCGGACGTT
>JALUWX010000090.1 GCA_027019265.1 Phycisphaerales bacterium
TTCCCAATATTCAATCTCGCCGTCACCCCCCCCAACGCGCACCGTCTCGAACGCTAACGCCTCCCCAAGCTCCCCCGGATCCCCGGCCACATTCCGCGCCAACGCCCACGCATACGTCCGGCGCGTCGGACGGGTCAGCGCCCGCATCGTGTGCACCACCGTGATCACCCAGAAACACACCGCCCCCACCCCGAGCAGGATCACCAACCCGACCGCGCCCCCCACGATCACAACCCCAGAAGCGAACGGATGTCGTTGAACGTCACGAGCAGGAACATCGAACCGATCACCACAAGCCCCATCATCGTCACCGCGTTCTGGAACCCGACCGGCACAGGCCTCCCACGCACCCACTCATAGCACAGCATCAAAAACTGACCACCATCCACAATCGGGAGCGGCAGGAAGTTGATCACCGCAAGATTGATCGAGATCAACGCGAGGAAGAACAACACCTTCACCCACCCCTCCTCAGCGATGATCGTCCCAAGATGCGCGATCCCCACCGGCCCCTTCAAATGCTCCACCTTCACCGTCCCCTGGAACAACCTCAAAAACGTCAGGTATGTCTGCAGCATCACCCGACGAGACTCGTGCAACCCTCGATCGATCGCATCGAGCGGGTTCGCCGCCTTGTCGATCGTCTGCACCGGGAGCAGCAACAAGTCCAACTGCTCACCCCCCGGCCACTGATACCCCAACGACCTCATCGCCCCCACACGCGCGCGATCCAGCTCCCACTCGATCACATCCCTCGACCCATCCGGGAGCACCACAGCGAACGTCACCACGAACGTCTCGTCCCCGTTCCGCCACCCCTCATCCGTCGTCCCCACGATCGCCCGCGCCACGTCGTGCATATCCGCAACCGTGACATAGTCCACCGCCTCGATCACCGATCCACTCGGGATCGGACCCGATCCCTCCGGAGCACCACTCCACGTCCCGACCCGCGCACGCGTCCCCGTCGTCACGTGCGGATAGAACCCGACCTTCCCCTCCCCATCCACCTTCACGTCGAGCGACACGATCTCGCCGTCCCGGAGCACCTCGATCGAAAGCGCTTTCCCCGTATTCGCGCGGATCACCCCGATCCCGTCCACGATCGACGGCCACGCCACCCCACCGATCCGCGCAAACGCATCCCCGGGCTTGAGCCCCTGCTGCGTCTCCGCCTCCGTCACATCCGGGTGCACCATCATCGCGCCCGTCATCCCCAAGACGTGCTCGATCGTCATCTCCCGATCCGCAACCATCACCCGCTCGTGCATCAGCGCCGCCTCAGGACGGATCTCCACCTCCCCGTGCACCCCGTCCCTCGACTCGTACCCGAGCGACAACACCTCACCCCCCGACCCCTTCGCCGCG
>JALUWX010000091.1 GCA_027019265.1 Phycisphaerales bacterium
CCGTTCTCCGATCCGCTCCCGCATCCAACCGGTTGTACACGATCCGCCCCCACCACGCGCACAAAAAAACGGGGCGCCGAAACGCCCCGCTCAAATCACACAGAAATGGGTCAGCCGATCACTTCGCGCCCGTCAGAATATCGTCGAACGACTCGAGCATGTCGATGTTCGTGAACGCGCCATCGTCGTCCGTAAACCGATTCCCGCTCTGGTTCTTGAAGCTGTTCCCGAAATCGATATGGAACTCCATCCCGTCCGTGTGCGCGTTCTCGCGCCACCCCGGATCCTCCGAGCTGAAGTAGATCCCGTCCCGGCCCGCGCTCTGCACCACAAACCGCGCCCGAGGCCGCGCCGGATAGATCTCCTCGAAATCCGCCCCATCAATCGATGTCGCGCTGGGCGACAGCACATACGACGACGGCGAACCCAACAACGAAGCCAACGTCCGGATCCGCTCCGTCTCGCTGAACGCGCTCCCAACGCCCGGCCCGATCACGCTCGCGCGACCCGTCCTCGGATCACCACCCATGTTCAAACCACCCGAAGAACCCGCGCCCCGCGCCCCAAGGAAACACGAGTTCGAAGCAAGGTAGAACCAAGCCGGACCATCCGCATCACCCGGGTTCCCCACCCCGTCGCTCGTCACACGCACAAACTGCGTGTACGTCTCCTCATCATCCGACAACGGATCGATCGACCCACGCGCCGCCGTGTCCTGAGACCACACCAGCAACGGGTTCCCCCACGCATCCACAATGTCGGGCATCGCACGAACATTCGACGCCTGCTGCTCCGGAGTCCCGTTCGCCCCCGTCGTCATCACCTTCACGAACTTCGAGTCCGGACTGAAATACGCGCCTTCCGCCCCGATCAGGTTCACATTCACCACCACCCGCTGATCCATCTGATCGCTCGGCCCGATCTCGATGATCCCCGCGTCCTCGTTCTCCCCGGGCACGTTCGGATCATCCGCGCGCCCCAACACCACACCCGTCCCCCCGAGCTCGAGCAGCGCGTTCTCCATCGCGCTCATCCCCTCACCGTCCTGCTCCGAGTCATTCTCCGCCGAACCCATCTGCCGCTCCGAGAAGTACCCGGGCATCCGACCCGCATTGTCGTTCCCGAACCGCTGCGCCGCCGTCGTCAGCTCGTTGCTCATCGCCGTCGTAGACGACTTCAGCCCCGCCTCCCGCGCCCCCGATAGCGCAGGCAAAAGCAACGCGATCAACAACGCGATAATCGCGATCACCACCAACAACTCGATCAGACTAAACGCCCGACTTCCAACCATCCGCGCGCCAAAGGACCCACGTGCCGCACTCTTCGTCATGATCCGCTCCAAGTGATGATCACACGATCCCGCACACCAAAGCACCGCGAAACCCGATCCCTCGGCCTCCGCATCCCCGCGCCCGGCGCACAAAACCGCTCTGATGAACCCGTGCGCCAACACGAGCCCATTCGAAACACGACCCCACTATACGAGCCACACCCCCCACCGGATGCCCAATCCTCACCCCATCCCCCACACCACGCTCAGAACACGAACATCAACATCAACACCACCATCAACCCGACCAGGAAATACACCCACCACCCCAACGACCCCTCCACCTCCTCCTGAATCGCCCCACACCGCGGACACAGCTCCGCCTGGTCGTAGATCTTCGCCCCACAATGGATACACGACACCAGCTCGTCCCCGTACCGATCCAGATCCGCCGCGCTCGGCCCCTCCGGATCCAGCCCCTCCGCCAAATCCCAGTCATCTCCCCCGAAATCGCCCCCTCCACCGCCCGATCCATGACGTACCCGTCTGCTCATACCCCCATTGTTTCCCCTACGCGCTCCAGAAACCCTCCCAACCGACCGATATCCACCCCATGGGACCCATCTCCTTCACATCCCTGACCAACTTCGGGCTCTCCGCCCTCAGGTCCCACCAGGACACCCTCAACACCACCCTCGAGCGCCTCTCCACAGGCAAACAACTCAACCGCGCCGCCGACGACCCCGCAGCCCTCCAAGCCACAACCAAACTCACCGCGCGCGAACACGCCCTCACCAAACGACTCGAATCCTTCCAACGAGAATCCGCCTTCCTCGGAGCCCAAGACGGCGCCCTCTCCGTCCTCTCCGACCTCACCACCGAACTCGCCGCGCTCACCGTCCAAGCCGCCAACACCGGCGCCCTCTCCGACGAAGAACGAGAAGCCCTCGAACTCCAAGCGAGCGAGCTCACCAAAGCCATCGACCACATCGCTGTCTCCTCCACCTTCAACACCCAACCCACCCTCTCGGGCTTCACCAGCGCCGAACTCGCCTCCACCACCATCCAAACCATCGACCCGGAAACAGGCGAACTCACCACCCAAACCACGTCCCTCGCCAACGTCGCCGAGTTCCTCTTCACCGACCCCGAGAAAGCCCAGGACCTCGCCGAACAAGCCAACGCCGCCGTCGCCAACCGACGAGGCGCCGTCGGCGCACGACTCAAAGCCATCACCTCCGAATCCGCGGCCATCTCCGAAGAACTCACCAACACCACCGCCGCACGCTCCCAGATCGAAGACGCCGACATCGCCAAAGAATCCGCAAACCTCGTCCGAGCCCAGCTCCTCGAACAAGCGACCATCAAAACCATCGCCACCCAACGCGAACAAGTCGCCTCCCTCCTCAACCTCCTCACCCCAACCACACCCTCCACCCCCACCGCGCCCAAGACAATCTAAAGCGCCCCACCTCCAAAGCCCCAAACCCAAAAACGAAAACGATCCGCCACCCCGACGGATCGTCCCCGTTGATTCGTTCGAGTCAGACAGCGATCACTTCGCCGTGTACTGACCCCGAGCAACCTTCTTGAACAGCTTGCTCTCACGGATCAGCGTCTGGTTCACGATCGTCCGGAAGTTCGCCGCCGTCGTCATGTAACCCGCATCACGAGCGGCCTGCGCCGCCTCCGTCACGCTCAACGTCTGACCCTTCAGCACCTGCTGAAGCGTCTCCACCAAACTCAACTCATTCTTCGGCCGCTTCCGGATCCCCCCAGTCGCGCTCAGCGCCCCGTGCGCCGAAAGCTCCGCCTCAACCGCCGCAAGCTGCTCACGGAGCTTCTCACGCTTCCGCTCCAGCGACGACACCTTCCGGTTCCGCCGCGCAAGCTCCGCCTGGAGCTCCTCGACACTCACCGATCCGAGCGCCGTACTCGCGCGAGCCGTTGCCACGCGCGCCGGTTTCTTCTTCGAAGTTTTTTTCTTTGCCATGGTGAGGGGGTTTCCTTCTTTTGGTTGGTCGGCGACGCATCCGCCGCATTGATCGCTCTGAACATGACTGCTCCGCCGTTTGTCCACAGGATCGACAAACGAACTCGCAAAGACCCGGAGATCCACACGAAGCGCGTCTCACCCGCTCAAGAAACGCGTCCCCCGGGTCCGTTGATTCTAGCAATCACAAACGAATGTTTCGAGCAAGCCAAACTCATTTTGAAATCATACGTCCCTGACCAATCCCAAATCTGAGCCCAAAATCGAGCCGGTGTCTCAAATATCGCTCGATACCCCGAGCTTCGACAAAAGCCCATCAAACTGGTCCAGATCGTAGAACTCGATCGTCAGTCGCCCCTTTTTGCCCGAACGATCCGTCCGGATCCGCACCCTCGTCCCGAGCGACTCCCCAGCCCGGCGCTCTAAATCTCGCAAAACGCGAGCCGCACGGTCCGCACCATCATCAGCGGCTTCACCAGATATGAGTGGGGTTTTGTCCCCAGGTATGCCGCTCAGTTCATGTTCAATCGCCTGTTCCAGACGACGGACATTCCAACCCTCCTTGATGGCCATAGACGCAAACTTGCGTTGCGATTCAAGCTTCCCGAGCGACAAAAGCGCCTTCCCATGACCCGCACTGAGCGCCCCCTCCGCGATCAACGCCACCAGGTTCTCCGGAAGCTCGAGCAAACGCACACTGTTCGCCACCCCCGAACGGGACATCCCCACCGACTCCGAAATCGCCTGCTGCGTCATCCCGTGACGATCCGCGAGCGCCCTGAGCCCCTGCGCGCGCTCGATCGGGTTCAGATCCTCCCGCATGATGTTCTCGATGAGCGCCAGCTGCGCGCTCACCGCATCATCCACCTCCCTGATAATCGCAGGCACAACCCCAAGCCCCGCCATCACCGAAGCCCGCCACCGCCGCTCACCCGCAATCAACTCATACCGCGCCTCCCCCTCCGAAACCCCCACCCGTTCACGCACCAACACCGGCGACATCACCCCGTGCCGCGCGATCGAATCCGCCAGCTCCTTCATCGCCCCCTCCTCGAACACCCGTCTGGGCTGCTCCGTGTTCGCGCAGATCAACCCCACCCCGATCTCCACCACCCGCTCCCCCGACGCGCCCTCAGATCCAACAACCTCCGCACCGCCAACATCCGGATCAACACCCCCCGAACCACCAGTACCCGTGCCACTGACCTGCTCTGAGGTCAGTGTGTCTTCACGATCCTTCCTGAGTTCCTCAACCCCCGAACCAGAAATAACTTCCGATCCGGAAGCCCCCGCTTCGCGCTCTTTGCGCTCTTCGCGCCCTTCGCGTTGAACCTCCACCGTCTTCTCAACGATCGGTTTCTGTTCGGTCTCCGCCCCCACCTCCACCTCAACCGCCTTCGGCGTATCCAACATCGCCGACAACCCCCGACCCAACCGCGACCGCTTCGACCGTCCACCACGCGCATCCGCCATCACAACCTCCAGCACCGCATCAAGCAAGGTCCGAGAACCAAATATCACCCAAACAGGGGGGTATCTTCGCCCCGCAACCCGAGGCCTACCATCGCGCATGGCCGACAAACAACACATCGAGTTCATCGCGCGCGCACTCATCCTACACCACTCGCGCGTCCTCATGTGCCGCAACACCAAGCACAACTACCTCTACCTCCCCGGAGGCCACATCGAGTTCGCCGAACCCGCACCCCACGCCCTCGAGCGAGAACTCATGGAAGAACTCAACCTCCCCTCCAAAGTCGGCCCCCTCCTCCTCATCTCCGAGCACTCGTTCAACGCCAAACGCCCCCACCACGAAGTCAACCTCGTCTTCCACGTGGAACATCTGGGTGGTGTGAACCTCGCCCAGGCCGCCGACCCCCCCACCGTTGAGTCAACAGAACCCGGGATCGAGTTCGACTGGATCGACCTCGCCGCCGTCCTCCACCACGACATCCGACCCAAAGAAATCCAAGCCTGGCTCGCCGCCGGCCCACCCCGACCCGATCACACCACCACCCTCCTCTCCGGGATGGACTTACCTATCTCCCCCGAGCACACCATCCCCGACCCCAAGTGATCGATCTCCCCCCAAGGACCGATCATCCCTCACCTCTCCACCCCCGCGCACCGATCAATCCCGTGTGCAGCGCCCCGATCCATCCAATCGCCGCTACCCGCGCCTCATCGATTCCGATGCCGGCGAGATCCTCAACATCCTCGACGAACTCGACGCGCTGACTTCTCAGTTCGACCACGACCTCGACGAACTCGCCAAAGAAGCCGAGCAAGACTTCGACCGAGCCCTCGAGCACGAACAGCAGCAGGGGGGCCATCCGGATCCCGACCCCAATCCTGAGCCCAGCTCCCCCCCTCAATCCCCCGCCCCCACCACAATCCCGAACCTTCCATCCCCCGGATCCCACACATCCGAGCCGAATGACCGGGAGCGCGCGCACGAATTGTTCCACGTGGAACATTTCACACCCCCCCCACCCAATCCCAATCCCCACACATCCGAGCCAAGCCAACCCAACCCCGGGTCCCTGCTCGCCCACGAACTCGCCAACCTCGCCACCTCCATCTCCGCCCGCGCCGACCGCGCCCTCCGCACAAACAACCCGGATCATGCGCGCGCCGCCCTGGAACTCGCCTCAGATCTGGGGTCCCAGGTCACACTTCTGTGCGAGCTCTTCATGGCCAACCACGGCGCCACCACCCCCCTCCTCGGGATCGACGGCATCCAGCACGCCCACACATCCGCCATCACCCAACTGGCAGACCACCCCCTCACCCCAACCCTGGACTGGTCCTACAACCTCGCCCCCCGCGCAACCTGCCCCCTCCCCCCCACACTCCTGACCCGGGTCCTGGTCAACCTCTACACCAACGCCCTCGACGCGATTGCGCGCCAGCGCGCGCACGATCCCGATCACCCGGCGTCGATCCAGCTCGGGTCCCGAGTCATGTGCGGCGGATTCGCAAACTGCATGGGTGGTGGGAACCCGAGTGGTGGGGGGGCTGTCAGTTGTTCCACGTGGAACAATTCATCCGCCCCTTCTCCCAGCTCAGGCCCCGGACCCGCGGCCGTCGGCGACTCTGGGGGCAACCCGGGGAGCAGTTGTTCCACGTGGAACAATTGCGAGTTCTGCACGGGCGCGTGCGCGCGTGGGGGCCGGATGAAGGAGATCTGGGTGGAGGACTCGGGGGACGGGTTTGGATCGCGCAAGTCCTTTGGCGGCCACGGGTTGGGGCTTGGGGTGTGCAAACGGATTGTCGAGGGGTGGGGGGGTGAGCTGGTGCTTGGGGACTCGGATCTGGGTGGGGCTCGGGTGGGGATCCGGTTCTATCAGAAACCACTTGTGGCGACGTAAGTCATTGTCGCAGAAGGCGATGCGTGCGATTGGGCCCGCGGCATAGCAATGCTGCATCGGCATAATGTACGGTATATGTGTGGTATCGTGCCGTAGATCTGCCATGCAGGGGAGGGGTCCCCTGCAACCCCTCTTGAAGCGGGAAGGCATCCCCTCCGTCACGCTGCGCGTGACACCTCCCCCGCCCCCCCGCCCCCCCCCCACGAAGCCCGAGGGAGGAGAGAAGACGTTGGGGGCGTGTGACTACCTGCTTTGGGCTTCGCCGCAAAGCAGGGCACCCGGGGCCGAATGGCGAGTTTGGGATGGTCTGGAGTGAAGAGCACTGACCTGCGAAGCGCAGGTCAGTGGCACGAATCAATGCACGGATCGGGGGCGCGGGTTGTGTGTTGCGGTTGGGGTTGGGTGGGAACTGGTGGGGGTGGGGTGCGGATGGGGGTGATGGTGTGGGGGTGAAAGGGGATGACGCGATGGTGGGTCGGCGCGGGTTTACGGTGTGGGAGTTGGCGGCGTTGGTCGGAGCGGTTGGGGTGATCGCGGTGTTCGTCGTGGTGATGTTTATGCCGCTGTGTGGTGGGGGACGAGATGCGCGGGATGTGGTGTCACGAGCGCACATGCACTCGCTTGCGCTTGGTGCGGCGAACTATGCAGAGTTGAATGATGATTTGATCTTCTCGTTTACGTGGCCGCATGCGGGTCATGGTCGAGCGGATGTTCCTTCGGGTCTGAAGGAGATGCCTTTTGATCCGCTCGGGGGTTCGGCGGCGCAACTCCAGCACATCCTTCAGCGCGGGACGGGGCGGGTGCGTTCGGCGCCGGGTGGGTTCGAGAGTGCGATTCATCCGTTGCCGCGGAGTGTGATCTGGGCGCAGCGTTGGTCGCATGTGGTGATGTTGGACACGTTCACGGATGTGCAGCCCGAGCCGATTGCGGCTTCGCCGTACGACAAGGATTTGCAGCATTGGCAGGAGGATCCGTTGTCGTATCTGCGGCCTGGGTCGGGGGTGCCGTATGCGGAGGGGATGCCGGGTGAGCCCGGGTGGGAAGTGAGTCCGGTGTGGGGGGATGAGGCGGTGCGGGCGATGTGGGCGTTTGGGTCGTCGTATCAGGTTGTGCCGCAGGCGTGGTTGGATGATGAGGATCCGGTGTATGTGCCCCGGGCGGAGTCGCCGCACGGGATGCGGCTGGTGGGGGAGGCGGATGCGCCGCTCGGTGGTCGTCGGATGTCGGAGGTTGCGTTCCCGTCTCGGAAGGTGTTTATGTACGAGGAGTTTGATCGGGTGAATCGGTTTCCGGATGCGATGTGGGTGGGGTACGACGATGCGGTGGTGAATCTTGCGTTCTTTGATGGGTCGGTGCGTCAGGAGCGTGTGGGAGACGCGCGGTCCGCGCGGGATGAAGGGGATGCGGATCGGGTGTGGAAGCAAAGGTATGTGCCGCTGGATGGGTTTCCGGAGCCTTTGGGTGGGCTTGGGGAGGAGGGGGCGTTGGATTTGAGGTTTCGGTGGACTGTGGGGGGATTGAAGGGGTGGGACTTTGGAGGGTGA
>JALUWX010000092.1 GCA_027019265.1 Phycisphaerales bacterium
TCGAGCCCGTGCGGCGCGTTCCGAACATCCATCGACACATTCACCTCCCCGATCCGCTCCCCCGTCCCCATCACGAACGCGCTCACCGTCCCGGGAGACGACCCCGCAATCACAAGCCCATCCCCCTCAGACACACACAACCCGCGCCCAAACCCCTGACGCGCAAAGTCCTTCCCCAGATCCGTGCTCGTCATCGCTGACTCGTCGTACTCCGGATACACCATCGTCGTGATCACGCGCCCCCTCCGATCCGTGATCATCGCGCAGTCGTCCTTCGTCGCGTTCATCGCGATCCGATCCCCCCCGATCGGCTGACAGTTGTGCGTCCCCACGGGCACCCGCGCAAAGGACTCAAGCCCCCCGTCAGCACCGAGCACCCACATCCCGTCCATCCGGAGCGCCGAAAAGTACACCGCCCCCTCCCGACAGAACACCTGGTTGATGTGCAGCGTGTCCTTCTTCGGAGGCCCCATCTCCCCCCTCGGGTCGTACCCCTTGCTCATGAGCTTCCGCTCCACCCGACCCTGGATCCGCCGCTCCGCTACCCCGATATACCACGCGCCATCGAACACCCCCTCGCGCGTATCGAACCGCAGAATCGAATCGAAGCTCGTGGAGGTCAACCAGATCCACCGTTCACCGTCGTACGAGATCTCGTGACAGTGGTGCAAAAACGGACACCTGAACGACCTGAGAATCTTGAACCCCCGATCGAACACGAACAGCTCGTCCGAAGCCGCGATGTAGATCTCCTCCCCCGCATACACGATCCCGCGCAGCCCGCGCCCCATCCCGCGCCCCTCCCAATCGATCCCCACCTCGTTCCAGTCCAGCACCCGTTCATGCGCCCCGGACTCGAGATCGATCAGATACGCGCCCCCATGAGAGTCCCCCTGCTGAGAGGATCGGATCACATCGGTCATCAAAACTCTGGGAAGCGCCATGAGCGATCATTGACGACCCCCCACACCCGATCCAGATCAATCGCCCTCAAGAATCACACTCGCCATCGCGAGCGCGTCCGTGTGCGACAACGACACGAACCACCGAGCCCCACCCAGCTCCCGCGCGATCTCCAGCGCCCTCCCCGTCACCACCAGCTCGGGCTTCCCCCGCAGACCCCTCCGCGTCTCAACATCCGTCCACCCGATCCCCTCCGACCACCCCGTCCCGATCGCTTTCAGCGCCGCTTCCTTCGCCGCAAACCGAGCGGCCAAGTGCTCCACCCGTCGAGGCCCATCCCCCGAATCCGAAACCTCACGATCCGTAAACACCCGTTCAAGGAACCGATCGCTGTGCTTCCCGAGCGACTCCGCGATCCGCGCCACCTCGACGATGTCCACCCCGTGACCCACGATCACCGCTCAGTCCTTCCCAGACTTCGCCTTGGGCTTCGATTCCTTCGACGACCCCGAATCCTTCTTCTTCGTATCCGATTTGCTCTCCGACTTCGAATCCGACTTCGACTCGGCTTTCGCCGTCTCCGCCTTCTTCTTGTCGGCCTCAGCACCCTTCTTGTACGAATCCGAACGGTAATCCGTCTCGTAGAACCCCGACCCCTTGAACACCACCGCCGCGCCCGTCCCGATCAAACGCTCCAGCGCGAGCTTCCCGCACTCCGGGCACTTCTTCTTCACCGAATCGCTCATCGACTGGAACAACTCGAACTCGTGCGAACACGCATTGCACCGGTAGTCATACGTGGGCATCAGCCTTCTCCATCCGAAGATTCACCCTCAGCCTCGGGCGCCACCGCAACCTTCGCAGGCCGCACCACCCGATCACCCAGCTTGTACCCCATCCCCATCGCGATCGACACATGTCCGGGCTCAACCCCCTCCGAAGCATGCTGCATCATCGCCGCGTGCTCGTTCGGATTGAACTCGTCCCCCACCTTCGGGTCGATCGGGCTCACGCCGTACGACGACAGCATCCGCAGAAACTCCGATCGGATCAGCTTCACCCCGCCGATCACATCAGCAGCGCTCACCTTCTCCGGATCCTGGGTCAGCGCCATCTCGAAGTGATCGATCAGCGGGATCAGCGCCTGAACAACCCCCGTCGTCGCGCTCGTCCGCGCCTCGCGCTCGTTGATCGACGCGCGACGCTGGAAGTTCTGGTACTCCGCCCCAAGCTCCTGGAACCGACCGAAGTGCTCATCGCGTTGACGGATCGTGTCCAGAAGCGCATCGACGATCTCCTCGCACTCCGCCGGGACCTCAAGCTCATCAGCCAGCGCCATCTGACGGATCGCCTCCAACCGCGCCGCGCGATCCTCAGCGGATCCGGACTCCTCAGCATGGTTCTCGTCGTGCGTCATCGTTTCGCTCTCGTGGGTCTCACTCATCATCACACCTCATCTCAAAAACAGACCTCAGCCCCCCAGCAGGTCCGTGATCTTCTTCCAGAACCCGTGACTCTCGGGCTGCACATCCTTGTCCTCCGTCTCCGCAAACTCGCGCAGCAGCTCCTCCTGCTTGCTCGTCAGCTTCTTCGGAGTCTCGATCTTCACCACCACGACCAGATCACCCCGACGGCCACTCCGCAGATTCGGGAGCCCCTCACCCTCGATCCGGAGCAGTTCCCCGAACTGCGTCCCCTTCTTCACGTTGATCGTCCGGGACCCGTCCAAGGTCGGAACCTCAACCTCAGCCCCGAGCGCGGCCTGAGTAAAGCTAATGGGCATCTCCAGAATCAGATGATCCCCATCGCGCTCAAACAACCCATGATCCTCAACCGCAACCACGACATGCAGATCCCCGCGCACCCCCGACCCGTCCGCGCTCGCATCCACCGCAGGAGGCTCACCCTCTCCCTTGATCCGCACCGCTTGTCCGTGATGAACCCCAGCAGGGATCTTCACCTTCAGCGAACGCTTCTTCCCGACCCGCCCGCGCCCATGACAGCTCGAGCACTTCTCCTTGATCGTAGTCCCCCGACCCCGACACGCAGGACACGCCGTCACCATCCGGAACATCCCCCCAAGCCCCGCCTGCTGAACCTTCCCCTGACCCCCGCACGACGCGCACGACTCGGGAGTCGTACCGGGCTTCGCCCCGGACCCCGAGCACGTCTCGCAGACATCCATGCGTGTGAACTCGACATCCTTCGTCGTCCCATGCAGCACGTCCTCGAGCGTCACATTGACCTGCGTCTCCAGGTCATACCCACGCGCCACCCCGCGCCGAGCCCCGCCCGCGCGAGGACCACCGAACCCCACACCCCCAGCGCCACCGAAGATGTCGTTGAACATCGAGAAGATGTCGTCCACATTCATCCGGTTGAAGTCGTGCGTCGCCGCCCCGTGCCCACGCAGCCCGTCGTGCCCGTACTGGTCGTACAGCTTCCGCTTCTCCGGATCCGACAAAACCTCGTACGCCTCCGCGGCCTCCTTGAACTTCACCTCCGCCTCAGCATCATCCGGGTTCCGATCCGGATGGTGCTTCATCGCCAAACGCCGATACGCGCGCTTGATCTCCTCCGCATCCGCGGATTTCCCAACTCCCAAGATCTCGTAGTAGTCGCGTGTCGCTGGCATAAACAAGACCCCCGCCGTTCCCGACGAGGGCCCGTGAAATCAAATCAACTCAAGACACCGCGCCAGTAACCGGCTCAGCATCCTCCTTCAGATCCGTCAGCATCACGTCCGTCGTGAGCATCAGCCCCGACACGCTCGCCGCGTTGATCACCGCACTCTTCGCCACCAGCGCCGGATCAATGATCCCCGCCTTCACGAGATCCACGTAATCACCCGTCGCCGCGTTTAGCCCGTACGACCCGGATTCCTCCTTGATCGTCTCGACGGCCAGATCACCATCGAACCCAGCGTTCTCCGCGATCTGACGCGCCGGAGCCTCCAGCGCCTTCGCGACGATGTCGAAGCCAAACTTCTCATCGCCCTTCGCCTTCTTCGCGGCCGCGCCAAGCTCCGAAGCAGCCCGGATGAACGACACACCACCACCAGCAACATACCCCTCCTTCGCAGCAGCACGAGTCGCGTGCACCGCGTCATCAACAAGGTCCTTCGTCGCCTTCATGGCCTGCTCCGTCGCGCCACCCACATGGATGATCGCAACCCCACCCGTGAGCTTCGCGTGACGCTCCATCAGCTTCTCACGGTCGTACTCGCTCGTGGACTTCTCGTGCTGGGTCTTGATCTGCTCAGCGCGGGCCGTGATGTCCGCCTTCTTCCCAGCGCCCTGGACGATGGTCGTGTTGTCCTTCGACACCGTGACCTTCTTCGCCTTCCCGAGCTCCTTGAGCTCGATCGACTCGAGCGAACGACCCAGGTCCTCCGCGAAGTACGTCCCACCCGTGAGCACCGCGATGTCCTCGAGCATCGCCTTCCGACGATCCCCGAACCCCGGCGCCTTCACCGCAGCAACCTGCAGCATCCCGCGCAGACGGTTGACAACCAGCGCCGCGAGCGCCTCGTTCTCGATGTCCTCAGCGATGATCAGCAAGGGCTTACCGGCCGTCGCGATCTTGTTCAAGAGCGGCAGCAGATCCCCAAGGTTGCTGATCTTCTTCTCGTGGATGAGAATCAGCACGTCCTCGAGCACCGCCTCGCCCGACTTCGGATCCGTCATGAAGTACGGAGACAGGTACCCCTTATCGAACTGCATCCCCTCGACATAGTCGAGCGTGGTCTCGTTCGAGTTCCCGTTCTCGATCTCCACGACCCCGTCGTGACCGACCTTGTTGATCGCTTCCGCGATCAGCTCACCGATCTCCGCGTCCTGGTTCGCCGACACCGTCGCGATCTTCTTCAGGTCCGCCTTCCCCTTGCACGGGGTCGCGAACCCATCGATCGCATCGCTCACCGCCTGCGCCGCCTTGTTGATCCCGCGCTGCACATGCACCGGGTTCGCCCCAGCAGCAACAACACGCAGACCCTCGTTGAAGATCGCCTGCGCCAGAACCGTCGCGCTCGTCGTCCCGTCCCCGGCCTTATCCGCCGTCTTCTTCGCGACCTGGTGCACCATCTTCGCACCCATCGACTCAAACCGCTCCGGGAGCTCGATCTCCTTCGCGACCGTCACCCCGTCCTTGGTCACATGAGGACCACCGAACGACTTGTCGATCACCACATGACGACCCGCAGGCCCCATCGTGCACTTGACGGCGTCAGCAAGCTTGTCAACGCCCTTCTTCATCTCGAGGAGCGCCTTGTCCTCGAACATGATCTGTTTGCTACTCATATCAATCGCTCCCTTCGGAGTGTGTGTTCGTGTTCAGCCCGCTCAAGCGAAAACGCCGAGCAGTTCAGTCTCGCGCAGAATCAGATGCTCCACGCCATCAATATCCACTTCCGTGCCCGCGTACTTCGAGTACACGACCCGGTCGCCCTTGCTCACGCTCATCGCCGCACGCGTCCCGTTCTCCAGAATCTTCCCGGGACCCGTGGAAACCACCGTCCCCTGAATCGGCTTCTCCTTGCTCGACTCCGGAAGGTACAGCCCCGACGACGTCACCGACGCCTGCTCCAAAGGCTTCACAAGCACACGATCTTCAAGCGGTTTGACTGCCATTGTCTAAATCTCCTTAACCGGTCGGCCGGTCAGTTCCTTTTCTTTGCATGTCTGTAGCCAACGACCTTGCACATTTCGTCAATTGTCTTTGAGACAAGACGGTTGTATGCGGGATCCACAACGAATCCTCCACGGCCATCGCCTGCTTCAAACTTGTACCCACGAAGCTCATCGAACAACTTCATGACTCGTTTCGAATCACTGAAATAGAGTTCACAGGCACGGACCATTCGGAAAAACTCCACATTGCGGATCCCAGTTGGATGCTTGAAAATCTCCTCAAGGCATCGTTTCTTGTCTGCCATCTTGACCTGTTTCATATTGAGCCAGTGCGCGATAACAGCAGCTAATACACCAGTGCTAAGAAACCAAACTACCCACTGGAACCAACCACTAGTTGGAGTGATCTGAGCGAGCATTGGATGGATCAGAACCCCATCCCGCCCATACCACCCATACCAGGCATGCCCATACCGCCCATGCCTCCCATACCACCCATGCCGCCCATGCCACCCATCGGGTCGCCGCCAGCACCATGGCCCGCATCGGAAGCATCCTCCGGCGCATCCGTCACCAGACAATCCGCGGCCAGCAGCACCGTCGCCACCGAACCCGCGTTCGTCAACGCCATCCGATCCACCTTCGCAGGAGTCAACACACCCGCCTTCAGCAGATCCTCGTACGTATCCGTCAGCGCGTTGTACCCGAACGAGCCCTCGCCGTCAGCGACCTTCGCCACCACGACCGAGCCCTTCGCGCCCGCGTTCTCCGAAATCGTCTTCAGAGGAACCGAAAGCGCCCGGAACACGACATTGAGCCCGGCCGCGAAGTCGTACTTCACGCGCCCAGCATCATCGCTCGACACCTCAGTCGCTTTCCCGAACACGGACTTCCAGTCCTTGTTCTTCGCGATGTCGTTCTGAGCCCGGACAAACGAAACGCCGCCGCCGGGGACGATCCCCTCCGCCAGCGCCGCGCGCGTCGCATGGAGCGCATCCTCGACACGCGCCTTCTTCTCCTTGAGCTCCGCCTCGGACGCAGCGCCCACGTTGATCTGAGCCACCCCGCCCGTCAGCTTCGCGAGCCGCTCCTGGAGCTTCTCACGATCGTAATCGCTCGACGAGTTCTCGATCTCACGACGGATCTGCTCGATCCGCCCCTGGATGTCCTTGGTCGAGCCAGCGCCCTCGATGATCGTGGTGTTGTCGCTGCTGATCTCGATCTTCTTCGCGATCCCGAGCTGGGACAACTTGATCGTGTCCAGATCAACCGACAGATCCTTCATGAACGCTTCCCCGCCCGTCAGCACCGCGATGTCCTCGAGCATCGCCTTCCGACGATCCCCGTACCCCGGCGCCTTCACCGCACAAACCTGAAGCGTACCGCGCAGCTTGTTGATCACGAGCGTGCTCAGCGCCTCGCCCGTCACATCCTCCGCGATGATGACGAGGGGCTTCTTCGCCTCCATCACCTTCTCGAGCAAGGGAACCAGCTTCTGGATGTTCTCGATCTTCCCCTCGTGCACCAGTACGAGCGCCTTCTCGAACTCCACCTTCATCTCATCGACATCAGTCACGAAGTTCGGGGACAGGAACCCACGATCGAACTGCATCCCCTCGACGACCGTCACGTCCGTCTCGAGCCCCTTGCCCTCCTCGACCGTGATCACCCCGTCCTTCCCGACCTTCTCGAAAGCGTCGGCCATGATCTTCCCCGTCTCCGGGTCGTTGTTCGCGCTGATCGTCGCGACGTTCTGGATGTCCTTCTTCCCGTTCACCGGGGTCGCAAGGTCATCGATGCTCTTGCAAGCGATCTCGATCCCCTTCTTCATCCCACGAACCAGCGAGTTCGCGTCCACCCCAGCAGCGATGTACCGGAGCCCCTCCTTGAACAGCGCCTCAGCGAGCACCGTCGCCGTCGTCGTCCCGTCCCCCGAATCGTCCGACGTCTTGCTCGAAGCTTCCTTCACGAGCTTCGCGCCCATGTTCTCCGCCTTGTTCTTCAGCTCGACCTCCTCAGCAACCGACACCCCGTCTTTGGTCACCGTCGGACCACCCCACGATTTGTCGATCACCGCGTTCCGACCCCGCGGCCCAAGCGTCACCTTCACCGCCGCCGCAAGCTTCTCAACACCGGCCAGCAGCGCCTGACGCGCCTCGATATCGAAAGTCAGTTCCTTGTGTGCCATAGCGAGTCGATCTCCTGATGTCTCGGGGGTATCTCACCCATCACGCCGCACCCCACAGGGCACAGCCATTTCTCACAGTCAGCGACGGTGAACGCGCACCGTCAGCACACAACACCGGCAATCCCCGTGCCAATCCACACCA
>JALUWX010000093.1 GCA_027019265.1 Phycisphaerales bacterium
TGGGAATTGTGCGGCGGTTTTGGGGGCGGCTCAAGGGGGGAGGGGGGTTTGGGGGGGCAATGCGCGCACGGATGTGGTTGGTGTGGGGAGATGCGCGCACAAAGGGGGGTAGTTCGTTTCGCTAATAACAAAAAACCTCCATGCCCGAAGGCATGGAGGGCTTGATTCGATGGCGGGACTCAAACCCGCGACCTCACCCTTAGCAGGGGCGTGCTCTGTTCAGCTGAGCTACATCGGCAAGATATTTTATCGTCACGATCCGACGTTGACAATATCATATTCACCGTGCTTATTACTTCTTAGCGCAGTCTTCACATTTCAGGATGCCCCGGTTGAGAACGAAGACTGCCTACAGCCTGCAGCGACGGATACAACAGATCTGCCAGTTTGATCAATCTCTTTCGCCGGACCCCTGAATGTCGAGATCGATGTCCTGAGCATCGGAATCAACCGTGTATTCGATTGCCCCGACCTGATACCCATCATCCGTGATCTGCTGGTTCCCGATCGAGTTGTCGGGATGAGAATCCTTATTGCTCGACTCATGGAAGTCATGCACTGCTCGGTCTTCGCGTCCCATTTGGCACCTCCAATTGTGTTGAACGCCTGAATGTACTCCAATCGCTCAAACCCAACTGGACCGCCTTCTATTCCAGAGAATCATCAACACACTGATATTGAAGCAATGCAGGGGAGGGGTCCCCTGCAACCCCTCTTTGGGGATGGGTGGGTATGGGGTGGTTTGGGGGCGGGCTGATCCTGCTCAAGCTTCGCGTGAGCAGGGCACCCGACTTAAGATGTTCTTTCTTTCAAAATTCTGAGCACAAGCGAGCATACAGATAGAAACTCCAAACACCTGTCTGGCGAGTCGCCCATAGTTAGTTCATGACCACGCGGGTTTCTGATCAGCTGAACAGATCCAGCAGCAAGAAATTTCATCCCATCCTGCTCGTTCTGGCCAGTAAGAGTTGACAGATCGCCAATCTTGATCATTGGCACTGAAGTTGCAACGCCATCTTTCTTCGTGAACTGAAACGCCTTCATCATGAGACTAGTACCAATTTCGTGCTCTAGTCCAGACAAGGCTTGAATACGCTTATCTAGGTACGCGAATGCGTGCATCGACGCCTGCTCGTAGTGGCTTCCGTCGAAGAGTTCACGCACCTTCGATGGCAGCTCACCGGATATATAACGCTTTACGAACGGATGCTCATCATCACCACCACTCGAACTACCTTGGTGATGAACAGACGCACTCCGGCACAATCGCTCAACTGCTTTCGGACTGATATGGCTCAATCAAGTTCTCCCGAATGCTCTTGAACAACGCGTCGTAGACCGCCTGGTCATCTGTTGTGGGCAGGTTCATCTCGATACGCAACGAAAATGCCATTTGACCAAAGCCATGCTCGGCGGACAGACCATTCCCCGCCGCCATTTGCTGAGAATCGTCGCCCTGAGACTTACCTGCAGGCTTCGCAGTCTTCTTTGCCGCCTTCTTCTTTCTTGCCACGGGCTTAGCGGCTGAACCCGAATCAGAAATTGTTGGAACTTCACCGTGACCGGCCTGAGCAGCAAGAGCAAGGAAAGTACTCGCCTGCCTCTGACCGACAATCTCGCTCGTGTCATCTGACATCCTGAAAAATGTCGTCAATTCACTCTTTGTCATCTCCCAAACCGCATCTCCGTTTGTGTCGAAGAGATCGGAATAGGCCTTCTTAATCAGGTTCTCGAGACCGGGGGAAAAAACTGAATCATCGCTGACAAAAAACTTGGTGTTCTCAGACACCTTGTTTCCATCATTATCAAGAACATTGATGAATCTTAGAGTATTGATTACATACGATTCGTTCTTGGCAGCCAAGCCCTGCTTCTTCAGAGTTTCAGCGGTCACCTGACTTGGAAAATGTGTTCGCAACTTGCCAACGAACTGGTGAAGAGGGCCAGGGGCATTGACGTATGGGTAGTTAGCTGCCATTTTACCTCCTGGAGAAATGGACTCCAATCACTGCGAGCCCAGTATGTCACCGCCTCATGATCCTTAGTCAACAGACTCATGATCGTGAATCGCAAAAGACACAAAGGGCTTTAGCCCCTTGCGTCCAGTTTAGGTGAGGATGTATTAGTAATCAAAATCCTCGCCCGAGGCGCCGGCGCCGACGGGTTTCTTTTCCTTGAGTTCGACGATTGCGGCGTCGGTGGTCAGGAGGAGGCCGGCGATGCTTGCGGCGTTTTGGAGGGCGACGCGTTCGACCTTGGTGGGGACGATGACGCCCATTTTGACGAGGTCGCCGTATTCGTGGGTGAGGGCGTTGTATCCGAAGGTGTTGTCGTCGGATTCTTCGACCTTGGAGGCGATGACGGAGCCGTCGAGGCCGCAGTTCTTGGCGATCTGCTTGATGGGGGCTGCGACGGCGCGGTGGACGATGTCGATGCCGAGTCGTTCGTCTCCCTTGGCGGCCTTGCGGGCTTTGTCGAGGGCGCGACGGGCGCGGAGGACGGCGGTGCCTCCCCCGGGGAGGATGCCTTCTTCGACGGCGGCTCTACAAGCGTGGAGCGCGTCTTCGACTCGGGCTTTCTTTTCCTTCATCTCGACTTCGGTGGCGGCGCCGACGTTGATCTGGGCGACGCCGCCTGCGAGCTTGGCGAGGCGCTCTTCGAGCTTCTCACGGTCGTAGTCGGAGGAGGCGTTTTCGATCTGGGCGCGGATGAGGTCGATGCGGCCCTTGATGTCGGCGGAGGTTCCGGCGCCTTCGACGATGGTGGTGTTGTCCTTGGCGACGGTGACCTTCTTGGCGCGACCGAGGTCGGAGAGCTCGAGCTTTTCGACGTCGATGGCGAGTTCGTCCATGATGGCGGTGCCACCCGTGAGGACGGCGATGTCCTGGAGCATGTCCTTGCGGCGATCACCGAAGCCCGGGGCTTTGACGGCGGCGACTTTGAGGGTGCCGCGGAGTTTGTTGACGACGAGGGTGGCGAGTGCTTCGCCTTCGATGTCCTCGGCGATGATGAGGAGCTGGGCGCCGGCTTCGGCGACCTTGCCCAGGATGGGGAGGATGTCCTTGGCGGTGCTCAGCTTCTTTTCGTGGATGAGGACGTAGGGCTTATCGAGCTCGGCTTCCATGACGGCGGTGTTGGTGACGAAGTGGGGCGAGAGGTAGCCCTTGTCGAACTGCATGCCTTCGACGAGTTCGACTTCGGTGTCGAGGGACTTGCCTTCTTCGACGGTGATGACGCCGTCCTTGCCGACCTTGTCCATGGCGGTGGCAATGATTTTGCCGATTTCTTCGTCCTGGTTTGCGGAGCAGGTGCCGACCTGGGCGATCTCCTTGGAGTCCTTGATGGGCTTGGACATGTTGTGGAGTTCTTCGATCAGGGCGGCGACGGCGTTGTCGATGCCCTTCTTGATCTGGTTGGCGTTGGCGCCGGAGGTGATGTTTTTGAGTCCTTCGGCGAAGATGGATTCGGCATAGACGGTGGCGGTGGTGGTGCCGTCGCCGGCTTCTTTGGAGGCTTTGGAGGCGACTTCCTTGACCATCTGGGCGCCCATGTTTTCGTAGGGGTCGTCGAGGGTGATTTCCTTGGCGACGGTGACGCCGTCCTTGGTGACGGTGGGTGCGCCGAAGGATTTCTCGAGGACGACGACTCGTCCGGAGGGGCCGAGGGTGACTTTGACGGCTTGGGCGAGTTTCTGGACGCCCTTGAGGATGCGCTCGCGCGCGTCGGTGTTGAATGCGATTTGTTTGGCTGCCATTTTGAATACTCCTCGCGCTTATGTGCGCGGTTGTTCTTTTGGATTACAGGCCGATGCGGATGTATGCGATGCGTTCGGCTTCGATGATGTACACGCTCTTGCCGTCGGTGACTTTGACGAGTTTGTCGGTCTCTTCGGGGATGAGCATGGCTTTGGCGATGGTGAGGACGGTTGCGGTTTCGTGCATGCCCGCGAGGGCGAAGTGTGCGTCGCGGTCGCCGTTGAGTTCGGTGAGGGCTTGTCGGAGTTGGTCCTGTGTCATCGCTGGGTCTCTCTCTCGCGCGGGGCGTGATTAGTCAACGATGGCGAGGACGTCGCTCGCGTTGATGATGAGGTATTCCTCGCCGTCGAGCTTGAGTTCGGTGCCGCCCCACTTGGAGAGGATGACGCGGTCGCCGACCTTGATGTCGAGGGGGGTGCGCTCTCCGGTGGTTTCGTTGAGGGTTCCGTCGCCGACGGCGAGGACGGTGGCGAACTGGGGCTTCTCGGTGCTCGACTCGGGGAGGTAGATTCCCGCGCTGGTGACGGTCTCGGCTTCGTCGCGTTCGACGAGGAGCTTGTCGTGGAGGGGGCGGACGTTGACTTTGGTCTTGGTTTTGGTTGCCATTGTTGTATTCTCCTCAGTTCTGGATGCTCGCTGCTCTGCGAGTCTTGGGGTTGGGTTTGTGAATCACGAGCGAGCGGCTGTTCACCGCTCGGTTCTCGGCTTGGCCTCTACGCGGGCCATTGGTCTTTGTAATGTCTGGTCATGCAGCGCCGGAGGACTTCGAGGAGGTGCTCGAGGTCGCTAGGGGCGCTGGGTCGGTCCACGACGGCGAAGGCGCCGGCTTTGAGTGCTGCGGTGAGTTCGCGCGCGTCGTCGCGCATGGTGCGGCGACGCTTGATGACGACGGTCGGGGGTGGGGAGGCGAGGCGCGCGAGGAACTGGAGGAGGCGGATCCCGGCTTCTTCGGCCGCGGGTTCTCCTCGGAGGGGGAGGGCGAGGTCCACGACGGCGATGTGGATGGGGTTGTGGGCGATGACCTGCTCTGCAGCATCGGCTGATCGCGCGACGTGGGAGCGGATGCCCATGGGTTCGAGCATTCGGGGGAGTCGTTCGGCCCAGGGGTCGGGTTGGTAGCCCGCGCTGGAGAGGAGGAGGTTGAGTCGGCCTCCGGTGGGGGTGGGCGCGTGGGATTCCGGTCCCTGGAAGGGGTTGGGGAGGTCGGGTTGGTGGTTGTTGCGCACCATGATCGGGAAGACATGGGCAAAGGGCGTGCCGAACTGGTGGGGAATAGGGAGTTTGTGGGGGGCGATCCGGGGCGAATTCGAGGTCGAGTCGTTCGGGATCGGTGTCCTGGGGGTCAGGATGGGGGGTTTCGGGTGTCAGATTGGCAGGGGGAGATCACGACCCCCCTCCGTCCCGCCTGCGGCGGGGCACCTCCCCCGCCCGCCACGAAGCCCGGGGGAGGAGAGAAGGCAGGGAAGTCAGGATGGGAAAAGCGAGGGGGGAAGGCAAGGGCGAGAGCCCTCACCCCGGCCCTCTCCCCGGGGAGAGGGAGGAAGACATTGGGGGCGAGTGGCCGCCTGCTTTGGGCTTCGCCGCAAAGCAGGGCACCCGGCGGGGCGAGGGTGGACGGGTTTCGGGCTCAGCCCGTCGTGTTCGGTGACGACTTGGGGATTCGCGCGATGGGGATTTGGCCGAGTTGGATCTCGACGGGGTCTTGTGCGTGGTGGACTTCGGCGTTTGGGTTGATGATGACGCGCTTTCGTTCGGCGTCTTCGGGCTCGAGGGCGGCGAGGTTTGCGAGACGGATGAGGTCGGCGCGGTCGTGGACCCCGAGTTTGATGCCGATGCGTTCTCGGTGGCGGTCGATGGTGGAGGTGGCGCGGCAGAGCTGTTCGGCGATTTGTTTGGGGCGGAGGCCTTGGCCGATGTAGGCGAGGACTTCGAGCTCTCGGTCGGTGAGGACGTTGAGGGCGCCGAGGTCGATGCAGCAGGGTTCGAAGAGGTCCTCGGGATGGGTGTCGGTGCGGATCCGATCGAGCGCGGCGGGGCCGACCTTTTCGAGGATCCAGATGACGAGGGGGACGGGTGTGGATTCGACGACGGCTTGGATGGGGGTGAGGCGCGAGCAGAAGCGGTGGCCTTCGATGATCTCCGGGATGATGGTGGTGCGCCTGGTGTCGAGGGAGCGCTGGATGAGGCGGGCGCGTTCGTCGGCCCAGGGTGTGGGGGAGATGTCTTTGAGAGATTTCCAGAGGATGGGTTCATCGCTGTCGGGCGCGAGGATGCGCTCGGCGACGTTGTTGGCGTAGGCGATGTGGAGATCCGCGGTGAGGAGGAGGACGGAGATGGAGGCGAGGCCTTCGCCCAGGGTGTTGAGAATGGTTCGTGAGGGGACCGCGTTGAGCAGGGCTTCGTAGTAGAGGCGTTCGTATTCGGTCGCTCGGTGAGGCATCAGTCTCAGTGGGGGATCTGTCGAGGCGTAACGCTCATCATACAATAAGAGGATGACGACCGCACTCATAGCTCTGAGTTTGTTGTGTTTGATCCTGACTGGATGGATCGCGTTGCAGTTTCGTACGTTGCGCCGGATCGATTCACGGTTGCACGAATTGTCGCGTGAGCACGATGTTGTGTCGCTTGAGCGCGATCATCTGGCAACCGAACTCGGGGGGGTACGGGGGACGTTGGAAACGGTTTCATCCCGTGAAGAGGAGGGGATTCAGCGGATACTGGATTTAACGGTGCGATTGAAGGAAACCGAGGCGCGGCTTGAAGCTGCGGAGCGGCGGTATCGAGATTTAATTTCGGATGAAGAACGCTTGAAAGAAACGTTCGGCGCGTTATCTACCGAGACCATCAAGAAATCGCAAGAGACGTTGGGCGCGTACCTGAACGATCGGCTGAAGGATGCGGACGAGAAATCGGCGATGGCGCACAAGCAGCGTGCGGAGGCGGTGGAGTCGCTCGTGAAACCGATCGCGGAAACGCTCGGGAAGACGAGGGAGCAGCTGACGCAGCTCGATGAGCGGGTTCGGGCTTCGGGGGAATCGAACGTGGCGCTGCGCGAGGAGACGGCGCGTTTGGCGAAAGCGCTCGCGCGTCCCGAGGTGCGGGGGCAGTACGGGGAGATCCAGCTCAAGCGTGTTGCGGAGCTTGCGGGGATGACGAGCTACTGCGATTTCTCGGAGCAGTTTTCTTCGCGCGATGATGAGGGGCAGCTGCTGCGCCCCGACATGGTGGTGACGCTCCCGAACGATCGGGTGATCGTGGTGGACGCGAAAGCGAACATCAATGCGTACATCGATGCGGTGAACGAGGTGGACGACGAGAAGCGCGAGGCGCACATGGAGCGGTTTGCGCGTCATACATCGGAGCAGGTGAAGAAGCTGAGTGAGAAGCGGTACTGGTCGTTGTTTGATGGGCGGAGCGCGGAGTTTGTGGTGATGTTTGTGCCGGGGGATCAGTTTATTGATGCGGCGCTGGCGCGTCGTCCGGAGCTTTTGGAGGAGGCGGCTTCTCGGGGGGTGATCCTGGCTTCACCGAGCACGCTGATCGGGCTGCTGCGCGCGGTGGCGGTGGGTTGGCGCGAGCATGCGCTGACGGAGGAAGCGGCGAAGCTGTTCGAGCTGGGGAAGGAGCTGCATGATCGGGCGGCGACGGCGTTTGAGCACGCGGGGAAGCTGGGGGACTCGATCAGGCAGAGTGTGGAGCGGTACAACCGGTTGGTGGGGTCGATCGATACCCGGTTGGTGCCCACGCTGCGGAAGTTCGAGGATGCGGGCGCGAAGAGCGCGAAGACGCTGGAGGAGCCGAAGGCGGTGGACAAGCTGCCCGGGACGTTCAAGGCGGGGGGGCAGCTGGAGCTTGGTTCGGGAGAGGATTGATCGGAGGCGCGGGGGTTGGTAGATTGGTGGGATGACACACGCGCATC
>JALUWX010000094.1 GCA_027019265.1 Phycisphaerales bacterium
CCCCTCCTCACCCGCTCCGCCGCCCTCGGCGCGATCTCCCTGAGTCTCACCGCCCTCGGCGCGTGCTCCTCCACAACCTCCACCACCCGCGCCCCCGAAACCAGCGCCGACATCCCCGAATGGACCATCGACCACAGCGCATGGAAGTCCCTCGGGTACCAGTGGGAATGGACGGGCTACCCCGTGATGGGAGACCGCGCGTACCTCACCGACATGATCGCCTACAACGACACGATCGTGACCCTCGCGTCCGACACGTCCGTCTCCACACTCGAACCCTCCACCGGGAAGATCCGCTGGTCCAAAGCCCTCGATCGGCCCACCACCCAGCTCTTCGCCCCGGCCCGGGTCGGGAACACGCTCTTCCTCCCGAGCGACACCGATCTCTACGAGCTCGACCTCACCACCGGGAACACCCTCGACCGTGACGCCGTCGGCGCCATCATCAACACCTCCCCCCTCATCATGGGCAACCTCGCCTTCATGGGGACGACACGCAACGAACTCATCGCGTTCCAGTTCGACAACGACTTCAAATCCTGGGGCTACGACTTCGGGGGCGCGATCCAGTCCCCCCCCGTCCGTGTTGACGACGACACCCTCGCGATGATCTCCGCCGCCGGGGACCTCCGCCTCCTCAACGCCGTCACCGGATCCACCGAGCTCTCCACCAGAGTCGCCGGCGGCGCCGTCACCGACCTCCTCGTCGATCCCGACACCATCTACATCCCCTCCTCCGACCAATCCATCTACGCCTTCGCCCTCGCCGACGGCGTCCGCTACTGGCGCAAACGCACCAGCGCCCCCATCACCGTCCAACCCGTTCTCGACGACGGCGTGATGTACGCATCCACCGCCGACGACGGGCTCGTCGCCATCGACACCATCTCCGGCGACACCCTCTGGAACAACAACGACATCGGGGGGTGGGTCGTCTCCATCGTGGACGACGACGAGCTCATCGTCTGGACCGGCCGGGAACTCCTCGCCGTCGATAAAGACACCGGAGAACTCATCGTCGGCGCCCGTCTCGACAACGTCGCCGGAGTCCGCACCGACACCCTCCACGACTCCGACCTGTACGTCATCACCGCCAACGGATCCATCGCGAAGTTCTCTCGCCGCTGATCCGTGCCGTCCATCCCGAACCCACCGCACACAACCCTGAACCAGGGACGAGCGCCATGTACGCACAAACCCAGCCCCACGCCCCCGCGTCACTCGTGAGGGTGCGCCGTGCCCTCATCTCCGTCTCCGACAAATCCGGAGTCGTCGAGCTCGCGAAACGCCTCACCAAGCACCGGATCGAGATCATCTCGACAGGAGGAACCGCGCAGACCCTCCTCGAAGCCGGGATCCCCGTCCACCCCATCGAGACCGTCACGGGATTCCCCGAGATGATGGACGGACGCGTCAAAACCCTCCACCCCAACATCCACGGCGCCCTCCTCGCGCGTCGAGACATCCAGGAACACATGGACGCGCTCAAGTCCCTCTCCGGATCGCCCATCGACCTCGTCGTCGTCAACCTCTACCCCTTCGAAGACACCATCGAACGCCCCGACTGCACCGACGAACTCGCCATCGAGAACATCGACATCGGAGGCCCCTCCATGATCCGCTCCGCCGCCAAGAACCACGCGAGCGTCGCCGTCCTCACCATGCCCTCCCAGTACGACAGTCTCCTCCACGCGCTCGACGAGCACGACGGGCACACCTCCCTCGAGCTCCGCAGAGCCCTCGCCGCCCAGGCCTTCGCCCGGACCGCCGCGTACGACGCAGAGATCGCCACCTACATGCACCCCGGGATCGACGAGTTCCCCCACACCGTCGCCAACGGCTACACCCGGGTCAACGAACTCCGCTACGGCGAAAACCCCCACCAACGCGCCGCGCTCTACGCAAAGAACAGCGCCCCCTCCGGGACCATCGTCGATGCGCAGCAGCTCCACGGCAAAGAACTCTCCTTCAACAACCTCAACGACGCAAGCGCCGCCCTCGAACTCGTCCGCGCCATGCACCGCGCCGACCGGAACCACGTCAGCGCCTGTGTCGTCAAGCACACCAACCCCTGCGGCGCCGCAACCGCGCCCACCGTCCGTGAAGCGATCGACTCCGCCATCGCCGGCGATCCCCTCGCCGCCTTCGGAGGGATCCTCGCGATCACCACACCCATCGACAAAGCCGGCGCGCTGCGCATCGCCGACGACTCGACCTTCTTCGAGGTCATCATCGCCCCCAGCTTCAAACCCGACGCGCTCGAAATCCTCAAGGAACGCTGGAAGAACGTCCGCCTCCTCGCCGTCGGCGACAAAGACCCCGTCATCGAACGAGAGCTCAAATGGATCCCCGGCGGGGTCCTCGTCCAGGAACGGGACCTCGTCATCCCCGACCCCGATTCATGGACCCACAGCGCCGGACCCAAGCCCGACCAGAGCACCCTCCGCGCGGGCGCGATCCTCGAATCCATCTGCGCGAAGCTCTCCTCCAACGCCGTCCTCATCGGGGGGACCGACAACACCGCCGTCCGCCTCTTCGGCGCCGGCGCCGGACAGATGGACCGGGTCGCGTCGTGCCTGGGCGCCGTCCGCAAAGCCGGAGAGCACGCGCGGGGCGCCATCGCCGTCTCCGACGCCTTCTTCCCCTTCCCCGACGGCCCCGAGATCCTCATCAACGCCGGGGTCTCCACCATCATCCACCCCGGCGGCTCCAAACGCGACGACGAAACCTTCGAACTCTGCAACCGACACAACGTCACCTGTCTCACGACCGGGGTCCGTCACTTCCGCCACTAATCCCAAACCCCGCCCATAATCCCGACCCGGACGCGCCGATCCGGATTCTTCGCGAACCCTTGACAGTCACAAGGTGGAGTTTCTTGCTGGAATCACCGAATTCTGGTATAAGAGCACCAACGCGATGTCACGGACACCCAAGCACAGATCGAGCAAACGCAAGATGCGCCCAGCGCCGAGCGACGATCAACCCGCCCATCCCAAGGGCCCCGGTGTCCTCGACCACACCGGAGCCCCCCACGCGCCCCCCGGCGCAAGCATCGCCGCCCTCGACTCCAAGGTCCTCGTCCTCAACAAGCTCTACATGGCCGTCCGTGTCGTCTCCGCACGACGCGCCTTCGTCCTCCTCGCGCGCGAGATCGCCGAAGTCATCCACGCCGACGACGGCTCCTACGCCAACTACGACTTCGAAACCTGGGCCCAGCTCTCCGAGATGCGCGAAACCTTCGACGACCACGCACACGACTGGGTCCGCGCCGTCTCCTTCGACATCGCCGTCCCCAAAATCATCCGACTCGTCGGGTACGACAAACTCCCCGCGCAGAACGTCAAACTCAACCGAAGAAACCTCTTCGCGCGCGACCACAACCGCTGCCAATACTGCGGCCACCACTTCCCAACCTCCGAACTCTCCATCGACCACGTCGTCCCAAGAACACAGGGCGGCCCGGACACCTGGACCAACCTCGTCTGCGCCTGTGTGAAGTGCAACTCCCGAAAGGGAGGCCGCACCCCCACCCAGGCGCACATGAAGCTCATCAAAAAACCCACCCAACCCAAGCGCAACCCCCTCATCTCCGTGCGCCTCAACAACGACAAATACGCTTCGTGGAAAGCCTTCCTCGACGAAGCATACTGGACCGTCGAGCTCCGCTAAACCCGAGATTCAATCAATCGAAGTACGCCGCGCACGGGATCGATCTGGTCCCCTGCGCATCCGCAACCGTGTACGAACGGCTCGGGAGCATACACGCAGACCCGTGCGCCCCGTCCTTCCGGAGCGCGTACAGCACCACGTTGAAGTTCACCCTTCCGCGCTCGTCACGATGACGTTTCTGCAAGACCGATTTCTTCGCGATCCGCCCGAGCACCTCCAGACACGCTTGGGTGGGCTCCACCCCGCGCTCCATCGCGCGCACAATCTCATACGCGCCGCACGACTGGATCACCGCTTCACCCCGACCCGTCGCGCCCCCCGACCCCACCTCGTTGTCCACGAACATCCCCGCACCGATGATCGGAGAGTCCCCGACCCTTCCCGGGATCTTGTAGCTCAACCCGCTCGTCGTCGTGCACGCGCTCACATCCCCATTCTCGTTGACGGCCGCGCAATGAATCGTCCCGTACGTGAACGGATCCACAAGCTTCGGGTCCGCGCGTCCGACCTTCGTCCCCTCCCGATCCCAGTCGCGCTGATCCTCGTCAAGCCAATCGTCCGTGCTCGAGTGGTTCTGCTTCCAGCGCAGCCACGCCTCCCGCGCCTTCTCCGTCAGCATGTTCTGGATCGGGAATCCGTGCGCAATCGCGAACTCCCGCGCCCCCGCGCCCACGATCATCACATGGTCCGTCGTCTGGAGCACCTTGAGCGCCACCCCCGCCGCATGCACGACATCCTCGAGCGCCGCGACCGACCCCGCCTTGTGCGTCGGCCCGTGCATCACGCTCGCGTCGAGCTGCACCACCCCACGCTCGTTCGGGAGCCCCCCGTACCCCACGCTCATGTCGTCCGGATCCGCTTCCACGATCCCCACCCCCTCGACCACGCTCAGCGCCGTGTCCACCCCGTCGAGCATCAACGCCCGAGCCCTCGTCACCGCACGAGCCCCGTTCCCCGATGAGATCGACACCGCCCCGCCCGGAGCCCTTGACATCGATGCTCCAACGCTCCCCGTCACCGTCCCCACAGAAACCGCTCCGAGCGCGGCTGCCCCCGTCCCCTTGAGAAATGCGCGCCTCGAACCGTCCAATCCCGTCGTATGTGATTCAGTCATAAGCCCACGATACCCGATCGGAGCGCTCCCCTCCGACCTCAGCCCCCAACCCCGGCCAGCGCCTCCGCCTTCGCCGCGAGCTCGAAGTCCTTGTGCGTGATCCCCCCCGCATCATGGGTCGAAACCGTCAACGTCACCTTGTTGTACCGGATCAGGATGTCCGGATGGTGCTGGACCTCTTCCGAATACGCCGCGATCTTGTTCACGAACGAGATCGACTGATCGAAATCCTCGAACTGGAACGTCCGCTGGATCTGCCCGTTAATCTCCGCCCACTCCGGGACCTTCTCGAGTTCCGTCTCGATCTGATCCTCGCTCAGCTTGCCAAGCGCCTGTTCCGCCATGGGTCGAGACCTCCTGAGAACGCCCGCGCCCCCCGGAACACCCAAGGAAGCAAGTCTCACGGACTCCACCAGTGTACCCTCATCCCGTCGTGCACGAAACCCCCCTCACAAACCCCACCACCCGTCTCGCCCCCTCCCCCACGGGCGCCCTCCACCTCGGAAACGCACGGACCTTCCTCATCAACTGGGCCCTCGCGCGCTCCAACAACTGGCGCATCGTCCTCAGAATCGAGGATCTCGACACCCCGCGCGTCAAACCCGGGGTCATCGACTCGACCATCGACACCCTCCGCTGGCTCGGGCTCGACTGGGACGATTCCCCCACGATCCAGTCCACGCGCCTCGAACACCACGAACTCGCGATGCGCCACCTCGCCTCCCACCAGTGCGTCTACCCCTGCGAGCTCACCCGATCACAGATCGAAAGCGCCGCGAGCGCCCCCCACGATTCCGACCACGAACCCCGCTTCGACCCATCCCTCCGTCCACCCAGCATCCCCGCTTCATTCAACGACTCCGGGACCAACTGGCGCGTCCTCGTCGATCCCGATCCCATCACCTTCCACGACACATTCGCCGGCCCCCAGTCCATCGACCTCGACGCCACCCTCGGGGACTTCGTCGTCTGGACCAAACGCGCCACCCCCTCCTACCAGCTCGCCGTCGTCGTGGACGACCACGACCAAGGGGTCACCCACATCGTGAGAGGAAACGACCTCCTCCACTCCGCCGCGCGTCAGATCCACCTCCAACGCGCCCTCGGGTACACCAGCACCCCCACCTACACCCACCTCCCCCTCGTCCGAGGACCCGACGGAAAGCGCCTCGCAAAGCGCCACGGCGACACCCGGATCGACCACTACCGAGCCCAGGGCACCACCCCCGAGCGCATCATCGGGCTCATCGCCCACTGGTCCGGGCTCACCCCCTCGCGCACCCCCATGTCCATCACCGAGTTCCGCGACGGGTTCTTGCTCGATACACTTCCACCCGGAGATATCACCTTCACACCCCAAGACGACCATTGGCTCACCACACCATGACACGACGAACCATCCTCGCCCTCACCCTCCCGCTCCTCGCGCTCCTCCTCGGTGCATGCGCCGAATCCCCCCAGGTCGTCAACGGCGAAGCCATCGTCACCCTCGACGGCCGGGAGTTCGCGCTCAAGATCGTCGCCGACGACGAATCCCGCGCAAGAGGGCTCGGAGGGGTCGAACACCTCGCCGAAGACGAAGGCATGATCTTCATCTTCCCCAACGCACGTCTCCGCTCCTTCGTCATGCGCGACTGTCTCATCGACATCGACATCATCTTCCTCGACGCCACCGGGCGCATCATCGCCATGCACCACATGCCCGTCGAAGAACCCAAACGAGACGACGAGACCCAGTACCAGTACGAGCTCCGACTCGCGAAGTACTCCTCCCGCTTCAACTCCAAATACGTCATCGAACTCCAGGGCGGCATGCTCGAGAAGCTCAACCTCAAGGAAGGCGACCCCGTCGATCTCGATATCGAAGCCCTCGACGCGCTCGCACGCTGAGCCCCCCGTTCTCGGACCGATCCACGGATTCGGACCTCCCGTGCGCTCTGGGAACCCTCCACCACACCAAACTCGACCCTCCAACGCACCCCACGCTCCCGAATCCACGTGGGGGATCCGATCCTCCCCGTGACGGCATTGCCGGACTCAGGGAGTGAACCACATGACCATCCGACTGGCGCTCGACAGCGAGCTCCCCGACGATCTCGCCGCGATCCCAAGCGTGAACCTCGATCTCGTCGAGCGATACAACGCCGGATTCGCACTCCGCCTCGATCGCGCCCTCGCGCTCCAGGGCATGCGCACCATGCCCGTCCCCATCACAAGCGTCACCAACGAGCCACCGAAGGGTGTCCCTTCCAACCTCCCTGTCCTCATCGCGATCGGGAGCGATTCTTCCGAGATCGACATCACCCGTCTCATGGAGTCCCTCTCCGAATCCCTCTGCCCCGCGCTCGTCCTCATCGACGACCCGAACTCCAGACACGCGCGCTTCCTCCAAGCCGAGGGGATCCTCTGCGAACCCCTCACCATCGACCCCACACTCGCCGCGACCATCCTCCGGACCCTCGCCCAGCGTCAACCCGCCATCCAGCGCCTCCGCACCGACCTCCGTGTCGCCGAGATGACCATCACGGGTGTCCAGACCGAAGTCGCGAAGCTCCACGAAGAGCTCCAATCCGCCGCCTCCATCCAGCGCGAATACCTCCCCCCCGACATGCCCGAACTCGAGTCCGTCGAACTCGGGATCATCTACCGACCCGCGTCCTACGTCTCGGGAGACATCTACGACATCACCCCCCTCGATGAACACCACACCGCGTTCTTCCTCGCCGACGCCGTCGGGCACGGCGTCCCCGCCGCACTCATGACCATGATCATCACCCAGGGCCTCCGCAAGTTCGACGGCGACCCCGACGACCCAACCATCGTCGAACCCCGAGAAGTCCTCGAACGACTCAACGCCGTCATGACGGCCCACAAGTCCTCCTCCTCGACACGCTTCGCCACCGCCGTCTACGCCGTCCACGACAACCGGACCAACACCTTCACCATCGCCGGCGCGGGACACCCCCCCGCGCTCGTCGTCCGCGCCAGAACCGGCGCCACCGAACTCGTCGAATCCCAGGGACCCCTCCTCGGGATCTTCGACGACCTCGAGTTCGAGCAATCCACCATCCAGCTCGATCAGGGCGACGTCCTCATCTTCTACTCCGACGGCTTCGAAGTCGCCTTCCCCTCCCCCGACGGCTCCATCGAACGCCGCCTCCCCACCGACACCTACATGGACGAGCTCGCGACCGCGGGACGACACGACATCGACCTCCAGTCCTCGATGCGCGCCCTCGAAGCGTCACTCGATCATCAGACCGGGTCGCTCCACCAGCCCGACGACATCACCGCGCTCTTCATCTCCCCCACGAACCCGACCCCGATCAGCTTCCCCGATCTACTGGACGCTCACGTCCCAGCACCGATCTGATCGCGTCCTCGTGCCCGTACACCGTGAGCACGTCCCCGATCCGGATATCCGTCGTCGGGTGAGGAGTCCCGATCTCCTCCTCGTCATCGCGCGAAATGCTCAGTATGAGCACCCCCTTCGTCCCGAGCATCGCCTGCGCCAACGTCTGACCCACGTACCACGCACCCTCCTCCACCTCGACCTGCGCGACCGTGTACCCCTCATGGGACCTGAGCACCGTATCGTAATCCACCGCTTCCACCGCGTGCACACGCTCGAGCGTCCACTTGATGATCCACTCGAGCGGACGTTTCACGATCCCCAAACGGAACACCCCCACGATCACCGCCAACCCCGAGACCGTGATCGCTAAACGCGCCGGGAACGACAACGCATCATCGATATGGAACCACCGATCCAACAGATCGGGCTCCGCGTCCACGAATGTCACGATCAGCGTCCCCAGCGCCGACGTCAGCCCGATGTTCCCCACCACGATCAAGTGCGAAGCGATCCGTCTCCGGACCGGATGGTTCACGATCTGCTCCGCCTCGTGGGTCGTGAACCCCACACCGAAAAAGCACGAGATCGCCTGGAACTCCGCCACCCCTCTGCTCAGCCCCGTCATCATCAGCGCCGTCGCGCCCGACTGGACAATGATCCAGGACACGATGCAGATCATGAACAGCGCGATAATCGCCAAAGACGTGTCCCTTCCGAGCCCTTACGCCGACGGATCCTCGATCTGCACACTCGCGATCGCCGTCAACATGTCCGGCGCGAAGCGGAAGAGCTTCTCAAGCCCCGACACCACCATGACACTGAACACATCATCGCTCATCGAACACAGCACCAACTGACGCTGCTTCGCTTCGAGCACCTTCCGCGCCTTCAGGAGCTGCGCGATGTTCGACGAGTTGATGTAGCTGACCTCGTTGAAATCCAGCACCACATGAGGAGGATCGTCGAGCGACTCCACCTTCTCGATCATCCCCGTCAGCTCATCAGAAAGCGCCGGCTCATCCGCCAGATTCGCGATCGCGATCTCGTCCGACCAATCGACTGCCATGTGCACCTCGCGTCCCAGCGCTCGTGTTCAACTCACGATCCCGGGGTCTGCTCACCCTCATTCTCGCCGCTCTCGTCCGATTCTTCAACCCGGGCGGCCGCAATCACCTGATCCCCGTCCTTCAGCTTCACCACACGGACACCCTGGGTCCCACGACCGATCTTCGAGATCGAATCCGCCGCCATCCGGACCAGAAGCCCACCCCTCGAGATCACCACCACGTCATCAGGGTCGTACACCCCGATCGCCGCCGAAGCGTTCCCGTTCCGAGCCGTGGTCTTGATGTCCCCACGACCCTTCCCGCCGCGCGACTGGGACCGCATCGGACCCGACTCGGGCTGCACCCGATACTCATCCACATCCGTCCGCTTCCCGTACCCGTTCTCGCAGATCGTCAGCAGCGACAACCCACGCTCGAGCGCCGAAGGCGAGGTATGGGTCACCTCGGGATCGTTCTCATCCACCACCATCGGGACACGCATGATCCCCACGATCTCCGCATCATCAGCGAGATCGATCCCCTTCACACCCGCCGCCGGACGGCCCATGAGCCGCACGTCCTGCTCGTTGAAGCGGATCGCCATCCCGTTGCTCGCCACAAGCATGATGTCGTCCACACCCGTCGTGAGGCGCACGTTGAACAGCGCATCGTCGTCCTTCAGACCCACCGCGATGAGCCCCGAACGGTTCACATTCCGATACTCCTTGAGCGCCGTCCGCTTCACGATCCCCTTCTTCGACACGAACGACAGGAAATGCGACCCCGACTCGAAGTCCTTGACCGACAGGTACGCGCACGTGCGCTCCCCGCTCTTGAGATCGATGTAGTTCACGATCGGCCGGCCCTTCGCCGTCCTCGACATCTCGGGGAGCTCGTACACCTTGATCTTGAACACGCGCCCCGTGTCCGTAAAGCACAGCAGATCGTCGTGCGTGCTCGCAACGAACAGGTGCTCGATGAAGTCGTCGTCCTTCGAATCGCTCGCCTTGATCCCCGTCCCACCACGACCCTGCGCCCGGTACGTCTCCAAAGGCACCCGCTTCACGTACCCCTGGTGCGAGATGGTCACCGCCATCTCCTGCTCCTGGATCAGCGCCTCGATCGAGATATCCCCGGCCGCATCCTCGATGCTCGTCAAACGATCGCGCCCGAAACGACCCTTCATCTCCTCACAATCCTCGACGATGATGTCCAGCACCATCCGAGAATCGCCCAAGATCGCTTCGTACCCTTCGATCTCCTCGACCAGCGCCGTGTACTCCTTGACCAATCGCTCGATCTCGAGACCGACGAGCTGGATCAGACGCATCCCACCGATCGTCTCCGCCTGAACGCGCGACAGCGCGATCCCACCCCGATCGTCCGCGTCCCGCACCATGGTCATCAAACGCTGAGGGATACTCGCAGCAGCAGGGTGATCGCTCGGGATCGTGTACCGGCGCTCCATCAGCTTCTGGATCGCTTCCTCGCGCGTCTGCGAGGACTTGATCAGCGCGATGATCTCATCGATGTCAACAACCGCGTACACCATCCCCTCGAGCACGTGCGCACGCTTCTTCGCTTCGCGCAGCAGGTGCTGGGTCCGGCGCGTGATCACCTCGACCCGATGCTCGATGTAGCACTCGATGAGCTGCTTGAGCCCCATCGTCCTGGGCTGACGGTTCACCAGCGCGATGTTGATGATCGAGAACGTCTGCTGGAGCGGGGTGTTCTGGTAGAGCTGGTTCTCGACGACCGCCGCGTCCGCGCCCTTCTTCAGCTCGATCACGATCCGCGACTGCGCATTGCGCCCCGACTCGTTCCGGACATCGCTGATGTCCTTGAGCCGCTCGTCCTTCACCGCTTCCACGATCTTCTCGACGAGCGTGTTCTGAACGAGCGAGTACGGGATCTTGTCGATCACCAGCTGCTCGCGCCCGTTCTTGAGCTCCTCGACATGGACCTCGCCGCGCACCGTGACGCGCCCACGACCCGTCGTGTACGCATCCAGGATCCCACGACGACCCAGGATCCGACCCCCCGTCGGGAAGTCCGGACCCTGAACCCCACGACGCACCACATCCCCCGACTCGTCCACCTCGTCCGTCATCAGCTCGATCAGATCGATCTCGGGCTTGTTCACCACGCGCACGATCGCATCGAGGATCTCCGACGGATTGTGCGGGGGAAGACTCGTCGCCATCCCCACCGCGATCCCCATCCCCCCGTTCACGAGCAGGTTCGGGAACTTCCCCGGGAGCACCGTGGGCTCTTCCAGACGATCGTCGTAGTTCGGGACGAAATCGACCGTGGACAGCTTGATATCCGCGAGCATGTCGATCGCCGCGCTGGTCATCCGAGCTTCCGTGTATCGCATCGCCGCCGGCGGATCACCGTCGATCGACCCGAAGTTCCCCTGAGGATCGACCAGCGCCGTGTTCATCTTCCACGTCTGCGCCATCCCCACCATCGTCGGGTAGATGACCGACTCACCGTGGGGGTGGTAGTTCCCCGACGTATCACCACAGATCTTCGCGCACTTCAGGTGCTTCTTGTTCGGGCGCAGATTCAGGTCGTGCATCGCGACCAGGATGCGCCGCTGCGAGGGCTTGAGCCCGTCGCGCACATCCGGGAGCGCACGATCCATGATCGTGCTCATCGCATACGTCAGGTACGAGTCCTGGATCTCACGCTCGATGTCCAGATCGAGCACCTGACCCCCACCCAGAGGCGCCGCGCCATCGCCGCCGATCGCGCCATCCGATCCGCCCAAATCCCCCGGCTCAACACCCGATCCGTCGCTCATGCAAGCCCTTTCCGAGCACGGACCCCGCCCCCAACGCTCAGCGCCGACGAGCACGATCCAAACCGTTCCGGATGATAGGCGCAGACCCTGTTTTTAACCCGAAAAACCGCCCTCGGACCGCGCGATTTCACCCCGCGCAAACACTTGGAATCAAGGGGTTTCCGACCCACCCCCACCGGCCCGCTCCTCCGACGACCGTCCCACGATCGAAAGCACACTCCGCTCAAACTCGGCGCACCCCAGGAGCACCATCGCGGAAGCCGCCGGGCTCACCCGCCAATCCGTCAACGACACGCGCACACCACCCACACACTTCTCCGGAGCCGCGCTCAGAAACGCGCTCGAATCGTCCATCACGAGCTGACGAACGAACCGCATCAGATCGCTGATCCGGACAAACTCCGTGCTCAGCCCGTCCTCCATCCGCATCCCGCTCAACCTCGGATCCCCCAGCATCGCGCACAGAAACGCCGCCGGACGAACCACATCACTCGTCGGCATCACATCCCGCTTCGTCGTGAACACGATCGCCCCCAGCAGATCCCGATCCCCCGAGTCCTCCAGATCCGCACGAACGATCTGATGCTCCCACACCCGATCGCGCATCGCGCGGAGCGCTTCCCGCGCCCCGACCTCCGACCCGTTCCCAGCAAGCTCCAGCTCCGCAAACCCAAGGAACGGCATCTGCCCCACCAGCATCCCACGATCCAGCTCTCGATACACCCGCCGCACCGCATCCTCTTTCCCCGGGTCGTTCGCGCGGACCAACGCCCAAGCCACCAACCCGCGCATCCCCCCCACCACATCGGGCTCGTACCCCTTCACCGGATCGTGCGCACGCTCCACCCGTTCCACACTCCGCGCCCACAACTGATCCATCGGCCCGCTCGTCGCCTCCCCCAGCGCCCGGAACTCATCCACCGCGATCACACACGCCGCCGCATCCGCAACCCCCAACCAGGGCGCGACCTCCCCGGGCTCCACACGCGCCAGCTCGCTCAGAATATCCCGCGCGATCCCGATCGCGCGCGGATCATCCCTCACTGCGCCCCATCGCGACAGCGCCAACGCCGCAAGCGCCTGCTCGTACACCGGCGCGATCTCGGGCTCGCATTTCCCCGTCACCACATCCCTCGTCCCCACGATCCCCAGCGCCTCCACCCCGGCCCAGCGCTGCGCTCCCAGATACGACACCAGCCCCTCCCCCATCACGCGCACACTCGCGAGACTCACCTCACTCGTCTCAATCACCCGACCTCCACGATCCAGGAACACCGCCCCCTTCCCCGTCCCGGGCTGCGCCACCCACACCATCTCCGACCGCGCGAACGTGAACCCCCGTTCCAGCAGCTCCCCAATACTCGCCAGCGCCAAACCCCCATCATTCCCCAGCTCCGTCGCGAGCGCATACGCCGCACGCGCCGGATCGATCCCCGACGACACGAACCCGTCCGGGGTCATCACCGCGCCCCGATCCCCCAAACGCACGACCAACGCATCCCGCCCCACCGACATCCCCAGGTACGGGCTCGCAAGGTCCGCGTCCGAGATCGGGACCGCGCGCCCCCCGAGCTCGAGCGACACCGTGAGCCCCTTCGCGAGCGCCCCCCACTCCTCCGCCGTGGGCTCCGTGTCCCGCCCCGCACGCACCGTCGCGCGAGCCCGCGCGATCGCGCCACGCGCGGCCAGCACCAACGGATCCCCGTCCTGCGCCAACGCCCGACCCCGACCGATCACCCGACCCTCGAGTCGGAGCGTCACCGCCGCGCACCCGAGCCCCTCCACCGACTCGACCCCCTCGTCCACCGACCACGAGTCCACCCAACCGCGCACCGTGTTGTGCGCCCCGATCGACTCCGCCGGACCGGGCTGCCCATAACCCAACCCCGCGCACAACGCGAGTCCGAGAACACCCGCCCACACCGCGCCAGAGCCCCGGAAATCACGTCCGAAAACGACAAACCGCACAATCCGATCCACGGATCCGCGCATCACACTCAAGACTCTTGCACCCCGCGCAGCCCGTGATATCTTGAACTCAGACATCTGAAGAAAGGAACCAAGAACCATGAAGAGCCTCCATCAGATCCTCGAAGTGAACGATCTCCGCAAGCGTGTCGCCATCCTCACGCTCCTGTGCTTCGTCGCCCTCTGCTGAGCAACCTTCCGCACCCACGCTCCATCCGGACCACGCAAGCCCGGACCACACGATCCGCACACAAACCCATCCGGTTCAACGCGTCGATCGTCCTCTCATCATTGACACCCCGATGACTCCACGAAAAAACCCCGATCCAGAGGACCGGGGCTGTTCTCGTATCCGGATGTCCGAGCCCCGAGAATCAGGGCCCGATCGAACTCAGAGCTCGATCTTGTCGGTCCCCATGGACCCGTGATCGTCCATCCCACCACGGCTCGGGAGGTCCATCCCCCCACCGAAGCCGCCGCCGGACGAACCACCACCGCCGCCTTCGCCGCCGTCCGCGCCCGTCGCGTCACCCCACTGGGCACGCTTGAGCGACAGACCGATCTTGCGATCGTCGATATCGACGCGCAGGATCTTGACATCCAGCTCTTCGCCGGCCGTCACCACGTCCTGAGGGTTCTCGACCTTGTGGTCCGCAAGCTCCGAGATGTGCAGCAGACCCTCGAGATCGTCCTCGAGCTCCACGAACACACCGAAGTTGGTGATCTTCGTGACCTGACCACGGACAACCATCCCCGGCTGGTACGCGCCCGGGATCGCTTCGACCCACGGATCCTCGGAGAGCTGCTTCACACCGAGCGAGATGCGCTGCTTGTCCCGATCGACCTCGAGCACCACGCACTTGACCTCGTCGCCCTTCTTGTAGAGCTCGTTGGGGTGCGTGACCTTCTTCGTCCACGACATGTCGCTGATGTGGAGCAACCCGTCGATCCCGGGCTCGATCTCCACGAACGCGCCGTAGTTCGCGAGGTTCCGGACCTCGCCGGAGACGATCGTCCCGGGAGGGTACTTCTCGGAGACGAGCTCCCACGGGTTGACCTCGACCTGCTTCATACCAAGCGAGATCTCTTGCTTGTTCTTGTCGATCTCGAGCACAACCACTTCGACTTCTTCGCCCTGGGAGACGACCTCGCTCGGGTGGTTGACACGACGGGTCCACGACATCTCGGAGATGTGCACCAGACCCTCGATCCCGTCCTCGAGCCGCACGAACGCGCCGTACGACATGATGTTGACGACCTCGCCCTTGACGCGCGCCCCGACCGGGAACTTGCCCTCGATCTCTTCCCACGGCGACGACTCGGTCTGCTTCAGACCCAGCGCGATCTTCTCCTTGTCGTGGTCGATGTTGAGCACCTTGACCTCGACCTTGTCGTCGATCCGGAGCATCTCGCTCGGGTGGTTGATCCGACCCCACGACATGTCCGTGATGTGGAGCAGACCATCGATCCCGCCCAGATCGACGAACGCGCCGAAGTCCGCGATGTTCTTGACCGTACCCGTGACGATCTGACCCTCTTCCAAGGTCCCGAGCAGACGACGCTTCGCCTCCGCACGCTCACGCTCGACGAGCTTGCGGCGGGAAATCACGATGTTTCGGCGCTCGGTATCGATCTTGAGGATCTCGGCGCGGACCTTCCGACCAACGTACTCGTCCAGGTTGTGGGGACGACGGATATCGACCTGCGAAGCCGGGAGGAACACGGGGACACCGATGTCCACGAGCAGACCACCCTTGATCTTGCGCATGACCGTGCCCTCGATCTCGTCGCCTTCCTTCGTCGTATCGACGATCCGCTGCCAAGCGATCTGACGATCCGCCTTGCGCTTCGAAAGCTCGATGATCCCCTCGTCGTTCTCGAGCGACTCGAGGAGCACATCGACCTCGTCGCCGATCTTCAGATCGGGGAGATCCGCGAACTCCTCGCGCGGGATCAGACCCTCGCTCTTGAGCCCCACCTCGACAACAACATCATCCCCCGCAAACCCGATCACCTTCCCCTTGATCAGCTTGCCCGCGCTCAGATCCTCCGCCTGGTCCGTCAGCAGAGATTCCATCCGATCATCGCTCGCGGCCTTCTCGCCGAACATCTCGTTCAGCATCGCCATCGTGTCGTCGTCCTGAACGCCGAGCGACGCAATCAGATTCTCATCGATCATGGATTCATGTCCTTCCCCGCGCTGGTCAACAGCACGGACCGACCCGACCTTGCACCCTCCGCGGCAAACGAGGACACCGATCAGATCCACGCCGCGCTCAACACACGACGTGTCGCCCACAAAGGGCCGTTACAAGTCACGCCCCGCCGATCGGACCTTCCAACCGGACCCGGGAGCCGCACCCCACGCTCGGGAACACCCAAGCGCGGGAAGAGAGGGTATGAACCCACCCAATCTCAGAAAACCCTGTCACCCCGAGATTTGTCACAATTCAAGCACACACGAACACCTGCCGATCACCATTCAATACCCGACCACGATTCGAGAAATCGACCCCGAAGGTGTATCATCCAAGCCCGGGGTCATCAGAACCCCAAACAAAGGCGGCACGCCGGATCAGCGTGACCGACTCCGCCGACGACACAAGCGTCCGGTTCACCCGGCTCCGCACAACCACGGGCCAATCAACATGACAGCGACGGCACCCTCCGCGACCACCGAACTCCCCCGCGGCGAAGTCACCGAGGAACTCGGATTCCCCAAGGATCCCGATAACCTCTACCTCCAGACCGTCAACACCATGCTCGACGCAGCAGAGCTCGTCAACCTCAAGCACCGTGTGCGCATCATCCTCGCGCAACCCAAAAACGAATACATGGTCCACTTCCCCGTCCGCATGGACGACGGACACCACAAGCTCTTCAAGGGCTACCGCATCCAGCACAACAACGCCGCCGGCCCCTACAAGGGCGGCTTCCGCTACCACCACGACGTCCACCTCGACGACGTCAAATCCCTCGCCTTCCTCATGACCATGAAGTGCGCCGTCGTCCGCATCCCCTTCGGCGGAGGCAAGGGCGGCGTCAAAGTCAACCCCCGCGAACTCTCCGAAGGCGAACTCCAACGCGTCACCCGCCGCTACTGCTCCGCCATCATGGACCAGATCGGTCCCGACGTTGACATCCCCGCACCCGATGTCGGAACCAACGCCCAGATCATGGCATGGTTCGCCGACACCTACATGATGTCCTCCTCCCACCAACACCACGACGCACTCCGCGTCGTCACCGGAAAGCCCGTCGAATACGGCGGCTCCGAAGGCCGCGAAAAAGCCACCGGACAAGGCGTCGCCGACACCCTCGCCGAAATGCTCCCCGGCATCGGCATCCCCCTCCAGGGCATGAAAGTCTCACTCCTCGGCTTCGGGAACGTCAACGGCTGGGGCGGCCAAATCCTCCAGGACATGGGCGCCAAGATCGTCGCCGTCGCCGACCACACCGGATTCATCCGCAACGACAACGGCATCGACTGCAAAGCCCTCTACCAGCACAACATGCAAACCGGCGGCATCAAGGGCTACGCCGAAGCCGACGAGATCAACGAGGAAGACTTCTACCGCACCCAGGTCGATGTCTTCATCCCCGGCGCGCTCGAGCAGATGATCAAAGCCAAGCAAGCCGACTGGCTCGACTGCAAGGTCATGGCCGAAGCCGCCAACGCACCCTGCGACCCCTCGGGCGATCGCCGCTGCGTCGAGAAGGGCATCGAAGTCATCCCCGCCATCCTCGCCAACGCGGGCGGCGTAACCGTGTCCTACTTCGAATGGGTCCAGAACAAGAACGCCGTCACCTGGTCCGCCGAACAAGTGGACCGCGAGCTCAACCGCCACATGGTCGTCGCCGCCCAGCGCGTCCTCGCCCGGCGCAACGAACTCAAGTGCTCCCTCCGAGAAGCCGCCTTCGCCAGCGCCCTCGACCACATCGGCGCCATCTACCGCGTCCGCGGCATCTTCCCCTAACCCTCACACCCCCCACCAACACACAGGGCGTGCTCACCGAGCACGCCCTGTTTCTTTTTCGATGATCGAACGATCGCTTACCCGTCGAGCTCCGCGCCCGAAGCAGCCGAGTACCGACGCAGCAGCTCCACAATCTTGGGCTGCTGACGCTCGATCTGCAACGACCGGCGCATCGCGTCCACCGCGCGTTCCCGCGCCCCTCCGTCGCTCTTCCCCGACCACAGGTAGTTGTTGAGCTCGCACACCGCGATCCCGTTCAGACCCGGGTAGTGGTTCGGATCCAGCTTCACACTCGACGAGAACGCGCTCAGCGCCTCGTCGTACCGACGCAACCGGAAATACGCAGACCCCAACCGCTCATACGGGATCGACCCGGGCTGGATCAGCACCAGCTGCTCCAGCGCCCCCACCATCTCCGCGTACCGACCCAACTGATTCAACGACTCCGCGAGATTCAGCAAGAGCCCCGCGTCCGGATCCTCGAAAAGATCCGCCGCTTGTTGATACTCAACGATCGCGTCCTCGTGCCGATCGACGGCCGCAAAGGTATTCCCCAGATGCATCCGCGCGCGTCCCGACTCGGGCTCCGCGCGAACCGCGCGCTGCGCATAAGGCACCGCCTGCGCCGCTTCCCCCTGCTCGAGCAACACCGTGGACAACCCGAGGTTTGCATCGAACGCGCTCGGACGGACCGACAACGCACGCAGATACGCGCGCCTCGAATCCTCCAGCGACCCCAGCTTGTGCAGCACCTGCGCGTGACGGTACTGCGCCAGGTAGTTCCTGGGCTCGTTCCGAACCGCTTCCCGATACACCCGCTCCGCGCGCTCGTAATCCTCCATCTCCGAGTAGATATCACCCAGCTCGATGTACGCGCGGGTAAACGCCGGGTTGTACGCGATCGCACGCTCCAGCTCTCGGATCGCCGACGTCATGTCCCCCTGCGCGTACAGATCCGTCGCGCGAGCGAGCGACCGCTCTTCCGGAGACTTGGGCTCGGGAAGATCGATCACCGGGTCCGGGGTCCGCTGCGCCCCCTCCGTGTCCCGCGCCCCGGGGTTCGATCGCTCATCGATGATCGTCATCCCCCTCCCACCACCGGTATCGCTGTCCCCCGACGACACGGGTTCCGACTCCCGCGCCACGATCGACGTGTCCTCGTCCCCGTTGTCCGTCACCCCCGGGTCCGGCCGCTGCTGCGCCATCCACTCCGCCTGGGATAGCTCACGCGCCCCCGTCTCCCCACCCCCGCCCTGGGGCTCCTGTGTCTCCTCGACCCGCGCCCCCTCGCGCTGATCCGACTTCCAAGCGCCCTTGCACCCGCTCATCGCGGATCCGCAGACCAAAAGCAGCGCCCCTGCGCCGATCGCCGTCGATTTCACGTCCATGTGCTTCATGCGCCCATCCTATCGTCCTCTCAGCCCACACGCGCCACACGGAGATCCCGAATGACCACGATCAACCAACCGCTCCAAGGCCGAACCGCCCTCATCACAGGCGCCTCCGCCGGGATTGGGTACGACACCGCGCTCCACCTCGGTTCGCTCGGAGCCACACTCATCCTCAACGCCAGACGGGAATCCCGTCTCATCGAGCTCGCCCAGCGCCTGAGCGACCAATACCCGACCTCCGACTCCACCCCCCGCGCCGTCGTCGTCGCCGGGGATGCATCCGATGACCAGATCATCGACCAGATGCTCAGCGCCTCCGAACACTTCAACCAACAAACCCCCGACCTCGTCGTCGTCAACGCCGGGCGCGGGCTCGCCGGATCCGTCCTCACCTCCGACGAATCCCAGTGGGAAGAGATGATCCGCACCAACCTCCTCGGCGCGTCCAAACTCATCCGACGAGCGGGCAACGCCCTCGCCGACCTTCAAAGCTCCCGGGATTGGCCACAGGGAGGCGCCGCAGACCTCCTCGTCCTGGGCTCCACCGTCGGCCGACACATCTCCCCCTTCTCCTCCATGTACGGCGCCACCAAGTTCGCCGTCAACTCCCTCGCCGAAGCCGCCCGGCGCGAGCTCGGCCCCAAGGGCGTCCGCGTCACCCTCATCGAGCCCGGGATCGTCGAGTCCGAGTTCCAAGGCGTCGCGGGCTACGACGAAAAATCCTTCGGCGACCTCATGTCCCGCGTCTCCCCCGTCCTCACCCCCATGGACATCGCCCGCTCCATCGGATTCATCTGCACCCAGCCCCCCGGGGTCCACTGCTCCGACATCGTCATCCGACCCACGCGCCAAGACTACCCCTGATCGCTATCGCACCCCGGTGAGCATCTCGTACACCACCACATACCCGTTCGTAAACGGATCCTCCCGGAACATCGCCGGCGCTTCCGCCGCCGACCCAACAAACGGCCGGAGCATCCACCCCATCTGGATCCCCACGAACCCGTACATCACAAACCACCCCACGATCAGCACCACATGCGCCCTCCGCGCATCGAGCCGATCGCGCAGCGCCCTCCGGACACCGATCAGCGACACCACCGCAGCGATCGCGAACAGCAACCCCACCCCCAGGATCGCAACCCCCTTCAGATCCACCGCGCTGTACCACACCGGGATCATCGGCGACATCCCCGACAACACCGCGACAAACAACGCCTGACCCGACAGCACCCCGCGCAGCGCCACCCCAAAGTCCCTCCGAACCCCCAACGCCGCATGGAGCACGAAAAACCCGGGCACACACAACGCCGTCGTCCCGAGCACCAGCACGGGCATCTTCATCGCCGCATACACCATCAGCAACGCACGCGCAGGATCGTCCACGCTGTACGATCCCGTCGCAAGCCCGATGATCGGCGCACACACCAGCACCACGCGCACAGATCGCCACCAGTCCCCATCCACCAGCGACCCGCGCAGCGCCCGATCCGCATCGCCCAAGACCGAGCCCAGCATCACTCGATCCCGAACAGCGCGCCGAGCACACGGAACACCGCTTCGAGCGCATTGCTCTCCGTCGAGCGGAAGATCGCGAACCCCGCGCCCGGAGCCCCGATGAACGGGCGCATCACCCACGCCATCTGCAAACCCACACACCCGAAGATCACCACCCACACCCAGAACCCGCGCCCGCGCATCGCACCGCTCCCCCCCGGACGGACCGGACCCTCGATCTCCGCGCGCTCGTACCCGAGCCGGCGCATCAACGCCGCGCACCCAGCAAACCCCGACACACCCAGGAACACGATGTTCATCGCCACGATGAACGGGTAGCTGTCCGTACTGAGCGTGAAGAACCCGAGGATCGGACCCAAAGAAGCCGCCACCGCCGCCATCACCACGATCCACTCCGCGATCGTGCGCAGCGATTGACGGAACGACAGCGCCGATCCCCCGAGTGTCCCGAACACATACAACGACGGGAACGTCACCCCGAGCGTGAACAAGTACAACAAGGGCAGCTTGATCGTGGACGACACCATCTGCTTGATCCCTTCCATCCCGTGCGTGCGCAGCGCGTACCACCCCATGAAGAACCCGTAGAGCCCAGCGAGCAATACGATCGCGCCCAGCACCACCCCCTTCGGGATCACCCCCGACGACACCGCGGCCCTCAGATTCTTCCCGTGCGCGCGCAGCAACACATCCACCCGACCCAGCAAGCGCTTCATACCAACCCCTTCTTGGTTCGATCAACGAGAACATCCGCGCCGAGCACCGACGCGCATCACCAACCGTGTCCTCTCCGGGTGTCGGCTCTCACCGACCAGCAAACCGAGCGGCCGCCGCGTTGTCTACGCCGCAACACCACACCGGTTCACCGAACTCCTCGATACGAGCGCATCCCCCACCGGGTTCCGCGCCATCGCCGCGCTCAGCGCCCCAAATAATGAGCGGGCACATCCCCGTGATCCGCGCGGATCACCGAGCGGATCCCCCCGCGCCCCTTCCAGTCCGTGATCACCTGCAGCCACACCGGGTTCATGGCGCCCACCAGATCATCGCGGATCGTGTTGGTCACCGCCTCGTAGTAGATCCCTTCATTGCGGAACGACTGCGCATACAGCTTCAGACTCTTGAGCTCCACGCACACACCGCCGTCCTTCGCCGCGCGGGGCTCGAAACGCAGCGTGATCGAACCGAAGTCCGGATGACCCGTCACCGGGCACACGCTCGTGAACTCCTCGTTCACGTGCTCGATCACGAACGGGACATCCGACGGGGTCGGGAAACACTCGAGTTGAGAAGCGTCAGGCATGGCATCAGCGTAGGCGCAGACACAAAAAAACGGGGCGCTCCGAAGAGCGCCCCGATCAGGATTCATCGGTATCGGACCGGCCGGATCACTCCGCCGTCGTCTCCGCGGCCGACTCGCCGACCATCACATCGCGGACCTCGACCTGAGCACCACCCGACGACATATCCGCCGTCTCGAACTGCTCGTCGTAGTCCCCGTAGTCCTCGTCCATCGCCGCGAGCTCCTCGAGCTCCTCGGGAGACACGAGCGTCTTGACACGGATGTTCTGGTACTTCCGGAACCCCGTACCGGCCGGGATCAGGTGACCCAGCAGCACGTTCTCCTTCAGACCGATCAGGTGATCCTCCGCGCCACGCAGCGCCGCTTCGGTCAGCACCTTCGTGGACTCCTGGAACGACGCGCCCGAAAGGAACGAGTCGCTCGACAGAGCCGCCTTCGTGATCCCCAGGAGCAGCGTACGACCCGAAGCAGGACGCGCCCGCTTCGTCTTCGCACCCTCGGCGCCCTCCGCTTCCGCTTTCGCGTTCGCTTCCTTCACCTCGTCCTTGGGGTACATCTCGTTCACACGGAGCGTCGTCCCGCCAGCATCGGTCACACGAACCATGTTCGCGATCTCCGAGTTCTTCAGACGGAACTGGAACTTGTCCACCACCTCGTGGGGGAGCAGGTCCGTATCGCCCGGGTTTTCGACCCGAACCTTCCGCAGCATCTGCGAAAGAATCAACTCGATGTGCTTGTCGTTGATGGGCACACCCTGCGCACGGTACACGTTCTGGACCTCGTCCAGCATGTACTGCCACAGCGCCTCTTCACCACGGATCTTCAGGATGTCGTGGGGAACCAAGGGCCCTTCCGTCAAACGATCGCCGGCCTGGACGTAATCGCCCGTGTGCACCAGCAGCGCCTTGTCGTTCGGGACGTGGTGATCCTTCTCGATCCCCGAATCGGAGATCACACGGATCGTCATCTTGCCCTTCCGCTTGTCGCTGTGGATCTCCACACGACCCGAGATCTCCGACATGACCGCCGGATCCTTGGGCTTCCGCGCTTCGAAGATCTCCGTCACACGGGGGAGACCACCGACGATGTCCGCACTGCCCGCGGCCTGACGGGGCTGACGAGCGAGCATGTGACCCGCTTCGATCACCTCACCATCCGTCACCTCGAGACGAGCCTTCGCCGGGAGGTAGTGGAAGTCGAGGATGTTCCCATCCGCATCAACAATGTTGATCTGCGGGTGGAGATCGCCCTTGTGCTCGATGATCACGAGCGCCTTCTGACCACGACCAGCGTCCTCTTCACGGACCGTCTCGCCGACCTGGATGTCCACGAACTGGACCGTACCCGACTTCTCAGCCAGGATCGGGGTCCGGTGCGGGTCCCACTTCATCAGGCTGTCGCCACGCTTGACCACATCGCCGGCCTTCGTGTAGATGAACGCACCGTAAGGCACCTTCGTCTTCTCGACCTCACGACCGTCCGACATGATCGCCAGCTCACCATTCCGCTTGAGCGAAACGAAGCAGTCGTTCCCGTCCTCGTCCTTCACCGGGACCTCGTTACAGTCACGGAGTTCGACCGTACCGCCGTTGAGCGCACGGTACTCCGTCTCCGAGATCGCACGAGTACCGATACCGCCCGAGTGGAACGTACGCATCGTCAGCTGGGTACCGGGCTCACCGATCGACTGCGCCGCGATGATCCCGACGGCCAGACCTTCCTCCACGAGCTTGCCCGTGGACATGTCCATCCCGTAGTCCAGCGCGGAACAACCCGAAGCCGACTCGGAAGTCAGCGGCGAGCGCACCATCACCGAGTTGATCCCAGCGTCATCGATCGCCTTCGCGCTCTCAGCCGAGATCACCTCGTTCGCATCGACGATCTTCTCGCCGCTCTTCGGATCGAGCACCGGGTTCACGCTCACACGACCCACCACCTGATCGCTCAGGGGCACATCGATCTGCTCACCCTTGTAGATCGCGCTCTTCACGATCCCTCGGCGCGAACCGCAGTCGTGCTCACCGATGATGACCGACTGCGCGATATCGCAGAGCTTACGAGTCAGGTAACCCGAATCCGCCGTCTTCAGAGCCGTATCCGCGAGACCCTTACGCGCACCGTGGGTGGACGAGAAGTACTCGAGGATGTGCAGACCCTCGCGGAAGTTCGCCTTGATCGGGGTCTCGATGATCTCACCCGACGGCTTCGCCATCAGACCACGCATCCCAGCGAGTTGCTGCATCTGCGAGACGTTACCACGAGCACCCGAGTCCGACATCAAGTACACCGGGTTGAGGAACGCTTCGCCCTCACCCGCCTCGATGTCCGCGTACGACCCGTCCGCATGACGACGGTCCGTCTTCAGGGTCTCGATCAGCTTCTTCGTCAGCTCCTCACGACAGTGCGACCAGATGTCGAGCAGCTGGTTGTACCGTTCGCGCTCCGTGATGATCCCTCGGTCGAAGTTCTTCTCGACACGGACCACCTTCTGCTGCGCCGCATCGAGGATCTCGTCCTTCTCCTTCGGGATACGGAGGTCCGTGATCCCGAACGAAAGACCCGCCAAGCACGACTGCTTGAACCCGATCTCCTTGAGCTTGTCGAGCAGGTTGATCGTCTCAGCGCGACCCGCGTACTCGTACGTGTCGTCGATGACCCGTGCACAGCCCTTCTTACCGATCGAGCAGTTGTAGAACGGCATGTTCTCGGGGAGGATCTCGCTGAAGAGGATCCGACCAACCGTCGTCACCAGACGACCGTTCTCGGGCATCGCCTCGATCGGGCCCTTCTCCTTCTTCACGAGCTTGTCGTACCCACCCAAGCGAACACTGATCGCCTCGTGGATGTCGATCTTCCCGGAGTCGTACGCAAGGATCGCCTCGTGACGGTCCTTGAAACGGGGAACCGACTTCTCATCGACCTTCTCCACATCCACAAGCGTCGTCGTGATGAAGTACACACCCATCACGATGTCCTGCGAAGCGTTGATGATCGGAGAACCGTTCGCCGGCGAGAACACGTTGTTCGTCGAAAGCATCAGCACGTGCGCTTCCGCCTGCGCCTCGACCGACAGGGGCAGGTGCACCGCCATCTGGTCGCCGTCGAAGTCCGCGTTGAACCCACCACACACCAAGGGGTGCAGACGGATCGCGTTCCCTTCAACGAGCTTGGGCTCGAACGCCTGGATACCCATCCGGTGAAGCGTCGGCGCACGGTTCAGGAGCACCGGGTGCTGGTAGATCACCTCTTCGAGGATGTCCCACACCTCAGCGTCACGGCGCTCGAGCATCCGCTTCGCCGACTTGATCGTGTCCGCGAGCCCGTGCTCCTTGAGCTTCCGGATGATGAACGGCTGGTACAGCTCCAGCGCGATCTTCTTGGGAAGACCACACTGGTTCAGCTTCAGGTCCGGACCAACGACAATGACCGAACGCGCGGAGTAATCCACACGCTTCCCGAGCAGGTTCTCACGGAACCGGCCCTGCTTGCCCTTGATCATGTCCGTCAGCGACTTCAGCGCCCGAGACGAAGACCCAAGCACCGGACGACGGCAACGACCGTTATCGAACAACGCATCGACGGCCTGCTGAAGCATCCGCTTCTCGTTCCGGATGATCACCTCCGGCGCGTTCAGGTCCATCAGCTTCTTCAGACGGTTGTTCCGGTTGATGATGCGCCGGTACAGATCGTTCAGGTCCGAAGTTGCGAAGTTCCCCGACTCCAGCAGCACCAACGGCCGCAGGTCCGGCGGGATCACCGGGATCACGTCCATCACGAGCCACGACGGATCGTTCTCGCTGTGACGCACCGCTTCGATCAGCTTCAGGCGCTTCGCGTAGTCCTTGGTCTTCTGCTTCGACCGGGTCGCCGCAAGACCAGCCCGGATCTCGTCCGCTTCCGCGTCCAGATCGAGCATCTCGATCAGGGTCCGGATCGCGTCCGCGCCCATCTCCGCACGGAACTCGTTCCCGTACTGCTCGAGCGCCGCGCGGTGCTCGTCCTCCGTCAGGACCTGCTTGAACGTCAGCTCGGTATCACCGGGCTTCGTCACAACGTAATCCTGGTAGTAGATGATCTTCTCGAGATCCGAGGTCTTCATCCCCAGGAGCGTGCCCAGGCGCGAAGGCATGGACTTGAAGAACCAGATGTGCACACCCGGCGCCGCCAGGTTGATGTGCCCCATCCGCTTCCGGCGCACGCGCGAGTGCGTCACCTTCACACCACAACGGTCACAGATGTAACCCTTGTACTTCGTGCCCTTGTACTTCCCGCACGCGCACTCGTAGTCCCGCTCCGGACCGAAGATCCGCTCACAGAACAACCCGTCCTTCTCCGGACGGTACGTGCGATAGTTGATCGTCTCGGGTTTCTTGACCTCGCCGTACGACCACGCACGGATGTCGTTCGGAGACGCGAGCGTCACCTTGACGGACGTGAAGTCGTTCACACGATCGAAGACGCTTTCCACCATATCGAATGCTCCAATCCTGGAGTGAAGTTCATCCAAACAAGCCGCTCATCACCAACCGGGCCTCAGCCCCGATCACCTCAGAGCAAGCTCCCGCCCTCGAGCGCTTTCTTCTCGAGCGTCAGGTTCATCCCGAGACCCTTCAGTTCGTTGCACAACACGTCGAACGCGACGGGCATCCCCGCCTCGAGCGTGTTCGTGCCCTTCACCATGGACTCGTAGATCTTCGTGCGCCCTTCCACGTCGTCGGACTTCACCGTCAGGAGTTCCTGAAGGATGTACGCCGCGCCGTACGCTTCCAGCGCCCACACTTCCATCTCACCGAAGCGCTGACCGCCCGTCCGCGCCTTCCCACCGAGCGGCTGCTGGGTGATCAGCGAGTAAGGACCGGTCGCACGCGCGTGGATCTTGTCATCCACGAGGTGGTGCAGCTTGAGCAGGTACATGAACCCGACCGTCGTCCGCTGATGGAACGGCTCGCCCGTGCGACCGTCGTACAGCTGGATCTTCCCGCCGGCCGGCATCTCCGCGAGCAGCTCCCGCGGGTGGGGCCATTCGCCCTTCGCCTCGAGATCCGCCCAACGGTTCCGCACGTACTCGTTCGCCTCAGCGACCGCCGCGTGGATCTCGTCCTCCGTGCCACCATCGAAGACCGGCGTCACCGCTTGGAAACCAAGCACCTGCGCCGCCCAACCAAGGTGGGTCTCGAGGATCTGACCCACGTTCATGCGCGAAGGCACACCCAGCGGGTTCAGCAGCACATCGACGGGGGTCCCGTCGTCCATGAACGGCATGTCCTCTTCAGGAACCACACGGGCGATCACACCCTTGTTCCCGTGACGACCCGCCATCTTGTCACCCGCAGACAGCGTCCGCTTCGTGGCAACGTAGACCTTCACCATCTCGAGCACGCCGTTCGGGAGTTCGTCGCCGCGCTTCATGTGCGCCACACGACGCTGCTTCTCCGCCTCGATCGCCTCGATACGAGGCCAGAACTGACGGAACACAACCTCCGCCTTCTCCTTGACCTCCGCGGACCCCTTGATCCACTTCGTCGAGAAGGTCTTGATCTGCTCGATGATGACCTCGGGGATGTCCGAAGCACCGACCTTCTGACGAGTCATCGGGTCCACCATCTCGGTCCCGACCGCCTCGTTGATCGACTCCGTCATCTCCTTGAAGAGCTTGATCGCCTGCGCGTCCTGCTCCGCTTCATACGCCGCGATCTCCGCGTTCAGCGCCTTCTTCTGCGCCTCGCTCATATGAACACGACGGGAGAACTTCTTCGTCCCGATCACGATCCCCGCAGAACCCGCGGGCATCTCGAGCGAGTCGTTCTTCACGTCCTCACCCGCGCGACCGAAGATCGCGTGCAGCAGCTTCTCTTCCGGGGTCAGCTCGGTCTTGCTCTTCGGCGAAACCTTCCCACAGAGGATGTCCCCAGGACCCACACGCGCCCCGACACGGATGATCCCGCTCTCGTCGAGGTTCCGGAGCATCCGCTCCGACACGTTCGGGATATCCCGGGTGAACTCCTCGCGCCCGAGCTTGGTCTCGCGGACCTCCACGTCGTACGCATCGATGTGCACACTCGTGAACGCATCGCTCTTGACCAGCCGCTCGCTGATCACGATCGCGTCCTCGAAGTTGTACCCGTCGAACGTGTTGAACGCGACCAGCGCGTTCCGACCGATCGCGAGCTCGCCGTTCTGGGTCGAAGCACCGTCAGCGATGACCTCGCCCTTCTTGACCTTCTGACCCTTCTTCACGATGGGCTTCTGGTTCTGACAGGTCCGCTCGTTGAGCCCCACGAACTTCCGCAGCACGTACTCATCCGCGTTGTCGATGATGATCCGTTCCGCATCGACGTACGTCACCTTCCCGGGGCGCTTCGCCTTCACGAGCATCCCGGAGTACCGACCCACGTCCTGCTCCATCCCCGTCGCAACGCAAGGGGGATCCACACGGAGCAGGGGCACCGCCTGGCGCTGCATGTTCGAACCCATGAGCGCACGGTTCGCGTCGTCGTGCTCGAGGAACGGGATCAGCGAAGCGGAGATACCGACGAGCTGCTTCGGAGACACGTCAACATAGCTGACCTCCTTCGCCTTCACCTCGGTCAGTTCGCCGTCCACACGAGCGAGCACGTACTTGTCACGGAAGTTCCCCTCCGGATCGAGCGTGTCCGCCGGCGCGAGCACCGACCGGATCTCCTCGTCCGCGCGGAGGTTCACGATCTCGCCCGTGAGCTTCCCGTCCTCGACAACCCGGTACGGGGTCCGGAGGAACCCGTACTCGTCGATCGTCGCGTAGATACCCAGCGAACAGATCAGACCGATGTTCGTCCCTTCGGGAGTCTCGATCGGACACACACGACCGTAGTGCGACGTGTGAACGTCTCGCACCTCGAAGCCCGCACGCTTCCGGTTCAGACCGCCCGGCCCGAGCGCCGACAAACGACGCTCGTGCACCAGAGACGAAAGCGGGTTCGTCTGGTCCACAACCTGGGACAGCTCGCTCCGGCCGAAGAAGAAATCAATCGCGCTCGAGATGGACTTGGAGTTCACGAGGTCCGCGATCTTCGCGACCTCCTCCGGGTCCTTCACGCTCATCCGCTCCTGCACCGTCCGGCGCAGCTTCAGGAAACCCTTCCGGATCTCCTCGACAGCCAGCTCGTCGAGCGTGCGCAGACGACGGTTCCCCAGGTGGTCGATGTCGTCGATGATCACGATCGGACGACCCGTCTCCGGATCCTCCCGGTTCGAACGCAGATCCAGCATGTACTGGATCACCTTCAGGAAGTCGATCCCGAGCAGGAACTGCTGCTCCCCATCGATATCCATATCGAACTTCCGGTTGATCCGGAAACGACCCACCGTCCCCAGACGGTACCGGTTGTCGTCGAAGAACTTCTCGTGGAAGAGCTGCTTCGCCTTCTCGACCTGAGGGGGGTTCCCCGGACGGAGACGCGAGTACACCTTCAGCATCGCGCGATCGTAATCGCTCTCGACACCCGGAACCTCGTCGAAGACACTCAGGTCCTCTTCAGCGATCGTGTTCAGGATCAGCGAATCGCTCGGGTTCTGGACCACACGGATCGAACCCAGCTTGCTCGCGCGGATCGCTTCCGCCGCTTCCTCACCCACCTGACACGCAACACCGACGAGCTCCTCGCCCGTCTCCGTGTCGATGATCGCGCTCGCCGCCCAATCCTCGGGATGGACGTCCTTCGCCTTGATCTCCACGACCTCGTAGAACAGACCGATGATCGCGTCCGTCGAAGCGACCGACTCGTCGAGACAACGCAGGAACGTCGTCGCCGCGAGCTTCGTGCTCTGGTCGATCCGCATCGCCAGAACATCCTTCTTGGTCACCTCGAGCTCGATCCACGACCCACGCTCGGGGATGATCCGCGCGCTGTGCAGCGGCCGGTCACCCTCGCTCGACACGATCGAGAAGTCCACACCCGGCGAACGGTGCAGCTGAGACACGATCACGCGCTCCGCACCGTTCACGATGAACTCCCCACCACCCATCATGATCGGGAACTCGCCCAGGTAGATATCTTCCTCCGGAAGATCCCCGTGGGTCTCGCGCTGGAGACGCAGACGCAGCTTGAACGGATGCCCGTACGTCAACCGCAGCTGACGACACTCGTCCGACGTATACCTCGGCTCGTCGAGCGAGTAGCTCACATACTCGAGCTTCATCGTCTCGTCGTACGACTCGATCGGGAAAATCTCGCGCAGGAGCCCCTCAAGACCGAACCGACCCTCACGGGACTCCGGCTCAATCTCGTACTGCAAGAAGCGCTCATACGCATCCTGCTGCACCTGCCAAAGGTCGGGAACCTCCGTCGCATCGCCGCGCTTAGCGAAACTCCGGACCACACGCTCGCGCTCATTCTCGCGCACTTTGGTCGCTGCTGCCATCCAGCACCTCAAAGAGTGGTTCTCGACACGAACATCGCCCTCGTGGCGCTTCTGCTCGCGAAGAACTCGTTTGTCTGTATGTGCCCCTATCACCGGCCGATAGCTCAATCCTACCCGTCCCGCCGACGACAGACCACCCACCGAACCCACGAACAGGTTTCAGTGAAATTCACGGGTCCCCATCCATAACGACCCGAACACATCCCGTATCCACGCCCGATCCGTTCCGAGCATGTAGCGTTAAACGGGCGCTCCGCGATCAACACCGCGGAGCGCCCGGTTTCTGCATCCAGAACCGCGACGCATACACACGCCGCGATCCATCATCACGATTACGCGAGCTCGATCTCGGCGCCCGCTTCGGTCAGCTTCGCCTTGACCTCTTCCGCCTCTTCCTTGCTCACGCCTTCCTTGATCTTCCCGCCGGCCTCTTCCGCAAGCGCCTTCGCTTCCTTCAGACCAAGACCCGTGATCTCGCGGATCACCTTGATCACACCGATCTTGTTCCCGCCGGCGCTCTTGATCACCACGTCGAACGAGGACTTCTCCTCTTCCGCCGCAGCGCCGCCACCGTCGCCGCCGCCCGCCATCACAACAGCACCACCGGCCGCAGCCTCGATGCCGTAGGTTTCCTTCATGTAATCACCCAGGTCCACCGCTTCCTTGAGCGTGAGACCCGCGAGCTCGTCACCGAGCTTGGAGATTTTCGCGTCGAACGTCTTCGTTGCTTCGTCGGACATAGCCCAACTCCTTCATGTCTCGTGCACACTCGTGTGCACCAGTCCCGTTCATCCGAGAGGGGCCGAACCGTTCGGCGCTTTAACCCGCCATCCCAAAGAATGGACCCGGGCCAGTCGGACGAGAACGTGTCTCGTTGCAAACCCCAACCACCCTCAAGCGGCCGGGGATCGTGTCAACCCAAACCAGAGAACGCTCAGCCGACCTTCGAGATCGACTCGCCCTTCTCCAGCTTCTCTTCGATGCTCTTGATGATCCCAGCAAGACCCGAGCCCGGACCCTTGACCGCGCCCACGAGCTTCCGCCCCGGACCCAGGATCAACGTCACGTCCTGAGCGATCGCTTCCTCGCGCGTCGGGAACTTGCTCAGCTCCGTCACACCCGCTTCGCCCTCGAAGAGCATCCCGTCCAGGACGGCGCCCTTGAGCTCGAGATCGGGGAACGTCTTCACAAGCGCCACGATCTCACGCGCCACGTCCACAACGCTCTCAGCGCCGTACGCAATCGCGTTCGCACCCGAAAGCACGGGCTCCAGAGCCGCAAGCCCCGAACCCTCGAACGCGCGACCGAAGAGCTTGTTCCGGACCACAGTGACCCGGATCTCCTTCTTCGCAAGACCCTCGCGGATCTTGTTCGTGTCGTTGCTGCTGATCCCACGAAGACCGATGACGAGCGCGTCCTCGTGGTCACCCACGCGCGCCTTGAAGTCCTCGATCATCATCTCCTTAACCGGCTTACTCATGATGATCTCCTTACGACTCGTCGTCCGCCGCCACCGCCACGCGCACCCCGGGGGTCATCGTGCCGCTGATCGTGATCTTCTTAACGTACTGACCCTTCACCGCAGAAGGACGCGCCTTCTCGATCGTGGCCACAAAGTGGTTGTAGTTCTCCAGCAGGTCCGCCTCCGCGAAGCTCATCTTCCCGATGATCGCATGAACGTTCCCGCCCTTGTCCGCACGGTACTCAACCTTACCCGCAGCGAACTCGCCGACGGCCTCAGCGACCTTCGGGGTCACCGTCCCGTTCTTCGGAGAAGGCATCAGACCCTTCGGACCCAGCACCTTCCCGAGCTTCGACATCACACGCATCATGTCGGGAGAAGCCACACAGACATCGAAGTCCATCCAGCCACGCTCGATCTCCTGCGCGAGCTCTTCGCCGCCGGCCTTGACCGCACCAGCGTCCAGCGCCGCCTGCACATGCTCCGGCGCACAGAACGCAACGACCTTCTTGCTCTTCCCGATCCCCTTCGGGAGCGAGACAGAACCACGAACCATCTGATCCGCGTGCTTGACGTCCACACCGAGGTGCATGCACACCTCGACCGACTGATCAAACTTCGGACCCTTGAACTTCTTCACAACGCTCAGCGCCTCGTTCGCCTCGACGGGCTCGCTGGGCACCAGCTTCGCGTTTTCATTCGATCGCTTGCTCATCCGTTCAGCCCTCCACCGTGATGCCCATCGAACGGGCCGTCCCAGCAATCACAAGCATCGCCGCGTCCAGATCGTGAGAGTTCAAATCCTCGAACTTCTCCTCAGCGATCTTCCGACACTGCTCGCTCGTGATCGAACCCACGATGTTCTGCGGCTCCCCAGAACCCTTCTCAAGACCCGCCGCCTCTTTGATCAACACACTCGCAGGAGACGATTTGATCTCGAACTCGAACGAACGATCGTTGAACACACGAACGACACAGCCAACGACCTTCCCGTTGAGCTGACCCGTCGCCGCGTTGAACTGCTGGATGAACTGACCAGGGTTCACACCCTTCGCACCCAGCACAGGACCCAGAGGCGGCGCAGGCGTCGCCTGCCCACCCGGCGCCATAATCTTGAACTCGTCAAGCAACTCTTTCTTGGCCATCGGTCTCCACCTCCCACCCCGTCGCATTCATCCGGTCCGGCCAGACCGGGCGCAGGGTGGTTCTTTCGGTTCACGTTGTCGCCCTCCCAGCACACACCGCGCCGAGAAGGGCCTCAACTCTAGCCCCCACAACACCCAAGTCCATCCCCACACCCCAGATCTCCACGCGCAAACCCCCAGCCCCACACACCCTACACCCAAACATCCGCCGTCTCACCCCAACCCCACCCCACATCCCATTAGGGATTTCCGCCCAGCGCCCGCGCGAGCCCAGCCCCCACCTCCGGATCGAGCCCGAACCCGATCGCGCGATCCAGCATCTGCATCGCCCGATCCGTCCGACCCTCGCTCTGCATCAGCACCGCCACCAAAAGCCACGCCTCCCCCGTCCCCTCGCGCTGCGCATGCTTCACCGCACGTACCACCAGCTCCCGCAGCGCCCTCGGTCGATCCTTCCCGAAAAGCCCCGGATTCACAGGGATCAGCCCGATCTCGGGCTCCCGCGCATACACATCCGCAACCACAGCAACCGCCTCCGAAGCCCTCCGCCCCGCAAGCAACGCCACCCCGAACTCACGCGCCGCAATCCAATCCTCCGGGTGCTGCTCCAAATGCACCCCATACGCCCCGATCGCCCCCTCGATCGCCACCCGATACGCGCCATCATCCGGGATCGCATAATGCGCACACAACGGATCCGTGCACCCCAGCACGTGCGCCCGGATCTCGTCCCCCGAAAAACGCCCCTTCAAAAACAACCGCGCCAGATCCACCGCGCGCTGCGCCCCGGCCCCCTCCGAAACCTCGCCTCCCTCGAGCTCCCGCTCCACCCCCTCGATCGCCTCCAGATTCACCGGAGGCCCACACGTGCAGTTGCACTCATCCACATCCTCCACCATCAGATCCACCTCCCACCCCACCTCGAGCCCCTCCGACGTCGTGTACACCCCCTCCAGCTCCTGCCCAGAGGACACCCCAACACCCACCCCGAGCACCAACGCCCCAACCACCCAGCACACCGTTCCCATCACGCCCGCGCTCATTCCAACGCCTCCCGAAGACTCCCACCCACCTCCGGATCGAGCCCGAACTCGATCGCGCGATCCAGCATCTGCAGCGCCCGTTCCGTCCGACCCTCGCTCTGCATCAGCACCGCCACCAACAGCCACGCCTCCCCCGTCTCCACCCGATGCGCATGACGCACCGCGCGCACCACAAGCTCGCGCAGCGCCCTCGGGTGCTCATCCCCGAACAACCCCGGGTTCAGCGGGATCAACCCGATCTCAGGATCCCGCGCGTACACGTCCGAAACCACCGTCACCGCGTCCGCGTCCCGACGAGCCGCAAGCAGCGCCACCCCGAACTCACGCGCCGCAATCCAGTCCTCCGGGTGTTGCTCCAGATGCACCCCATACGCGCCGATCGCCCCGTCCACCGAAACCGAATCCCCCACCCCCTCGACCACCTCGCTGTGCGCGCACTCCGGATCCGTGCACGCTTCCACATGCGCCCGGATCTCCGCGTTCGTCAGCTCCCCCGTCAGGAACATCCGCGCCAGATCCACCGCCCGACGCGCCACCGGCCCCTCCGCAACCGCCGCCGCCTCCCCGATCTCCTCGAGTTCCACCTCCGGACCCTCGATCGTCTCCAAATGCACCGTCCGATTCCACCACCCCCCACAGACACTCGACCCGAACGTCACCCGCCAGTTCACAGTGAACCCGTCCTGTGTCACGTACGCCCCCCCGTACGTCTGCCCCCACGACGACACCGCCATCGCCCCGATCACCACCAAACCAAGCTTCCAACGCGCCATCGTCATCGCACACCCCCTTCGGGTCGAGCCGTGTGTGTCCATTCTACAAATCCGCACCCCATCCCCACAAGTTCCCTGAACCCCCGAGATCCCCAAAACCCCCTCCCCATCACTCCATCGCGTCCCTCAGCCCGGAGACCAACGCCGGATCGAGCCCCCGTTCCACCGCGCGATCCACCATCGCAAGCGCCCGATCCGTCCGACCCTCGCTCTGCATCAACACCGCCACCAAAAGCCAAGCCTCCCCCGTCTCCTCGCGCTGCGTATGCGCCACCGCGCGCCGGACCAACGCCCGGAGCGCCCCGTCATTCATCTCACCAAACAACGCCGGGTTCACCGGGAACATCCCGATCGACGGATCCCCCCCGTACGCGCGAGCCATCAACGCCACCGCGTCCGAGTCCCGCTTCGCCGCGAGCAACGCATACGACAACTCCCGCATGACCATCCAATCCTCGGGGTGCGCATCGAGATGGAACGCATACCCTCCGATCGCACCCTCCACCGAACCCTGATCCCCCACCCCCGTCACCACCCCATGGTGCACACACCCCGGATCCGTACACGACCGGATATGCTCGCGCACCGCGCTCGTATCGAGTTCCCCCCTCAGAAACATCCGCGCCAGATCCACCGCGCGCTTCTCCAACTCCGCCCCCTCGATCCGCGCCCCGGACTCCCCACCCTCCATGGGCTCGAGCTCCCGATCCACCCCCCGGATCGACTCGATCTCCAACGTCCGC
>JALUWX010000095.1 GCA_027019265.1 Phycisphaerales bacterium
TCATTATTTTAAGATAAGAGTAATAAAGCATAAAAGAAAGACAAATGCTCAGTTTGTATTTAATTTAAAGAATAATTAAATAGTGCACAATATAAGTGATGCAGTAATATTTTAACGATACCTATGCATCTTCAGATTATCAATGTTATCATAAGCATTCTTTGCTCATTTCAGCCTAAAGTTTAAAAATATTAAATCTTACTTGAGTTGGGATTCATTATTACTTCTGTTGAGAACACAATTGAATTTATTTTGGAGGAAAGATTTCATTGACTTCAGACTTTTCAAGTCTCCTCCCACAAGTTTCTTTTTGACTATTATATATTTAATAAATATACTAACTTTCAAGTTTTATTCTCTTTTTAAGCTCATAAGTATTTTGGCTTTCTGCATATTCATTTTGGGAAACATTCACACTGAAATTGCTCTTTTCTCTGAAATTATTTGTGCTAAGGTTCTTTGAAAATTTACTATTATGGGCTATATTATTAAATATAGTACTGAAAGATAAATATAAGTAAACTGGACAAAACCGTACTAAATTCAGTTAATTTATTTCCTCATAAAAGAACTCTCAGTTAAATTTCTCTTTCCATCCACTTTATTTAGATTTCTTTTGGTTGTACTTTCAAGCTTTATTTGTTCTGGCTAAATAATTTATGAAATTATAAAATAGAGTATATACTAACAGATTTAGAACGATTATGAGCAATTCTTTTCTGAAATTCTTGAAATATTATATATCTCTTGAAGGAATATTATCAACTTTCTTTGTTGGATATTCTTCTTGATCGTAATTATTTTATTCTTTTTCCAAACTTATGCTTTCCATAACAATTCCTACTTCACAATTTTGGTAATTCCTCTTTTTGAATTGGAGATTTAGATTTACTAAGCTCTCTTTCTTGTCTATTTTTATATAAAATAAATTATTACTTTGAAATGTCAATGAAGTTTGAAAAATTATATTTTTGCTTATGAAAAGCACTCTTATTTCTCTCAATAATTTTATAGTAAGCCATTTTATATCTGTCAACTATATCTTCCTTGATCTCTGGCACTGCAAATTTCTTAAATTTATCAATAATACAGTCATAGGCCTGAACTCATCCTTGAGGAATTTTTATATATGTTCTTTTAAATGTTGAATGACTCCTTTCTCTTAAGCTATTCTTGAGGAGACGAAAATTTATTTTCTTCATTG
>JALUWX010000096.1 GCA_027019265.1 Phycisphaerales bacterium
CCTTGTGGAATTAATATTGCTGACGCTAGCATTAAAGACAAGAATACGTAAACGGAAATCATGATGCCGTGCGCAAAGCCCCACTGATACTCTTCAGATTGCTTCCACACTTTGAATATAAATCTCATATAACCTCCGGTAAAAAAGGCCAACAATTTGCTGGCCTATTAATGATATCACATTATCAGAAAAACGACGCGATTAATTTACTCATCATCATCGTCGTCATCATCAAGCATTCCGATCACCCGGTCGATATCATCCTTTGTTACCGTAACCTCAACTTTTGAGCTCATGCTGCCGTCGCTTGAAGTGTGGTCAGTCACTATGCGTTCTGAGTGTCCATGCTTAGCAAGAAGTAGCTTTGATATGGTTGGATTGAACGTTCCTGCTGCGCCCTCGTTTTGAAGAATGAGGTGCTGTAGCTCAGAAATCCCTTTGACGATGTCCGAAAATTCTTCCTTGTCTTCCTCTTCAGCCCACTTGTAAACAGTGCTTCTTGCGCGCTTTATGTATGCGCATAACCCCTCTATTGATGGGAACACTTGTCGCGGTCTTAACTCTCTACGCTTATCGTCATCAAGAAACGCCTCAAGATAGTCATAGGCCTCATTGAGCATTTCATCAGTGTAGGTGGTCGGTCTACCTCGTTTAACCTGTGTCATTTTCTTCTCCGATCGTGTTTAAAGTCGTGATATACCTATTATACATCACAAATCCACGCAAGTCGATTAACTGCAAGTTGTTGATATTATTAAGATTTAAAGAATTATAACGAAAAATTACAACACACACAGGTTTAACCTAAACTGTTGTTTTATAAAGAAAAAACACTATTTTTTATAATAGTTATAATAGAAATATAACGAATTATAACGGGTCTATTATAGTTTTTTTCTTGTTTTAAATCATACACTTACACAACAAACACAGCAATTTTTTTTATTTTTATAATGGGTGGTGGGTCGGTTCGACTATAACACAAAAATATCAGTGCTTTTTTCACCCATGGGGCACCGCGGAATTTCTTATATATATATATATATATATTAAAAAAATAGGGTATTTCCTGATCGTTATAATGTTATAAAAACTTAGTGATAATCGCTTGGGGTGGCAGGGGTCATTATAAAAATGACCATTTTTAGTGGAAATCCGGCTGTATGCCGCGTGGTTACTTGGTTTAAAAACTATAATAAGGCCA
>JALUWX010000097.1 GCA_027019265.1 Phycisphaerales bacterium
GACGGAAGAAGGGCTAGGCCGGTGCTCCCGGGTTTTTTGAAATGCCGTAGTCGCGATGCCGAGAGACGCAAACCTGGAGGGTGCGACTCGAGGCGCGCGCGAGACGTCGGTCGGTGTCCCCCCTAACTCGGGACGCGCAGGGACCCCCGGTCTTCTTTCTCCTCTCTTCGACCCATTCCTCTCGGAAAGGTTGAAGGGGGTCGAGAATAAAGGGGACTCTGTGGACCGCAGGCCCTCGGGAGCGGGCACCTAAAAGATTAGTACGGGTCGAGGATGGCCCGGCGGACGCGGAATTGCTAACGGGGTTGGCCTCGTCTCTGTGTCTCCCACGAGCTGCACGGGCCCGTCCGAACACCCCTCCGCACGTCGAGGGAGGGGGATCGGCGGCGTGGGAGTGGCGAATTCCACAAACCACCGTTTGTAGGGACATTGTCTGACCGCGAGTGCAGGGTCCGGTCGCTTGGACTGCTAGCCCGGGCTGCATGTGCGGCAGCTGGTCGAACCAGGGCGATGCGTCGTGCGACCTGCAGTCGGCAGACGTGGATTGTAAAGAGCGTGCCTGAAGAGCGCCACGACGTCCTGCCCCCCCCCAACCGGGTGGTGGGCCGTGGCGACGCCGTCCCGACGATCAATCTTGGTGGGGCTTTTCCATCCGTCGACGTGTACCTCGCGGTTCTGCGCAGGCCCCGTCGGTCGCAGGCTAAATATTAATGCCGGGGCACAACACCCTCCAACATCAACCGTCACAACATCTTTTTTCTCACCGTTCATCTCAAACGAACAGTGGTAGAAGCGGGCGGAGGTGGGACGTTGCCCTCACCTACCGTTCGAACCGAAAGGAATGACAACTCTATGCGGTGGATCACTCGGCTCGTGCGTCGATGAAGAGCGCAGCCAGCTGCGTGAATTAATGTGAATTGCAGGACACATTGAACATCGACATCTCGAACGCACATTGCGGTCCGGGGCATTCCCCGGACCACGCCTGTCTCAGGGTCGGATGTCTAGCAATCGAGGGTTTGTTTTTCTTGTGTGTGTGGATTCGTCACGTCTCTCGGGAGTCCCCACAGAAATTCTGCCCTCGCCCTGGGCCGTCGGAGTCCTCGTTTGGCCTTCCTCTCGGAGGGCGTGACGATTGGGCTGCGTGGTCTCAAGTGCAGACTTGGTCGTCGCCGCTCGATTGTCCTGGCGCTCGA
>JALUWX010000098.1 GCA_027019265.1 Phycisphaerales bacterium
CCTTTGCGGTGCCCATGAAACGATCAGGGGCGGACGGCTGAAACACAAACCTTGTGCTAGAGACCCAGCACAACCCCGAATATACCGGAATCGTGGGCTATTGCAAGGGAGGAACGGGGCAAATACCTCGGAAATATTCTGAACAAGACCCGATAGAATAATCCAAACACCGACCAAATATCAGGTTAAACACCCGCTCCAGCCCTCGCAGAACCACACACGGACACGAATCTTGTGAAGAATGGGTCCGCATCGTGGGGGCCGGGGGATGCTTCCGGGTGGAACTGGACACACGCAACCTCACGCCCTCGGATTCTCAGCCCACCCACGGTCTCGTCATTGAGATGGGTGTGGGTAATCTCGATCCTGGCCTGATCAACCGAGTCCGGATCCACGGCAAACCCGTGGTTCTGGCTCGTGATGAGCACGCGCGCCCCCTGCTCATCCCGAATTGGGTGATTGATCCCCCTGTGCCCAAACTTGAGCTTGAAGGTTCTCGCGCCGATCGCTTGCGCGATGATCTGGTGGCCGAGGCAGATCCCATAAATCGGGAACCGTTCGAGCTCGGGATCGTCGATCAGGGATCGGACCGTGCTGACCAGCGCGTTCAGGGTTGAGGGATCACCGGCTCCGTTGGAGAGCATGACCCCCGAGATCCGTCCATCCAGGAGCATGTCCTTGATCACATCCGCGTTGGTCCCCATCGGGAGGAGCACGGGATCAGCGCCGGCATCGACGAGGGAACGGAGGATGTTGGATTTGGAGCCGCAGTCGATCACCCCCACCTTCACACGCTGATCGGACCCGGGAGTTGTGTGCGCCCATTCGTGGGAACCCTCAGCCCACGGGGTCTGCTCGTCCACTCCTGAGCCGCTTGCGAAGTCCGCGCCCTGCATCGAAGGCGCCTGTCGTGCGTGTTCGACGAGCGCTGCATCGGGGAGAGACCCATCGGCGCTCATCACCCCGACTGTCACCCCCCGTGAACGGAGCACTCGGGTCAATGCGCGGGTATCGATGTCGCAGATCCCGGGAACCCCTGCTTCATGGAGTCGTTGATGGAGAGAAGCAATCGCACGATAGTTTGAATGCGCATCGACATGCTCGTGGACTACGAACCCTCGAACCTGGATCTCCGTGGACTCCGTATCCGTGTCGTTCATCCCTGTATTCCCGACCATGGTCGAGGTCTGAACGAGGATCTGGCCTTTGTATGATGGATCGGTGAGCGATTCCTGATAGCCGCTCATGGCCGTATTAAACACCACCTCGCCGCTGATCGGTTCGTCGGTGTTGACGAACCCGAACCCGAAACCCTCGAAGATTTCGCCGCTGGAGAGGGCGAGTCGGACGGGACGCGGGGCACTCGTGCTCGTGTGATCGCTCATGGTGTGTAGAGTGTAGTTGCGATATGTCCCTCCTGCCCTACTACGACGCCGACGAACCCGCGGAAATCACGGGTTCCGCACCACCCCAGGACGCACGATTCGTCCGTGTGGTCATCGAACGCGCTCTGGATCATGACGAGGGGTGGACGTACTGGAGCGATCAAGACCTCGAGGTCGGGCGGTTGGTGAATGTCCCTATGGGGCGGGGGGATACAACCACCCCCGGGGTGGTCGTCACCAAAGGGGGACGGGAGCTGGCTGAGGGCTTTGATCTTCGTCGGGTGAAGCGGGTCCGATCTGTGAAGCCTGTCGCCCTCGGTCCGCTGCAACTCGAGCTGTGTCGATGGATCGCGAGCTACTACGCGTGCCCGCTCGGGCTCGTGTTCGCTGGGGCTGTTCCGAAAGGTGTCCGATCCCGGACCGGGCTCACGAAGGTCGAGCTGATCGGCCGGCCTGATCCGATCCCCGATCCGATCCCGAAGCTCTCCCCGAGCGCACGAAAAACGCTGGATCGGGTCCAGTCGCTCCCCAACGACGCGTTCCCCATCGAGAAGAAGTCGATCAAACACGTGCTCGAACTCCGCTCGATCGCCCCGGTCAATGCATTGATCAAGGCCGGGATTTTGGTCGAGTCGAGCGTTGAACGGGTCCGGACCCCGAGCGTGTTCAAGCTCTTGGATGAGCCAGTTCGGGATGCGCCCCAACTCACCCCGGATCAGGATCGGGTGATCCGTTCCATCGAACCAACCCTGGATCGATTCGGTGTGCACCTCATCCACGGCGTGACGGGTTCTGGAAAGACCGAGCTCTATATGCGTCTTCTCGAGCGGGTGCTCGCGCGGGGGAAGACGGCACTCGTCCTCGTCCCCGAAATCGCGCTCACCCCCCAGACCGCGGGTCGTTTTGTCACCCGGTTCCGCGATATCGGGGTCGCGCTCCTCCACTCCGGGATGAGCGCTGGGGCACGACACGCCCAGTGGTCCCTCGTCGAGGAAGGCAACGCACGGGTGGTTGTCGGCGCACGATCAGCGATCTTCGCGCCGATCCGGGATCTCGGGATTGTCGTCGTTGATGAAGAGCACGACTCATCGTACAAACAGGATCGATCTCCGAGGTATAACGCGCGGGACTGCGCTGTCATGCTCGCGAGCTTCGCGGAGTGCCCGTGCGTGCTCGGGTCAGCGACCCCATCGCTCGAGAGCTGGTCGAACACGGTCCACAAGGGCTGGACCCGTCACACCCTTGGGACCCGCGCCAGCGGCGGAGCCATGCCCAAGGTTCAGATCATCGATCGGACTCAGGACCGCCCCAGCAGCGCGAAGCATGGGAGCAACAAGCCCATCGCGTTCCCGATCGTCGGTCGTCGCCTTGAACAGGCCGTCCATGAGACACTGGATCGAGACGAGCAAGTCATCCTGCTCCTGAACCGGCGCGGCTACGCATCGATGGTCGCGAGCGCGGATCCGAAGTGCGACTGGGTCCTGCGCTGCGATCAATGCGACGCGGCCATGGTCGTGCACAAGTCACTCGTTCGAACCCGTCGGGGCTCTCGCTTTGTGCGGTGTCACCACTGCGCAAACGAGCAGCTCATCCCCGAGATCTGTCCCGAGACGGGGAAGGGTGTGATCCAGCTCGGGGTCGGGACCCAGCGCGTCGAGGATGAACTCGTCGTTCGCTTCGGAGATCGTCACAACCTGGAGCTCGGAGATTCGCTCGTCCGGGTCGATTCAGACACCATGCACAGCGCGAGCGATTACTTCACGATCCTCGATCGGTTCTCCAAAGGAGAGATCCGCATGATGCTCGGGACCCAGATGATCGCGAAGGGGCTCGACTTTCCGAACGTGACATTGGTAGCCGTCCTGAACGCGGATACCGCGCTCGCGATCCCCGATTTCCGCGCTGAAGAACGGACGTTCCAACTCGTCGCCCAGGTCGCCGGACGCGCGGGGCGCGGGGATCGCGAAGGACGGGTCATCGTCCAGACCATGAACCCCCGATCGGATGCGATCACGCTCGCGGCCGCTCATGACTACCCCAAATTCGCCGATCGTGAGCTGACGATCCGCGAACGCTCGCAGCTCCCGCCTTCAACCCGGATGGCTCGGATCGTGGTGCGCGACGAAGACGCACGGCGCGCCGAAGAACGTGCCGACGAGATTGCGAAGTCGCTCGCTGAGCACGCCGACCCTCGGGTCACGATCACCGGCCCGTTCCCGTGCGTGATCACCCGGATCAGCAACGAGTTCCGTTTCTCGCTCGAACTCGTCGCACCCGGACCGACACTGATCACGAGGGCGCTCGAAGCGTGTCGGCGCGGGGGCGCGTTGTCGAGCGACCCGAAGGTGATGATCGACGTTGACCCGCTCTGGATGATGTGAGTCTTATTCGCCTTGAGCGAGTTCGGCGAAGCGCTTGCCGCGTTCCTCGTAGTTCGTGAACTGATCCCACGACGCGCACCCTGGTGACAGCACGACCACATCGCCGGGCTCTGCAGAGTCCTTGATTCGTGCCATGGCTGTTGTGAGATCGCCGCAGCCCATTGCTCCCCCACTGTTCGCGAGTTCGGGTGCGGTTGTCCCGATCGCATAAAGCCCCTTGATCGACGATCCAAGGTCAGCAATCGCGGAGAGATCCACACCCTTGTCGTATCCGCCGGCGATGAGATGGATCCGGTCGCGCGGGACCTGGGTCTCGATCGCTTGGATCGCGAGGATCGTCGCGCCGGGGACTGTGGATTTCGAGTCGTCGAAGTAACGGACGCCCTCGACTTCCGCAACGAGCTTGAGCCGGTGTTCAAGGCCGGGGAACGTGCGGATCGCCTCCTCGACCCGGGTCCGAACCAAATCAGGCCGAAACGCGAGAACTACTCGTCGAGCCATCGCGCCATTGATCGCGTTGTGGATTCCGGGGACCGTACAGCCATCGACACGATCGTCTGTATCAAGTACGGCGACCTGCGCTCCCGACTTCGAAGCCCATCCCGCGAGTGTGTTCCCAAGCACGAGCGTGGAGTCCTTGCCCAACGCTCGTGTGAGGTGCTGCTTGGACTGCGCGTAGTGGTCCGACGTGCCGTGCCAATCGATGTGGTTGGGATCGAGGTTCGTGATGCAACCAACCTTGGGAGCGTGGGTTTCCAGCACATTCTCTTCATGAAGCCAGTGGAGCATGGCGCTGGAGACCTCGAGCACTATCGCTTCGGCGTTCATCGCTTCGGATGAATCCAGCAGCGAGCCCCCGATGTTTCCACCGAGCACCGTTCGGACTCCGCATTGGTTCAATGCATGAGCAGTCATCGCGCTCGTCGTGCTTTTGCCGGCCGTCCCCGTGATCGCGATGATTCTGGTCGAATCGAGTGTGCGCCAGGCGATCGCGATCTCCGTTGTGATCCGGATCCCCCGCTCCTTCGCGTTCCTGATGAACGGGTTGTCCCACGGCTGCGGGACGGCCGGATTCACGACGAGGGTGTTGATCCCGTCGAGGAGATCCGGATCGTGATCGCCGTGGACGATGCGGGTCGAGCCCGAATCGAGTTCTGGACGGATCTGCTGGATCGAATCTGCGAGCGTGTCCTCACTGTTCCGATCCGTGATGAGTATCTCCGCACCCTGTCGCGCAAGATAGCGAACAACACCGACCCCACCGCCGAATCGACCGAGCCCCATCACACACACACGCTGTCCGTTCCAGTCACTCATTCCGGAGTTTCGATCAGTGCCTTGAGCCGATCGAGATGATCACCCTCGTGCTTTTGGCACATCTTGATCATCATCGGACCGAAGATCGGCGCGAGCAGCTTGGTCCACCACTTCCCGGGCGCATTGCGCATCGTCCACGTCGCGCGGGTCCCCGTGCCGTCGGGTTCGTATTGGTACTCGGACACCATCCGGTTGCACCCGTCGTCGAAGACGGCGACATGATGGAACACCCCCTGCGGATCGATCTCGTGTCGTTCGACATCGATGACCGCTTTCGCCGTCATCTTCCCCATCTTCTGCGTTTCTCGGAATCGCATCCCTTGCTGGATCGGGGTCCCGTCGGGCTCGCCGCTGAGGATCTCGATGGAGACCAAGGTCGGCCCCATCCATGCGCGGATGTGGTCCCAGTCGTTGAGCCAGTCCCGGATCTGTTGGGGGGTTGAATCGATGTGTGCTGTCTTGGTGAGCGATTGCGCCATGGGAGAACGATACCATGACAACACGTTCGGCGTGTTCGCAGGACACGCACAATCGGAAGGACAACATGGCCCCCATCGCTGAAGGCAAGAAAGCACCCCAGTTCACCCTGAAGGACCAGGACGGGAACACCCACAAACTCTCCGACTACGCCGGGTCCCCCGTGGTCCTGTTCTTCTACCCCAAGGACATGACTTCGGGCTGCACCCAGGAAGCGTGCGATTTCCAGGATCTCTCAGCCAAGTTCAAACGCGCCGGGGCGAAGGTCTTCGGGATCTCGATCCTCGGGGAGAAGAGCAAGAAGAAGTTCGCCGACAAGGAATCGCTCAAGTACCCGCTCCTCGCCGATGACCGGGTGAACGAGGGCAAGAAGCCCGATCCCCTCGTCGCGCAGAAGTACGGGGTCTGGGTCGAGAAGTCCATGTACGGGCGGACCTACATGGGGATCGATCGGACGACCTTCCTCATCGATAAAGACGGAAAGGTCGCGAAGCGTTGGGACAAGGTCAAGGTTCCCGATCACGCGAATGAGGTCCTCGACGCCGTCAAATCGCTCTGACTCGGTTGGTTACTTGATCTGGATCGGGATGACGACGGTTGAGCCGTCGGTCCGGTCGACGGTCAGTTCAACGCGCGATCCCGTCAGGAGCCCTTCGTCGGCCAGCAAGACAAAGAAAGTGTCGCGCGACATGAACGGCTTCCCGTTGACCCGGGTCACGACATCGCCGGCGGTGATCCCGGCGGCGCTCGCCGGGAGCCCTTCCCACACCCGAACGGCGATCGCACCGTCCTTATGGGAGTTGAAGACCGCGCCCATCTGGATCTGGAGGGGCTGTGCAAAGCGTTGCGCGAGCACTTCATCGCGCATCTTCCCAAGTGTGACCTGGAAGTCCCGGATACCCCCCGCGCGGAAGATCCGGAGCTCGATGGTTTCACCGGCCCTGTGTGAGCTGATCAATGACGAGAGGGCTTCGTTGTTGATGACCGGGCTCCCCTCGACCCCGATGATCACGTCGTTCGGTTCGACACCGGCGTTCCATGACGGCCCATCCTGCTCGACACCCGTGACGAGCACCCCCGTCAAGGTTTCGCCATCGTCCGTCACGACCCGAACCCGATCGTTCACATCCGGGGGGAAACGGATCCCGAGGTAACCGCGCGACACACTCCCGTGCTCGATGATCTGGGTCACGATGGGCTCGATGGTCCCGAGCGGGATCGCGAAGGAGATCCCGGCGGAGTCCGCGCCGGAATCCTCAGGTGACGATCCGACGGCATTCGCAGCGGTTGCGATCGCAACGTTCATCCCGATCACATGGCCGTCGGTGTTCACGAGCGGTCCACCCGAGTTCCCCGGGTTGACGGCCGCATCGGTCTGGATGTAGTTCGTGTACCCCCCGAGGATCCCCGTCCCCGCGCCCTGTCTCCCGAGACCCGACACGATCCCCTCGGACATCGAGAACTTGAATCCGAAAGGAGAACCGAACGCAAAGATCCGCTCCCCGACCCGTGGGAGACGGACCCCGGAGCGAACCGCGGGGAACGTCGTTTGTGAAGAATCAACCCGGACCACTGCGATGTCGGTGTAGACATCAGATCCGATCACGGACCCCTCGACCACGCGCCCGGAGTAGAACTCGACGGTCACCCGACGCGCGGTTTTTACCACGTGCGCATTCGTGACCAGATGACCCTCGGTGTCGTAGATCCATCCCGCACCGCTAGAATACGCGCCCCCGAATCCGTTCTCGTCTGCCGTCTCGATGTGCACCACGCTGGGCTCGATCGAATCCGCGATGGCCGCCACCGCTCGATCGACCCGGCGGAGGATGTCGTCCTCGGCGAGGACATCCCGCGCGAGCGAAACCTGCGCCTGAGTCTGCGCGTACGCATACCGATCCATCAGCTTGGGGACGGCAAACAACGCGCCGACTGCGATCGCGAGGACCACCAGCGCCGGGATGATGGAAACAAACTTGCGCATCGGGATCTCCTCGTGACCCTGCTCCGACAGATTACGCGTTCTGCCCGTCCCGTGCACGTGACTCGTCGAGCCGCTCCGCTTCACCGGGGCGCATCGAGTACGACCCGCCACCGATCGAACGCTTGCTCACCCGGGTTACCCATTCGCGCCCGGCGTTCATGATCGCGTTCCCGAGATCCGCAACAGGTTCCGCGAACCTTGGGGGATGATCGGTCAATCCGAGGAGGTCATTCACCACAAGGACCTGACCGTGACAATCCTGACCAGCCCCGATCCCGATCAGGGGGACATTCGTCACTTCAAGGATCGCACGGGTTGCTTCGGCCGGGACGGCCTCTACGAGCAAAAGAACCGCGCCGGCGTCTTCGAGTGCCTTGGCATCCCGGACGACCTGCTCGAGTTGTTCCTTCGTCCGACCCGCGGCGACCGGCCCCCCAGTCACACTGCTCGTCTGGGGCTTGCACCCCACGTGCGCACAGACGGGGACCCCCGCGCGGGTCAAACGATCGACGAGCCCGGCGGCCGTCTCGTCCGCTTCGAGTTTCACCACATCCGCGTTCCCCTGAACCATGAAGCGTCCGGCGTTCGTCATCGCGAGATCGAGAGAGGCGTGATAGGACATAAAAGGCATGTCGGCCATAATGAGGGTGTTGGGCGCGCCCCGCTTGATCGCGGCCGTAATCTCGACGGCGAAATCCATGGGCATGTCGATCGACCGTTCGTATCCGAGCACAACCTGAGCCGCCGAATCCCCCGCGAGGAGCACATGGACCCCTGCTCGCTCAAGCCAACGCGCCGTGGTCGCGTCGTAGCACGCGAGACATGCAAAGGGCTCTGACTTCGCTGCCATCCGGCGAAGCGTTTTCAGCGTCACCGGTGGACGTGATTCTTGATCGATCTGCGATCTGGAGACGGGCGGATCCTTCGGGGAGAGGCTCATGGTCTATTCTATGACATCGATGAGGTGTTAAACGATGAGCACGAGCACGATGCCCCTGAAAGCCCCGGATCTGAGCGATAATCGAGTCATGCGCGTGGTCGCGGGGCTCCGCCCGTGCAGACAAGGAGGACTCCGTCTCGCTGGTGAATCGATTGGTGGGAAGCGCATCGTCCATCACTATGGGCACGGGGGATCGGGCATCACGAGCGCTTTCGGGAGCTCGATCGTCGCGGCGGATCTGGCCCAGGAGTCACTCTCATCAGATCGAACAGTTGCGGTCCTCGGAGGCGGGATCGCCGGTTTGACAGCAGCCCGCGAGTTGGTGTCGCGAGGCTATACGACCAAGATCTACGCTGAGCGATTCGGGATAGACACCCTCAGCAATCTCGCCGGCGCGCTCTGGCTCCCGACCGGGATCAATCTCGACACCCCCGAAATCGGGCTCAATCGATTCAACACGATCCTCCGGGATGCGAGGGAGAAGCTCGCGCTCCTCGACCCGAAGAAGTACGGGATCGAGATCCTCCCCGTCTACGAGCCGGCGTATGCGCCGATCGAGCATCGGTTCTTCGAGCACACCTCGCTTACCCCCCCACGATCCATCGATCGGCTCCCCTTCCCGGGTCCTCCCCGCGCGGGGAAAGTCTTCGAGACCCTGTTCATCCACACCCCCAAGCTCCTCGATGCGCTCCTCGCGGATCTCAAGGGCTCGGGGGTCGAGTTCGTCGAGCGATCGTTCGGATCGATCGACGACGTGCTCGCGCTCGACGAGCCGACGATCGTGAACTCGCTCGCGCTCGGGTCCAGGACCATCTTCGGCGACGATTCCATGTTCCCGGCCAAGGGCGTGCTCGTTCATGTCGAGCCTCAGGATCTCGGGTACTGTGCGCACGATGGGTACAAGTACATGTTCCCCCGTTCCGACGCGCTCGTGCTGGGGGGGTGCTTCATCGAGGATGAGTGGGACGACACCCCCGACGAGTCGATCGCGCGGGAGATCCTGTCGCATCATCGCCGATTCTTCGGGCTGATCTGATCGAGCCATCGGGTGAGGGCGCGTAGACTCGCGACCATGCCCGTGCTCGCCGCGACCAACCTGACCCTCCAGTACGGGGACGATCTGATCCTGAGCGATGTCTCGCTCACCATCGAGGACAACCAGCGCCTCGGGATCGTCGGGAGGAACGGGGCCGGGAAGTCCTCCCTCATCAAGATCCTCGGGGGCGCTGTCAAACCCGATTCGGGGTCCGTCTCGACGAGCAAAGGCGCCCGGATCGGCTACCTCACCCAGAACCCGGACCTGGATCCGGAAGAGACCCTGAGGGACGCCGTCGCAGGAGCGTTCTCGCACCTCCACGAGCTCGCAACAGAACTCGAAGGGGTGTTTGTGAAGATGGGTGGCGCCTCTGACACGGAGCTGGAGAAGCTCCTCCGTCAGCAGCAGCGCCTCGAGCACGAGATCGAATCCCTCGGGGGGCTCGCGCTCGACCACAAAGTCGATGCGATCATCCACGGGCTCGGGTTCACGGACGCGCAGCACGACATCAAGGTCAAGGACCTCTCGGGGGGTCAACGCGCCAGGGTCGCTCTCGCGCGTTTGCTCCTTCAGGATCCGAGCGTCCTGCTCCTCGACGAACCGACGAACCACCTCGATATCCAGGGGCGGGAATGGCTCGAGTCGTTTCTGCGCGAAGAGTTCAAGGGCGCTGTGGTACTCATTTCCCACGACCGGTACATGCTCGATCGGGTTGTGGACCGGATCGTTGAGATCGAGGACGCGCGTCTCATTGACTACCCGGGGAACTACGCCGCTTTCCGGAGCCAGCGTGAGCAGCGCCGACTGACCCAGATGCGCGCGTACGAGAAGCAACAGACCAAGTTCAAACGCGAAGAAGCCTACATCCGTCAGTACAAAGCGGGACAACGCGCCAAACAAGCGAAGGGGCGGGAATCTCGCCTTGAGCGTGAGAAACAGCAGACCTCGATCGAACGCCCTCTGGAGCTCGATGAGCTTCGTCTGTCACTCCCCAAGGCACGCCGCGCGGGGGACATCGTGATCGCGGCTCGATCCCTCGGAAAGTCCTACCCCAACGAAGACGGGTCCACAAAGACCCTCTTCGATGATCTCTCGATCAAGATCGAACGAGGACAGCGCCTCGGGATCATCGGCCCGAACGGCGCAGGAAAGTCCACCCTCGTCCGCTGTCTCCTCGGGGAGCAATCCCCGGACTCCGGAGAGATCACCCTCGGGACAAACCTCGACATCGGGCACTTCTCACAGACCCACGAAGGACTCTCGCCGGAGAAGACGGTCTACAAACAGATCCAGGACCACGTGAAAAATCTCACGGACGAACAGGTGACTCTGTCCGAGCTCGAAGCGCGGACCATTGCCGGTGCGTTCTTGTTCTCAGGTGAGGATCAGGAGAAGGAGATCGCAATTCTCTCCGGGGGTGAGAAGGCGCGGGTGCTCCTCTCCGCGCTTCTCGCGAGCGCGAAGAACCTGCTCGTCCTCGACGAACCAACGAACCACCTCGACATCCCCAGTGCCGAGCGCATCGAGAGCGCGTTCGCGCGTGAGAAGCACGACCCGAAAACGGGGAAGACGACCAAGGGCGCGTACGAGGGGACGCTGCTGCTCATCTCCCACGACCGCGCACTCATCGATGCCGTGTGCGACCAGCTCCTCATCCTCGACGGGCACGGGGGTGCCACGCTCTTCGGCGGGACCTATAGCGAATGGCGCGTCGCCCAGCAAGAGCAATCCACTGATCCCGCGCCCAAGCCGAGGCGTGACGACTCCCCCACCGTCTCAATCCCCAAGCCCGCGCCGAGTCAGCCCAAAGACAAGCCGCAGACCAAAAGCCGGTTCTCGTGGATGCCCATCGCTTCGATCGAGGAGCGCATGACGGATCTGGAGATCGAGCTCAAGAACCTCGACGCGCAGCTTGCTGATACTGACCTGTGGAAGGATATCGACAACGCGAACGCCGTCACCACCCGTCGGGATGAGGTGAAAGACGAGCTCGGGGAACTCGAAGAGGAATGGCTCCGGAAGTCGGAGTGATCACCCGTTGAGCTCTGCTCGGATCCGTTCGCACGTCTCGATCGCGTGTTCACGCGCGGACACTTGAGACTTCCGGATCGAGCTCTGGACGGCGAAGGGCGCGGGGAGGACCGTGATCGGGAGGTACCACATCCACGTATCGACGGAGCCGCTCATCAATCGCTCGTACCACCCGAAACCGAGCAGGAACGAGTCCGTCAATGGGAGCCCGGGCCACACGGTGAGGATCAGGATGAACACGAATATCCAGGGCATCTTCCGGCGCAGTCGGACATCGAGGACGACCTCGCTCCCCTGAGCCGATTCCCGCGCGGTGATGAGGAGATCCGAATCGAAGGGTGTCCCGTGCGCGTCAGCAACGGCGCTCGTCGATGATCGCTTCTCGAACCCGGCGAGCTTCCCACGCTTGGACATGGACGAGAGGCGATCGACAACCTCCGCCGGGGACATAGGTGTTTCGATCGTTCCGATGTGTGATCCGTCCGTATCGCTCATCTCATTCCCCGGGTGTCCACACCAGCATCGTCGATCACCACGCACGACGTGAGTGATCGTACACCCTTCGGCGCAAGAAAGACCCGTGTCCCAGAGGAACACGGGTCCAGCGATCCTGACTTGATCTGCACTTACTCGATGTCTTTGCCTTCAACGACATCGGAGATCGGCGCGGGCGCGTGAGAATCGAGCTCACCCCGCTTCAGTCTCCCGATGTAGTCGTGGTACGCACGCATCGCGATCCCGCCGAAGATCAGCATGATCGGGATGTTCGCCCAGAGCATCACCCCGGTCCCGAGCGCGGTGATGTTATCGAGCTCCGCGTCGGTGCGGATGAAACCGGCCGAAGCGATCAGAATCGAGAGACAATAGATCAGCTTGTACGGGAGAATCGCCTTGTTCCCGAAGAGGAATACGACGCCTTGCTCGCCGTAATACGACCACGAGATCATGGTTGAGATCGCGAAGAGCCACGCCGCGAGCACGACGAGGTACTTCCCCATCCCCGGCGTTACGATGTTGAATGCGTGCGACGTCAATGATGCGCCCGGGTACTCGACGTACACACCTCGGTGCATGAGGACTGGCTTTGTCTCGCTCTCGATGACTTCCCATTCGACCACGAACTGTCCGGAGTCACCGACATCGGGGTCATAGTTCACGGCCCCGTTGAGTCTCTGGATTGTGGTCCCGCTCTGGGGGTCCACTTCACCTACATCGACAAGCATGAAGACCTGGGTTTCCGCTGCTTGATTCCATTCGCCCTCGATCCGACGAGCGTCAGGGGAACGCGGGGGAAGATAGTTGTTATCAAGAGTCCAGCGGTTGTCTTCACCATCACCTTGGACCTCGACAACATTGATATCACCGGCGAGGAAGCTGGTTTCTGGACCCCGGTTCCATGCACCTGTTGAGAGGATGACCAATGCGGTGATCGTACACACCACGATCGTATCGATGAACGGCTCGAGGCCCGCGACGATGCCTTCCCGGACGGGCTCGTCAGTCTTCGCCGCCGAGTGTGCGATCGGGGACGATCCCTGACCCGCTTCGGAGGAGAAGAGTGCTCGCTTCATCCCCCAGAGGAGCGCGAACCCGAAGGTCCCGCCGACGAAGGCACCCTGGGCTTCCGCCGGGCTGAAAGCATGGGTAACGATGAGCCCCAGCATTTTGGGGAGTTCGCCGAGATTCATCCCGAGCACATACAGAGCTCCGAGAACATACACAACGCACATGAATGGAACGATGCGCCCGGCGACAGCCCCGATGCGTTTGATCCCGCCGATGATGACGAGCCCGACCACGACAGCCAGAATAATCCCCGTCACCTGAACAGGAACCCCGAAGTCCTTCCGGGTGACTTCTGACACCGCCCAGGACTGGAACATGTTCCCGCCCGTAATGGTCGAGACCAGAAGAGTCACAACGAACACGCCCCCGACGATCTTCCCGATCCCGCCCATCCCCCGTTCCTTGAACGCTTTGGCGGCGACGAACATCGGTCCGCCGTGCGGGTTGTCCGGTTCGTCAGTATTTCTGTACAGCATCGACAGCGTGACTTCGGTCATCTTCAAGGCCATCCCGAAGATCCCGACCATCCACATCCAGAAGACCGCGCCGGGTCCTCCGAGCGCGACCGCGACACCCACACCGGCGATGTTGCCCAGACCAACGGTCGCTGAGAGCGCCGCCGAGAGCGCCTGAAAGTGGTTGATCGCGCCGGGGTCGTCCTTGTCGTCGTACTTCCCTCGGATGACGGCCGTCCCGTGGGTGAGCGCTCGGTACTGACCGATCCCGGTGCGGATCGTGAAGAGGATCCCTACTCCGAGCACCACATAGAGGACGTACTCGTGCCAGATGACGCCGTTGATCGCCGTCAGCACGCTCATGATCTGTTCCATAACGCAGGCCCCGCTTTCGTTGCCGATCACTTCTCGAACTTTGCCATATCTTCGCAGGTTGGGCGCCAGAATGCAAATCGAGATCTCCCCCAGTAGACTCATGGCTATGGCACCCACACTCGAATCCGTGCTCGAAGCGTCCATATCAGCGCTTCTCTCACACGCGGATCAACTCGACGAAGAGCAATCCGTCCGGGGTGTCGATGCGCTTTCTGAAACGCAACTCCATCCTGTCATAGCACTTGGGATCACCGAATCCGGGCTCGGTATCCATCGGGAGCAGTGCTATCCATCCCTCGAACACGACAACCCCTCGCGCGTGAAAAGACAGCGTTGCGACCTGGTCGTGCTCTCGGATCCGACCTCGACTCTCATCGACCCGGTCCAGGAGCGATACGAACACACCCTCGCGCAGGACACCCTGTTCGGCGGTGTGGATCTCCAGACCCAGACCGGCACACCACGCTGTGAAGCCCAGGACGCGCTCTGGATCGAGATCAAGTCGATCGCGCAGCACGCGCACCGGGACGGGGTGTACACACCCAATCACAGCTACGCCAACGAACTCACGACCGGTCTCTCTTCGGATATCGCCAAGCTCGCGAGTGACGAACGCATTGAGCATGCGTGCGTGATGCTGGTTCTCTTCGCGGAAACCACGGACACCATTGAGCATGACGGAACCCAAGCGGTTTCGTATGCGTCTGGAATCGGGCTCCCCGTCAGATCCCCGATGATCGAATCAAGCCCGATCACCGATCGGGGAGGAAACGGCGCTCTGGGTGTCGTTCTGGTTCCCGTCGCGTTGTGAGCTGTTTGCGCCGAGTCCGGCGAAACGCTCGATGATGTCCGCCGCGTTCGAAGCCGCGTTCTGACAGGTGAATCGATTCACGATGGTGTCGAGTTCACGGACCTGCGCGTCGTATTTGGATCGGTCCTCGAGCAGCTCCGTCGCCGCTTCCGCGATCGGTTCTGAGCCGACGAAGTGGGGAACGAGTTCGGGAACGACCTCCCGTCCGGCGAGGATGTTCGGGAGCGTCATAAACGGGGTGCGGATGACCCAACGCGCTACGAGTGACCATCCGATGCGCCCGATCTTGTACACGATGACCATGGGCTTGCGTTGGCGGGCGATCTGGAGTGTCACCGTACCCGAGACCACGAGAGCCAGCGTGCTCCATCGGGTCACAGCATCGGTGCTTGCGTGGACGATCTCAAGGGTGTCGGGCCAATCGATATGGTGCTGGCGCGCGATGTCCCGCAGGATCGGGTCGATCTCTGGACGGGTGACCGCCACCATCCCAACCATCCCCTTGTGCTCGGCGCTGAGTCTTGTGTACGCGCCGAGGAGCAGCGGGAAGTTCTTTCGGATCTCTGAGGGCCTCGAACCGGGCATCAGCGCGATCTGTGGGGTGCCCGTTGCCCAATCAGAGATCTGATCATCGAGCAGGGACTCCTCGATCGGCTTGTTGAACAGGGGATGCCCGACAAAGGTCGCTTCGACCCCACGCTGACGGAACCAACTTTCCTCGAACGGGAGCACACACATCACGTGATCGGTTAATCGCCGGAGCTTCCGGATTCGCCACGGAGCCCACGCCCAGAGCTGGGGCGCGACGAGATGAACCACACGCGCCCCACGGGCTTTGGTGAGGGCGCATACGGGGAAGTTCGCTGCTGGTGAATCGACGGGGATATGAACCGATACGGGGTTCTCTTCGAGCCAACGCTCGATCCGTGCATTGATCCGCCGATGTTCCTGGATCTTCGCCAGACCCGGGAGCCCCATGACAGCATCGTCCCCGGTCCGCTCGATGATCTCTGCGCCAGCAGCCTGCATCTTCGGACCACCACACGCTTTGATCGTCAGGTCGGGGTGTCTGCGTTTGAGTTCCGCGATGACAACAGCGGCGTGGTCATCACCCGAGGGTTCGAAGGCGCTGAAGAACAACACCGGGGCCGAGGCCGCGCCGGGATTGCTCTCGCCGGGGTGTCTGTTCGGGTTCAGCACACAAGACAGTAGGCAGATCGAAGTCAGAATCCGGCGGCCGCGAACCACTCGCTCGGGGCTGTCCCGAGCGCTTGCGCGATGCTCGTCAGAGACTCGACACTGGGAAGGTGGGTCCCTCGTTCGATCGAGCTGAGTTGGCTCACGGAAACACCGGAAGACTCGGAGAGCCGACGAAGGGTCCAACCCCGTTCTGTTCGAGCGAGCCGGATTTGTCGCCCGAGCGATGAACGAAGCCGATCGAGCGGGCGCTGTCCGAGCCCGAGTTCTTCGACGGCGGACCCGAGCGCTTTGCGCAGATCATCAACACCGAAGGGTTTCGGGATGTAATCGAAGACTTCCTTTCGGAAGGTTTCCCGCATCGAATCGAGCGAGGGATATCCCGTGATCATGATGACACACAATCTGGGCCAGCGTTCGCGGACTGTTTCGAGGACATCCTGCCCTGAGTGATCCCCCATTTTCAGATCGAGTAGGACAACATCCGGGATGTCTTTGTCGCACGCATCGTAGAGATCCGCCGGATGGGAGAACGTCGATGCTTCATGACCCTCGTTGGTGAGGAGCCCTTCCAGATACTCACGGAAGTCCACGTCATCATCGAGCGCATACACCCGGAGGGATGTTGTTCGATCGAGTTCGTGGCTGGTGTCGGAAGAAGTCATTGCAGACGATTATATCCGTTATGCACATCTCTCACAACGGATCTCTGGCGAGAAATGGGCACCCATTGGTAGGTTCACCAAGCCGCTTAGGTACATACTAGAGAGGGAGAAACACCTCAAAGACGGCCCCGTGGGATCCATCATCCGTGTTTTTATTGGATGGGACGATCAAGCCACCATGCTCACGAACGATCCCCTCCGAAACGGCGAGCCCGAGCCCGGTCCCGTGCGCGTCGAGTCGGGTCGAAACGAAGGGTTCAAGGATCGTGTCGATCACATCCGGGTCCAACCCGTTCCCGGTGTCTTCTACGCTAAGTACGGCCCAGCGTTGCCCGTCTCGTGTTTCCTGACGGGACCACACCCGGACCTCGTGCGGATCCTCTCGGGACGGATCGAGCGCGTTTACCGCGTTTCGGATCAGGTTGACAAAGACCTGAACCATCCGATCCGGATCGCACGCGATCTCCAGTGATTCATCGACATCATTCACAAAGGTCATCGAGAGTGTTGAAGGCACACTCTGACGATCGAACTTGAGCAGGTTCCATGCATCACCGATCACGTTGCGGATCATCGTGGGCTTCGTCTCGGGTGTCCGGACCCGTGCAAAGTCGAGCAGCCCTTCGGAGAGTTTCTCGATCCGGCCGACGACCCGGGTCAGCAGCTTGAGTTCGGGGACGCTCAGCGACTGGTCCCGATCGAGTTTTTCGACGAGCCCTTTCACCACGGCGAGGGGGGTGTTGAGTTCATGCGCGATCCCCGCGGACATCATCCCGAGCGAAGCGAGCCGATCCGCGCCCTCCAGATTCCTCCGTGCGGTCTCGAGGAGGAGGTTTTTCTTGTGCAGATCGATCGCAATAGTCTCGAGCCGCTCGAGCGCATGCGCGAGCTCCGCTTGGTGGGCGCGGAGCTGACGAACCGTTTCATTGCGCGAATGCATGATCTCCCCGAGCTCATCAGCGGGAATCAACTCGTTCGGCACAAGCTCTCGGATCGTGTCCTTCGAACGGACGGCGTCATCGGCGTTGAGCAGCGCCCGGATGGGCGAGTAGACATGCTGGGGGAGCACGAAGAGCTCGAGCGCGACTGCGACAAGCGTGTAACCGGCGAGCAGGGTCCCGATGAGGAGCGCATAGATCAGCCGGGTCTTGTCACGAGCACGGTGGGAGCGGGTCCGGATCTCGATAAACCCTTCCGATGACGGGTCTTGCGCAATCACCCCCGCACCGTAGCCATCTCCGAGGAGAGGAATCCAACCGGATTCCTCGGCGCTGAGTGTGTCGTTCTCGTGGGGAGTCAACCCGAGGAACTCGGGAGTCCCCCGACGGATCCGGACACGTTCTGGATCCAGCTGATCCGCGATATCGGGGTGAAACCCCAGTTCGTCGAGCACGAGGAGCGCGAGGTCCTGCTCGGCGCCATCGATGAGCTTGGACATCGCCGGGCTGAGCGCGATCACCAGCATGGTCCCGAGCGCGAGCGAGAAGGACGTATGGAGGACGATCAGCTTCTTGCGGATCTTGAGCCCGGCGAAGAGACCACGAGCGCGGGAACGTGAAGAGCCGATCGGGTTCATGACGGGCGATGATACTCGCCTACGCTCGACCAATGCCCAACGAGTCCCACGCTGTTCAGGACCTCCCCACCGATGCTCGCGATGCGGCGTACCGGATCCTCGTGCTCCACGCGGGCGCGTTCCCCGACCTGCTCCCCCTCGCGCCTGAGACGTCCCATCTGGATCCGCGCGACCAGGGTCTGGCGCAAACCATCGTCCGGGAGGGGGTCGTTCGCTGGCTCACCCTGACCCATGTGATCGAATCTCTGTCCGATCGGAAGCTCGGATCCATCGAACCCGCAATGCGAGCCGTCCTTATCGGAGGCGCGGCTCAGCTCCTCTTCCTCGATCGAGTCCCCCCCCATGCGGTGATCGACGAATCCGTCGAGTGGGCGAAGCGTTCGATCCGTCGGGGCGCGGGAGGCATGGTTAACGCGATCCTCCGGAAGGTTGCGCGGGCTCGGACCGAGCGAGACCCAAGCGATCCCGATGCGATCCCCCTCGCAAACGGTGCGATGCGCGGAGTCGAGGGGGTCGAATGGCCGGAGGACCCGATCACCCGGCTCTCGAAGCTGTACTCGCTCCCGAAACAGACCCTCCGTCGATGGATGACGCACGATTCTGGATCGATCGGGGCTTTGGCTTCGCACAGCATTGTCCGAGCCCCTGTGCTCGTGACGTGCGACGACTGGTCCAAGGTCGGGGATTCCGATCTTCTGACCCCCCACCAATCGGATACGCACCGGGTGTTCGAGGGATCGCAATCCGAACTCGTCACACTCCTGGAAGCCCACCCCACCCTCCGGGTCCAGGATCCGTCGAGCGCTTCGGTGGTTGGTGGACTTCCTGATCTCTCGGGGGGAGTGGTTGTCGATCTCTGCGCGGGTCAGGGGACCAAAACTCGACAGCTCCGATCGAAGTATCCGAACGCGACGATCTTCGCGTGCGAAGTCGATGATTCCCGGCTTCGCTCGCTCGAAAAGGTTTTCTCGGGAGATGAGCAGGTCCGAGTGATCCATGCGGGTCGTCTGGCGCAAGCCCTGGGCGATGATCGTGCTTCGCTCGTGCTGACTGATGTCCCGTGCTCGAACACAGGGGTGCTCGCACGCCGCGCGGAGGCACGCTACCGGGGAATGACGGATCAGCTCAGTCGGCTCGTCGAGCTTCAACGACAGATCATCGACAATGCGTGCTCGCTCGTCCGTCCCGGGGGGGTCCTCGCGTATTCCACCTGTTCCATCGAACGGGAGGAGAACGAGGACCGGATCCAGGAGGTGCTCGATCGTCCGAACACGACCCGAGTCCATGAGCACCGGGTAGCGCCCAACGGGCTCCCCGGGGACCCGCCGAGCGTGTACCATGACGGGTCATACTGCGGCGTTGTCCGGCTCGACGGGAACGGATGACATCAAGCTTGTTCGGGTGTAGGATCTCGATCAACACCGACGATCGCGTGAACCACGGGACCCATCGATGAATCTGAGAGAGATCCTGAGTGTAGAATGCATCCGCTCCCCCATGAGCGCGACGGACAAAGAGGGCGCGATCCGTGAGCTCGTGGATCTGCTGGCCCAGAACGACAAGATCAACGATGCGGATACCCTCCGCGAGGCCGTCTGGTCGCGCGAGCAGACCCGGACCACGGGAATCGGGCACGGGCTCGCGATCCCCCACGGGAAGTGCGATGGGATGAAGTCGCTCTCGATGGCGATCGGGAAGCCTGAGACTCCCATGGATTTCGAGTCGATGGACGAGCAACCCGTCGAGTTGATCGTGCTCCTTGCGAGCCCCACGGACCGGACGAGCGACCACATCCAGGCGCTGGCGCAGGTCTCCCGGATGATCAACAACCCGACGTTCCGGGAGCAGATCTACGCCGAGAGTGATCCGGAGAAGATCTACGAGCTGATCCTCGAACACACCCCCTGATCGGGGCCTCTCCCTCAATCTCAATCAGGACTTCGCGGAACTCGCAATGAGCGCCCCGAGCGATTCGAGTCGACTCAGCGAGCTCGATGAACGTGCACGGAACCATGACGCCGGGTAGAGCGCAACGAGCGCGATCGTCAGACCGGCGGCCGTCGTATACAACGCTTCAGCGATCCCCCCAGCAACCACGCTCGGGTCCGACACGCTCGACGCTTCCCCGAGGAGATCGAAGCTCTCGATGATGCCAACGACCGTCCCGAGGATCCCCAGGAGCGGGGCGCTGGCGATGGTGGCCGCGAGGAGGGTGGAGAATCGCTCCATGCTCGGACGGAGCGCCTCGATCGCAACGAGGACGGATTCCTCGTTCGGGCTCCCGGACTCCGCGGCCCAGGTCACGAGCCGACCCAGGGGGGATCGGTCTTTGCGTGCGAGTTGGGCGGCCGCGTCGCGTTGACCGGACCCGAGGAGTTGGGCGTAGCGGTCCAGGGTATGGAGCTCGCGTGACCCGCTGTGGCGCGACCAGTAGAACACCCGCTCGATCACCGCGCCCAGCGCGACGATGCTCAGGAGGAGGAGCGGGTACATGACGATCCCGCCGGCGTCGAAGATTTGGATGAGTCGGTCGATCACGCGCGAGTCTAGACCCGAGATCCGTGTGTGTGGAGACTACGATCCCCCGTGATCCACGAGCAGCACGAGACAAAGGCACGATTCGACACGATCCGGGAGACGATCGACGGTGCCATTGCATGCTTGCTCGATGAACTCGCGCTCCCGGCCCCGCTCGACACAGCAATCCGGTACGCGGCCCTCTCCGGGGGGAAACGGCTGCGCCCGCTCCTCGCGATCGAGTCCGCTCGCGCGGTCGGTGGATCGGGGGATGAGGCGCTGGGGAGCGCGGTGGCCGTCGAGCTCGTCCATGCGTTCAGTCTGGTCCACGACGACCTCCCAGCGCTCGACAACGACGATCTCCGCCGAGGTCGACCGACCCTCCACAAGCACACGGACGAAGCGACAGCCATCCTCGCCGGGGACGCGATGCTCGCGCTCGCGTTCGAAGCGATCGATCGCGTGGATCCCGTTCCCAACGATGCGGCACACCGGGCTCTCTTGAATGAACTGACCCATGGGACCCGCGCGATGATCGTGGGACAGATCCACGACACCCTCGGGGGGTTCCCGGAGTCGTTCTCGGACCAACAACGGGTCGATCTGATCCACGAAAACAAGACGGGGGCGCTCATCCGCGCATCGTGTGTCATGGGCGCGATCAGCGCATGCGCAGACCCGGACGATCTCACGCTGATCAGCGATCTGGGGAGTGTGATCGGTCTCCAGTTCCAGATTGTGGACGACCTCCTCGACATCGAGGGAGACCCCGAACTCGTCGGAAAGACCCTCGGGAAGGACGAAGCGGCGAACAAGCTGACCTATCCCAGCGTTCTTGGGATCGAGGGCGCGAGGTCGGCCCTTGAGGATCTGAACACCCGAGCCGACTCGATCCTCGATCGGTTCGGGGAACGGGCGATAGGGCTCCGAGCGATCGTGGACGCGCTGAAATCCCGTCGCGCGTGATCCCATCGAATCCGGAGCAGAACCCTTCCGGATCACCTAGAATGATGCATTCCGTTCCCGCCAACGAGGTTGCGTGCGCATGAGCCTGCTCGAATCGATCGAAACACCCAAGGACCTGCGTTCGATGCGCGTCGAGCAGCTCGATACGCTCGCGCAGGAGATCCGGGACCGGATCATCGACAAGGTCTCCCGTTCGGGGGGACACCTGGCGCCGAACCTGGGTGTGGTCGAACTCTCGATCGCGCTCCATCGAGTCTTCGATTTCTCGCACGATCGTCTGCTCTTCGATGTCGGTCACCAGTGCTACCCCCACAAGCTGCTCACGGGTCGGTTGTCGAAGCTCGACAAGCTCCGGACGCGCCAGGGGATGTCCGGGTTCCCCGAACCCGATGAGAGCCCGTACGACCTGTTCCGGGTCGGTCACGCCGGGACCGGGATCTCGACGGCCGTCGGGATGGCGCGGGGGGATCAGATCACGGGTCAGGGCTACGACCCCTCGAAAAACGCCGACGGCCGGCGCGTTGTCACCCTGATCGGTGACGCATCGATCGTCAACGGCGTAGCGATGGAAGGGCTCAACAACGCGGGGACGCTCAAGCGGCAGATGCTCATCGTCCTCAACGACAACGGGATGAGCATCTCCAAGCCCCAGGGCGCGATGGCGCAGTACTTCGACAGGGTGCGTGTCTCCCACACGTACTCCGATTTCAAGAAGGGCGCGAAAGAACTGCTGAAATCCGTCCCGGGTGGGTCGCTGCTTCAAGAGGCGTACCACCGGATGGGGGAGATGACGAAAGCCGCGATCACCGAGGATTCGTGGTTCGAGAAGTTCGGGCTCCTCACCGTGGGTCCGATCGATGGGCACGACCTCCCGACCCTGATCGAGTTCCTCAGCGAAGCGCGGGACGTTGATCGTCCCATGATCCTCCATGTCAAGACGACCAAGGGCAAAGGACTGGATGTCGCGGAGCGCGATGCGACGAAGTTCCATTCCCCCAAAGCCTTCAACGTGGAGCGGGACGAACTCAGGGGCTGCATCGTCGAGATGAAGTCGAGCGGGCGCTCGTTCACGAGCGCGTTCTCCGATGCGCTCACAGACGTGATGGAACGGGACGAGTCGGTCGTCTGCGCGACGGCCGCGATGCCCGACGGGACCGGAACATCCAAACCCATAGACCGGTTTCCGGATCGTTCGTTCGACACGGGGATCTGCGAGTCCCACGCGTTGGACATGCTGGCCGGGATGGCCAAGTGCGGGCTCCGTCCGTTCTTCGCCGTCTACTCGACGTTCCTCCAACGCGCGTTCGACCAAGCGTTCCAGGAGGTTTCTCTGCAAGGGCTCGGGGTCCGGTTGTGTCTGGATCGTGCCGGGCTCGTCGGGGGTGACGGCGCGGTCCACCACGGGTTCTGCGATGTGTCGATCCTCCGGACCCTCCCCGACGCGGTGCTGATCGCCGCGATCGACGAACCCAGCCTGGTCAAGTCACTCGAGTTCATGCGGACCTGGGATTCATCGCTCAGCGCCGTGCGGTACCCGCGCGACGACGTGAGCGAACTCTTTGGTGAATCACCCGAATTCGAGCTCGGGAGGGCCCGTCTCCTGACCCCCGGCTTCGAGGACCTCGACACGAATCGACCGGATGTCGCCGTGCTCAGCTACGGGACTGTGGCCGTCAACGCGCACCAAGCGATCGAATCGCTTGGAGACGAGTACCGGGTCGCGCATTGGGATGCCCGGTTCGCAAAGCCAATCGACACCAATCTCATCCGGGCGCTGCTCTCACGAAACATACCAGTCCTGACCCTCGAAGACCACAGCGTGGTCGGTGGATTCGGGTCGGCACTGCTCGAATGCGCTCAGGAGTTCGGGCTCGATGCGTCGCGTGTCGTTCGTCACGGGATCCCGGACCGCTGGGTTTTCCAGGATTCGCGAAACGACCAGCTCCGTGAAGTCGGGCTCGATATGCTCGGGATCGCGCGGATGATCCGACACAGCGCGGACCCCGAGAAGCACGAACCCTTCGTCGCGCCCATGATCGAGCGTGACGTGTCCAACGCACAACAGACCCAGTCCCGGGTGTGATCCGATCGCACTCCTCAGCACCTTCCGGAGCTCCGATGACGACACGTGTGCTCGTGCTCGTGAACAGAAAGAAAGCATGCGCGGTCGAAGTAGAACGTTCGATCGCAGAGGCCGTCCGATCGAACGCAACCCTCGTGGATGTTGTTGATGCGATCGATCCCGAGCGCATGCCCGAGAAGGGCGATGTCGATCTCGTCATCACGATCGGCGGCGACGGCACCATTCTCCAAGCGGCGAAGCACTGCGCGGAACTGGGGGTCCCTCTGCTCGGCGTGAACGCGGGGAAGGTCGGGTTCATGGCCGGGTTCGAACTCGACAGGTTCTTAGCGCTCGCGCCGGAACTGCTTTCGGACCAGACTTCATTCACCCTGAGACGGGTTGACACCATGCGTGCTCTGGTGCGTTCTTCGTCCAGCGAAAGCCGTGCGGAGCGGATGGCGCTCAACGACTTTGTCGTGACGGCCGGGCCTCCGTACGGGCTGATCAAAATCGATATCGCGATCGATGGCCATCCCGGACCAACGATCGCCGGCGATGGTGTCATCGTCTCGACCCCCCTCGGATCAACAGCGTACAACGTCTCTTCCGGGGGTCCGATCATCGAACCCGAGGTCGATGCGCGGATCGTGACTCCGATCGCTGCCCACTCGCTCAGCTTCCGCCCGATCGTGGCTCGATCGGACTCGACCATCTCCCTCAGAGTCCACGAGGTCAATCGTGACAACGGGAACGGGACCACCCTCCTCGTCGATGGGCAACCCGACATCCGGCTCGACGAATACGACACGATCGAGATCACGAATCACGGCACAAGGATCGGTTTCGTCCAGGATCCCGAGAGCGACTACTGGTCCACGTTGATCCACAAACTCGGGTGGGCGCTCGCGCCGAGTTCCGATGGAATAAAGCCGCACGGGTGCTGATTCGGATCTTCCGATATGGAACCCTCGAACGAGCAAGACAGCACGCACACACTCCGCTGCCTCGAAGTCTGGGGTGGCTCGGAGAGCGCGGACCACGCCGCTTCCGTCCCCGGGCTCGATATCAGTGTGCGTTCGCGCCCCTTCGAGGGGGTCGCCGGGGGCGATCTGTATCTGATCTCATCGTGCTCGAGCGGGCTCATCACCCGGATCCTGCTCGCTGATGTCTCGGGTCATGGGGAACAGGTCGCGGAGTTCTCAAGGCAACTCCGCACCGCGATGCACAAATCAATCAACACGATCGATCAATCCAAACTCGCGCAAGCACTCAATCGAGCTTTCGAGGTCATCGGAAACGGCGAGCGTTTCGCAACGGCGCTGCTCATGACGTACTACGCACCTCTCGAGCACCTGATCATCGTCAACGCGGGACACCCCCCACCATTGCTGTCACGCAAAGGCTCCGGGTCCTGGGATCCCATCGACCTTGATCACCCCGATACCGTGAAGGACACAAAGAACGAACTCCGCGTTGGCTTGAAGAACCTCCCGCTCGGGATCGTTGGCTCGACGACGTACGAGCAGTTTGCAATCCCTGTCCACGAAGGAGATCGGGTGGTTGCGTACACCGATGCGTTCACGGAATCGACCGACCCGAACACGGGCAACCTGCTCGGGGTGAGCGGGCTCGCATCGATACTTGAAGGGGCCGGCGCGACAGAGAACGGTCATCTGGCCGGCGACATTCTCGATTCGATTGAACGATCGGGAGCGACGATCGGGGACGACGACAGAACCCTGCTCGCGATGTCACTCAGCGGCGGGGGGCTCCCGACCATGGGGCTCGGCACCATCAAACGGTTTCTCACACAGAGTTTCGGGCTAGGGCACATCGACACGGTCCCGAACGTCGCTGATTGACAATCGATCAGCCCTCAGCCGGTCCGATGCTCGCATAGCGCGCCATGATCAGTTCGTCCGGGTTCACCAGAGAGATGATGGTGTCTCCTGCAACGGGCGCGGCCGGGTTCTCGTTCGTCGAAATCGAGAGCGTCCCTTCCCTCATGGTGCATAGCGCGATCGCGGAATCGCCGTACAAGAGTTGGTAGTTCTCATAGGTAAACTCCTCGGAGATACTCGTCGCCTTGATGATCCAGCCCTGCTCGATTCTTCTGTCGAGTTCGAGCGTGTCCAAATCCTTCGAGAAAAGCACCCGTCCCGCCCCTTCGGAGTGTGATTCTTCCTTTTTTTCCGAGTGCTTTGCGAGTCGATAGAGCCGCGCACTGTCGAAGTAGCCCTTGAGACTCTGGAGAATGAGCGTGTTCACCTCATCGTTGGGTGTTGTCGCGAAGGCTCGGCCGATCCCACGGAGATCAAGCTCTGTCGGATCGGGCATGGTCAGGATGTTCGTATTAACCGCGTTGAGCCCATTCATCTTGGCGACCCGGATATTCGCACGGTTGGTATCGACAAGCAACGTCTTGATCCCACGTTTGGAAAGCACCCCGGCCAACTGACGAGCCCATGGGCTCGCACCGATGAAGAGGATCCCTTGCGGGTTCGTATCCGAGACCCCGAGCATTCTCGCCGCCCACGGGGCCGTCAGCCCGTAGAACGCCACCGTGCCGATGATGACCGTGAATGTCAGCGGCACGATCGACTCATAGCCCGGGACCTCAGCGAACTCGAGACCGAGCGCAAAGATCGAAGCACCCGCGGCCGCGACGATCCCGCGTGGTGCCATCAAGCAAATGAAGAACCGTTCCTGGATCGAGAGCCCCGCACCGATGGTGGACAGGAATACACCGACAGGTCGCGCGACACAGATCAGGATGACGAGGAACCCGATGACCGCGCCCCAATCGAGCTGCTGAAGATCCTCGACCCGGAGACGCGCCGCGAGCACGATAAACAGGATCGAGATCAGGAGGACCCGGAGGTTCTCTTTGAACTCGAGGATGTGATGGACATTCACCTTGCTCTGGTTCGCGAGCATGATCCCCATAACCGTGGTCGCGAGGAGCCCGGACTCTTGCATGAACTGATTCGATGCGGTGAACGCTGCGATCACGAGCATGAGCGACACGGGATTCTGGAGGAAGTCCGGGACCCAGAATCGGTTGAGGAGTTCTTTGAGGATGATCGCGGCGGCGACCCCGAACCCGGTGCCGGCGATGAGTGTCAGAAGGACCGCTTTCGAGATCGTTTCGAAGTCTGTGGTTCCGGGTTGTGCGATGATCGCCTCGAAAACGAGGACCGCAATCCCGACCCCGATGGGATCGATGACAATCCCTTCCCATTTCAGGATGAGCCCGGAGGCGCCGGACGGGCGGATGTGCGAGAGAAGCGGGCCGATGACCGTCGGTCCGGTCACGATGAGGACCGCGCCTAGGAGGGTCGCGATCGGGGTCGAGAGCCCGAGGACGATCTTGGCGCTCAGGAGCGCGACGATCCAGGTGACGAGCGAACCCACGGTCACGAGCATGACCACGGGTCTCCAAGTCGATCGGATCTCGCGGATTTTGAGGGTGAGCCCCCCTTCATAGAGGATCATCCCCACGGATATCCCCACGAGCGCGAGGAGGAGATCGGTCCCGAAGAGTTCGTCCGGGTTGAGCGCGAAGGAGAATCTGGGATGCCCGTCCTCGTCGGAGAACAAACTGCTCAAGTAGCGCATCCCGGGACCCGCGGCGAGCCCGAACACGAGGAGAAGAAGAATCGAGGGGACCCGGAGACGCCATGCGAGCCACTGTGCGCCGATCCCGAGGAGGACCACGATGGCGAGCGCGACACCCATCTGGGAGCCGCCGGCGCCGAGGGTCATGATGGAGGGAGAAGCGAGCATCCGAACAGGATATCAGGCGATTGATCGGGTTGCTCGCTCTCCGAGCTCGATTCCGTATGAATCGGATGCGCCTGGAGTTCCGAAACCACGCTGTGCCGAGCCGTTCCGGATCCAATAGGATGAAAGTGTGCGATTCGTGCGGGCGAATGTTTTCGTGGCGCAAGAAGTGGGAACGGGATTGGGAGCACGTGAAGTATTGCTCCAACCTGTGCAGGAGACGGGGGATCCGAACAATTGACCAGTCCTTGGAACGCGCGATCCTCGATCTGCTCGATCATCGGAAGCAGGGTTCGTCGATCTGTCCGAGCGAAGCTGCGCGACATGTCGATCCCGATCACTGGCGCGATCTGATGGAAGACACACGAAACGCCGCTCGGCGATTGGTCGAGCGAGGGGTGTGCAAGATCACCCAACACGGGAAAGTGGTCGATCCCTCGGGGTTCAAAGGACCGATCCGGATCCGACGATCCTGATCACGCGATCCCGAACTCATTCCGGAAGCCCTTCGCGCTGACCCGGATCTGGACGAGTTCATCCTCATCCATCCGATCGAGGTTCTTGAGGATCATCGCCATCCTTCGATTGCTTGAGAACCGGTCCCGGTGCCGATCGAGGAAGTCCCAGTAGAGCACATTGAACGGGCACGCGCTGTGCCCCGATCGTGCATTGATGTCGTACCGACATGAGCCGCACGCGTTGCTCATCCGTTTGATGTACTTCCCGCTCGCCGCGTAGGGCTTGGTCCCGACCACTCCACCGTCGGCGTGGAGCGCCATCCCGATCGTGTTCGGGGTGGTCACCCATTCGACACCGTCGGTGTACATCCCCAGGTACCACGCATCGACCTGACAAGGTTCGATCCCTGAGATCAACGCGAAGTTCCCCGTGACCATGAGGCGCGAGATGTGGTGCGCATAGGACATCTCCAGAACCCCGGAGATCGCATCGCGCATGCAGACCATGTCCGTCTCCCCGTCCCAGTAGAACCCAGGGAGTTTGCCATCGTGTCCGAGTTCGTTCCGATCCGGGTACGATGCGCCTTCGTGCCAGTACACCCCCCGGATGAACTCGCGCCACCCGATAATCTGACGGACAAATCCCTCGACACTGTTGATCGGTGCTTCCCCGTTCTCGTACGCGCGGATCGCGGCGTTGACGATGTTCATCGGATCGATGAGTTTCAGGTTCATCGCCGGAGACAGGAGCGCGTGGAACAGGGTGTGGTTCCCCACCCAGATGGCGTCCTGAGAGTCCCCGAAACTCGGGAGCGCATGCTTGATGAACCAGTTGAGCCCGGCCTGAGCTTGGGCGGGGGTGACAGCCCAGTTGAAGTGGTCGATCGACCCGGGGAGATCGGGGAGCACTTCCGACACATCCCGGATGACCTGCTTCGTGATCTCGTCGATCGTGAAGCCGGGACGATCCGGGATCAGCGGCGGATCCTTCAGTGGCTTCCGATTCTGCTTGTCGAAGTTCCACGCGCCCCCGATCGGTTTCCCATCATCGTCGATCAGGATCCCGAGCGCCTTGCGCCGTTCCCGATAGAAATACTCCATCGTGAGCTCTTTGCGCCCCTCAGCCCATGATTCGAACTCGTCGAGTGAACAGGTGAAGTGCGGATCCTCGAGAACCTCGTACCCGAGATCGTGCTTGTCAACGACATCATGGATCATCCCGAACACACGATGGGACCCCGGACGGATAGATCGGATCGAAGCGGGCTCGAGTTCATCGATCGCGCGTTCGAGTTCCTTCTCCAGATCGTGGGTGTTGCTCGGATCCGTGATCTCGACATATCGCACGCCCCAACCGTCTTCTTCCCAACGCTTTGCGGCATGACGCATCGCGCTCAGGAACAACACGGTGCGTTGGACATGGCTCGGGGGTGATTCAGATTCCCCCTTTACCTCGGCCATGAAGATGGTGTCGTGCTCCCGATCGAGCCCCAGGATCTCCGGAGTACGCGGATCGAGCTGATCGCCGAGGATGAATCCGAGGGTCCGGGTCATAGACTCCCTTTCGATCGGATCCGGGTTCGGATTTCGAGAGACAGAGGATCGGGAGCCGTCTAGACTCAATGGAACGATTCTAAACTGGCGGGCTCAACGCCCTGCCTGATCAACGCACAAGACCAACGAATCAAGGAGTGATGCGATGAGCGATGAGAAGAAATGCCCGTTCCTGACCACGGCCGAGGGTGCCCCGATCGGACGTCAGCAGGCGCTGACGGCCGGCCCCAAGGGCCCGGTGCTCATGCAGGACACTCAACTCCTTGAGCAGATGCAGCACTTCAACCGGGAGCGCATCCCCGAGCGTGTCGTCCATGCGAAGGGATCGGGCGCATACGGGACCTTCACCGTTACCCACGACATCACGAAGTACACCAAGGCTTCGATCTTCTCGGAGATCGGGAAGAAGACCGAGTGCTTCCTCCGGTTCTCGACGGTCGCCGGCGAACGCGGGGCCGCGGATGCGGAACGCGATGTGCGTGGATTCGCGATCAAGTTCTACACGGACGAGGGGAACTGGGACATGGTGGGGAACAACACCCCCGTGTTCTTCATCCGTGATCCGTACAAGTTCGCGAACTTCATCCACACCCAGAAGCGCGAGCCCAAGTCCAATCTCCGGAACAACGACATGCAGTGGGATTTCTGGTCCCAGTGCCCCGAGTCGCTCCACCAGGTGACGATCCTCTTCTCAGATCGCGGGATCCCGGCCAGCTACCGCCACCTCAACGGATACGGATCGCACACCTACTCGTTCATCAACGAATCGGGTGAGCGTGTGTGGTGCAAGTTCCACTTCAAGACCAACCAAGGGATCCAGAACTGGATGGACGACAAGGGCGCGGAGGTCATCGCACAAGATCGTGAGTCCCATCAGCGTGACCTGTTCGAATCAATCGAGAAGGGCGACTTCCCGAGCTGGACTCTCAAGGTCCAGATCATGACCCAGAACGAAGCGGACGAGTGGTCGGCGCGGACCGGGTGGAACCCGTTCGACCTCACCAAGGTCTGGCCCCACGCGGACTTCCCCCTCCACGAGGTCGGTCAGCTCGAACTCAATCGGAACCCCGAGAACTACCACGCGGAGGTCGAGCAGGCCGCATTCAAGCCCAGCGCGACTGTTCCTGGGATCGGTCCGAGCCCGGACAAGATGCTCCAGGCTCGCCTGATGAGCTACGCCGACACGCATCTCCATCGTGTGGGTGTGAACCATCACCAGATCCCCGTGAACAAGCCCCGCTGTCCTGTGATGCACTACATGCGCGACGGCCAGGGCGCGACAGCGGAAACCTACGGGGCCGCGCCGAACTACTGGCCAAACACGGTCCCAGGGACTCCGAAGGAGGCGCCCGAGCACGTCGATCCCGCGTGGGATCTGGGTCAGACGGTTGTCGATCGCTTCGACTCAACCGTCGATCATGACGACTTCACCCAGGCCGGGAACCTGTACCGGATGTTTGACGAGGGTCAGCGTGATCGTCTGACGACCCGGATCGCTGGTGTGCTCGGAGACGCGCGTCAGGAGATCCAGATGCGTCAGCTCTGCCACTTCTTCCGCGCGGACGAGGACTACGGGAAGCGGATCGCGCAGAAGCTCGGGGTTGATCTCGAGTCGATGATGGCCGGCGCGACCCACGCGACACGCGACGTCTGACCCTGCTTATCTATTTCGATCCTCACACACAGCGGCCTCTCGGGGCTGCTGTGTTTTTGTAGGTCAGGATCGGACACCCCCCTACCATGGATCATGGCCCAACGCCGATCCATTACAAGAGCGCACGAACGGACCCGCGACGATCACGCGAGCGAGACGGCGGAGGACTACGTCGAAGCAATCATGGATCTGATCGACGAGCACGGCGAGTGCCGGGTGAAGACGCTCGCGACCCGGTTCGGGGTGTCGCACGTGACGGTGATCCGGATCGTGGACCGGCTCGAACGCGAAGGACTCGTCTCCAAAGCCCCCTACCAACCGATCGAACTGACCAAATCCGGGCACACCCTGGCGATGAACTGCAAGCGCCGACACGAGATTGTGTATCGATTTCTCCTTGCGATCGGCGTAGATGAACGGACGGCCGCGATCGATTCTGAGGGGATCGAGCACCATGTCAGCGAATCGACCCTCGTGCGATTCCGCGAGTTCACGGATCAATCCGAGCGATAATCCCCTCCCCCACCACGACCCGGCGATCACTTGACGACAACCACTCGATCCAGTAGTATTGTAGCCCATGCTACTTTTCATACTCCGTATTGTGATCATCATCGTGAGCGCCGGTGCAGTTTGGTCTTGCGGATCCCGTGTGGATGCGCCATCGAATGAGTCTGAGCGGAAACAGCTCCACCTCGTCGCTACGACCGGGATGGTCCGGGACGTGGTCGCACAGGTCTCAGGAGACCGCGCTCAGGTCGTGGGATTGATCTCATCAGGGATCGATCCTCACCTGTACAAACCGATCCGATCGGATGTCAAAGAGATCATGGAGAGCGACGCCGTGTTTTACTCGGGGCTCCACCTTGAAGGGAAAATGACGGAGACGTTCGAGCGTGCAGGTTCGAGCGGCAAATCGGTCCAAGCGATCACCTCAGGTCTCGATCAGAGCAAGCTTCTCGAAGCAGAGGATTATCCGGGACACGCGGATCCCCACGTGTGGATGGATCCCTCGATCTGGTCCGGAACAATCGACACGGTCAGGGACACGTTGATCGATCTCGATCCAGACGGCGAGCGGGGCTACACCGAACGGGCTGCTCGCTACAAGCAACAGATGGCAGAACTCGACCACTATTGCGAGCGAGTGCTCCGGAGTGTCCCCGAGACATCCCGTGTGCTCATCACAGCGCATGATGCATTCGGCTACTTCGGTCGGCGCTTCGGGTACGAAGTCGTCGGGATCCAGGGGATCTCAACGGAATCCGAAGCTGGGGTCCGTGACATCGAGCGTTTGGTGGACTTGATCGTCGAACGGAACGTCGGCGCGGTGTTCGTGGAATCGACCGTTTCGGAACGGAATATCAATGCGCTCATCGCCGGTGCGAAGGCGCGGGGGCACACGGTCGTCATCGGCGGGGAACTCTTCTCCGACGCGATGGGCGATGAGGGGACATACGAGGGGACGTATATCGGGATGATCGACCACAACGCAACGACGATCGCGAAGGCGCTCGGAGGCAATACCCCCGCGCGCGGGTTCCAAGGGAAGCTCTCGGACTGACCATGCCCCCTTTCGTCCACCCATCCGAATCGACGGGCACGCTCTCGTCTCGTCCGGAGCACTCCTCGGAGTCGCCGCTCTCGATCCACGCGATGACCGTCGCGTATCAGCGGAAACCGGTCCTCTGGGATGTGGACTACGACGCGCCCCCGAACAAACTCATCGCGATTGTGGGTCCCAACGGCGCGGGCAAGAGCACACTGATCAAAGCGAGTCTTGGGCTCATCCCCCGCGCATCGGGTCAGGTCGAGTTCTGGGGCGGATCTTACAAACAATCGCGTGCACGCGTGGGATACGTCCCTCAGCGAGAAAGCGTGGACTGGGACTTCCCTGTATCCGCGCTCGATGTCGTCGCGATGGGACGGTACCGTCGGATCGGGTGGTGCCGCCCCGTGTCTCGGAAGCACAAGGACATCGCGCTCGCGTGCTTGGATCATGTCGGGATGCGCGACCTCGCGCATCGTCAGATCAGCCAGCTTTCCGGCGGACAACAACAGCGTGTGTTTCTCGCACGCGCGTTGGCGCAAGAAGCCGACCTGTACTTTATGGACGAACCTTTCGCCGGGGTCGATGCCGCTACGGAACGGTCCATCATCAAGGTGCTCCGGGAGCTCAAAGAGAACGGAAAGACGGTTATCGTCGTCCACCATGATCTCCAGACTGTCCCGACATACTTCGACGAGGCCATCCTCCTGAACATGCGCATCGTCGCATCGGGCCCTGTTCCTGAGGTCTTCACGGAGGACAACCTTCAGAAGACCTACGGCGGCCGGCTCACGCTGCTCTCCGAAGCATCCGAAGCGGTCGCTCGAGCATCGCGCGGGGAGCGTTGAGTGCAATCCCCGGGGCTCTCCATATCGGAGATCGTCGAAACGCTCACATTCCAGAGCGGGTTCAACACCAACGTGGTCATCCTCGGAACGACATTGCTCGGGTTCGCATCCGGGATCATCGGGGTGTTCGCGCTGCTGAGGAAGCGTGCCCTGATGACCGACGCGCTCTCCCACGCAACCCTCCCCGGGATCGCGATCGCGTTTCTCGCTGCGCAATCGCTCGGATTCCAACGGCGGTCAATCCCCATCTTGCTCATCGGCGCAACAATCTCCGGGGTCATCGGGATTGTGTGTATTCAGTTCATCCTGCGCCACACAAGACTCCGCGAAGATACCGCGATCGGGATCATCCTCAGCGTGTTCTTCGGCGCGGGGATCGTCGGGCTCAGCTATGTCCAGTCCAACGCACCGAACAACTCCGCCGGGCTCAACGCGTTCATCTACGGGCAAGCGGCGACGATGAGCAGTTCGGATGTCATCCTCATGGGATCGATCGCTGTGATCGCCGTGCTCGCAACACTCCTGCTCCTCAAGGAGTTCACACTCGTCTGTTTCAACGACTCTTTCGCCAAGGTCGATGGTTGGCCGGTCTCGATCGTTGATCTGCTGATGATGGCGTTGGTGGTCATCGTGACAGTCGCGGGGCTTCAGGCCGTCGGGCTGATTCTTGTGGTCGCGATGCTCATCATCCCCCCTGTGTCCGCGCGATTCTGGACGGATCGGGTGTGGAAGCTGGTGCTTATCGCGGGGTTGATCGGGGCGCTCAGCGCATACACAGGATCCGTGATCTCGGCTTTGCTCCCCCGGAAGCCGGCCGGCGCGGTCATCGTGTTGACGAGCGGTGTGTTTTTCGCGTTGAGTATGTTTCTCGCGCCCTCTCGTGGTGTGATCGCGGCCTCGATCCGGTTGCTCAGAATCAGACTCCGGATCGCCGGGGACCATGTCCTCGAACTGTCGCACGATCTCAACGTTTCGACAATCCCGAATCAAGCATTCGATGAGCTCTCGAGGATCCGGGGCTGGTCGCTTCCCTTGCGTTGGCTGCTGCTCCGCGCGCTCAAGCACGACGATTCGGTGGTCCGGCTCAGCAACGATGGGCTCGTCCTCAGCGCCAAGGGGGTCGCGCGAGGGCATCGGGTCGCGCGGAACCACATGCTCTGGGAGCAGTACCTCGTCAGCTACGCAGATATCGCGCCGAGCCATGTCGATTGGTCCGTGGATCAGGTTGAACACGTGCTCTCCGCACGGCTCGTCGCGCGGCTCGAGCAGGAACTCGCGAAGCAGGGTATCGACATCCCCCCCGCTACTCCCATGAAACCAGGGGGTGCTGGATGATCGCCTTTGACATCGGGCTCGATCTCTTCCCGCTCCTCGCAGCGACCCTCGCGAGTATGGGGTGCGCCGTGCTCGGCAACTTCCTCGTGCTCCGGAAGCTCAGCCTCATGGGCGATGCGATCAGCCACAGCGTGCTCCCCGGGCTTGTGATCGCGTTCCTCGTCACGTCGTCGAGAAACCCCATCGGGATGATGATCGGTGCGGGGATCGCTGGAGTATTGACCGTGCTGCTTGTCGAGCTCATCAAGAAGCTCGGACGGGTCGAATCCGGCGCGGCCATGGGGGTCGTCTTCTCCGTCCTCTTCGCGCTCGGGGTGCTGCTGATCGAATCGGAGGCCGTCCGTCATATCGATCTCGATGCGGACTGCGTGCTCCACGGACAACTCGAAACGCTTGCGTGGTATGGCGCCCCCGATACGATCCCTGATCTGTTCAGCTCTTCCACACTCCGCGCGATCCCCCGGCAGGTGCTCACCCTTCTGATTATGGCGGCCCTTGCGCTCGGATTCATCGGCGTGTTCTTCAAAGAGCTCCGGATCAGCGCATTCGATCCGGAACTCTCCACAACCCAGGGGTATAACGCTTCGTTCTTACACATCGCGCTGATGGTCCTGGTTGCTGGGGTGACCGTCGCGAGTTTCGAAGCCGTCGGCTCCATCCTCGTCATCGCGATGCTCATCTGCCCGGCGGCCAGCGCGCGGATGCTCACGGACAAGCTCAGCACACAGGTCATCCTCAGCATCATCATCTCGATCCTGACAGCGGTCCTCGGATACATCGGCGCAAGCGTTCTCCCCGGGTTGTTCGGTCGGGATGCTGTCAACGCCGCCGGTTCGATCTCGGTGATGTCCGGGGTGCTGCTCACCATCGCGATCATCGGATCACCGAGCCGGGGCCTGATTATCAAGACGCTCCGAAACCGAGCCCTCGAAACCCAGATCGCTCGAGAAGATCTGCTCGCGTTCCTCTATCGAGCTCACGAGCAGGGTGAACAATACGTACCGGTCAATCGGGTACTTCGGGCCATGCAAGGTCACACGCGCGTTCTTCCGAAACTGATCAAGTCAGATCTCCTGGAATCTCGAGATGACACCGTGTCGCTGAGCGAGCTTGGGAGAACCAAAGCACGAGATGTCATCCGTCGTCACCGGCTCTGGGAGCACTACCTGGTCGATGAAGCCGGGCTCTCGCCCGATCATGTCCACGAACCCGCAGAAACGCTCGAGCACATCAGACTCGACCCACCCGACTTCTCAGGAGAAGACCCGCACGGGAAGACCATCCCCTGATACCGGATCTGGGGTGAACATAGAATCGTGCGTATGTCCGAGCAAGCCCAGAGCCCGAACACCACGGCATCGCGTTCCGAGATCGAGAATCTTGTGAACGAGCAAGCCGGGCGTCTCTATCAGGTTGCCTACCGATTCTGCGGCGATCGCGATCAGGCCGAGGATCTTGTTCAGGAAGTCTTTCTCAGCGCGTACAAATCCTGGGACTCGTTCCGAGGCGACTCGGACATCAAGACATGGCTGTACACCATCGCTTCCCGCGCATGTCAACGGATGCACAGAAAGCGTTCCGGGGAGCCCGAACGGATCGGATCGCTCGATGAGCTTCTCCCGTTCGGGGATCCGTTGATCGCGGTTGTAGCGGCCGACCAGCCCGACGCGGTTCAGCAACAGATCCATCAAGAAGCCAAAGCCCGGCTCGAAGCCGAGATCACGAAACTCCCCGATGATTTCAGGGTCCCGCTGATCCTCAAGGAGATCGTCGGATTCAGTGTGCGCGATATCGCACAGATCTTGGGGCTGGAAGAAGCGACGGTGAAAAGCCGGGTCCATCGCGCTCGGCTCAAACTCCGCGCGAGCGTGGATTCCATACTCCCCCGTTCGGGTGAGCCTGCGCCTCCCCCGGCGTATCCGGAGCAGACATGTCTCGATCTGCTGAACGCGAAACAGGAATCCCTCGACCGAGGGGTTGCCTTTGACGACACAGTCATCTGCGATCGATGCCGCTCGGTCTTCGCGAGTCTGGACCTGACTCAGCAGGTCTGCCACGACATCGCACGGAGCGAGCTCCCGAAGGGGGTTCGTGAGCGGCTCGAAGCTCGGATCCGATCTCTCGGACCCGACAAAGAAAAATCTTGATTCCCGGGGGGCGCACGCGAGTCCTGTGCCTCTCAAGGTATAACGGGGCTCGGGTTGATGAACCCGAACCGAAACAACACGGAGGCGATTCGATGTTCATGCGCATGATCTACGACGAGAAACTCGCACAAGCCGCGTACCTGATCGGGTGTCAGAAGACCGGAGAAGCCGTCATCATCGATCCCGAGCGGGATGTGGATCGGTACATCGAACTCGCCGCGGAGAACGGGCTCACAATCGTCGCGACGGCGGAAACCCATATCCACGCGGACTTTATCTCGGGTTCCAGAGAACTTGCGGAACGGGTCGGCGCAAAGGTCTATGTCTCTGACGAAGGCGATGCGGACTGGAAGTACCAGTGGCTCGACCAGAAGGTCGGCGGAGGGACCTACGAGCACCAGCTTCTCAAAGACGGCGATGTGTTCAACGTCGGGAACATCGAACTCAAAGCGATCCACACCCCCGGGCACACCCCTGAGCACATCGTGTTCCAGATCACGGACCATGGCGCGGGCGCAGACGCTCCGATCGGGCTTGCGACGGGCGATTTCGTCTTTGTGGGTGATCTTGGGCGCCCTGACCTGCTCGAATCTGCGGCCGGGATCGCTGGGATGATGGAACCCTCCGCACGTCGGCTCTTCAAGACGGTGCAGAAGTTCAACGACATCCCCGACTTCGTCCAGATCTGGCCGGCGCACGGCGCCGGGAGCGCCTGCGGCAAAGCTCTCGGCGCGGTCCCGATGAGCACGGTCGGATACGAACGGCGGTTCAATCCCGCGCTCCTCGCGGCGACGAGCGAACAGAACTTTGTGGACTTCATCCTCGCGGGTCAGCCCGAACCCCCGATGTACTTCGCGAATATGAAACGGGATAACAAGATCGGCCCCAAGGTCCTTGGCGGTCTCCCGAACCCGGCGAGACTCGACCTTCACACCATGCTTGGGTTCGATCCAACGAAGGTCGCGATCATCGATACACGGACCTGGGTGGAGTTCATGAGCGGGCATGTCCCCGGCGCGATGTACTTCCCCCTGACCAAATCCTTCAACACGGATGCGGGATCCATGATCCGGGACGACGAGGACATCTACCTCGTGGTTGAGGAAAGCCAACTCGAAGAAGCGATCCGGGACCTGATCCGTATCGGGCTCGATCGGATCAAGGGCTGGATCGAACCGGATGACCTGGCGAACGCCGACCCGAACACACTCGCCAAGACGAAGGAAGTCGGGATAGAGGAAGCCCAGTCCATGCTCGGACAACAGGGGGTTGCGGTGCTGGATGTCCGACGAGCAACCGAGTTCGCCGAGGGGCATATCCAGGGCGCAACCAACATCGCACACACCCGATTGATGGGGCGGATGGACGAACTCCCCCAAGCAGAAACCCTTCTCGTGAACTGCAGAAGCGGCGGCCGTTCCGGCCGGGCCTGCGCCTTCCTTCAACGAGCGGGTCATGATGTCGTCAATCTCAAGGGCGGGATGCTCGCGTGGCAGGAAGCCAACGCGACGGTTGAAGTCTGACACGAAAGGAGTCGCGCCATGAGCAACACAACAACGTGTGAAAGCGTGAAGGTGACCGAGGTCACCCCCGAACTGCTCGAATCATGGTTGAACAACAAAGAAGCGGTTCTCGTCGATGTCCGAGAGGACTATGAGCACGCCCAAGAGAAGATCGACGGCGCCGTGAACAGGCCGCTCTCTAAGCTCGACCCGAGCGCGCTCCGCGCGGAGTTCGGGGACAAGCGGGTCGTATTCCATTGCCGATCAGGGAAACGCTCGCACGATGCCGCAACCCGCTTTGCACACCCTGACGAGACGGTGTTCCATCTCGCCGGGGGTATCGAGCAGTGGAAGTCTTCTGGACACGGGGTCGAACGTGCACCGGGCGCTCCCAAACTCCCGCTCATGCGCCAGGTGCTCCTCGTTGCGGGCTCCATGGTCACCCTCGGGGTGGTCCTCGGCGTGGTCCTGAATCCGTGGTTCCTGCTCATCGCGGGGTTCTTCGGGGTCGGGCTGACCTTCGCCGGCGCGACCGGATGGTGCGGGCTCGCGATGCTCCTCGGGAAGATGCCCTGGAACCGGGTTTCGACCCCCTCATCCGCCAGCAACGCAAGCTGCTGCGCCACGTAACCGGGAGATTCAAGTGCACCCTCAAGAGGATCGGAGTGTGATCGAGCCATGATCTACGCGATCCTCGGCGCCCTGGTCATCGGGCTTTCGCTCGGGCTCTTCGGGTCCGGGGGCTCGATCCTCACGATCCCGGTCCTCATCTATCTTCTCGATCATCCCGACAAAGTCGCGATCGCGGAATCCCTCGCGATCGTCGGCTCTATTGCTTTCGTTGGATCGATCCCGTACGCACTTGCGGGTCACGTGAAGTGGCGCATCGCGTTCGTGTTCGGCCTTCCCGGGATGCTCGGAACCTATCTGGGCGCTTGGATCTCCTCGTATGTCGCCGGGTATGTTCAGCTCATTGTGTTTGCCTGTGTGATGCTCCTCGCTGCTCGTTCCATGTGGATCCGGAGCGGCCGGAAGTCCAACGAAAAGCTCGAACCACCCACCGAACCACATCGATCCACGCTCAAGGTGGGAACGGACGGGCTCGGGGTCGGGATCCTGACCGGGTTCGTCGGGGTCGGCGGCGGCTTCCTCATCGTCCCCGCGCTCGTGCTCCTCGGGGGCTTGCATATCCGGCGAGCTGTTGCGACAAGTCTCGCGGTGATCACGCTCACCTCCGCCTCCGGGTTCTGGAAGCATCTGCATGTGCTCGAGGAATCGGGGCTCCATGTGAACTGGCGCATTATCGGGATCATCGTCACGATCGGGGTCGTGGGGAGCTTCGGGGGGCGCATCCTGAACAGCAAGATCAATCAACACGCGCTGCAGCGTGGATTCGCGGTGTTCCTGGTGATCATGGCACTGTTCATCCTTGTCAAGGAATCCGCGACTCGGCTGGGTCACAGCACTCAGAACACATCAACCCAACTCCCGGAAGGAGATCCGCAATGAGCAATGCAAAGCATCACTATGAGAACTGGGCGAATGTCATGGGCTCCATGAAAGAGCAGGCGCCGGACATCGGGAAGGGTTTCGGAGCGATGTATTCGAAGCTCATGGGCGAGGGCGCACTCTCTCTCCGTGAGAAGGAGCTCATCGCGATCGGGATCGGGATGGCCGTACGCTGCGAGCCCTGTATCTACGCGCATGTCGAGAAAGCGGTCAAAGCTGGCGCGACGCGTGAACAGCTCATCGAGACTGCTGGGGTCGTGGTCACCATGCAGGGCGGTCCCGGATACGTCCACGTCCCCGAACTCCTCGACGCGATGGACGCGCTCGGGGTCTGAGCGATGAGGAGCCAAAACATGGAAGAGCAGGACTATGCACGGATCGAAGCGGAGATCGCGAACGATTCGAGCCCCGTCGGGATCGACGCGAAGAAGACCCACGTCATGATCCTCGCGAAGCTCGAATCCATCGAGCGCCGGCTCGACGGCATTGAGCGGGCGCAGCGGGATCCGATCCCAACCGAGACCCGGGCTATCGCCGACCACGCGTTCGGGGGACTCGTCGATACCTACGACGACACCGTTGCCCGTCTCGCGCAACGCGGTATCGATATTGATGATCGGCTCCACAAGGCGATCCGGCTTCTCGAGAAACTGACCATGCCGGAGACGATGAAGGCGATCGAATGTCTCACCGAGCTGACGCCGATCGTGCCCGGTGCATTCGCGGGGGCTGTCGATACGTTTGATGACGAAGTTGCCCGATTGAGATCCCAAGGGCTCGACGTCGATGCGGTGCTCCGAAACGGGCTCGCCGCGATCCTGTACCTCGGGCAACGGATCTCCACGAATGAACTCGAAGCGCTCGGAACACTCTTGCGATCCGACGTGCTGCACCCCAACGCGGTTGACATCGTGGGCCGTCTCGGACATGCGCTCGTCGCTGCATCCGAAGCACCAAAGGGATCCGTGGGTCCGCTCGGCGCGTTCAGCCATCTCGGAAACCCGGATACCAAGCGGAGCACGGCGTTTGTGCTGGAGTTCGCGAAACAGTTCGGCGCCGCGCTCCAGAACGATTCAGACCCGAGCACCTCACCCACACCAACCCCAAAGGAGATCCGATCATGAGCGATCACTACGACGTCCTCATCTGCGGCGGAGGTACGGCCGGGCTCACGGTCGCGGCTCAGTTGCTCAATAACGAGACCCCCCCGAGCGTGGGGATCATCGAACCCTCGGACAAGCATTACTACCAACCCCTCTGGACCCTTGTGGGCGCCGGGGTCTTCCCGAAGGAAGACTCTCAACGGGACGAGAAAGACTACATCCCAGCAGGCGCGGACTGGATCAAGGATCGGGTCTCAAGCTTCAACCCTGACTCGAACAGCGTCACGCTCGAATCGGGGAAGACCGTGAGCTACGGACACCTCGTTGTCGCGATGGGGATACAGATCAACTGGAACGGGATTCCGGGGCTCATGGACGTGCTCGGGAAGCCTGGAACAGGCGTTTGCAGCAACTACTCGTATGAAACAGTCGATTCGACCTGGAACACGATCCGTGCTCTGAAGTCCGGGCGTGCGATCTTCACGGAACCGATCACGGGGGTCAAGTGCGGCGGTGCCCCCCAGAAGATCATGTACCTGACGGAGGACCACCTCCGCAAGCAGGGGCTCCGGGATCGGTGTGAAGTGATCTTCTGCAACGCCAAAGCCAAGCACTTCAGCTGCGATCACTACACCCCCACACTCCTCAACATCTGCGAGACACGGGGGATCGATGTCCGTCCCCAGACCGAACTCATCGAGATCAGAGGCGGATCAAACGAAGCGGTCTTCAGGAAGCATGAAACCAACGAGGAGGTCGTGCTCTCCTACGACATGCTCCATGTCACCCCCCCCATGGGGCCGCTGGATCTGATCAAGGACAGCCCGCTCGGGAACGACGCGGGATGGGTGGATGTCGATCAGCATTCACTCCGTCACGTTCGGTACGACAACATTTTCGCGCTCGGAGACTGCAGCAGCTTGCCGACCTCCAAGACCGGGGCGGCGATCCGCAAACAAGCACCGACCGCCGTCGCGAACATCCTTGCCGACCGTGCAGGACAACCCGCGACGGCGGCCTACGACGGGTACACGTCGTGCCCTGTTGTCACGGGATACGGGAAGCTCGTCCTTGCTGAGTTCGACTACACCAAGGGACCGTGCGAGTCGTTCCCCTTCGACCAGAACAAGGAACGCTACAGCATGTACATGCTCAAGGCGTATGCGCTCCCCCGCATGTACTGGCACGGGATGCTCAAGGGACGCATGTAAAGCCGCAGAGATCAACCAGACCCCCTCTCGGGCGGGCATCGGCCTTCGTGTCGTGCCCGCCCCTTTCATTGCGCCGATCGAGCGGTTTCGCCGGGAACCGGTGACGTCAAAAAGCGACAAGAGCCCTGCATATGCAAGGCTCTTGTGAAGCGAGGCGGACGGGACTCGAACCCGCAACCACCGGATCGACAGTCCGGGACTCTAACCAATTGAGCTACCGCCCCAATACCAAGTTGTCATTCCCTCACCCTTTCGGATTCGGGGAGATCATCGTATTCAGAATCGTCGTTGAGTCAAGCAAGCTTCATCTTCGACGATGTGAAATTCGCAGTTCTTGACCCATCGAACGGGTGTTGCGTCCGATCAGATCGAGGATCAGTCGTTGAGCTTGACAGCCCCTTCTTCCTGGATGCTCAGCGGGTTCCCCTCGGCCGGGGAGAGCTTGTCGCCGTTGATCCAGAGGATCCCGACGGCGACAGCCATCGCGGCAACGCCAACGAAGATAAGGGCTGTGTACACATCGGGGGAAGCTTTGCGCCCCGCGCCACCGCCGGGCATCTGCATGCCGAACTGACTCATGTCGTGCTCCTTGCGTTCGTGCTCAGCTGCCCAGACGGCTCAGGACCTGGTCACCGACACGGATGCGTTGACCGGGAACGGTGTACGAGACACGCGCGACGGCGTGGTTCAGATCGACACGAAAGACGACCAACTCACCGAGGTAGACCTCGTTGTCACGGTGGACGTACATCCGGGTATTGTCCGAGATCCGGTCGTTTGTGCCGAGGTTGATTTTGACGAGGGTATCACCCGTGTTGGGGTCCGCTCGGACTTCGTCGATGCGCCCACTGATCGGGGGCCCGGGGATTTCCTGGGCAACGCGCGCCGTTTCGGTCGCGCCGCTGGGGTTATCCACAAGACGGCGGACTTCCTCGAGCTGCTCCTGGAGCGCCCGCTTGACCTGTTCGTAGACGATGACCTGCGACTCGAGGTCCCCGAGCTGCTTCTCGAGGTCGATCTTCTCGTCGCGGTAGCCGCGCTCCGCTTCGCGGAGACGGCTGAGCTCGTCCTTGTAATCGTCGATGATGTTGGCCTGCGTCTCGGTGGTGACGCCGAGTTGTGCGATCTTCGAGGAGATCGACTCGCGAGCCGCTTCCGCTTGACGGAGCGAGATCCGGAGTTCGGTGTTCGCTGTCTCGAGACGACGGATTTCGGACTCACGAGACGCGAGCTCGTCCTGGAGACTCGACAGATCCTCCTGGAGCGTCGCACGCTCCTGGCCGGCGACGGCTTTGTACGACTCGAGCGCGGACTTGTCCGCGGCGGAACGCTCCAACGCGTTCTCGTATCCAGCACGGATCCGGTCCGCGTTCACGGAGTACGAAATCGCGAGCGCGGCCATCATGATGCTCAGCACCGCCGCAAACAGGACGAAGACCTTGGTGAGAATGTGCACGCTCGACTCCTGAGACCTATTGCTGTCGATTCATCCCGCGGCCACGCCGCGGATCCAAGTTCGGGAACGCTAGTGTAGCCCAAAGAGGGCGGCTCGTGTGAACCAACCCCAATGCTCGGGAGGAGACCCCGAGACACCGTCCCGACCCCAGCGTACGCACCCCGGACCGAGGTGTTCCGCTTGCACCGGCTCCGAGTCGGGTTCTTTCAGATCAACGCTGGGTGATTTTCAGGACAGCCCCGGCGGCGGCGACTCGCACGATGGGCGATTCATCCCCCATGAGGTCTCCGAGCTTGGGGAGGTGTTCACCCAGGAGGGTGTCCCCGTAGACGCTCGCCGATTGGGCCCGGATCACATCCAGGTCGTTCTGAGCGTACTGATCCGCGATAAAGCCCCCACTCCGATATCCGATCTTTGCGAGCGCTCCGGCGATCGCGAGCCGGACCTCGGCCGGCATGGGGAGCCCCGTTTCCTCGTCGGCCATATAGATCAGCTGGTCCGCGCTCGCGCGGTCCCCCACTTCTCCGATGATCTGCACCGCGAGCGCGGTCGCTTCGAGTTCCTCCGGCCGAGCGGGGTAGAGCGCTGCCCTGATCGCATCGATCCCCTGCTCGTCTCCCAGTTTGACAAGCGCTTCAGCGACTTGGAGCCGGAATAGACGACGCTCGATCGGGGTGACACGGTTGTACCGCATCTGCGAGGCCTGCTTGAGCATGGGGATCGCACTCGGGTTCCCGAGTTCTCCGATCACGAACGCCGCGTGCGATGAAACACGGACGTCATTCTCCGAGAGCAACGCTTCCGAGATCGGCGAGATGTCCGTACTCCGATCCAGCGCGTGGAGCGCAAAGAGGACTGAAAGCTTGACGTACGAGGACTGTGAGTCGGCCATCGATCGGAGCGTGGGCTCGAGCGCCCTGAGCTTCTCCTGCCCGACAATCATTGCGGCGACGGAACGGACCCCCTCGTTCTCATCGAGCAACCCAAGCGCAACAACGGACTCGATCTCCGTGTCCTGATCCCGGAGCGCTTCGAGCGCATTCGCGCGGATCTCCGGACGTTCATGGGTAGACATCGCGAGGAGCATCTCGATCGCGGCGTTGCGCATCTCCCTCGATGATGTCCCGCTCTCAGAGGACCGGACCGTCGTTGAAGTGACCGGGTCCGAAGCACCCGATCGGGTTGATCGGGAGCATCCGATGATCGTGAGCGAGAGAACCAGTCCGGCCGTGCACAAGGTGAGTGTCCGCATCGCAGCCCCTTGGGAGAATGTGTTCATACCCCTACTGATCGGACATCGGCGTGGGTTCGCTTGTCTTTCGGAGAAAGGAGACAATCACCCCGACCCCCACGATCCCGAAGACCCCCCATCCCACGAGATTCCCGATCCGGGCGTAGATCGTGGATCCCGACCCGAGTCGAACCCTCGTGTTCAAAAACCCCTCACGAGGATCGTCACCCAGTGGGGTGATTTCTCGCGCCGTAACGCGTCCCGAAGTATCGATCGCGCACGAGAATCCGGTGTTCGCGCTTCGAACCATGGGGGTCGCGAGCTCGACGCTCCTCCATCGTGAAGTGAGCAGATGAGCCTCACGCCCGGGATCCCAGAAGCCGAACCAGCCATCGTTCGTGATGTTCACGAGCAGATCCGCCCGGCGTTCCCCACCCCCGAAGACCAGTTCTCGACAAACCGATGCGATTGTAGCTTCGAAACAGATCGGAGTCGCGGCGCGAACGGGCTCTGGGCGATCATCGACCTCGAACTCAAGCACAACCGGTTCGTCACCCGGCACGATCGAGAACGACATCCCGCTCGCGCCCAAAGACAGCAGACTCTGCTCAAGCCAATCCCATCGTGAAATGACGGGCATGACCTCGCCGAAGGGAGTCAGGTGGAGTTTGTCGTACCAGGTCTGGCTGATCGCGCCGTCCTCGACAAGGAACGCGCTGTTCCCGATCCCATCGTTCTGATACTCGATCCACCCCTGCTGGACCTTGACGATGTCGAGGTTGTGAAATGTTGGGCCACCGACGATCATGGGGATCCCGATCCCCGCTTGGAACTCGAGGAGTTCATCGACGATCCGTGTCGCGGGGATCGTCCTCGGAACCACAAGATCGGGCGCATCACCCGGGAAGTCGGGTTCCATCTTCCACCCGTACCCCGCGCTCCGTTCGATCTCGAGAGCGACTGGGTCGAATGTCCACCCGGGTGTCAACCCCTCCGGCCAGAGGATGACATCTGGAGCGACTTCAGGATCCAGAGCCGATGCTTCCGTCAATGAGCGGAGCATCAACCAATCCGAGTAGCGTTGTCGCTCGGTCCAATCCATCCGATTGTCCTGAGGAATATTCGGCTGAACGATCCCGACGACGATCTCGTCCTCACCCTCCGTCACCAACCCGATCGCGACGAACCCCGTGGACACCCAAACGACAATGACGGCAGTGATCTCGAGCAATGCGTTCACCCGACGATCGGAGACCATGAGTATGGTGATGCCGGAGCTGACGAACGCCGCAAACAGCGTCACGAGCGGGAATCCTCCGATCCCCGCCGGCGCTGACAGCGTCACGCTCTCGATAAGCGGGTGAGCGCTCAGATACCAGGGATACCCGGAGAGGAATACGGATCGGCCGAACTCGACCGCGCCCCACACGACGGCGAGTGTCACCCAGGGGGACCCGAATCGGCGCACCAATCGCTCCGCGACAAGCACGTAGAACCCCACCCAGAGAGCGAGATACAGGATCAGGAACGGCGCTCCGAGCACGGACACGTCGAAGACCCATTGATGAGTCCAGAACCAGGCGGGGATCGAACCGGCTGCCGCGAAAATCGAAGCCGTCCATGCTCGGCAGTGCGGACGATGCGCCAGGATCATCAACGGAACAGGGATCAGGGGCGCGAGGAACCACATCCCGATCGGTGAAAATGCAAGGATCAGCAAGATTGAGAAACACAATCCACAGAAAAACGCACGCACTCTCGGGACAAGCGCGAGTGCATCGGCGATCCGGTTCAACAACGGAGTGTTCTCGTTCACATCCCAGCGTAGTCGATGAGACGCGCGAGTTCGCTGCGCAGCTCATGACGATGGACCACCCGATCGACCATGCCCTTCTCCTGAAGGAACTCGGCGCGTTGGAACCCCTCGGGGAGGTCCTGCTTGATGGTCTGACGGATGACACGAGGCCCGGCGAACCCGATGAGGGCTCCGGGCTCGGCGAGATGGAAATCCCCGAGCATCGCAAACGACGCGGTCACCCCACCCGTTGTTGGGTCGGTCATCACGGAGATGAAAAGCCCACCCTCATCGTCGTGGCGTGCCAACGCGGCCGAAGTCTTGGCCATCTGCATGAGCGAGAGCCCCGCTTCCTGCATGCGCGCCCCCCCCGAGCAGGAGACGATGATCAGAGGGAGCTTGTGCTTGGTCGCGTACTCGATCGCGCGGGTGAGCGTCTCTCCGACGACGGAGCCCATCGATCCCATCATGAATGTCAGATCGAGACAAGCGAGCATCGCGGAACGACCTTTGATGAAGCAGGTCCCGGCGTGACAGCCCTCGATCTGACCCGTCTTCTTTTGCTCCGCGGCGATCCGATCGGGGTAGGCCTTCAGATCCACGAACTCGAGCGGATCCGCGGCTCGGAGCTCGGTGAACATAGGGGTGAAGGTGTCCGCATCCGCGATCTGTTCGATCCGGGTCTTCGCCGAGATCCGGTAGTGGTGCTGACACTCCGGGCAAACATGCATGTTCGCTTCCATCTGCCGCCGGTAGATCATGGTCGAGCAACCGGGACAACGGAGCCAGAGCCCTTCGGGGACAGATCGACGCTTCTGGGGCTGGATCTCGGTCCACGTTCTCGACGACGCCTGAGCTGATGTCATACGGACTCCTTCGCGATGGGTGATCATGTGTTTCACCCGAATACCGCGTGAGGAATCAGTTTAGGCGATTTTCGGCGAGCCGACCTGCTCCAGCCCCGCCGGAGCCCGATCGAGCGAAAACACCCGGATCTTGGATCCTTCGTCCAGGATGTCCCAGATCTCGCTCAGAGGCCGATTCTCGATCCAGCACGAAAGCACGGCGAACGCGAACGGCCGGAGTACAAGAGCGAACGTCGGGTGTGCACTCTTGGACTTCCGGATTGATCGTCCGAGCTGTTCCAGGATCCGTCCCTGAACCGTTGAAAGCGACTCGCCGTCCGGGGGGGCGACAATCCCCGGGTCATCGACCCACGTGGTGTAGACCCTCGGGAACCGTTCGTTCAGGTCCGACTTGAGAACCCCCTCCCAGAGCCCAACGTCGAGCTCCGAGTAACTGGAGAGCGCTTTCACCTTCGCGTTGCACGACGAGCCCATGATCTTCGCACAGCGTTTGGAAAGCTCATCCTCAGCACAGTAGACCATGCCGATGCTTTCCCGGAGCGACTCGACACCAGCATCCCGGAGGGTGATGGTGAGTTCCGCGAGCCCTTCACCCGAGGGCGGGATCTCGGCGCGTCCACAAACCCGACCCTCTGTATCCCACGAGGTAGAGCAGGTCTTGCAGAGCACGATTGTTGCGTGTGAGCCTTTGGCCATGGACGAACTATCCAGACGGGCGTCACGAACGCCGTCGATCGGATCGAGCGAGGATCCTACCACATCATCGATCCGTGTCATCGGGTTGCATGAGCCCCGAGGGATGAGTTAGGTGTATCCCCTAACAATCTGCCGCGTTCAGGAGCGGAGAGAGCGGATTCTCTCGGACCACGAATCACGATCGAGCGAGAAGATGGACGATCCGGCCACGAGAAGATCGACCCCGGATTCGATCGCTTGGGTCGCCGTCTCGGGGTTGATCCCCCCATCGATCTCCAATCGCTGGTTCTCACGGAGGAGGGGCTTGATCGCTCGGCACTTCTCCAGAACCTCGGGTATGAACGACTGACCCCCGAACCCCGGGTTCACACTCATCACGAGGACAAGGTCGAACGCATCGACCACGGGGAACACTCGCTCAACATCCGTGGGGGGATTGATGACGATCCCTGTGTGGACCCCGAGTTCTCCGAGACGATCGCACAGACGACGCGCGTGGGCTTCGTCGTCGCAGACCTCGATATGGAAACTGATCAGGTTCGCGCCCGCCTTCACAAAGGGCTCGAAGAGCGATTCCGGATCTGTCACCATCAGGTGAACATCGAGATACGTATCCGGAAGGGACTTACGCAGTGACTCACAGATGGCGGGTCCCATGGAAAGGTTCGGGACGAAATGGTTGTCCATCACATCGACATGGAGCAGGTCCGCGCCTGCCTTCAACGACTCTCGTGCGTCATCCGCGAGATTGGCGAAATCCGCGGCGAGGAGCGACGGAGCGATGAGCGGCAACTGGGGAGGCGATGAGATCGGATCAATCATGGCCGAGTCTATTCGCCGTCGCGCTAGGATAAACACCGGTTCCAAGAAGAAGGGGAGACGAGATGGCACAATCAGCGAGGATCACCCAAGAGACGATCGAGAAGCTCGAATCATCCGGTCTGTCGGCCCTCGCAGTACATCTGGGATCACTCGACGACAGATCGGCTCATGCGCTGCTCGAACAACTCGAGCTCTTTGATCTTGACGAGATCGGATTGCTTGTCGATCGCTACGGCAACAACTACGTGCCACCCAGCGCGTCGGGTGACATCAAGCCCGCGGATTGTTTCGCGCTCGACGGGGGTTGGGATCGAGAGACGTACGGGACCAAAGGCGCCGACCTGGTCAAGGGGGGAAAGGTCGCGTGCTTCGTGGTCGCCGGGGGTCAGGGCTCGCGTTTGGGGTATGAGGGGCCGAAGGGCTGCTACCCGACATCGTGCGTGAGAGGAAAGCCGCTGTTCCAGCTCTTCGCCGAATCCATCCGCGCGAGCGAGCTCAAGTACGGCACGTCGATCCCGTGGATGATCATGACGAGCCCGCTCAATCACGACGCGACCCGCGCGTTTTTTGATGAGCACGACCACTTCGGGCTCGACCCGAAGCACGTCCTGTTCTTCAACCAGGGTGTGATGCCCAGCTTCGACAAGGACACGGGCGATCTGCTCCTGAGCAACCCAACAACCCTTGCGACCAACCCCGACGGGCACGGGGGCGCGTACAAAGCGATGGCCGACTCCGGCGCGCTCGACACGATCCAAGCGATGGGTGTCGAGCATGTGAGCTACTTCCAGGTCGATAACCCCCACGCGAAGATCATCGACCCGACCTTTCTCGGGCTCCACGCGTTCGCGCCCGAGTCGTCGGGTCAGATGAGTTCGAAAATGGTCGCAAAGGCATCATGGGACGAGAAGGTCGGTGTGTTCTGCAAGGTCAACGGACGGACGAGCGTCGTTGAGTATTCCGACCTCCCCGAGGCGCTCGCCAAGCAGACGAATACCGACGGATCTCTGTCGTTCAACGCGGGCTCCATCGCGATCCACGCGATCAGCACCCGGTTCATCCGCGACGTGCTGGCGGATTCGGACACGGCCCTCCCCTACCACCGTGCGGTGAAAAAGGTCCCCTACTTCGACACGGGATCGGGCTCTCTGATCGACCCGATCGAACCCAACGCGATCAAGCTCGAGCGCTTTGTGTTCGATGCACTCAGGGTCGCGGACCGCTCGATCGTGATGGAAACAGACAGGGTCGAGGAGTTCGCGCCCGTGAAGAACGCAACGGGGACGGACTCGATCGAATCGTCCAAGAGGATCCAGTCGGAGCGAGCCGCTCGCTGGCTCGAATCTTTGGGTGTTTCGATACCAAGGGACGCCGCGGGAACTGTTGATGCGACCATCGAGATCTCGCCGCTGACCGCGCTCGGTCCTGAGGACCTCAAAGACACGGACCTCCCGGATTCGATCGAGCCCGGCGCGAGCATCGTCCTCTGATGAGCAGCGAGTACCCAATCCCGAACGAGCGATTCCGCGCCCTCCCCCAATCGCTCCAGCGTCACGCTCGAACCGCTCGGTTGGGCGATGATGTCCCCGCGCTCATCGTCCACCCCGACAACAAGACCCCCGTCCCCTGGGTGCTCTGGCTCCACGGCCGCACGGTGTACAAGGAACTCGACCCCGGGCGCTACTCGCGTTGGGTCCGAGCGGGGATCGGTGCGATCGCGATCGACCTTCCCGGTCACGGGGAACGCTATGAGAACGGTGCTCATCATCCGAGCCGGACGGTGAACACGCTGACACGATGTATCCCGGAGATCGACGGCGTCCTCGCATCGGTGCGGGAACTCGGGATCTTCGACATGTCCAACTGCGCGATGGGAGGGATGTCCGCTGGGGGGATGGTCACCATGCGGCGTTTGTGCGACCCCCACCCCTTCAAGGGTGCGACGATCGAGTGCACCACCGGGGATCTGATGGGGCTCTACTTTCCAGAGAACCCCGACGAGGACCGCCCCCTCTTGCGTGTGCACCACGACAGGGACGAAGTCCGCGCGATCGATACCCCGACCCACCTGAACGGGTTCGATCCGATCCCGCTCCTCGCGCTCCACAACACGGGGGACGAGCTGATTCCCTACGACATCCAGGCGCATTTCATCGAGACCCTTCGTGCACACTACAGGGACCGGGGATCGGATCCTTCGATGATCGAGTTCGAGACCTTCTCCGACACGGGCGCGATCCAAGAGCACGCCGGGTTCGGGAAGTATGCGTCGCGCGCGAAGGACATCCAGCTGGATTTCCTGAAGCGTCTCTTCGGGCTCGAGACGAGCGCGGGCTGACCCGGAACGGAGTACAGTGCGCGTCATGCCAAGACTCGGATTCTTCAAGGGAATCAACAACCCGCGCGAGGTGATCGCGTGGGGCTTGTACGACCTCGCGAACCAGTCGTTCACGCTCCTGATCATCACCCTGCTCTTCCCGCTGTACTTCAAAGAGATCGCTGTCGGGGACAGCAACAAAGGCGATGCGCTCTGGAGCGCGGGCGCTGGACTGGCGCTCTTCATGGTCGTTGTCCTCTCCCCCATCGTCGGCGCGATGACGGACGCGCACTCGGCGAGGAAGAAAGCGCTCATCGGAACCGGGTTTGTCTGCGCGGCTCTCACCTGCGCCCTCGCACTTGTTGCGCCGGGGATGTGGTGGCTCGGGCTCCTGCTCTTTATCCCGGCGAACATCTGCTACCAACTCGGGGAGAACATGCTCGCGAGCTTCCTCCCCTCTCTCTCCACGCCGCGCACAATTGGGCGCGTCTCCGGGATCGGCTGGTCGATGGGCTACGCGGGCTCCCTCGCGCTGTTGGTGCTCGTCCTCGGGGGGGTGAAGCTCTTCGGGCTCGATGGTACCGAGAACTGGAGGCCGTTTTTCGTACTCGCGGGGCTCTGGTTCGCGATCTGGATGATCCCGGCGATGCTCGTCCTCGACGAACCCGAACGACACGAGGTCGATCCGGACAAACTCGGGCTCGGGCTCATCGTGGAACGGATGAAAAGGACCGTCCGAGACGCGTCACGATTCAAGCAACTCGCCCGATTCCTCGTCGCGTTCTTCGTCTATGGGCTCGGGGTCCAGACCATGATCATGTTCGCGGCGATCCTCGCTTCCGATTTCGGGATCAAAGAGATCGGACTGGTCATCTTCACGCTCCAGATCGCGGTCACAGCCGGGCTCAGCGCAATCCTCGTCTCACGGGTCCAGGATCGGATCGGGATCAAACCCACGATCGCGTTCTTCCTCATGGTCTGGATCATCTCGAGCGGATCGCTGTTCCTCGTCAAAGCGTTCGGCCCGGCGGATCCTCCCCAATGGATCTTCTGGGTGATCGGGAACGGGATCGGGATGGGGCTCGGGGGGATCGGGACCTCGTCCCGCGCGATGGTCGGGTTCTTCGCGCCGAAAAAGCGGGTCGGGGAGTTCTTTGGGCTTTGGGGGATGACGTACAAGCTCGCCGGCGCGATCGGGGTGCTCAGCTTCGGTCAGGCCAAAGCGTGGATCGGGGATGCGCCCGCGCTCGCGCTCCTGAGCACCTTTTTCGGGGTCGGGCTCGTGCTCCTCGCTCGAGTGAACGTCGGCGCGGGGATCCGGACAGCGAGGCGAGCGGACAAGGACCCACTACAATGACCCAGCAGAACCTCGGAGCCCAAACGTGAGCACGATCGACGACCAGTCCACACAGCAACGCCCGATGTCGCACCAGCCAGACGAGCGGGGTCATTTCGGCGCATTCGGAGGGGTTTATGTCCCCGAAACCCTCCACGCCGCGCTCGCGCAGCTCGAGGACGTCTACGACAAGATCCGGACAGATAAACCCTTCTGGGACCGGCTCATGGACCTCAACCGCTCGTATGTCGGGAGGCCAACGCCGCTCTACCGCGCCCCTGGGCTCTCCCGGAGAGCCCGGCACATGCACGACGATTCCGAGAAGGGCGCGACGATCTGGCTCAAGCGTGAGGATCTCGCGCATACGGGTGCGCACAAGATCAACAACACCCTCGGGCAAGCACTCCTGACCCGGAAGATGAAGAAGACCCGGATCATCGCGGAGACCGGCGCTGGACAGCACGGGGTCGCGAGCGCGACGGCGGCCGCTCACCTCGGGCTCGAATGTGATGTCTACATGGGCGCGGAAGATGTGCGCCGTCAGCATCTGAACGTTGTTCGGATGAAGATGCTCGGAGCGCGGGTCATCCCCGTCGAGTCGGGATCGCGCACCCTCAAGGACGCGACGAACGAAGCGATGCGCGACTGGATGGGCTCGGTGGACCACACCCACTACATCCTCGGTTCCGTCGTTGGCCCCCACCCGTTCCCGATGATCGTGCGTGATTTCCAGAGCGTGATCGGACGGGAAACGAAAGCCCAGTCGCTCCGTCATATCGGAGGACTCCCCGATGTCATCGTTGCGTGTGTCGGGGGCGGATCGAACGCCGCGGGGATGTTCTATCCGTTTATCGAGGACGAGAGCGTGAAGCTCATCGGGGTCGAAGCCGGGGGACGTTCAAGCGATCCCGGCGAACACGCAGCGCCCCTCACCCACGGGAAACCCGGGATTCTCCACGGATCCATGTCCTATGTCCTCCAGGATCAGTACGGACAAACCGACAATGTCCATTCATGCTCGGCCGGACTCGATTATCCGGGGGTTGGTCCGGAGCACAGCTTCTGGAAGGATGAGGGACGGGTGTCGTACACGAGTGTGACGGATCAAGAGGCGCTCGATGCGTTCCTCTGGTGCTCGCGCGACGAGGGGATCATCCCGGCACTCGAATCCTCCCACGCGATCGCCCATGCGGTGAAGGTCGCGTCGGATCTTCCGAAAGACGCGAACGTCGTCATCAACCTCTCGGGACGTGGCGACAAGGACGTCGAAGAAGCGTCACGGCTCCTCGGGAGCGCGATCGAGACCACCCAGAAGGCCTGAGATCGATCAGGATGAGTGACGGACCGGGCGGAGCACGGGCGCGAAGAGAACTCTCGCGAGCCGATCGAGTTTGCGTGCGCCCCAACGGACCACGCCGCTGATTGTTCGGAGACGGAGGCGCAAACGGAGCCGACGAAGCTGGGGATCGTCCGAGTCAAGGCGCATGGCTTGTTTGAGCCAGTACCGGGCGCGGATGGGCTGGCCCTGCCTGTAGTACGCGAGCACCAAGTTGTGCATCGCGGGAACGAAACTCGGACGGTACTCGAGCGAGCGCTTCGCGGCGGCGATCCCCTCGTCGTATTCCCCGCCCTCAAGGTGAGCCACACTCAATCCATGCCACGCTTTGTGGGAGGCCGGGGTCCGCTCGATGAGGTGCGTGTAGATCTTGACGGCCTGCGCAAGCATGTCCGCGTTGATGAGGGTCCGCCCGAGATCCTCGAGCTCTTCATCAGTGAGCTTCGGCGCATCCGCCCGGAGCTCGGACTCGCTCGAAGATCCCGTGGTCGGGTTGTTCGAGAGCACGGAGCGGATCTCTTTGGAGAGGAGATCTCGGATCCGGGGCATATCTTCTTCGCGTCCCCGCTCGAGCATGGTCGATGCGAGCCGGGTCCGGACGGTCGGGTAGTCCCTGTCAAGCCGAAGAACGACATCGAAATGAACAAGCGCGTCGGACACTTTCCCGGTCACTTCAGCGAGATCCCCGAGCGAGAAATGCGCCTCGGCGTGATCCGGGTGGAGTTCGAGGACGCGTCGGAACTTCTCCGCCGCTTCGTCGTAGCGGTGCATGTCCCGGAGCAGGTCCCCGAGATCGAGGAGTGTTTCAGCGTCCCCTGGATCGACCCGGAGTTCCTGGAGGTACAGCTGTCGAGCTCGCTCATGCCGACCGATCCGCGCATAGGCGCGAGCGAGGTGCGCCCTGACACGCGGGAGGGTGGGGTCGAGACGCGCGGCTTCGCGCATGCACCAGACCGCCCGATCGTGTTGCTCGGTCTGCGCAAGCGCTTCACCCATCGCGAGGTACAGTTCGGGGTAATCGGGATCGATCTGCTGACCCAGGTAGAAGACCTCCTCGGCCTGGTCGAATCGCTTCAGGTCTGTCAACGCTTCGATCCGATGCACCACGATCGCGACGTTCATGGGCTCAATCTGCTCCGCTCGATCGAGCCATTGAAGTGCCCGCTCCGTACGCCCCACCCGGATCAGGTTGACCCCGGCAAGGAGCATCGCGTTGGCATCCGGGGTGGAGGTATCGCTCTGGAGCTTAGAGGACTCGACGAAAGCATCTGCAGCGGCGGCGTAACGCCCGGCGGCTTCCAGGGTCAGTCCCAGGTTGAAGTGCCACTCTGCTTGATAGGGGTTGAGCGACAGCGCCTGGCGGAGCTCGGACTCCGCTTCATCCCATCGCCCGGCGTCGTAGTGCTCGTGGGCGCGTTCCACATGATGTTCGGCATCGAGCCAGTCGTTCATGGCACACCCATCCGCCGGGATCCTCCCGGATTACAGCTATCCTAACCGGAGGCCCGATTGTTCTCAATCGGCATACCCGCTGTTCAGACCCCAATCGGCGTTCTCCGGACCCTGGATCCCTTTCATCGACCAATAATCATCAGACTTATGCACCGAGCCACACCCAGAACCCGATCCCGAGCCGCCGGAACGATTGTCATGCTCCAGGTGCTTTCTGTATTGATGGGGTGTGCTCACAACGATCCTTGGTGGTCAAAGGACGATCTCAAAGACACTTCGATCGTCGAACCCGTACAGGGTGCGCCTGATACGACGCTTCAGGTAGTCTCCGCCTCAGATTCCCAGACTCCTGATCAGGGGGATCCCCAATCACAAGAATCCGAGCAGGCTCATCCTCAACCCGCCCCCGTGGAGGACCCGAGAGCAGAGTCCAAGCTTGATGAGATCATCCGCCTGTACCGCCGTCTCCATGTCGAACTCGAACCAGAGGGTCGGAACGCGCTCATTGTCGAGTTGTTGAATGATGAGCGTGAACGTTTGAAACTTCTGGGATTCGATCTCGCATCGCGCGATCTGGGATCGGGCACCACCCTCGATCAGCAAACGGCCGAAATCACGATCCAGCTCCTCGATGACCCACGATCGGAAGTCCGATTGAACGCGGTCAGGCTGCTCTCACGGCTCGCGCTCCCCGATTCGATGCAACTGCTCGGGAAAGCGATCCGAGGAGAATCGGACCCCCGAGTCGCAGAAGCTCTCCTCCGCGCACTCGAGCGTTGGCCGAACGCAGAAGCACGCGATGATGTCTTGCACTGGTACACAAAGGATTCATCGATTCACCGTGCCGCGGCGAGCGCCGCATGGGCTCTGAACGAACTCGGCGCGTGGAACAACCCCGAAGCCAGGGCCGCGATCCTCGATCACGCACGCACACTTCCTGACAGCTCGCTCAGCGCGGCCGACACAAAGCTCATCGCAACATTGGGCGGGACCGAGGGGGTCCAACGCCTCCTCCAGATCGCACGAGATGAATCGAGCCCGATCCGGAACGATGTCATCGATGCGCTCACCCGCACCCCAGCGGGGGTAGATCCACTGCTCGAACTCCTCGGATCGGATCCCACGTACTTTGTTCCGATGAGCCGTTCGCTGATCGATCATCGCGCGACACCAGAGGGATTCCGGACCCTGACCGCACTCCCCGCGCCTTCGAGAGAGGTCCGCCGAGACGCCATCGAAGAGATGGGGACACGTCTCGATACACGTGATCTCGATCACTCCGTGCGACTGGCGCGGAACGCGGGAACCCTCGACGACGAGCTCTCGATCCGGGTGCTCCAACGCCTGATCGCGAACGGGCAAGCGATCCCGGCGCGTGAGAGCCCGGGTGTGGTCCTTCTCGCATCGCTCGAGCTCGCGAATGCTCGCCCTGATCGCGCGATCGAAGTTCTTGGGTTCCTCCCAGATTCTGGAATCGATCCCGCCAGCGCCCTCCGCGCTGAGGCGATCCGTACCTCTTCATTCGTCTTGCTTGGCGAGTTCGACCGAGCGATCGCACAGGGCGAAGAAGCCCAACCCTGGCTCGACGCGCTCGGACTGGTTGACTCGGAAGATCGCCGATCCGAGATCGCGGAACGGCTACTGAACGCGACGAGCGTGAATCTGAGCGAAGAACAACGCGACCAGGTCCGGGCATTCATCAAAGCCCAGGATCCCTCCGAGCCCAGCGACCCAGCGGACCTGCCCACAACGGCTGAAGACTGATAGGACCCCGCTCAGTCGGAACGGTTATCCCGTCGTCGCGATCGAACATTCCCCACAGCTCGGAAACGTTGCAGGACTCGACCCTGACGAGATGCCCCCTGCGTCGGCTTGGGTTCTGCGAGCCTTGTCGGTGCACCGGCACGCCCGGGGATCGCCGAAATCGCGAGTTCGGGCGTATCGAACCCGCGGAGCGGGTCAAGGGCATGCGAGAACCAGAGTTCCCACGCGCGTTCGGACTTTCTGGGGAATCCGATTGCGCTCGCGCTCACCCGCTCGTCGATCACGCCGCCGAGTAGAATCATGGCGAGTTCAGCGACCGAACGGACCTGTTCCGCGACCGCGCCCTGATCGGAATGCGATGGGTGGAGCGCGTGCTCGAGCCCGAAGAGCTCAACGAGGGTGCACCCATGACGATCCACGAGCAGTTCATCGAGACGGAATGGCCCGTGCGCGATCCCACGTTCATATGCGTGCTGTGAGGTCTCTAGAAGCTGTTCGATGAGCCGCTGGACCTCCGCAAACTCAAGAACCCCTCCCCGTTGCTGCCTGAGATCCTCAAGCGTTACGAGCCCATCCTGGTTCCCCGGATAGGTCGTCACCACACAGAGGCGGCCGGTATCGTCGTACCCGACGTTCTGGACGTTGAGGATATGTGGGTGATCGAGACGCGCCGTCACCATGAATCGCTCAAACACCCGTCGGCGGAGCGATGCATCCGGAATGTGATCAAAGCGGTAGAGGAGGTGATTCGTGCGATCACGCTCGTGAAGCATGATCAGCCGATCGCAGCCGTGGACCCCCTTGAGGTCCCGAACAGTCAGGTACGGCCCGTACCGTGAAGGGATCGATCGTCCGTGCTTTGCGGCGTTGTTGAACAACTCGCGGCTCGCTCAGAATGCGTTCAGGGCTCACCCGGCCCGATCGGTACGCATCCTCGTGTTCGAATTCAGGTCTGCATCATAGTCGCGATCAAAGCTGAACGCGATTGATCTCCCTGTTTCGGCCTGATCGGAGATCAAGGTCCAGAAATCAAGTGCCATGCAACATGTTCGGGTTTCATGTGGTAATTAAAACCGTTCCCGCTTGGCTTTCCAACTCGTCACCCTAGAATGATCCGAATCCGGGGTGGGTGATGCACCTCTGGTGCACCCACCTGCTCCGACACGATGCACCCCCTCCTGGCGCCCCTCGCGTTCAGGAAGCATGAGGCGCGATTTCAATGCCGTATTACATGTCACTCGGGTCGATCCCGAAGAAACGCCATATCCAGTTTCGGCGCCCCGATGGCGCTCTCTATTCCGAAGAGCTCTTCGGAACCGAGGGCTTCGTCGGCCCCACCTCAACCCTCTACCACATCCACCCGCCGACGCAGGTGACGGGCTGGAAACCGCTTTACTCAACCAAGGTTGAGTACGTCGAAACCAGCACGATGCGCATGCGCCACGTCAAGACCCAGAAGGTCCCGACCCAGGGCGACCCCGTCGAAGGCCGCGTGGTGATCTTCGGGAACTCGGACATCGAGATGTTCGTGTGCCAGCCCGAATCGCAGATGCAGTACCACTACAAAAACGGGCAAGGCGATGAGTGCCTTTTCGTTCACTACGGTTCCGGAACCGTCTACTCGATGTTCGGCACCCTCAAGTTCGGCCCCAAGGACTACATCGTCATGCCCAAGGGCACGATCTACCGGATGGAGTTCGACGAACGGCCGGGCGATGGTTCGGACAACGATTCCTTCGGTGGACACACCAAGGACCAGATGCCCCTCGGCAAGTTCATCGGGTTCGAGACCTGCAACGCGAGCCACTTCCTCCCGCCTCCGGGCTACATCAGCAAGAAGACCGCGCAGTTCCTCGAACACGCGCCGTATTGCGAGCGTGATCTGCGTGTCCCCTTTGTCGATGACGAGCACCCCCTCGCGTACGACGAGAAGGGAGAGTTCGAGGTCCGGATCAAAGCCCTGAACACAGTCCATTCGTACATGTACCCCTACCACCCTCTCGAGGTGGTGGGATGGGACGGGTGCTACTACCCCTACTGCTTCAACATCATGGACTTCGCACCCATCACGGGGATGCTGCACATGCCTCCCCCGATCCATCAGACGTTCGAGGGCCACAACTTCGTGATCTGTTCTTTTTGCCCCCGCGCACTCGACTTCCACCCCGACGCGATCCCCGTCCCCTACAACCACTCCAACATCGACTCCGACGAGATCATGTACTACGTCGAGGGGAACTACAAAGCCCGCCGGGGGATCACCTCGGGCTCGATCAGCATGCACCCCCAAGGGATCCCCCACGGCCCGCACCCCGGGACTGTCGAAGCGTCGCTCGGGAAGAAGTGGACGGACGAACTCGCTGTCATGTGCGACACGTTCCGCCCGATGTTCCCGACCAAAGCCTGCCTTGAGATGGACGATCCTGAGTATCCCGAGTCGTGGCGCCAGGACCACTTCGCCCCGGGTGAAGTACGCGGCGCCAACAACGAGGAAACCAGCGAAGACGAGCAGAAGATCAACGTCTGGAACTGACCCGACCCTGATCAGCCCGACTCAGCTTCCGACTGTCCAGGTACTCGTACCACGGATCAGCGCTTCGAGCGACTGATCCGTTTTTTCTTTCGCTTCGATGACCTGCGCCTCGACCAAACGCTCGTACGTTTCGTGTTCTTGACGCTTGTAGATCACACCCATGGGCTCGGGGAAGTCGGGGTGGAAGAGCTGGGTGAGCATCATGGCGTGCGCGAGGTTGGATTCATCGTGCACCATGAGCTCTGACTCATCGACATCGGAGATTAGGACACGCTCGATGCGCCCGTTCCGGATGACGAGCCCCTTGTCGCTCGAATCACCGAAGATCATGGGCTCGCCGTGGCGGAGGGTGATCGTGTTCTCGTTCTTCGAGTCCTTCTGGGAGGCGTAAAAGAACGCGCCGTGGTTGAAGATATTGCAGTCCTGATAGACCTCGACGAGCGAACACCCTTTGTGCTCGAGCGCTCGGGTGTAGACCTCGTCGAAGAGCTTGAGATCGACATCGACACACCGCGCCACGAACCCGCACCCCGCGCCCAGCGCGAGCGCGAGCGGGTTGATCGGGGTGTCGATCGAGCCCATCGGGGTCGAGGATGTCTTCTTCCCGACCTCGCTCGTCGGGGAGTACTGCCCTTTGGTGAGCCCGTAGATCCGGTTGTTCAGGAGCAGGAGGGAGAGATCGACATCCCGGCGCATCGCGTGGATGGTGTGGTTCCCGCCGATGGAGAAGAGGTCGCCGTCGCCCGAGACCACGCAGACCTTGAGTTCCGGGTTCGCGAGCTTGATCCCGGTTGCGAAGGCCGGGGCGCGACCGTGGAGGGTGTGGAGCCCGAAGGTGTTCATGTAGTACGGGAAGCGTGCGGCGCACCCGATCCCGGAGACAAACACGAAGTTCTCCTTCGGGATCCCGAGCTTCGCGACGGCTTTCCGGACCCCGTTCAGCACGGCGTAGTCCCCGCATCCGGGGCACCAGCGCACCTGCTGATCCGATGCGAAGTCCTTGGGCGAATACGTGGGGAGCGCGATGTCGGTCATGACGCGCCTCCGATCGGGACAGTGGAATCTTCTTCGATCACCCGTTCGATGTCGCGCATCAGTTCCGCGACCCCGATGGAGCGCCCCCGCACGTGGCAGATAGATTTGATATCGACCAGCGTCCGAGCCCTCAGGAGCATCGCGAGCTGCCCCATATTCTGCTCGGGGACGATGACCCGATCGAACCGCGTCATGATCTCCGAGAGATCTGGGGGGAGCGGGCTCAGGTATCGGATATGCGCGGCGCTGATCGAGAGCCCCTTCTTCTCGAGCCGATCCCGCGCGGTCGCGATCGCGCCGAAGGTGCCGCCCCATCCGAGGAGGAGGGTCTCGCCTGAGGGCTCGCCGCGGATCGGGGTTGGGGGGAGGAGGTCGGCGATGCGTTCGATCTTCGCTCGGCGCATCTCGACCATGCGTTGGTGGTTCATCGGGTCGTACGAGACGTTCCCCGCGCCGTCGCTCTTCTCGAGGGAACCGAGCCGGTGCTCGAGCCCCTTGGTCCCGGGGATCGCCCACGGCCGCGCAAGGGTCTCGTCGTTGCGCGTATACGGAAGGAACGCGGGATCGTCCTCGTCCCTCGGGGACGGGTGCGAGCACGCGATGGGCTCGATCGAATCGAGGTCCGGGATCCTCCAGGGCTCGGCGCCGTTCGCGATGGACCCATCGGAGAGGATAATGACCGGGCTCATCGCGCGAATCGCGAGACGCGCCGCTTCGATCGCGGTGTTGAAGCAGTCCGCCGGGCCGCTCGGCGCGAGCACGATGCACGGGCTCTCCCCCGATCGTCCGAACAGCGCCTGGAAAAGATCCGCTTGCTCCGTCTTGGTGGGCATCCCCGTCGCGGGTCCGGCCCGCTGGACGTCGATCGCGATGAGCGGGAGTTCGTAGATGACGGCCGCCCCCAGCGCTTCGCCCTTGAGCGCGAGCCCCGGTCCCGAGGTCCCCGTCACCGCAAGATCCCCGGCGAAGCTCGCGCCGATCGCGCTCGCGACGGCCGCGATCTCATCCTCCGCCTGGAATGTGCGCACATCGAGGTGCTTGAGTCTCGACAACCCGTGGAGGATGTCCGACGCGGGGGTGATCGGATAGCCCGCGTAGAGCAACCGTTTGTTCGCTTTCTGCGCGGCCGTCGCGAGCCCCAGCACCATCGCCTGATTGCCGGAGATCTGTCGGTACTCCCCCGATTCGAGCTTCGCCGGCGCGACCCGGTATCGCGCGGGGAAGAGCTCGGCCGTCTCACCGAAGTGGTAGCCCGCGCGGAGGACCTCGATGTTCGCGTTCGCGATCTCGGGTCTCCCCTTCACCTTCCCGAAGTAGCGTTCGAGGTGCTGGATCGTCGGGGTCGGGTCGCGCTCGTAGAGCCAATAGGCAACCCCGAGCGCGAACATGTTCCGGCAGCGATCCATTTCCTTGGTCGTGATCTCCGCACCCTCGAGCGCTTCGCGCGTGAGGCGCGACATGGGAACCTCGAAGAGCTGGTAGGACGATTTGATCTGATCGTCGTCGAGCGGGTTGTACCCGTCGGGGTACCCGCACTTGCTCAGGTTGACGTTGTTGAACTCGTCGGAGTCCGCGATGACGATCCCCCCTGCGATCACGTCCGTCAGGTTCACCTTGAGCCCGGCTGGGTTCATCGCGATGAGGACGTTGACCTCGTCCCCCGGGGTGTAGACCTCGCGCGAGGCAAAGTGGAGCTGGAATCCCGAGACCCCGAAGGTCGTCCCGCGCGGGGCGCGGATCTCGGCCGGGAAGTCCGGGAAGGTCGCGATGTCGTTCCCGAGGATCGCGCTGGTGGCGGCGAACTGACCGCCGGCGATCTGCATCCCGTCCCCGGAGTCGCCACAGAATCGGATGACGACGGATTCGAGGTCGTCCTCCCGTAGATGTCCCGGGTTCGGATCTTCGCTCATCAGTGCTCCAGAAGCGACGTTTCCTGCGTCCTTGCCAACCACAAGCATATGTCGTCCCCCATCGCACGTCCCCTCCAGAACCCCTCTGAGGGCGAAGAATCCGCTCCGTTTCCGTCCCCCCCGGAACGGGCCGAACAATGGCTTCACGGGATCTGCAAGACTACCATTCGGACCGCCACGGATGGATCCGGTGGCCTCTCCCAAGGGCAAGGACTCCCATGCCGCAGACAGGACCTGTGACGACTATGACCAGAGACGAGATTCTCGAGAAGATCCGTGACATCCTCGTCGACGCGCTCGCCGTCGATGACGACGAAGTCGTCCCCTCCGCAACCCTCACGGGGGACCTCGGCGCTGAGTCGATCGATATCCTCGATATCACGTTCAAACTCGAGCAGGAGTTCGGGTTCAAGATCGCGCAGGGCGAGCTCTTCCCCGAGTCCATGATGCAGGACGAGGAGTACGTCCAGGACGGGAAGTTCACCCCCAAGGGGATCGACATGCTCAAGCAGCGTGTCCCCCACTTCGACTTCGAGCTCCTGGAGCAGGACCCGAGTGTCGAGAACATGCGGAAGATCCTGACCGTTGAAGCGCTGATCCGCTTTTGCGAGCACAAGCTCCAAGCGGCCTGATCCTCTCGCCAACCGAATCAACGGAGAACGCGCGTGCGCTGGATGTGGATCGATCGGATCGTCGAGCTCGAACGCGCCACGCGCCTTGTTGCGATCAAGCACGTGTCGATGGCCGAGGAACATATCCACGACCATTTCGCGCCGACCCCCACCCGTGACGCGCTCCCCGTGATGCCCATGTCCCTCATCGTTGAGGGGATGGCGCAGAGCGCCGGGATCCTCGTGGGTCACGCGCACGACTTCGCGGAGAAGGTCATCCTCGCGAAGGTCGCGAAAGCCGAGCTCTCCAGGGAAGCGACCCCCGGGTGCACTCTCCGCTACACGGCGACGATCCAATCTCTCAACGAAACCGGCGCGTCCACCAAAGGACTCGTCGAACTCATCGACCCGGCCAACGGTTATCCGGACGGATCGCCCGCGCAACCGGAAGTGATCGGGGAGATCGATCTGATGTTCTCCCACTTGGATCGCAATCTGTCCGGGGCGGAGTACCCTGAGGAGAACTTCGTGTTCTCCGAGTCGTTCCGCACCTTGCTCCGATCCAGCGGCATCGACACGGCGTACCCCATCCCGTAAGATGGGACGACACAGGACCACGAAGGGACATCAGGAGATCAGACCCATGAAAGCCACCGCCCTTCGCACAGCTGTAGTACTCTCACTCGCGACCCTCATGCTCGCGAGCTGCGGCCCCAAGCGCCCGGAAGTGAACCGTGAACAACGGAAGATCCACTCCGCGCACCGAGGGCTCGCGTTCACACGCCTCGTCGTGACCTTCAACGAAGCCAACGCCCTCGCCCGCGCCGCCCAGGAGGGCGCTGACTCCATCGCCGCGACCGATCCCGAGGATCCCAAAGCCCAGAAGGCTGCTGACCTCGCGGAAGAGACCCGCTCCTTCGCCGACGACATCGAGTGGTCCCTCGCGAACACCCAGAAGATGTTCAACCACCGTCGGTACATGGACAAGCTCTGGAACCAGTACACCAAGCTCTTCCCCGAAGAAAAAGAGATGGTCGCCGCGTACCGCTCGGGTGATCTGCGGACCTACCGGTTCCAGTTCGAGTACCGGCGCGCGTACAAGAAGAACTACGGGATCAAGAAGGCCGAGCCCCGCTGGGAAGACCTCAAGCCCGTGATCCGGAAGTTCTACGAGACCGACGAGTCGGACTCCGAGTAACCCGGTTCACTGACAATCAAACTTCCAAGAGCAAACGCCGGATCGTCTCCGGCGTTTCTCCTTGTCCGGTCCGAGCGCTCAGCAGCGCCGTATGCCCCATCGCGAGCACACTCGCATGGTCCACGGGTGATCTCGACGGCGCGACCCCGGAACAGAGCTGGATCAACTGCTCGGTGAGCCTCCGAGCCGACGGGTCGATCTCGGAATCTGCTTGCACTTCGCATGAATCGATCACCGTCCCGGACCGGTCGTATCTCGTAAACCCGAGGTCGTGGACACTGATGTGCCCATCGCTCCCGAGGATGTTCATCGACAGGGATGTACGCCCCGTCTGGTCGCTGATCTGCACGATCCCCGCGCGTCCGTCGGGGAGGCGCAGGTGCGCCGTGATGACCCCGTGGAGGCTCCGGAGCGATTGACCCGGGAGCTGATGGAGCGCGGACCCGGAGGAGGTCCCGGTATAAGCCGCATCGATGATCTCGGGGATCCCCATGAGGGTGCGGAAGAGATCCATCGCGTCGAAGAGGCGCGCACCAAGCGAGCCGTAGATCGACGGGCTCAGGAGCGACATCGACATGGAGCGGATCGGACCGAACGACTCGAGAGCGGCCATCAGTTCATCGATGAGCCTCGATCTCCGGACCATGGGGACCAATCGAACGAACTGCGCGAACGCGCCGCTCTGGAGCGCATCGGTCCACGAAGTCCCCGTGATGACCGTCGCTTCGGCCGGGATCGGTTCGAGGGTTGCGACACAGACCTCGTGCGCGTGCGCGTGCTGGAGCGCGACCATGTCGTTCTCGAGGTCTTTGTCCCCGAACCCCCCGGGGTCCGCGAGCAGCACGAGATCGGGCTTCGCGGCGTTGAGCACACGGCGCAGGTCGTCGAAGTGTTCGCAGCAAAGCGACTTCGCGGTTTCCGACCCGCGCGTCGGATCGGCGCACCCCGCGCCGACGATGGAAACGCCGGCACGCGCGAGCGCGTCGCTGAGCATCGGGGCTTGATTCGGCTGCGCCCACACAATGGCGCTGGTCGAACTCATAACCCCATGATACAGCAAGACTCACGACCCCGCTCGGCCGATGGGCGTACCATCAGTGCCCGCGGCGTCGCGAGGCGGCCGCTCATGGGAGCGGCGAAATCCAACCCCATGGGAGGAAAGTCCGAGCACGACAGGACACGGTGGTGGGTAACACCCACCCGCTCGATCGGTTTCCACGGCTGCGAGCGAGGGACAGTGCCACAGAAAGCAAACCGCCGATGGCCCGACCCCGTGTCGGGATCAGGTAAGGGTGAAAGGGTGCGGTAAGAGCGCACCGCCCGGGTGGCGACACCCGGGGCACGGTAAACCCCACCGCGTGCAAGCCCAAGCAGTCTCGCGCACCACGGTGCGTCCTCTGTCCGAGGATCGTCGAGGCGGGTCGGGTGCTGGGGACGAACGTCCCCCACCGCGCTGGCAACAGCGCGGGCAGAGAAATGGTCGCCCACGCGATCAGGTCGGGTCCGAGCCCCCGTCAGAAGGATGGGCCCGAAACCGATCGCCGGACAGAACTCGGCTTACCAGCGACGCCCAGCCGTGAACGCACCCCCGAGGGACATCTCTCGGGGGTGCGGCCTTTTTTCAGGGTGACCAGAAGATCCATGTATAGAGAAAGATTCCAAATCCGGTGTAAATCAACACCCGGGCTGGAACCAGAGCCCAGAAAAGAATCCGAGTTGCGAACAACGTGTCCAAAGCGTATCGCTGTGAACGGTTGCGGCGATAGAACTGAAACATCAGAACGTCTGCCGTGATCATCGAGAGCAACGCGATTCCGAAGCCCAATCCAAGCGTGACACACCCAGCAACGATCGATGTGTACGTGACGATTGTCATCCATCCGATCCAAGCCTGGAGCTTGGATCGTGCGTACGCAGGATGCCATGAATCGATCGGTGATCCGCACTCAGGACACTGATCCCCGACCTTCAGACCGATCAGACTGTACCCACAGATATCACAATCACGGGTGAGTTCTCGATACGGCTTCCGGATCGAGTCCCACTTGGTTGTTTCTGTGCGCGTCGGATCCGTCTCGCTCATCTCAGTTGTTCGTGCTCACCACACGGACCTGACAGAACTGACGATGCCCCATCGGACCCGAGTGGTACGAGTACCCCGAGTTCCGCGCACCGACCCAGGGTGACCCGGACGCGCCACCGAGCGATCGGTTGACCCCGACCATCCCGGCCGTCAACTTGCGCCCGACCTCGCGCGCCTTCGTGTCCTCCCCGAAGACGACGGCCCCGAGCCCGTACTCCGTGTCGTTCGCTTTCTCGACGGCCTCCGCGTCGTCCTTCACCCCGGCGACACACACGACGGGACCGAACGTCTCGACCGTCATGATGTCCATATCGTGGGTGCACCCGTCGAGGACGGTGGGCGCGACGAAGTTGCCGTCCATGGGTTCGCCGCCGTGAACTTTGGTGGCGCCCTTTGAGAGCGCGTCGTCGATCTGCTTGAGGACGTGGTCCTTCTGGGCACGCATCACCATGGGCCCCATGGTCGCGCCCTCCATCGCGCAGTCCCCGACCTTGAACTCTTGAACCTTCTCGATGAGCTTGTCCATGAACTCAGATTTGATCGACTCCTGGACGTAAATCCGCTCCGTCGAGACACAGACCTGTCCGCAGTTCCGCAGCGCGTTCCGCGCACCGAACGCGGCGGCCGTCTCGAGGTCCGCGCCCTCGAGCACGATCATCGGGTCCTTCGACCCGAGCTCGAGGATGAGTCGCTTGAGCCCCTTGGCCGCACTCGCCATGATGTGCTGACCCGCGTTCTTCGACCCCGTGAACGCGATCATGTCCACGTCCCCGGCCACGAGCGCCTTGCCCTGGGCGTCCTCGCCGTGCACGATCTGGAGGACCCCGTCGGGGAGGAACGCCTGGAGCACCTTCACATACGCATCCGCGATGAGCGGGGTCTGCTCGCTGGGCTTGCAGACCACCGTGTTCCCGGCGACGAGCGCGGGGAGGATCATCCAGTGCGGCATCAGGATCGGGAAGTTCCACGGGGTGATCGCGGCGCAGACCCCGTACCCGTCGTAGTAGATCGTCGATTCGACCCCCTCGTCCTTGAGCACCTCGGGCGCGACGGCCTTTGCGATCTCGTCCGCTTCCTCAGCAAGGCGCGACCCGCAGCCCTGGACCTCCCCGATCCCCTCCGGGATGGGCTTGCCCTGCTCGCGCGAAAGCAGCTCCCCGAGTTCCTCCGCCCGCGCGACGAGCGCCTCCCCGGCCCCCTTGAGCATGTCCGCTCGCTCCTGCGCCGACAACGCCTGCCACCCCGGAAGCGCGGCCCGCGCTTTGGCGATGACCGAATCGATCTGGGAGACGGGCGTGATCGGGACGCGCCCGACCTCCTCACCGGTGGAGGGGTTGTAGGAACTGAGAGTCGTCGTGTCGGATTTGGTGTCCATGGTCGTCATGGACGATTCTAGGGGCGATTTCACCACCACTCGAAGAGCGGCGGATAGATCGTGTCCGCGATCATGAGCAACAAGAACTCGATGAGGACCACCCAGATCAGCACATTGAGGATCCACGATCGCACCCACACCCGCTCGCTGACACGAGCCCGTCCGAGATGACGGATCCTGTTCCAACGCGCGCCAACGAACGCCCACAGGAGCATGCTCAGAAATGCGATCGGTGGCACAAACACCATCCCCACAATCGCGAGCACGCACGATCCGATCGCAATGTTCAGGAAACTGACTGAATCTACAACACAACGCGTCCCCGGGGCGAACGCGGCATGGCACTCTGGGCATGGGTCTCCGGCTTCACGCCCCACCATGTCGTACCCACACGCATGGCAGGTGAACTCCGGAAGCCGACGGTACCGCGCTCGGAGCCCCACCAGCACCGCTCACACCCTCGCCGCGACCAGCACGATGAACGAGTCGTCCAGTTCCTCGCCCGGGTCCTCGATCGGGGAGACGTACGCATTCCCGTCCTCGTCGATCGCATCGGGGAGTTTGGCGTAGACCTCGGTGGTCGTGAACCCGGCTTCGAGCATCGCGTCTCTCAGTTCGGGGACGCTCCAGAGGCGCCAGTCATAGACGAACGCATCGTCGAACTCGTGGGTGATGACCCCGGCGTCTTCGATCCGGAAGTGGATCACGTCGCGGACCATCCCCGTGAGCGGGTCCGCGTCGCGTTGTTCCCAGGTGTACCGGCAGATCCGCCCGTCCCCCATCGGGGTCGGGCGATGGACCCCGCCGAGGACGAACGCGGTGTCGCCGCCGTAGGTGTCGCAGAGGAAGACCCCTCCGGTCGATTCGACGCGCGATCGCGCGTGCTCGAGATACGCAATCAGCTCCGAGCGGGTGTGCCAGTACCCGATCGAGAAGTTCCCGACGAACAGCACATCGCAAGGCTCACCGACCTCGCGGACGTCGCGCTGGTGCTTGACGATCCGGTCATGAACGCCGTGCTTTGAGAGCGCCTCGGGGTCCAGATCCGCGCAGATCGCTAGGCGATCGTCGCGCGAACCAACCCACGCATGGGCCGCCGCGCAGGTCCCGGAGAAGTCCTCCCCGAGCACCGTCGGCGATCCCCCGTGGATCGCGCCCGCGAGCGCGACGAGGTCGTCCGGGCTCTGAACACACAGCTCGTACAGATCGTGCTTGTCCAACTCGCGTTTGGCCTGGGTCATGTCACGGGGTCGCCGCAGCCCCGGCCGCACCGAGGATGAGAACGAAGATAATCACGACGAGATACGCCAGCATCAGCGAGTTGAGCACAATCCCGATCCACCCGCACACCTTGCCGGCCGTCGCCATCCCCTGGGAGCTCGCCGGCGCGCTGCCGGCCTGGATCGCGAGGCGTGCCTTCTTCGCGAAGATCACCGCGATGATCCCGCACGGAAGCCCGACGATCCCATAGCCCATACAGGTCACGATCGAGATGATCCCGAGGACCATCGAGGTGATCGCTTTGCCGCTCGTCTGAGCGCCGGGTGATGCGAACTGCTTCACCTCGGAGCCGCACTCGGGACATCGCTCACCGAGCGCGAGCCCGCTGATGTTGTAGCCGCAGGCGAGGCATTTGTAGCCGTCCCCGGCACGTTGGGGGTTCTGATCATCGTTCATCGCGGTGGGCTCCTGTGCAGACGATGTGGGTCAACACCCATCGTACCCAATCCATCATTCGCCGGGGATGTAGGAGATCGCGCCTTCCATCGGGCTGCTCGCGGTCGCGTATCGCTTTTTCTCGATCCGACCGGCGAGGTAGGACTGCCGGCCTCCATCGCAGGCGTGGCGCATCGCGTGCGCCATCATGACGGGATCCTTCGCGTGCGCGATGGCCGTGTTGAGGAGCACCCCGTCCGCGCCCAGTTCCATCGCGAAGGACACGTCGCTTGCGCTCCCGACCCCCGCATCGACGATGACCGGGTAGTCCGGATCCCCGTCCTTGAGCAGCTCAAGACAGAGCACGATGTTGTTCGCGTTGAGCACACCCTGACCCGATCCGATCGGGGACCCGGCGGGCATGACGGCCGTCGCACCGGCGTCCTTGATCCGCTGGGCGCTGATCGGATCATCGCTCGTGTAGCACAGCACCTCGAACCCGTCGCTCACGAGCTCACGCACCGCTTCGAGGGTCCCGACGGGGTCCGGAAGCAAGGTCTTGGTGTCCCCGAGGACCTCGAGCTTCACCCAGTTCGCGCCGGGGTTGTCGAGTTGCTCAAGGATGTCCCGACCCAGGCGCGCGACTCGGATCGCGTCCTCGGCGCTGAAGCAGCCCGCGGTGTTCGGGAGGATGGTGTACCGATCGAGATCGATGTATTCGAGGAGCGACTTGCCCTCGGCGTTGAAGAGCCGCTCACGACGGACGGCGACCGTGATCGCCTGCGATCCGCTCGCATCGAGCGCGTCACGCATGAGCTCCATCGTCCCGTACTTCCCCGTCCCGACCAGAAGACGCGAATCGAGGGTCCGGGTCCCGATTTTCAGCGGCGACAATCCCGGTTCCGTCATGGACCGGTCGATCTCGGATGTAGGTGTGGTGGTCATGCGCAATGATATGCGCATTCCCCGGGAATCACTCAGAGATCACCCGAACGACGCGCGTTCGAGTACCGCTCCAGCGCGTGCTCGATGATCTCGTGCGCCCGTTCGGCCGGCTGGATCTCATCGACTTCCACGATCTTCCCTTCGAGGTTCTTGTAGTCCTCGAAGAAGCGTTTGAGCATCTTGAAGGTGTGCTTGGGGAAGTCCTCGATCGTCTTGAGATCCTCGAACTCCGGGTCGTTGATGAGCACGGAGATGATCTTGTGGTCGGGCTGCCCCTCATCGAGCATCGTCATGACCCCGATCGCACGGGCTTCGCAGATACACAGCGGGGGGACCTTCTCCGTGCAGAACACGAGCACGTCCAACGGGTCGTTGTCCTCGGCGTAGGTCTGCGGGATGAACCCGTAGTTCGCCGGGTAGTAGACAGCGCTCGAGAGCACACGATCCAGACGGAGCAAGCCCGTCTGCTTGTCGAGCTCGTACTTGTTGCTCGACCCCTTCGGGATCTCGATGATCGATCGGAAGTGCTTCGGGAGGTCCAGGGACTGGATCCCGGGTCGAACGTCGTGCCATGAGTGGATCATGCTTGAGCGTATCCCTGCGCCCGATCCGGGGCGCGCGAAGATTCACTCACGAGCGGCGATCGGGAACGAAACCATGGACCGATAGCCCTTGGAGTCGTACGCGCGGACCCCGAAGATCCAGTTGTCCTTGGACTTGTCGATCGTTGCTTCCGTCACATCTCCGACGTCCTTGAAACTCTTCCAGTCCGGGTCCGTCGTGTCTCTCCACACGATCTCGTACCCGGCGACATCCGAGCTCGACGAGCGATCCCAACGCAGGGTCGTGTCGTTCGACAGTTCCGCGACGAGGATCCGCGTGTTTTCGGGGGATCGGGGCGCGTTCGCAAGGTGGACGAGGGTCGCAGCGTTGAGCTTCGTCACCCCGGCGAGGTATTCCGGATCGACATAGGTCGCGAGGTCCCCGTACTGGACCCCGTCCTCGACGCGCACGTCCTGGTGCTGGTGGTCGTAGTTCTCGTGGACTTCGCAGAACCGGACGGCCGCGAACCCGAGCTCATTGAAGGGGGTGTGATCACCCCCTCGGAGGTATCGATCCGGACGGAACACGAGCTTGGGCTTGACGGGGAGCTCGCCGTGGAGTTTCCCGATCTGCGCGATGTACCGCGCGAGCTGACGGGAGGGGGAGTCGGACTCGGATCCGTAGAGCCGGAGTCGGTACAACGCGTTCCGGATCCGCTCGGGGTCCGTTTCGCTCATGAGCTGGAGGGGGAGCCCCTCGGAAAGAATCCGGACCTGATCTGCAGCCGATCGACCATCGACCCCCTTCGGATCCCCGATGGTGTCGTTATTGAGGACGGCAACCACGTTCGCATTCTGTGCTTTCAACGCTTGGGCATGGAGCCGAGCACCGAAGAGTCCCTGCTCCTCACCGCTCGTTGCCATCAGCACGATCGTCGTGTCCAGATTCTCCGCTGAGAGCACACGAGCGAGCTCGATCAAGGCCGCGACCCCGGACCCATCGTCGTTCGCACCGGGTGCGTCGGATTCCGCGTCCATCGCGCCGCTCGCGCGGGAATCGAGGTGCGCGAGCACGTAGATGAGTTCGTCCCGTCCCTCGGGATCCGCGCCGGGGATCGTGCACACGACGTTGACGATCTCGACTTCGCGTGTGATCCGCCGACCATCGGGTTCCACGGTGTGCGAGTCGAAGGACACCACCGGAGCGAGTTCACCCCGCTTCCCAGCGCTCTCGACGGCTCGAGTGAACGCGCTGTGGACCCACTCCCGCGCCGCGCCGATCCCCCGATGGGGATCCGTCGTCGTCGAGAGTGTGTGACGGGTCCCGAAGGAAGTCAGCATGTGGACATCGTCAATCAAACGAGCCGCATCGACCCCGGAGATGACACGTTGTGGTTGTTTCATGAGTGCTTTCTGAAAGTACGGGACCGATCCCGGGCTCATCCCGAGCGCCAATGCATGCTCGATCGCGCTCTCTTGGTTCATCGCCCCGATCGAAACCATATGGAGCCCATAGACCGTTGCGGCACGAGAGCCCGAAGCGCAGTGAAGCATCATCGGTCCCCCGTTCATCCGAAGCGCTTCGCGGAGCGCCCGCGGCTCCGTTTCGCTCAGGGTCGATCCACGAACAGGGATATGGATGTACTCGAGCCCGAGCTCCGCGCACAACGCCGCTTCATCGAAGTCGAGCGATTCCATCTCGGAATCCGTACGCATCGAGACGACGACCTTCCCCCCCTTCGCGGCGAACGCGCGGAGCTGCTCCTCGCTGGGCTGGGGGCCGAAGATCAGTCTCCCGTCGGAGGTGTAGTCCTCGAACTGCTCGTCGGTGTCAACCGTGGGTGCGGACCTGGGCACGATCGTTCCCGTTATCGTAAATCTGGGCTTCTTTTCGTTCGAAGTGCCCTGCCCTCCGTCCTGCGCGAATGCCCCCGTGATCCCGCCGAACAATCCTGAGAGGATCGCGATTGACGTCAGTGCCCTGGTCCTGTGCATGATGTGCTCCATGTGCGAGTGTATGGAGATCCCCCGAGCCGGGCCGGAATATGGCCGTGTGGTCTAGGATCGAAGCATGAGTACCAACGAACACCCCGGCGCTCGATTGCGAGCATTGATGCAACACGACACGGTGATGGCCCCCGGCGCGTTCAATGCGCTCGTCGCGCGGGCCGTCGCGCAAGCGGGGTTCGGCGCGTGCTACGTCTCCGGGGGCGCGATCTCCGTTGGCGCGGGAGTCCCGGATGTCGGGCTTCTGACGCTCGATTTCTTCGCTTCGATCGTCCGTCAGGTCGCGCAGGGATCCGGGCTCCCCGTCATCGCTGATGCCGACACCGGGTTCGGGGAAGAGGAGATGGTCCGGAGGACCGTGATCGAGTACAACCACGCCGGGGGCGCGGGGCTCCATATCGAGGACCAGGTCTTCCCGAAGCGCTGCGGACATCTCGATGGCAAATCGCTTCAATCCGTCGATCAGATGGTCTCACGCGTTCAGTGGGCTCGAAAAGCGAGCGAGGACTGCTCGAGCGGCGACTTCCTCATCTGCGCTCGAACCGATGCGAAGGGGGTCGAGGGTTTCGACAGCGCGATCGAGCGTGCGAAGGCCTATGTCAACGCCGGCGCGCACATGATCTTTCCCGAAGGGCTCACAAGCGAGGACGAGTTCGAACGCTTCGCCGGCGCGATGGACGAGCTCGGGGACAAGCGCCCCTTCATGCTCGCGAACATGACCGAGTTTGGGAAGACCCCGATGATCGGGATCGATCGGTTCAAGACGCTCGGGTACAACATCGTCATCTACCCCGTCTCGACCATGCGCCTCGCGATGGGCGCGATCACCCGGGCGCTCAGCGAACTCAAGTCCGAGGGGACCCTCGAAGGGCAACTCGGGAACATGCAGACCCGTGACGAACTCTACGATCTTGTTGAGTACACCCCGGGTACCCCGTGGGAGTTCCCGGCTCATTGAGTCGATTGGCTTGAAACTTGAGGACGGGTTACGCGTCGTTGACGTCTTCGTCTACGGAGTCGTCGTCCGACCCGGCCGCGAGGAGCGGGGTCTGCTCACCCGAACGGTACGGGAAGTTGATCGTCCCACACTTGGTGCAGGTGATCCCGTAGGTCCCGGCGGGCATTTTCGCGATACTCGCTCCGCACCCGGCGCATGTCACGGCGCTGAGCTTGGCCGTCATCGAGTTGACCACCGCGGCCGCCGCCACGATCGCCACCCCAACCGCGGGGAGCACCGGCACAGACAGCATGCCCACAACGCCGATGACCCCGATCGTCAACGCGACGAGCACGGCAAACACACGGAGTCTGAGTTTCGCGAGCCAGGGCATAACGGCCTCCATACCGACAGAAACAGGGATCCTCACGATCCTATTCCATTCTATCGTCTATCCGACCCGCTCGGCATTCAGGATCCGACTTCCGGACACACATTTCACAATGGCCCCCGCGCGTCCCCAGCCTGTGAGTCAGATCGGACGGTACAAGTCGATGATCTCACGGAGCTTGTCCGGATCGCGCAGGTGGTTGACCTGGATCTCAACCCCGTCCTGTCCCGACGAAGAGATCCCGATCCGCCCCACCCCGAACACCCGCTGCAGGAAGGTTTGATCGACCTGGATGTTCCGGATGTTGTCATGGACGACTTCCGAGGTTGCTCGGGAGAAGAACCCACGATGCATGATGGTCCGCTTCGTCGTGACCTCAAAGGCCGCCCCGAGCCGATCCACCCACCACCATCCGATCATGACGATGGATCCCACGATCATGGGGAGGAAGAGCAGGTGGTACCACGGGGTGTGGTCCCCGATCTCGACCCACAGCGCCCCCACGATCCCCGCAACGAGCTGAAGCACCATGAAGGAGAACCGGATCGGTCGAGATCGGAACCAGCATCGACGGACTTTGAGCACGCGCTGCTCGGGTCCGAAGTCGGCCGGGTATCCCGCTTTCGCCGCTCGGTCGATCACCTTGGAGTCCACGTCAGGATCCGAGTCATCGATCGCCGGCGCAGAACCATCCGGTTTCGGGACCCGGTTGATATCGCCGCAGTTGAGGCACTCGTGCTTGGTCCCGGCGAACTCGTCGTCGAGTTCGATCTCCATGTCGCAACGATCGCACGTGAACCTGATCATATCGAGACCCCTCCAGTCGTGTGTGGATCATCATACTTGAGAAAACGCCCGCGCATCGCACGGGCGTCTCATGGGTTCTTCGGATCCCGACAGACAGGATTTCAGTCGTTCCAGTTCCGCGTCGCCGGACCGACATAGGCCGCCCGAGGACGGATGAGCCGGTTGTTCGCGTGCTGCTCCATGATGTGGGCGCACCAACCCGTGATGCGCGAAGCCACGAAGATCGGGGTGTACTGGGGGACGGGGATCCCCATCGTGTAGTACGTCATGCCGCACGGGAAATCGACGTTCGGGAAGATGTTCTTCTCCGTCTCCATGATGCGCTGCACCTCTTCACCCAGATCGAAGAGCTTGACAAACTCCTCCCCACGCGCTTCCGCGGCCTTCCGCCCCAGCCCGTGAAGGATCGGAGCCCGATGGTCCCCGTTCTTGTACACACGGTGCCCGAACCCCATCAGCTTGCGCTTGTCAGCGAACGCCTTCTCCATCCACGCGTGGATCTTGGCATTGTCGTTCTCGTGACCGATGTCCGCGCGGATCTCCGCGAGCATCTCCATCGCCGCTTCGTTCGCGCCCCCGTGGAGCGGCCCCTTAAGCGCGGCGATCGCGCCCGTCACCGCGCCGTGCAAATCACTCAGCGTCCCCGCGATCACGCGCGACGTGAATGTCGATGCGTTGTAATCATGCTCCGCGTACAGCACGAGCGAGACGTCCATGACCTTCACCGCTTCGTCGCTGGGTTTCTCACCCGTCATCATCCACAGCAGGTTCGCCGCGTGGGAGAGCGAGGAGTCGGGCTCGATGAAGTCGCGCGCATCGATCGCGTTCTGCATGTGTCCGATGATCGTGGGGATCTTCGCGAGCAAACGCTTCGATTTGCGGAGATTCGCTTCGGGGGAGTTGTCCTGACAATCCGGATCGAGGTGCGCGAGCATCGACACACCCGTCCGGAGCAGATCCATCGGGACCGCGCTGTGATGATGGACCAGATCGCCCGAGGTCTTCAGGAACGACCTGACCGAATCGGGGATCGAACGTTCCGATTTCAGCTCGTTCTCGAACGATTCCAGTTCCGATGCGCTGGGTTTGCGACCCACGAGCAGGAGGTACGCAACCTCCTCGAACGAAGCATTCTCAGCGAGATCCGCGATCTCGTAGCCACGGTAGATCAGGGCCGACTGTTCGACATTGCAGATCTCCGTCTCGCCGGCGATCACGCCTTCGAGCCCTTTTGCGTGGGTGGGTGCGCTGGTCATGGTGTACTCCGTTCGTCTAAGGGGAAGGGGTCCTGGGTGGAGGGAAGTCTAGGCAAAAAACACGCCCCGCTCGTCGGAGCGGGGCGTGCAGAAAGCTCGATTCAGTAGGATTCTCAACCCTTGGCGGACATCTTCTCGTTGAACTCGTCGGCGCTGACTTCCGTCACCTTGGCGTTCTCGAGAATCTTGTCGATCGTCTTGTGCTCGCGCACCTGCTGGAGGAGCATCTGCGCCTGACCCGACTGGATCAGTTCCTGCTGGAGTTGCTCCGGACGCTTGCCCTGCTGACGCGCCATCGCGACGATCAGGTTGTTGACCTCCTGCTCCTCGATCTGGACGCCGAGCTGGTCGGCGGCCTTGTTGACGATGAAGAACTGCTTGAGTTCCGCCGTCGCACGCTCCGAGGACTGCGAACGGAGTTCCGCCATCCGCTTCTCGATCTCGACCTGATCGACCCCACGGTACATCATCTCCATCCGCGCACGCTGGAGGGTCCGCGCCGCTTGCTGGGCCGTCAGACCCTGGGGGAGATCGAACTCCACCGAGTCGGCGAGGTTCTTGACGACCTGGGCACGCATGACGCTCTTCTGCTGCGCCTGGGCACGCTCATCGAGACGCGCCGTGACCATCTCTCGGAGCTGGTCTTCGGACGCGAGGCCGTACTTCGCGATGACGTCGGCCATCGGCGCGGGGACGATCTCGTAGATCTTCTGGACCTCGAAGTTGACCGTCAGATCCTTCCCACGGATCGCTTCGACCTCGTGGTTCTCAGGGCCCTTGGTCTTCACCTCGACGGAATCGCCTTCCTTCGGGGTCCCGAGCTGCTTCGCGAGATCCTGGACGATGACCCCGAGGATCATCCCTTCGTCTGTCCCCTCGGGAACCTGGATGACGGCGCCATCGATGTTGTAATGCTCGGTCCCATCGGAATCAACCATGACACCCTTCCCCGTCAGGTAGTGACCGGGCTTGGAAGCGTCCTGCTCTTCGAGGTCGCCCTCGTTGATCGCGATCTTCTTAATCTCCTCATCGACGAGCCCCTCGGGGAGCGACGCGTCGGGCTTGAGGATCTCGATCCCTTCCAGATCGGGGAGGTCGAACTCCGGCATGACCTCAACTTCGACCTCGATGTTCACGGGCTTCCCGACTTCGACCTCGATGTCCTCGAAGACCTCGTCCGGGGGGGTCCCGATGACCTTGAGGGCGTTGGACTCAACCGCGTCCTGGTAAGCCGTCGAGACGAGCGATTGACGGGTCTGGGTCTTGATGTAATCGCCGAATCGTTTCTCGATCAGACGACGCGGGGCGCGACCGCGGCGGAACCCGGGGAGCTGCGCCTCGTGCGAGATCGTCTCGATCGCGGATTCCATCGACTCGGAAACTTTCTCCGCCGGGACCTCGATCGAAATCCGCTTGCGGCAAGGGCCCGCGTCCTCGATTTTGACTGTGTTGGAAGCCATGGTATCTGTGCCTTCTGGCGCGCTGATGGCGCCTCCGAAACGCGTGCGGGGCTGCTGTCGATCCGCCAGCGCACGCCTGCGACCCGGACCGACCCTGACGGACAATCCATCAGGACGAGAAGCATAGGCATCGACCCCCGATTCCCGCGCCTCAAGCCGTATCGGAGGGGAATCTGGGCATAGCATCCCATCCACCCAGCCGGAGTGGCGGAATTGGTAGACGCGGCGGATTCAAAATCCGCTGTCCGAAAGGGCTTGGGGGTTCGAGTCCCCCCTCCGGCATTCACACCCAAACCCGAACCTCCAAACGAGGGAGAGCAGATATGTCCGAACAACAACCCCAAGGTCAGCAGCAGGTTCAGCTCCGGATCGACGAATCCAAGATGAACACCACCTACGCGAACACCATCCGGACCTCGACCACCAACGACGAACTCGTCATGGACTTTGGGCTCAACCTCCCCATGCAGCACCCGGGTCAGCAGCCCATGATCGTCTTCAACGTGGGCTCGCGCGTCGTCATGAACTGGGCCGCCGCCAAGCGCCTCGCGATGACCGTCGGCGGGGCCGTCCGTCAGTACGAAGACCGCTTCGGTGAGATCGAGGTCCAGGGCTCCAATCCCCAGACCCCCCCGGCGAACAACTGATCGAGGACCACGGGACGCCCCAATCCTCCAATTTCTCGATAAATCCATGACTGGACCCGTGAACCCGCGCGTCCCGATGATGTAGAACAAGAATCGCCGGCGCTCAGGAGTGTCGCGCGGCTTGTGCTGCGCGTCGATCACCCCTCCGCGCCGAGAACCCCTATCCCGGAGATCCGCTGTGACCACGACAAGCGAGACGCAACCGCTAAGCGACGAGCAGGTCCTGACACACGCAGAGCCCATCAACCGGCTCGTCGATGCCGTCGGGACCATCGTCGTCGGCCAGGAGCACATGGTCCGATCCCTCGTGATCGGGCTCCTCACAGGAGGGCACGTCCTCCTCGAAGGTGTCCCGGGACTCGCAAAGACCCTCACCGTCACCACCCTCGCGCAAGCACTCCACGCACGGTTCGCGCGGATCCAGTTCACCCCCGACCTCCTCCCGGCGGACCTCATCGGGACCCAGATCTACAGCCCCAAGGACGGAACGTTCAGCGCCAGGAAAGGCCCGATCTTCGCGAACATCGTGCTGGCCGACGAGATCAACCGCGCCCCGGCGAAGGTCCAGTCCGCGCTCCTCGAAGCGATGCAGGAGAAGCACGCGACCATCGGAGATGCGACCTACGACCTCGTCAACGCCGGCGAGCCCTTCCTCGTCCTCGCAACCCAAAACCCGATCGAGCAGGAAGGGACCTACCCCCTCCCCGAAGCCCAGGTGGATCGGTTCATGCTCAAGCTCAAAATCGGGTACCCGACGAGCGAGCAGGAGCGATCGATCATCGATCGGATGATCTCGACGGAGCACACCCCCGGACTCGATCCGATCCTGAACCTCGAACAGATCAGCACCGCGCGTTCGATCGTTGATCAGATCGTGATCGATGATCGGATCAAGGACTACATCGTCTCGATCGTCAGCGCCACGCGCGACCCCGGAGCAGTCAGTGCCAACTGGACCCTCGACCTCCCCCGACTGATCGAGTTCGGCGCCTCCCCCAGGGCTTCGCTCGCGCTCGCGCGAGCAGCACGCGCCAACGCGTTCCTCTCCGGACGCGGCTACGTCACCCCGAGCGACATCAAGCGGATCGGGATGGACGTGCTCCGTCACCGGGTGCTCATCAGCTACGAAGCGGAAGCAGAAGGGATCACGAGCGAGGACATCGTGCGTGAGATCTTCGACCGGATCGCGATCCCCTGAACGAATCGACGGAGCGACGCGCCCCATGATCACCAAGGAGCTCATGCAAGCCGTCAAACGCTTGGAGATCCGCGCCAGGCGGCGCGTGGATGATCTGTTCGGCGGCGAGTATCACTCCGCGTTCAAAGGCCAAGGGATCGAGTTCGCAGAGGTGCGCGAGTACCAGCCCGGCGATGACGTCCGCACGATCGACTGGAACGTGACCGCGCGATCGGGCAAGCCCTTCATCAAACGATTCACCGAGGAACGCCAGCTCACGTGCGTGCTCGCGATCGACTGCGCCCGATCGACCGGGTTCGGCGCAGTCCGTCGGTCCAAGCATGAACTCATGAGCGAGGTCGGCGCCGTCCTGACCCTGGCCGCCGCTCGGAACAACGACCGGGTCGGGCTCTGTGTGTTCGGGTCCGAGCATCGAAAGCGAACCCTCCACGTCGAACCGAGCAAAGGGCGCACCCACTCGATGCGCATCATCCGAGAGCTCATCGACGCTACCCCCGGAGACACCCAAACCGATCTCGCGGACGCGATCAAAGAGATCGGTCGCACACACAAACGCCGCGCGATCGTCTTCATCCTCTCCGACTTCCTCTCCGGGCTCAACAACTCCGAAGAACCCGAATGGGCGAAGCCCCTCCGGGTCCTCGGGCACAAGCACGAGGTCGTCGCGATCCAATGCACCGATCCGCGCGAGTTCGAGCTCCCCCGCGCGGGGATCATCCGCATGAGCGACCCGATCACGCACGAGAGGTTCGTCGTCGATACCTCCTCCAAGCGCGTCCGCGAACGCTACGCCAAGCGGGCGCAGCTCGAGAACGAGACCATCGTGAGCGCGATCACCAATGCACGGGTCGATCACATCGAACTCTCAACGGGTCACGATTACACGGACACCCTCGCCCGGTTCTTCCACACGAGGAACGCGCGCCGATGAGAACCGTGCTCCTCCATCTCGTGATCCTGATTTCGCTCGGGCTCGGTGCATGCCGCGAGTCTTCCAACGCGCTCGATACGACCAACTACGAGAGCTCCATCACGGACACCCCCACCAATGTGGAGGTCAGACTCACCCTGGATCGGACCGAACTCGATCCGTCCCAGGTCCTCCGCGCAACCCTGACCATCACCTACCCCCAAGGTGTCTCGATCGAGCCAATCGAGCCTCTCGTCGATGAATCCGAACTCAAGGTCAGCGACCGAGTTGAATCCGCGATCACCTTCGACGGCGACCGTCACTCCCGCTCCATCACCCTCGTTTACGAGCCCTACCTCCCGGGCACCACCGATCTCTCGCCCTTCGGCGCCCGGATCGATCAAGAGGACCAACCCCGGCGTGTCGTCCGGCTCGCGCCAGTCGAGATCACTGTTCAATCCATGCTCGACGAATCCGATGACGGGACCCTCGAAGCAGCGGCCGGCACATACGCACCGCCCGCGCCCGATCACACATCCACCGAACGCGCCCTGATCATCGCCGCCATCGCGATGGGTGTGCTTTGCTTGCTCATCGTGCTCGTGATCCGCCGGCTCGGGAAACCCGCAGAAACGACAACCATCCCCGCCCCCGAGGTCCGGATCCGTGCAGCCCTCAGCGCCAAGTCGCTCGATGATGCGCGGATCGTCGAGATCCACAACGCGCTCGCCCAGCTCGCGCGTCGGCGCGCCGGTATTGCTCCTCTCCTCGCGGATGTCGAACGAGCCCGCTTCGGATCCGTCCGTGATCGTGAAGACACCATCCGCCGTGCCGCATCCCGAGCCATCGACTTCCGAGAGCCCCCGCGCCCCCGGGAGGAAGCCCGATGAACTGGACCTACGCCTACCCCTGGGTGTTCTGGCTCGCGTCCCTGGTGATCCTGGTCGCGCTCGTTCGGGTTGTGATGATCTCGCGCCGTCGAGGGATCGCCGTCCCGGCCGCCTCCTCTCGGCTCCGCGCGGCGGGCTCAAGCTTCCGTTCCTTGCTCCGTCCGATCCCCACGCTCCTCACGATCCTCGCCCTCCTCGTCGGGCTCGTCGCGCTCGCCCGCCCCCGAGAGATCATCTCCGATTCCAAGTCCTCGCAGGACGCGATCGCCCTCCAGCTGGTTGTTGACCGCTCCGGATCCATGGACGAACCCGCCGCGTTCAAGGGCGAGCAGACCAACCGGCTCGAAGCCGTCAAGAAGGTCGTGGAGCAGTTCGTCGTCGGCGACAGCAAGGACCTGAGAGGACGCGAAGGCGACCTCCTCGGGCTCATTGTCTTCGGGACCTTCGCCGACACGATCATGCCGCTGACCCAGTCCCACGAAGCGCTCGTCGAGGCGCTCCGCCGGATCGAGCTCCCGACCATCGAACGCGAACGCTCCACAGCGATCGGGGACGCCCTCATCCTCGCGTGTGCACGGCTCAAGGCCTCCGAAGACGCCATGCGCGCCGAACTCGACGATGAGGAGTTCGAACTCAAGAGCAAGGCCGTCGTCCTCCTCACCGACGGCGAGAACCGCGCGGGCGACTTCACCCCAGACCAAGCGGCGAGTCTTGCGAAAGACTGGGGGGTCAAGATCTACATCATCGGGATCCGCGGCGGCACCACCCAGGCCGGCGGATTCTTCCGACTGAACATGGGGCAAGAAGTCAACGAAGAGCGCATGAGCGATGTCGCGGAATACACGGGCGGGCACTTCTGGGGTGTGGACTCACTCGATCAACTCACCGACGTGTACGCCGCGATCGATGAGCTCGAACGCACCGAGATCCGTGTTTCCGAATCGACCCGCTACGAGGAACGCTTCCAGCCCTATGCGATCGCGTCCATGCTCCTGCTCGTCGGCGCGTACCTGACCCGTGCCGCGTTCGGATCGGAGGTGGTGTGATGAACCACACAACACTCTTCGGACTCGTGGATCCGCGCTTCGCGGACCCCAACTGGATCCATGCGCTCTGGATCGTGCCGCTGGTTGCGCTGCTGCTCGCATTGTCCTTCTGGTTCCGTCGGCGTGGCGCGGACCGGTTCGCCGACGACGCACGGCGATCGAGCTTGGTCGGGCGGAAGCGTCTCCTCACCCCCTGGCTTCGGGTGACCTGCGCCGTCCTCTCGATCACCCTCGGCGCGATCGCTCTCGCGCGCCCCCAAGCCAACCCCGAATCCAGAGAAACCGAGACCAAGGGCCGAGACATCGTCTTCGTGCTCGATGTCTCCAGATCCATGCTCGCTCGAGATGTTGCTCCGAACCGACTCGACCGTGCCAAGCTCTGGATCAGGGATCTTGTGAACGAACTCCGTCAGGACCGGGTCGCGTTGGTCGCGTTCGCCGGATCTTCGAGTGTTGAATCTCCGCTCACCACTGACCGTCTTTTCTTCGACCTCGCCCTGGAAGAGCTCTCACCCAATAGCGTCGATGTCGGCGGGACCAATATCGGGGACGCGATCCGCCGCTGTATGGACCTCGTCTTCTATGACCTCGATGACGAAACGACCGCAGCGCACCGGGACATCATCCTCATCACCGATGGCGAGGATCAAGAATCCCTCCCGGTCGATGCCGCTCGCGCCGCTGCCGAGAGAGGAATCCGGATCATCACGATCGGGATCGGTTCCGAGACGGGTGATGTTGTCCGGGACGAACGCAACGAGCCCGTCACCCAACGCGGAACCCCCGTCCGCACCCGTCTCGATACATCAACGCTGACCCAGATCGCGGGCGCAACCCCCGGGGGGGTCTTCCTGAACGTCGGGACCGGGGATATCGATCTCGCACAGGTCTACCAGGACCTCATCGCGAGCGCCGCCCAGACCGAGTTCGGGAAAGCTTCGATCACGACCTACGAGGAGTTCTACATCTATGCGCTCGCGCCGGCACTCGCGTTTGCGCTCCTCGAGTTTGCCCTGGGCTCGCTCGGGCTCAGAAAGGACCCGCGCCCATGAGACTCCGCCTCATCACCATCCTCGCGATCCTCCCCGCTCAGTTCACGCTCGCGCAACCCGAGAGCGAGAACCCCACCCTGGACGAACAGACCGCGCGTGAGCAGATCACCAACGCGATCAGCACCATGGATACCGATCCAGAGCGCTCCCGCTCAACCCTGGAGCGGATCGCGGATCGCGCCCCGAGCAACGACCTCAAGGCGGCCGCCCTCTACAACAACGCTGTGCTCGCGAAACGAGAGTCCCGCACAGAGGATGCGCTCGAATCGTTCACCCAAGCCCGAACCCTGACGACCGACCCCGTCCTCCGTCGCGACGCGCTCGACAACATCGCGCACATCCATGCGAAGTACGGCGAGCTCCCGGATGACCAACCCCCTTCACTCGAATCGATCGACACAGCGCTCGAATCACTCCAGCTCGCCGAGCGTGCATTCCTCGATGCGTCCAGGACAGATCCATCGCACATGGAATCCATCCGGAACCTCCAGCGCACGCGCCAGCGGATCCGCGAGCTCGAACAGCAACGCGAACAGCTCGAGCAACAGCAAAACCAACAGCAGCAACAGGGCGATCAAGGACCGCAGAACCAGAACTCGGACCAGCTCCAGCAGCTCGCAGATCAGCAGCGCGAACAAGCCCAACAGAGCGAGAGCGCCCAGTCCCAGAGACAATCCCAGGAACAACGCGAAGATCGCCAGCAACAACAACAGGACCTCTCCGAGCAGACCCAAAGCGCGCAGCAACAGATGAGCGATTCGCTCGACGAAGAGACCCAGCAGGACCTTGAGCGAGCGCAGGAAGCCCAGCAACGCGCCCAAGAAGCCCTCGAACAGGGCAACGACGAACAAGCGGCGCAGGCGCAGCAGGAAGCCGCGGACGCGCTCGAGCAAGCCGCCCAGCGCCAACGCGAGCAGGAAGCCCAGAACCAACCCCAACACCAACCCCAGAACCAGCAAGGCGAGGGCGAACCCCAGGACGAAGGCGACCCACGCGACAATATCGATGAACTCGCGCAACGACTCCTCGATAAGGAACGCCGGGAACGCGAACGCCGGAGCGTCTACAGACAAGGCGGGCAGCCCGTCCGTGTCGAGGAGGACTGGTAATGCTACGAGTGACCACCATCATCGCATTGCTCCTCACGCTGATCGCCCCAAGCGCGATCGCGCAGGACGACATCACCATTGAGTCGCAGCTCTCCTCATCGAGCGCCTACGTCGGTGAAGAGCTCACCCTCCAAGTCCTGGTCCGGGGCGCGGACACCGCCGAACAACCGGAGATCGATTTCCCGGACACACTCTTGGTCGAGTACCGAGGGGTAAGCCGGAACACCTTCTCAAGCACCCGCTACATCAACGGACGCCAAACCACAACGAGGGATGATCGCTACACCCACACCTACCGGATTACGGTCAAGGAAAACGGGCTCATCGAGATCCCCCCCGCGCGTCTCACCATCAACGGACGCACCTACGAATCCCATCCAAACCAGCTCGTCGCACGACTCCCCCAGCTCGCCGACACCGACGCGATCGAACTCGCCCTCCCCGACCGCCCTGTCTACGTCGGGGAATCGATCAACGCCGAAATCAGTTGGTGGATCGGTGGCTCGACCTCGGGCTTCAGTTTCGACTCGAGTATCTTCCCCGGCTCCGTTCGGGTCGCGCCCGGCGAAACTCCCGCCCCCAACGGGGACCAACGCGCCTTCGAGTTCCTCGGTGATCAAACCATCGGTGTCGTCGAGCAGGTCATCCGAGACGGCCAACCCATGACCCGACTCCGATTTTCCCTCCGGATCACTCCCGCCCGACCCGGAGCGATCGAGATCGGTCCGATCCGCGCGGTCTTCGTCCGCACCGATGACTTCAACCGAGGCCGCCGCGCGTACGCGGAATCCGATCCTGTCATCCTCAACGTCTCCGATGTCCCCACACAAGGCCGCCCCAAGGACTACAACGGCCTGATCGGTCAGTACGCCCTCCGCACAGGCGCATCGAACACCAGCGTCAACGTCGGGGATCCCATCGAACTCCAGCTTCTCATCCGTGGAGACGAGCCCATGGTCGCTCTCCGCGATTCCCTCAACACCTCCACGCTCGAAGCTTCCGGATTCCGAGTCTCCCCCGATGGCTGGCGTGAAACCGATCGCCGCCGAACAGGTGAACGCGTGTACACCACCACCATCCGTGCGACCGATGCATCGATCAACGCGATCCCTCCCATCGAGCTCTCGACCTTCGACCCCGAGCAAGGCCGCTACTCCACCGCCCGCTCCGATCCCATCCCGCTCAATGTGCGAGCCGTCCGCCAAATCACACTCGACGACGCCATCGTCTCCGACCAATCCTCCCCCGTGTCACCAAAACGTGAGCTCGAGCGCAACCACAACATTGTCTGGGCGCACCCAAGCACCAACCAGATCATCGGATCGGAACACCGGTTCGATCTCATCGGATCCCTCCGCTCCTCGGGTGTCATTGCGATCCTCGCAATCGCGTTCGGCGTGCCCCTCATCGCGCTCGGTTGGCGCGTCTGGTTCACACACCACGATCCGGACCAAGCCCGGATCCACCGCGCGTGGAAGCAAGCCCGATCTCTCCACGCCAAGGGTGAGCACGCGCGAGCCCTCCGGGTCTACGCGGGAGCGCTCCTCAACGCCGACCCCGACTCCCTCACGAGCGATGACCTGTCCCGTCTGAGTGCGAGCGAATCCACACTCGAATCGACCCGGAGGGTCCTCACCCTCGAAGAGTCCGCGCACTTCGCGCCCCCACCGGCCAGGAGCGACCGACCCGCCCCGGATCGACGAATCCTCCATCAGCTCCGTCGAGAAGCCCGCCCCGTTTCCAAACGCAAGGGGGTCCGCTCATGATCCGCGCCCTGATCATCTCGCTCGTCCTCCTCGTCCCCGGCGCGTTCGCTTCGGTCTCGATCGACGAAGCACTCCAAGATCTGGACAACGCGATTGCTTCACACGAGCAGAGCACCAATCCTCAAAGCATCTTCGAAGCGGCCGCGATCCTCGAACACGCGTTCGAGGAGCAAGACATCGAAACCTCCGGCGCATCGCTCGCGCTCGGGAACGCATACTTCATCGCCGGCGATCTCGGCCAAGCGATCCTCCACTACAAACGGGGCACTGACATCGACCCACGCTCCCCCGAGCTCCGTGACAACCTCAAACACGCTCGCTCCCTCGTCGAGCCCGCTCCTCGAGCCGATGGTTCACTCAGCTTCTCCAAGATCGCTCTCTCTTGGCGCGGGTTCATCGCCCGACGCGCCCTGCTCACACTCTCACTCGGCTTCCTCATGCTCTCCAGCGTCATCGCCACACTCGCGATTATTCGGGTCCGTATCCCTCGCCCCAGACTCCTTACATTCACCTCCCTGACTCTCGCGATCCTCGCGATCGTCCCCCTTGGGTTCGAAGCCTGGACCACCCACGCAAACCCCGAGATCGTGATCGTGGATCCGAACACCCAGGCCATGTCGGGCCCGAGTGCGAGCGCGTACGACCCCGTCTTCGAACAACCCCTCGGCGCAGGGGTCGAAGCCCGGGTCATCGACTCGAAAGACGGATGGATCCACGTGGAGCTCGGATCAGGGGATCGGTGCTGGATCGATCAGGAACGAGCCCGATACGTGGTCCCCCAAGCCCGAAGCTGACCCCACGAGCTACCATCGAGCATGCAACGACGTGCCGCCGTGATCTGTGCTCTCCGTACCCCCGTCGGCCGATACGGCGGGACCCTCTCCAGCATCCGACCCGACGACCTCGCGGCCCACATCATCCGCGCTGTCGTCGAACGATCCGGAATCAACCCGGAACTCATCGACGATGTCTATATGGGTGATGCGAACCAAGCGGGTGAAAGCAACCGCAATGTCGCGCGGATGGCTTCGCTCATCGCCGGGCTCCCCGAATCCGTCCCGGGCACGACGGTCAATCGCTTATGCGCCTCCGGGCTCGAAGCGATCCACATCGCCGCTCGGATGATCGAAGCCAACCACGGCGATGTCTTCATCGCCGGCGGCGTCGAGTCGATGAGCCGCGCCCCGCTCGTCATGAGCAAAGCGGAGAGCGCGTTCGATCGGAACCAGAAGATCTACGACACCTCCATCGGATGGAGATTCATCAATCCCAAACTCTCCGAACTCCATCACCCATACTCGATGGGTGAAACCGCGGAGAACGTCGCTCGGGACCACGGGGTGTCGCGCGAAGACCAAGACAAGTTCGCCGTTTCGAGCCAGCAGAAGTGGGCCAAAGCCCAAGCCGAGGGAAAGTTCGCTGACGAACTCGTCCCCGTCGAGATCCCCCAGCGCAAAGCCAACCCGATCGTCTTCGACACCGACGAGCATCCGCGCCCCGACACCACCCTCGACATCCTCGCCAAGCTCCGCCCAGCCTTCGTCAAGGATGGCTCCGGGACCGTCACAGCCGGAAACTCGTCCGGGGTCAACGATGGCTCCGCCGCCCTCCTCCTCGTGGAAGCGAATAAAGCCGAATCCCTCGGGCTTGAGCCCATTGCGTATGCAGGATCGAGCGCGAGCGCTGGGGTCGACCCCGCGTTCATGGGCATCGGTCCGGTCCCCGCGATCCGCAAAGCCCTCGACCGAGCCGAGCTCGCGCTGAACGATATCGATCTCGTCGAGATCAACGAGGCCTTCGCCGCCCAGTCCATCGCATGTGTACGAGAACTCGGGCTCGATGACTCCATCGTCAACGTCAACGGCGGCGCCATCGCGATCGGTCACCCCCTCGGGTGCTCGGGCGCGCGGATCGCCACCACCCTTATCCATGAGATGATCAAACGCGACAGCAAGCGCGGGGTGGCCGCACTGTGCGTGGGTGTTGGACAGGGTCTCGCGACCGTGTTCGAACGAGTCTGATCAGCCCATCTTCTTGAGAATCTCGAACCCGCTCGTGAGCGCTCCAACGAGCGTGTCGATCTCATCGTCCCCCATCGGGGTCGAGAGCGCGGCCGAGCACGAGTTGATCATGATGATCCCGTGATCGAAGAGGTGATCGAGCAGCGTCGTAAGCCGTTTGCTCTCCTCAGGGCTCATGAACGCTTCTCGATAGTTCGTCGGGGCCTGTGATTTCATGTGGACCCGGAACATCGAGCCCGCGCCCGTCACGCTCGCGCACACACCCGTGTCCGAGATGGCTTTCTCAATGTCTTTCTTCGCACGATCCGCGAGCGCGTTGAGTCGCTCGATCGCGGCACGGTCGAACTTTTGCATCGCGATCAGCCCGGCCGTCGTGCTGATCGGATTCGCGCTGTATGTCCCCGAGTGCGGGTACAGGTACCGTTTCGACTTCGGGTTGAGCACATCCATCACAAAGTCACGACCCGCGACCGCGCCGATCGGGAATCCCCCGCCGATCATCTTCCCCATCGCCGTCATGTCCGGGGTGATCCCGTAGTGTTCTTGGAGCCCAGAGAAGCCGGAACGGAACGTGATGACTTCATCAAGAATGAGCATAACCCCGTTCGCGCTCGTCCACTCACGCAGTGCATGGACGTAGTCCTGCTGCGCCGGATTCAGCCCGACCCGGTGGGGCATCAGGTCCAGCACCAGACACGCGAGTTTGTCCTTATTCCGATCGAGCAGCGCGATCGAACCCTCGATGTCGTTGTACGGGATCACCACCACGTCATCGATCGCCGACGACGGGGTTCCGTGCACGAGGGGTACCCTCGACGGGTCTTTCGCTTCACCCCAGTTACTCGGCCCGGGGGTCTGGCTCACCTCCACGTAGTCGTACCCCCCGTGGTACGCGCCCTCCGCTTTCGCGATCATCGGGCGCTCTGTGTACGCGCGTGACGCTTTGATCGCGACCATCAACGCTTCGGTCCCGGAGTTCACGAACCGCATCTTCTCGAACGTCGGGTTCCGCGACGACAGATACTCCGCGTACTCGATCTCGATCTCGGTCCCGACATTGAACGCTGTCCCACGAGCGGCCTGTGCGCTCACAGCGCGGACCATGTCCGGATCAGCGTGCCCGTGGATCAGCGAAGCCATGTTGTTCGCGAAGTCGATCCGGGACACACCCTCGACATCGATCAGCCGGCATCCCTCGCCGTGATTCGCATAGAGCGGGTGCGGGTCTCGGATCACCGCGTTCCGGCTCACCCCACCCGGGAGGACCCTCAGCGCCCGCTCGTACAACTCGGCGCTGCGCGACGTCTCGATACCAGTGCTCATGGCGATATTCCGTTGTTCAGTGCGAAAGGGGAAGCAGTTGCGCACCCGTGCGCTCCTGCACATACGCAAAGTCCGCTCCGGGGGTCAGCTCCACGAGCCTGAACCCGTCCGGGGTGACATCGATCACCGCAAGATCCGTATACACCCGTGTCACCACACCCAGACCCGTCAGCGGGTACGTGCACGATTCGACGAGCTTGGGCTCCCCCGTCTTGGTTGTGTGCTGGGTGATGACGTAAATCTTCTTCACCCCGGCGACGAGATCCATCGCGCCACCCACGGCCGGGATCGCGCCCTCCTCACCCGTTGACCAGTTCGCAAGGTCCCCGTTCTGCGCCACCTGGAGCGCCCCAAGCACGCACAGATCAAGGTGACCCCCACGGATCATCGAGAACGAATCCGCGTGGTGGAAGTAGGCCGCGCCCGGGATCGCAGAAACCTGCTTCTTCCCGGCGTTGATCAGCTCCGGATCACCCTCGCCCTCCTCGGGCGAAGGACCCATCCCGAGGAGCCCGTTCTCCGTGTGGTAGATGAGCGTGCGCCCCTCAGGAACAAACTTGGCGACGAGTTCGGGGATCCCGATCCCGAGGTTCACATAGGACCCATTCTCGATGTCCTGCGCGACGCGCTGCGCCATCTGCTCACGGGTCCAACCAACTCGCTGTGTCATCGATTCGCTCATGGGTACGACACCCCCGCCGCGATCAGTTCGCTCTCGTGCGCGGGCTCAGCGACCTCGACCACGCGTGACACAAAGATCCCAGGCGACACCACAGACTCCGGATCGATCCCACCGGGCTCAACGACCGACTCGACCTGCACGATCGAGACCTTCGCGGCCATCGCCATGATCGGTCCGAAGTTCCGGGCTGTCTTGTTGTACACGACGTTCCCGTACGTGTCCGCGCTCCGTCCCTTCACGAACGCGAAGTCCGCTTTGAGCCCGTGCTCCATCACGTACTCACGACCGTCGAACTCGCGCGATTCCTTCCCCTCAGCGAGCGGGGTCCCGACCGCGCTCGGGGTGTAGAACGCGGGGATCCCAGCACCGCCCGCGCGGATGCGCTCCGCGAGTGTCCCCTGAGGAACAAGCTCGAGTTCGCACTTCCCCGCGCGATAGAGCTCGGGGAACACCGTGGAGTTCGCCGTCCTCGGGAATGAGCAGATGAACTTCCGGACCCGACCCGCTTTGAGCAGCGCCGCGAGCCCGACCTCGCCGGAGCCCGTGTTGTTGCTCACGATCGTCAGGTCCTTGGAACCCTGATCGATCAACGCGTGGATCAGCTCGATCGGAGAGCCGGCCTCGCCGAACCCGCCGACCATAACTGTCGCGCCGTCGAACACATCGCGGACGGCTTCCGCCGGACTCGAAATCTGTTTGTCGATCATGTCGCTTTCTGCTCGACCGTGACCTTGATCATGTTCGGGTTCGCGACTCGCTCGTACTCGAAGAGCCCGGCCTGGTCGAACAGCACCCGATCCGCATAATCATCAAACCACATCGCGTTCGGATTGCGCCCCACGATACAGACCTTCCCACGATCCGGCGCATCCGCGGCGTTCCGGAGGAGCTTGAAGATCACGACCCCGTTCTCGCTCCCCTTCAGCCCCTCGATGGGCTCATCCGTGACCGCGACAACCTCGGTCTTGCCCTTGTAGTGGGTGATCGACATCCGCGCGTGACACTCGACACCCGACAACCCCTTCTGGGAGTCGTTCAGGGTGCGCCACGCTGTCTCGATCGGGACGTTGAACGCTTTGTACGCAACGATGTCGCGACCACAGAAGAAGTAGTGGTTCTCACCACCCACGCGCTTGAACTCACGCTGGAGAATCCGGAGCGCATCGGAATCGTCGTTAATCCCCTTGATGATCGGCGCCTGGTTCTCGACCGTAAGCCAACCACGCTTGACGAGCTCGCGCATCGCACGACCCGTTGAGGGAATCCACTGGAGGAAGCCCTTCTCGTCCTTGATGTAGTTCCCGTCGTCGTCCTTCGCGAGGATCTCGTCGGGGTGCTCGAAGTGGAGCATGAAGCTCATCCCCACCTCGGGGTACGTCTCGTGGAACGCATCGAGCATCGCCAGGAACGTGTCGTCGAACCGATCGGGGTAGAAGGCCATCTCCTTGGTCCCGATCCGGATCGTCTCGATCCCGGCCTCAGCGAGCGCTCCGAACCAAGCAGCGAGCTTCGAGTTATTCAGCACCATCGGGTCACCACCCGAGAGCAGGATCTCGCGCAGCTTCTCGCGCCCCGTGTCCGGATGGCGCCCCCCGTTCTTCTCAACAAGCTCGTTGTGGGACTTGATGTAGGCCACGATCTCGGGGATCTTCGCGAGCCCCTTCTTCGCGACCGTCCCGTCCTGGCGTTGGATCTCTTTCCGCGCGATAAGTTCTTCTCTGTAGCAGAAACGACAGTGCGCCGAGCACGTCGAGACCACATACATGAGCCCCATCTCGTACTTGTGGAGCAGACCCTCCACAGGCGCGTAGTCCATCTGGTTCCCCGGGTCCTCGGAACCCGCAAGATCGAGGGTCTCGTCCGAGCTCGCTTTCACGAGCTTCTGGATCGGGGGGCTCTTCCGAGCGAGTTCGTAGAAGTGACGGGTGATCTTGACGGGCATCCGTTGCTCAACGTCCCGCTCCGTCCCTTTGAGCGATTTGAGCTTCTCGATCTCGTCGGAGTCGTAGAAGGTCAGCATGTCATCGGGAGCTTTGTCGTTGAAGAACGGCGCGAGACCATTGATGATCTCCCGTTCGTACCGCGCGTCCTCGACCGTGTCGAGAAAGGCCTGCTCACGTTCAGTCGGGACATGTTTCGGTGCGATCTGCATCCATTGAACTCCAACAAAGATCCGATCCGGTCGATGACACCACTGTACCAAAGTGTACACTGGATGAACACAAGTGTAACAGATCGACCATCGGAGAACCAGCCTTGTCGCTCCAAGAATTGATCGCGCCCATCAATCAGAAGCTCACCCCCACCGAGCTCCGGATCGCGCAAGCCGTCCTCACCGATCCAACCCTCCTGGCCTTCGGGACCGTATCGGACCTCGCGAACCACGTAGGGACCTCCCGCCCCTCCATCATCCGCTTCGCCACCAAGCTCGGATTCGACGGCTACACCGACCTCCAAACCTGGATCCGGGACGATCTGACCCGACAGCTCTCCTCCCCGAGCCAGCGCATCCGGAGACAGGACGGTTCCCTCGGACCCATCCGGACCCAGATCGAATCCGCCGTCCGGACCAACCTCGAAGCGCTCGACCAGCCCAAGCTCGACACCCTCGCGAAGCCCATCACCAAAGCCAAACGGGTCTGGATCCTGAGCGGCGAAACCTCGATGGCCGGCGCACACGCGCTCCATTCCGGGCTCTCCATGGTGCGTCCCGATGTCCGACTCGTCGAGGAGCACGACACGGGACGGGACCTCTCAAGCGCCTCACCCGGGGATGTCGCCGTCGTCTTCGACTTCGCCCGGTACCGACGGAACTCAATCTCAGCAGCCCGAGCCCTCGCAGAACTCGGGGTCACGATCGTCGCGATCACTGACGGCCCCATGTCCCCCCTCGCGTCCCTCACCCAGACGTGGTGCGAACTCACCATCCCCGCCGTCGGCCCGTTCGATTCCTCGGTCCCGGCCGTCCTCGCCGCGGAGCTCATCGTCGTCCGGGTCGTCCAGCACCTCGGAGACGATGCGCGGGACCGGATCGACCGACTCGAACAACTCTGGCAATCCACGGGGACGTTCCTGAACTACTCCCCACGTCCTGATCGCTGATCCGAAGCCGATGAGTTATGCCGCGCGTTTCTCCGCCACCGCTTTCGCGGGGAGCCAAATGCGGAACGTCGTCCCCACCCCATCCTCGACCTCAAGATCCAAACGCCCACCATGCTTCTGCACGATCACGTCCCTGCTGATCGCAAGACCCTGACCCGTCCCCTTCCCGACTTCCTTCGTTGTGAAAAACGGATCAAAGATCCGGCCCTGGATCTCTTCAGGAATCCCCCCGCCAGTATCCCGGACTTCCACCTGCACCCCTCCCTCCATACGTCGAGTAGAGATCACAATCCTCCCCTTCGAATCCCCTTCCTTCTTGTTCGATTCGATCGCGTCCGCGGCATTCACGATCAGGTTCAGAATCACCTGATTGAACTCGCTGAGGAGACACGGAACATCTCCGAGCGCCTCCTCGAGTTCAAACTCGATATCCGCAATATACTTCCACCGATTGCTGCACACAGTCGCCGTCGATCTGATCGCACGATTCAGATCCACATACTCAACCGACGTCGTTCCAGGATGCGAGAACTCTTTCATCGCCATGACGATGTGAGTGATCCGATCGATCCCCTCAATCGACTGCTCGATCGAACGGGGGATCTCATCCCGAAGAAACTCATAGTCGATATCCTTGAGAATCGTGCACATCTCTTTATAACGCTCGGCCCATCCTTTGGGCACACCCCCCGGCGACGCGCTCTCGATGGACCGCTCAAGCACCCTCAGGATCGCAGAAAACTGATCCCGCATAAATCGCACGTTGTCGCCGACATACTGCGCCGGGGTGTTGATCTCGTGCGCGATCCCCGCCGCGAGCTGACCGATGGACTCGAGCTTCTGAGACTGGAGAAGCTGCGACTCCAGCTTCTTCTGCTCGGTCACATCGACAAAGCCCCCCATGATCCCGTACACCGCGCCGTGCTCATCCCGCATCGGGATCTTTGAAACGTGCACCGTCGCGAAGTTCCCATCGATCCCAGTCACCGTCCGCTCCTCGTGAAGGATCACATCCCCGCTCTCAAGGACATCTCGATCCTCCCGCATGAGCTGCTCATAGATATCGCTATCGACGACACGCTCCCCGGTCGTCCCAACAAGCTCTTCCGCGCCCGCAGCGCCGACCCATCGCGCAAACGCGATATTGCAGTCCGTGATTTTGAGATCCTTGTCCTTCCAATACACCTGGAACGGGACCGTCGAGATCACCGCTTCGAGAAGCGAGTGCTCGTCCTTCAATCGACGCTCCGAGTTTTTGAGCGACCGTGTCATGTTCGCGAATGATCTCGACAACGCACCGATCTCGTCATGCGCCTCATCGATACTGATCCCCGAGAGCTCACCTCTCCCGCACGCATGCGCATCATCGGCAAGACTCCGGATGCGATCCGTCATCCGATGAGCGGATATCAACGCGACGAGCGCCGCGACCACCCCGAAGCCGATCCCCCCGATCAGAATCTGATCTCGCAGCGCATGCGCCGGCGCGTAGAACCGGTCCCGATCCCACAAGAGCAAGACCCGCCACCCCGTGACCGACCCGACCTCCTGATGCGAGAGCACCCCAAGGACATCCCCACGGCTCCGGAAGCGATCCGCTCCGAACCCTTTCATCTCCAAACTCTCAGGACGGAGCTCCCAATCACCTTCCCTGAAAGAAGTGCAAACCCGTGCACCTGTCTTGCTGAATACCACAATCCCAACAGCACCAGCGCCCTCATGGATCCGGAGCCTTGATCCAACGAAGGCCTCAAGGGACGACAGACTCACCAAACATTTGAGCACTCCGAGCGGTTCGCCGTTGTCATCGTCCACCCGCAGACCGATCGAGATCGAGTTCACCCCGGCGCTCTCATCGAAAACGACCTCATCACCGATCCAGATCCCATCCTCCATCGCGCTGATCCACCATGACTCATCGCTCTGGTCGAAATCGCTCGTCATATCCGACTGCGCCACATTCGCTCCGTACCGATTTGTCAAAAATATCTCTGCGTAACTCGCGGCCCCTTGGTCACCAGCAGCACGAACTCGCTGCGACATATCCTCAGCAAGCTCTGACCCAAGAACTGATTCCAGCAAGCCCTCGTCAACCTCCCCGGCACGCCACGCAGCATCGATCTCCTGAATCTTTGAATCCATCCCGGGAGCCCCATACGCGAGATTCGAATCACGGAGCGCATCGACAACCATTCTCGAAGACGAAAACCCCTCCCATTCATTGATCGAGTACTGAATCAGGAGATCCACATCCCTCGCCATCATGTCGCCCATGCCGCTTGCCGCTTGAGTCATCTGGGCCTCGAGCACCTGCTCCGCGCGTATCGCCGAGTACACCCCGATCACCATGATCCCCAACACCGGTGGTGTGATCAGCGCGAGCATCCGTGATCTGATCCGCATGATGATCTCCTCTGCACACGATCCCGGTTCACAATCGAGACGGATGCGACTCAGTGCAACACCGGAATGTCGAGCAGATCAACTCAGGACTGAATCATCAGATCATCTGTCCAGACGCTGCGCGTCAACTTTCAGAAGAACACGCACACCCAATCCGGTGTGCAGCCCCAACCCTTCACCCCTATCAGGGTCCCGCACGAAGGGCACGCTCGAACTCCTCAAGACGAAGAATCGAGGGATGTACCTGACCAAGACTCTTTCGGAGCCGAGACAGCGTGTCCTCGTACTCAACTTGCGAATCCTCGACAATCGACTCGACAAGCCGAAGATATCCAAGCGTAACCAGCGCCTCGTGATGATCCTCACCAAGCAACTCGGCCAATGAGCGATACGCGTCCGAATACACCTCCCGAGCAACCCCCACATCACCCGCCGAGCACAGCATGTGCCCCAGCTGACGACGCGCCCAAGCCTCGTGGAAACGATCACCGATCCCGCCGAGACGATCTGCGGCTACCTCGACCATCGAGATCGCACGAGCGTGCGTTGAAGCCTCATCCACACGGAAGATCGCATTCCCGAAAGCTACCGCAACAATCCACCGAAGCTCGGGCTCATCCATCGCGATCGCATCCGCGGCCACTCGCGCCTCCTCGAGATACGAGATCTGCAGTCCCGATCGCCCGAGCGCCCCCCCAAGTTCAGCCAACTCCAGCAGCAACTCCACACGTGCCGATCCCGTATCGGGACCGAGCGAACCGACAAGTCCATGCGTGTACTCAAGCTGCCTGACCGATCGATCAAGCTCCCCATGATCTCGGAGCACCATGCATTCCGCGATGCCCAGATCGATCGAGAATCTCGGATCCAACTCGCTCCCACGCTCGATTTGATCCAACTCGCGTTCCGCTTCATCAACCCGACCCAGATACAGCAGAAGCTCCGCGAGATCCAACCGTACCCGATCACGAGAACCCGGATCCCTTCCCATCTCATAATCGTGAATCGCTGCGAGGTACTGCTCGATCGATTCCTCGAACCTCCCGGACACCCTGTATCGATCCGCAAGCGATGCATGAAGCCCCCCCGACTCCTCCGGGCTCATCACCCCATTCGCTTCAACCGTATCCGCGATCCGATCAATCACCCGATCCACCTGCGGCACATGAGCGGAACGCCTCGGGTTCTGCCCCGTGATCGACATCGCCTCATCCGTCGAAAGCTCCACACCCAAAGACCCCTCCCGCTCGACTCCAGCCCTTCCATTGTCTGATACGCTTCGACCGTCCAGAATCGATCCGACCACGCCTATGACGATGATCAGCATCAGCATCGCCGACAACGAGAGCTTCCACCGCACCCCACCCCCACGCGCTCGTTCTTCAGACACCCGAGCAAACGCATCCATCACCTCCCCAAGATCCCCCGGCCGCTGCTCCGGATCCACCCGGAGCATCCGGCCCAGTACCTCCCGTACCCCGTCGTCAAGATCCTGAATCTCATCGAGAAGCTCCAGTGGCTTCCCGATCCGGATCATCCGCCGCGCTTCGTCATCGGTCTTCGATGGGAACTCCTGCAAACGCACTCCGTGCACAAGCTCCACATACAGCAGCGCCAACGCATAGATGTCCGTCCGCGCATCGAATCCGGTACTCCGGACCAGCAGCTGCTCCGGCGCCATCGAGATCCGGGTTCCCACATGCGCATCAGGATCCCCACCCCCAGGCAGATACCCCGCAAGCCCGAAATCGATGATCCGCGGCAACCCATGACGATCGATCAGTACGTTCGAAGCATTCAGATCGAGATGCACAACCCCCTGCTCATGCGCCGTCTTCACCGCGCTCAGGATCTGAACAAACAGCACCCGATTCGCATCCGCGGTTCGAGATTGATCCAAGGCCAGATCCTGGATGGTCCTCGCCCCCTCGACAAGCTCCATCGCGATCCATGGGACCATGATCGATCCGAACCGCTCTATCCCCGACTCATAGATGTGCGCGATATGCGGATGAGCCACCGACGCTTGCGCGATCGACTCACGCTCGAAACGCGCGCGTGCACGGTCGGACTCAAGCCCGAATCGGAGCACTTTGATCGCGACATCCCGATCCGGGTTCGTCATCGAAGCCCGAAAGATCGAGCTCGACCCCCCGATCCCGATGAGCGATCGGATCGTGAACCGCCCCCCGAGCACCACAGACCCGTCCAACGCGATCTCCACGACCTCGGGGATCGAATCCGCCATCGTGTCCGCATCCAGGAACCCGCTCCCCACATTCTCGAACATCCCCCGGAGCGTCCGAGCGAGCACGGGATCCGCGCGTTCGATCTCCCCGAGCCGATCCTTTCGAATCGCACCATCGAGCCCAGCGAGCTCGTGGTACATCCCCTCGACCCGATCGAACAGATCCTTATTCATCCTCCACCCCTCCCACCACCTTCATCCCGAGCCATGCGCGTGCAAAGGCCCAATCCCGTTCCACACTCCGCAACGGACGACCGAGCATCGCCGCGATTTTCACCATCGTCATACCCCCAAAGAACCTGAGTTCCACGATCGATGCTTTCTCCTTATCCATCGCCGCAAGTTCGTTCAACGCTTCATCCAACGCGATCAGATCCACCACCATCGGCGCGATCTCCTCTGCCCCCCGCGCGACACACGCCGAGTGCCCAGCATCAGCGTTCAACCGAGCCCGACGTGATCGGGCGTAGTCCACCAACACACGCCGCATGATCCGCGCCGTGATCGCGCGGAGCTCATCCCGATCCATCGACCTCGCCCTCGGATCCCCGCCGTACGTCCGGAGCAACCGTTCGTACGACTCATGAAGCACCCCGCTCGTCCCCAGCGTGTGCCCCGCCCGTTCATGACGCATCAACCCCCGAGCAACATGCTCCAGATCCGTGTAGATCGATTCGAAAACCATGCTGATCGCGCTCGCGCCATCCCCGTCGTGCGCCCTCGTGAAGTGCGTGATGTGATTCTGCTGAGCCATCCTCGACAAACCGGATTCTCGGACCCGACATCCTCACTTTTTTCGTCACGGGTCGGCGGGACACCCGTTCCACAAACGCTCTGACACACGGGAGAGCATGACCCCGTTCAGGAGATCACCCCGTGTACGAGCATATGTTCCATCGGTTCCGTCACGCCGCGTTCATCACGACCACCGCGATCCTCGCTGGATCCGCGAGCGCCCAGGTCCAAGCCAACGCGCAGATCACCTACCAACGCGCCATCGAATCCCACCTCAACACCGGGAACGAAACCCTCGATCTCCTCGGGATCGGGACCGACCCCGACGATGGGACCACATTCCTCGTCTGCAAGACCAACACCCAAGCCGACTGCCCATCACCCGACAACATCCACATCTACCGCCACGACACATCCAGCAACACCTGGGTCTTCGAGGATGCAATCGACCACCCGGGCTTCGTCTCCCCGAACTTCGTCGAAGTCCGGGGAGACACCATCGCGATCGGGCAATCGTTCAGCCCGGGCAATATCGGGAACGACGGCACAGACATCTACCGGAGGAATGCCAACGGGTGGGCGCACGAAGCGTTCATCCGCCCCGCCGACAACAACGTCGGAGACTACTTCGGCGCATCCGTCAGCATCGACCAAGACATCCTCGCGGTCGGTGCACCCCAAGAGGGCGACGACCCCCGCGCCTCCCAGATCGGTCCCGGATCCGTCTACGTGTTTCAGCGCATCAACAACACCTGGACCCAGATCGACAAAGTCACCAGCGATGACGGGTCCGACGGCGATGACTTCGGGCGGAACATCAAGATCCGCGCCACGACCGATGGCTGGCGCCTTATCGTCGGCGCTCCCGATCACAGCACCGACCCAAGCGACTTCAATCTCGCCGGCGCCGTCTATGCGTTCCAGCACATCAACGGAACAACAACCCAGCTCAACAGTGTCGCACGATCCACCAACCAGCTCGCCGTCGGCGACTTCGGTTCCGACGGGATCGGCTTCGACTCCGAGATCGCCGCCGTGGTCGATCAAGACTCCATCTGGAGCTATCGCTTCGACCCTGTATCCGGGCTCCAACCCATCGGCCCGCTCTTCTCAAACGACACCCTCTCCGCGCCCGTCGTCGAGAACCGGACCATCCTCGTCTCGGATCCGTCCGGATCCCTCGCAAACGCGACCGAACCAAATCTCACGCGCATCCATGAAGACCTTCAGGGGAACTGGGTAACAACACACTTCCCTCGTCCCCCCCAGTTCGTTGATGACGACCTGTTTGGTTCCCACATCGCGTTCAACGGCACACTCATCGCCGCAGGCGTTCCCGGGCTCGACCTGGACGTCCCCAATGCCGGGGGGGTCTGGACCCAAACGACCGGCCCCAACACGTACCCCACCACCCTCCTCCTCGAAGGGGTCGGATCAGCCAACGCTCACCTCGCCGAATCCATCGCCGCCGACGGCGAATGGATCGCGCTCGGATCCCCGGGCGCTACAAGCGACTGTATCGGGATCCCCACCGGATCCGTCCGGATGCTCCGCGCAAGCGGCCCCGACTGGATCACCACCCAAGTCATCATCCCCCCACCAAGCACCCCGGGAGGGGAGTTCGGACACGCGCTTTCGCTCCACAACGACACCCTCGCCATCTCCATCCCCGGATACCAAGCGTCACCCACCGAGGACCCCGTCGGCGCAGTCCTCCTGTACAAACGCACGGGCTCGACCTGGATCCACACCCACAACATCTACGGCCAGTTCCCCGGAGCCGGATTCGGCGCGGCGATCGCGCTTGAGAACAACGACCTCATCATCGCGCAACCCAATCACAACGGATCCGGATCCATCTCCCACTACCACCGGAACTCGCAAGGACAATGGATCACCGGAATTACCACCAACGCACCCGGGCTCACCCCTGGCGCGAGGTTCGGGCACGCGCTCTCGCTCCACAACGGCACCCTCCTCGTCGGCGCGCCCCACAACCAGAACGAGTCCGGGAGTGTCTACGCATTCACCCTGACCAACAACACACTCACCTTCAACCAGACCCTGACCGTCCCGGGTGCGCAGACCAATGCCCAAGCGGGATGGGCGATCGCGCAAAGCGACACCCACGCCTTCATCGGGCTCCCGTACCAGGGCACCCTCCCCGGGTTCCAGTTCCCCGGACAGCTCGCCATCATCCCCAAGTCGGGCAACACCTTCGGACCCGGGACCTCCGAGTTCGACCCATTCGGGCTCGGGACCGGGTTCGGATCATCCATCGCCGCCAACAACGCGCTGCTCGCAGTGAGTTCGCACGACCCCGGGCATGAAGCGATCCGTCTCTTCGCCGATTCGGGATCAGGCTTCCAGTTCCTCCAATCAGTCCTCTCCCCCACCAACGCTCAAGACTCAAGCTTCGGCTCGTCCGTCGCCCTCGTGGCGCAGTCCATCGTGATCGGTGCACCGAACGAATCCACCCCAATTGTCACCCAAGGCGGCCGCGCCCACCTCTTCGACATCGAGCTCCGCTACACCGTCCCCGAGTGCGACCAAGGGATGCTCGACGACCGCGTCCAGTGGGTCCAGGACGACGCTCCGAACTCCGGCGAATGGTTCGCAAAGTCCATCGCCGTCGATCAAGGATTCGCCATCGCCGGGGTCCCCTACGATCACTACTCATACACCTACAACGGAAACACCGTCAACGCCAACAACACGGGCAAAGCGGTCATCTTCCAACGAACCGCGCCCAGGACCTGGACCCCAGTCGCAACCTTCCGAGGAAACAACATTGAGTCAAGCCCTCCACCCGGGATCCAAACGGATTGGCATGGTTGGGCTGTTGATATCAAACACAACACCGCCGCCGCAGGCGGAACCCAGGCCTACGACGAAAGCACCAACCTCCGTTCTGGATCCGTCCAGATCTACGAACGAACCCTGACAGGCTGGTCACGCACCATAGAGCTCTTTCCCTCGAACAACAGCATCCAAGGCAGCGACCAGATCCTTGAGTTCGGCGCATCCGTTGACTTCGATTCCACCTCGAACCTGCTCGCCATCGGCGCGGCAAACAGCCGAATCGGAGGTGTCACAGGAACGGGCGCCGGGTTCGTCTACGAGCGGGTCGGAGATCAATGGCTCGAATCCAACCAGCTCTCACCACCGACAGCCCTGTTCGCCGACCATGACGGCCTGAGTATCGCCGTTGAAGAAAGCTGGCTCGCGCTGGGTTCCCCCGACAACGACACCTACACCGGAGGGGCCGTCCATATGTTTCAACGCACTGCGCCGGGCCTGTGGGTCTTCCATTCCTCGCTCCATATCCCAAATATCTCCACCAGCGCTCGTTTCGGTGCCTCGGTCGAACTCGATCGGTCGGACATCGGACTCACACTGATCGTCGGAGCACCCAATACCGCCGACGGGTTCGTGAACTCCGTCGGTGCCGCGTATGCTTTCGTGCTCGATCCCATCGCCTCTCAATGGAATCTCTTCCAGGAACTCCGCCCCGAGCTCCCAAGAACAAGCACCTCATACGGAACCTCCGTGGTGATCGATCACAACTCCATCGCTGTGGGGGGACCCTACATCCAGAACCCGAATGCGATCGGAACCCAATGGACCGGAGGGGTCGAAGTCTACAACCTCGATGCCAACACCGGGCAGTTCACCCGAAGAATCCTCATCCGGTCCGATCCTCCCGAATGGGGCACCGCCAACGGATGGGGCTCGTCCGTCGGACTCTCCGGCGGCAACGTGCTCCTCGGGTCCAACCTCGCCGACGGTGAGCCCTTCGACCCAGCGAACGTGAACAGGAGCTGGGGTGCGTTCATCGCTTATGACATCATCTGTGTCCCGGATTGCCGTGTTGATCTCAACAACGACGGAACCCTCGACTTCTTCGATATCTCCCTCTTCCTTGCAAACGTCAGCGCCCAGGATCCCAGCGCCGACTTCAACGGGGACTCCATGATCGACTTCTTCGATATCTCCGCGTTCCTCACCGAGTTCGCGCTCGGGTGCTGATCCCCCCCAACGCTCCCCGTCCGCTCTCGCACTTATCGGAGACCCCGTGCTCAAAGCCATCCTCACCGTGCTCGCAGCCCTGACCTTCAGCACCCACGCGCAGGACACAGCGTGTCCAAAGAGCGGGATCAACCTCGCCGGGATCCCCAGCTGGACCCCCAGCTGGCCTTTCGTAGACGCATTCAAAATCCGCCGCCCCTGGATCTCGGGAGACGCATCGGGAAGCGTCTGGGATGACGGGCGCCCGATCCCCACCGACGAGTTCGGATGGGTCACGTCCATCCTTCCGGACCAACGCGTCCACACCCTCATCTACGACAACGCCTTCGGACACTACCCCGCCGGACGCTATGTCTGTCTCTACGAGGGACAGGGCAACCTCCATATCGGAGGCGACGCGACCGAGATCACACGCGCCCCCGGGCGCATCGAACTCGACGTCTCCCCCACCGAAAGCGGTATGTGGCTCACCATCTTCTCCACCGACCCGCAGGACCATATCCGCAACATCCGTCTCATAATGCCCGGGTTCGAATCCACCTATCAAACACACCCCTTCCACCCCGACTTCCTCGATTCCCTCAGAACAATCGACGTCATCCGTTTCATGGATTGGCAGAACACCAACACCACCTGGAACCACCCCTGGTCCCAGCGCCCCAAACCCACCGATGCAGGATACTCCCTCGGGCTCGGGGTCCCCATCGAGGTCATGATCGATCTCTGCAACGAGCTCGACATCGACCCCTGGTTCTGCATGTCCCACCGATTCGACGACGAATACGTTGACAACTTCGCCGCCCTCGTGGCGCAGCGCCTCGAGCCCGAACGCACCGTCTACGTCGAACACTCCAACGAAGTCTGGAACGGGATCTTCCCTCAGTCCTCCTATGCCGCCCAACAAGCCAACCTCCGAGGGATCCCCGGAGACGACGACTTCCAACGCGCGATGCGCTACCACTCCGAGCGGAGTGTCGAGATCTTCGACCTCTGGGACAACCACCTCCCCATCGACCGGCTCGTCCGAGTTATGGGGGGATGGCAATCCAACACCTGGGTCACCGACCAGCTCCTGAGCTGGAACAACGCCCACCTTCACACCGACGCATTCGCGACCGCGCCCTACTTCGGGAACGATCTCGGAGTCGGATCAAACCCAAACCAGACACTCCAGATGACCCCAGACGAAATCATCGATCAGTGCTTCATCAGTATCCAAACCGAACGCGCCCAGACCCAAGCACAATCCGCAACGCTCCAGAGCTACCCAGGAGTCGAGCTCATCGCGTACGAATCCGGACAGCACCTCGTCGGGGTCGGGGAATGGACCAACAACACGGAGCTCACCGCGCTCTTCATCGAAACGAATCGGCACCCCCGGATGTACGACCTCTACATCGATGACGTGCAGGGATGGCGCTCCAGCGGAGGCGGACTCATGGCCGCTTTCGCTTCATGCTTCACCCCCACCCGCTACGGGTCCTGGGGACTCCTCGAATACCAGGACCAACCCCTGGACCTAGCCCACAAAATGCGCGCCTGGATCGACCTCTCCACCAATCCCGCCGACTACGACCACTCCGGATCCATCGACTTCTTCGATATCTCCAGTTTCCTCGCAGACCTCATCGCCGGCGACCCAGCCGCTGACATCAACCACGACAACACCCTCGACTTCTTTGATGTGTCCGCCTTTCTCTCTCTGCTGAGCAGCGACTGCTGAGCACCGCAACCACGACTCAATGAGCAAACCGCTCGGCACGATTCGACGTGCCGAGCGGTGGTTGTGGATCTCAACGGATCCAGATCGGGTTGAGCCTGCCCCCCGCAGCATTCGCCACCCCAGCCGCAACCGATCCTGAGCCATGCCGATCGTCGATCACCCCAACCCGTGAGAATCAGTGCGAGCGATCTCCAGTACCAGGACTGCGCCCGAGATGTGCATCGGCGCAGCAGAACAGGAGTACATCACCGCGAGATGTCTCGTGACCCTCGGAGAAATCCTCACCGCGCAAGGGCGATATGAGGAAGCCCTCCTCGCACTCGATGACGCCACCATTATACTCACAACGCTCACAGGCTCGACGAGCCCCGACTCCGCGAAACTCAACCTCGTCGCGGCCAACGCTGAGTTTGAATCCGGGGACGTGACCGCCGCGATGAATCGATTGCGCGAAGTGGTAGACATCCTCGAATCGACCGTCTCTCCGAGCCACCCCGACCTCGCAGAAGCAAGAGCATACCGAACCGCGTACCAAGCTCAGGGCAGCGATGAGCGGCGCAAACAACTCGCCGCAGCCCACGAGCTCGTCGATCGATCCCACGGCCCCGATCACAGACTGTCCATCGCAGCCCTCAACGCCGCGCTGAAACTCGCGGATGACCCCGCCGACGAGTACACCGCCCGCCGTCTCCGCACCACGATCACCACGCTCGAAAGACGCAGAGCCGCGCGGATCGGTCCCGATCTCCACCGATCACACCCAAAACTCTCGTTTTAAACGAAACAGTCTTCCGCGGGGCGGAAAATTCGACCGCATGTGTCGAGCAGCGTCTCACGAGACGAAGCTCATGCACCATCATCCGGGACGAGAAGGAGCACACCAGCACACCTTCTACCGCGCAGCGGATATCATACGAACTCAATCGGGACAACTTCTGTGAAAAGCACCTTTCGAGACAGCCTGGGGCAAGCATGCGAAGTGATCCCTGGCTTCGCGAACAGCGTCTTTCAGGGTGATCGAGGCGGCGGCAACTCTGGATACTTCCAATCCGAACAAAACTGCACACAGCCCGACTCAACACGCGCTCGGCTCGAAGGGGTTGCGAACCGCGTCCGACTTGCTGCGCGACTTCTCGACTCGGTAGCGCCCGCCGCGAATGGTCCAGCGTTGGTGATCGGAGCGTCGCACGGCGAAGAATGTCTCTGGCTCGCCGATCAGCTCGGCGATCGATGCGATCGGATCATCGGGACAAATCTCACCGAACTCGATCCATTCGACGGCGGAGTCCTCAAGGCGTTCAGCGATATCTCGGGAAACCCAGAACACGCCGCACATTGCTCTGACCGAATCGAGCTCTGCCGTGACGATATCGCAACCTCCTCGCTCCCAACCGGACACTTCACCAGAGTCTGCTCATGGCAAACATTCGAGCATGTGATGGATCCCCGCGCCGGGTTCGAAAACGTGTCGCGTGTCCTGCGCCCAGGCGGCGTGGGCTACATCGAATACAACCCCTTCTTCTCGATTGACGGCGCTCATTGGCCAGCGACCATCGACATCCCGTGGGCACATGCCCGGATGGAAAACACCGAGTTCGAGCGTGCGGTGTTCACGCTCCATCCTGATCGCCAGAAGGATGCCGTCTCGTTTGTGCATCGCGCGATCAACCGAATGACACAACAGCAGATGCTCGGCTACGCTCACGATGCCGAACTCGAGATCGTCGCGTTCTTACCCCGGATCCGAACCGAAGACCTCCTCTCCCTCACGCCCCAGATCGTCAACGGAGTGCGTGCTTTGTACCCGCTCGCCTCACCCTCAGATCTCGCCGCCCGCATCGTCCGGGTCGTGGTCCGCAAACCGCCTGACGCAGCAGAGACCAGAGCGGACTGAACATGACGGATACGCAGCAACACATGCATGCACAAGACCCGAGCAGCATTGAGGATCTCCGGAATGAGATTGCTCGACTGCGTGAAGTGACCTACGAGCACCACTGGCGTCTTCAAACGCTCGAAGCCGAAATGCGCAAGCGCGTCGCCGTAGCCGAAGCTCGCGCTGCGCTTCTGGAGTCCGGCAGAACAGCCCGTCAACCTGGCATGGTCAGCAGATCACAGTACGGCGAAGACGGGGTACTCTGGGAGCTGTTCGACGGGCAACTGGAAGGCACGTATGTCGAAGCCGGCGCGATCGACGGGCTGCGACTCTCCGTGACAGCACTCTTCGAAGCAGTCGGCTGGCAAGGGCTCCTCATCGAACCGATCCCCGAACAGGCGGCTCGATGCAAGGCGAATCGCCCCGCGAATCATGTGATCCAAGCCGCCCTCGCTGCGCCCGGGCACGCCCCAACCACACACTTTGTCCACTTCAACGGCGCTCCGGAGTTTTCGGGTATCAATCCCAGCGAGGATCACCGTGTTCTTGCAAGCAACCAAGGCGGATCGACGGAGCAGATCGAAGTTACACAGACGACCCTCGACGATGCGCTCAAGAACGCCAGCGCCGATGCCTGGAACGGGATCGACTTTGTGGTGCTGGATCTCGAGGGCGGAGAGCTGGATACCCTCCGCGGGTTCAACCTGGACCACTGGCGCCCTCGTGTGCTCATCATCGAAGACCATGACCGCTCGCCCAGCTCCCCCATTGCTCAGTACATGGAGAACCGGGGGTACGAAGCGGTCGGTATGATCAGAATCAACAGGGTGTACATACGGCTCGAAGAGCAGGCACTGCTTCAGCGAGCCTCATGCATCAACTGGCTCTAACAGCCCAACACAAGACGCATCAGGCCAGCAACGCACAGCTCCCGCACGCCGGTACATGCTCCCGGCTGAGCAGGTCTTTGCGAAGCTTCCGGCGCTCTTCATGGTTGTAGATCTCTAGCAAGTGCATGTCATTCAAATCTCCGAACCCCGCCTCGCCCGTCGAATCAACACCGCAGAACGCCGCCTTCCCGGATGCCAGGATCTGCAGTTTGAAGAACTGCCCGCATGTCACTGCAGGCGGGCGCGACTGGTACGCCAAGCTCACATTCCCCATCCAGTCAACCCGCGGCGAGATCCTCGCTTGGAACTGCGGCCAGCGATCATTGCACCAACGCAGAAACGCATCGTCAGCATCGCTGCCGTCTCCGATCCGGCTCACTGCAATCCCCGGAGCAGCGACAGCGCCCGACGAGAAGGCCTCGTGCAACCGATCCAGGTTTCTCACCGTGCGCGTGAACGGGATCTGCATCACGCGTTCGTACTCGGATTCGCGATGGTCGTTGAAGCTGATGTTCAGCAGAACAATCCGCTCGAGGGTACCCAGATCATCGATGAGCTTCGGGGTGAACGTGGAACCATTGGAGAAGATGGCGACACGCGTAGCGGCGTACCGGCGTTCGAGTTCTTTGAGCAGCGGCATCACACGCTTGTCAAGGAACGGCTCATTCACCCGAGACGGGTTGATCGACACCGGAACATCATCGGGGAAGTCGGCGAGTTCATCGAGAAACTTCTCGATCAACGCGTCGCACATCCGATCGCCCTTGCGATCGAGGTGCGGATACGGGCAGAAATCGCATGCAGCATTGCACCGCACCAAGGTCTCGATCCCGATCCCCTTGGGAACATCCATGTAGGGTGAATCGGCCAGTGCATGCACGGCCTTGTCATACGCGGCCTGCTCGGGAGTGAGACTGTGCGTGTGCAGTCCCTGCTCGACAGACGCAGCAACCGGGTTCGTGATGACAGGGAGTCGCACTGCGCTTGCTCCAGGCAAAGAACACACCCAGTCGAGAACATCACTGATCTATCGGCAAGGCTTCCCGTGATACATGAGCGGTATGCTATCCGAAACCGCCGGATACCGCCCCCGATGTCCATCAAACGGATTGAATCCCGCCGGTGGCGCACAAACCTCCCCAGCCGCCTGCCCATCGAACGCGCGACGGATCGCGATCGCGAAGATCTCAGGCGGGATGTCCGCAACGCAGTGCGTCCGTTCATACCTGCACTTCCAGTCGCATCCATAGCAATCGAGCGGAAGCATCGCGACATGGGTCAACGGGCTGTAAGGAAGAAATCGCCCCGGGAAAGCACCACCGAGCAGCACCGCGTTCGGAACGCCGCTCGCACACGCCGCGTGGGTTGAGAACGTATCGGTACCGATGCAAACGCGCGATGCGGCGATGATCGCAAGACATGTCCTCAGTTCTGTCTTGCCCGCGAAATCAAGAACCCGCACCGGGGACCCCACCACCGCCTGCTGGATGTCGCGGATCATCGGGCGTGCGTCATCCGTACCGACAGCGATGATCACGCGCTCCGCTTCACTGTCTCGGAATGCCAGCCCGAGGGCATCGCCCCAACCGGGGTAATGGGTGTTTCGCCATCGACCAACCGGGCACAAGACGACCGCATCCTTCGGGCTCACTCCGTGTTCATGGAGCATCCGAGCCGCTTGATCGTGATCATCTTGCGAAAGGAAGAGACGCGGAGCCACCGGCTCATCACCATCGTCTCCCAGACCCCGAAGAAACGCCGCGTGGTGCTTGAGTTCGCAAACAGCACCGAACTCCGGTTCAGGTATCGAGGTGATAACCCGGTCATACCTCGATTGAAACTCATGAATATCCCGGGCTGATGCGTTCGCCGTGTCCGATTCGATACACACCCTGCGCCCCGCATGAATCCCTTCGACGATCGACTCGCCGTGCGGGTGCTTGGAGCGGATCGGGTTGAGCAACAGATCGGGCTTCCACCGATTCGCCATGTCGATCGCGCTATCACGCTGCGATTCAGTGAACCGAGCATCGTCGTACTCGATAGGGACGACATCATCCACAAAGGGGCAGTGGCGGTACAGCGGCGCGACCGAGTTCCGGCAGAGCACCCCGATGGTCGCGTCGGGAAACAGCCCCCGCAGCCGTTCGAGCGCCCCGCTCCAAAGGATCGCGTCCCCAATCGCGTCCGTCCGGATGATCAAAACACGCGTCATCCCGGCGCCCGATCGGGAACCAAGAACTGATCGACCGACAAGATCGGCCTCACACCCGCCGCGCTCGCGACATCCACCATCGCGTCATCTCGGACCCAGTCGAAGTAGTCGGCGAGACGCAGCGGAAACTCTGTCGCCCGCTGCAATCGCCTCCACTGCGCCAGGGCGTCCGTGTAACCGTAGTACGACTCTTTGAACAACAACTGCGCCTCGGTGGTGTATGCAAAATGCTGGAACACGAGCCCGTTGGCTTCGGTCGTATCGTGTCCGAGCGGAGCGATCGATGCAACATCGCATTCCGTTCCATCCACCATGCGCCGAACCAGCCTGGGCGGCTCGTGGGCCGCCCAACGATCCCCGGGCTGATAGCGCCAGGTGCGCAGCCATTCCGTGTCAGGACGATTGCCATAGGTCCCCCGGGTGGTGATCACGCGATCCGGCCCCACAAAGTAGTCACAGTAGTAAAACGCAGCCGATGCCTCCTCGTGCCGCGAGAACAGAGCCCGCGCCTTGCGCAGCTGCTCGGGAGTCCAGAACTCATCGACATCGATCTGCCAGAGCAAGGTGGAGCGTTGCAAATCCGCAAGCGGTGCATTGACCATTTCGACTTTCCCATCCCAGAACTCCCCGGGCGGCTTCCGGTACAACGTGACCCGCTCCGGGTACGCCGAAACAAGCCGATCGAGATACGCACTGGTCCCGTCCACGCTGCGCCCACCGCTGTGGATCGATCCCGGTATCCTCCCGCCGTGGGGGAGCGACCACGCCGTATCGTGCTTGAGATCGCCCACCCCCTCAACAATGTGCCAATGCCAGTCCCCGCCCGCCCGCCGGAAGATGTCGAAATGATGCTCAATGAAAGGCATGCCGTTGAGCACGATCGTAAAGTAATCGACCGAGATGTCATGCTCCGGGTCGGATCCGATACTCAGTTCGGCGGATGCCTGGAGGATCGGTTCATCGAGCCCCGGATCTCGTGAAATCGAACACGATGCGAGCGCGGCATGCAGGCGATCAAACGGCGGTCGAAACGCGACCGCCGTCCCCGCCCGACGGGTATCCTCGACAAAGAGCCAGCCGGACCGCTCGGCCTTGAACGACTCCCACACCCCCCGCAATCCCGGATGGCTGGGATGTTCAAGATCATCAAAGATCACCGCCCCACCCGGAGCAACACGTTCAAAGGCAACCTCAAGGTCGCTTCTCGCGCCCTCCTCGGTGTGGTCGCCATCGATGTGAATCAGATCGATCTCTTGCGGGTTCGTCGGATCAGTAAAAAACGCCGAGAGCGTGTGCCTCGAGCTTCCCTGTACCAAAGCGCGAGCCATCGGAAGCCCGAGCCGACGAAGCTCGTCGGCCACAAAGCCCGCCCCCGGATTCTCAACCAGGATCCCTTGCTCGGGGATCGAACCGTAGTCCGGGATCCAGAGATCGAAGCCATACGCGTGCGTGCCCGGGGACTCCTTGAGCACCTGAGCAAGGGACCGCCCGCGCCTGACACCGACCTCAATATAGGTCGCCGGTTCGAGAGCACCCGCGATCCAGTTCAACGCCGTGGTCGCATCGAACCAACCATCGCCCGCCGCGATCGCCGTTCGCAACGATTCAATGTTGACCTTCAACCAGTGATCCGGGGTCAGCCGCTCGATGATCGATAGGACACGCCGCTTGACTTGCACCGACCCCAGAGCAGCATGAACCGCAGGTCCCATCGCGTCCCGCCCTGATGCGGGAGCGATCAGCGATTCGATCACGGGACGGAGAACTGAGTCGTACTCCGCGAACAACCTCGCCTTGTCCGATTCGAGATCACACGCGATAGCAGACAAATCCGCTGACAAGAGATCACCGAGACACGCTTCAACTTCCCGCTCGCTCGATGCCCATCGCGCGTGCCTGAAGTGTGTGAGCGCGTGGGTATGCCTCGGGGTATCGTTGATGATCAGCGCGGGCAAGCCGTGCGCATTCGCATAGAGCCCCGCGTGGAGACGTGTCGTGATCACCGCGTCCAAATCACGGTAGACGTCATGCAGATCCCCCGGAAAGCTCTGGAACCGAACCTTGATCGACGTGCCAAGGAACCGCGGAGCGAATGCGAGATACTCGCTCTTGTGATGAGCGATCAGCGTGATGTCATACCCACGCTCAGCGAGCTCGAGCATGGTGCGGATCGCAAGGTCCGCGGCTTCCGCGTCGGTGGCTTGATTGACGACCCCGTCCTCGTGAGGAAGCTGAACCGAGAACCCGATCGACCGCACGCTGTGTCCCCGCGGCGGCATCTTGCACTCTGCCACACTCAGCAGCGACGGGCACGCGATGTTCGAGTACGCCGTACCGAGCGACGCAATGAACTCAGGCACGCGCTCGGTTCTCCCCGTGATAAGCCGAGCGTTCCGGAACACGGTTGATTCGGGCTCGCTCTTGCAGTGCTCCTCGACATAACTGTTTTCGTACCCAGCACCGATCATCACAACACGATCGGAAAGCCCCGCATCAAGAACCCACCGATATAGCTCTTTGATCTCATGACCCGCCGAAAGCCCCGCGATCACCACAGCGTCAACCGCAACACCCAAACGCTCGAGATCGCCAGCAGATACAGTGTTCCCGATCCCGCCGAGTGCGCCGTACGGCGGCTGGACATCGGCGCTGAAGTTATAAAAGAACAAATTCAATGGTCTGGGCGCAGTCACACGACGAAGCACCGCGACCACACCATCGCGCACAAAGTCATCTCCCGGGTTCCACATCGTCGTCCCGGAGATCACGATGTTCACCGGCTCGGCACGTTGTGCCGCTCCCCCGCCTACGGCTTTCGGTAGATGATCCAGGTATGCCACGGAAAGCTTTCCTCGTTCGGTTCGCCCAGTGCACGGTGGAATCGACGACCACCGAGATCGCCGTGACCGTCATCGATCGTGAGGTTGTACGCCAGCGCTTGCCTGTTCCCCCAACTCGCGAGACTGAGCACCTCAACCCCATCAAAGATTGCTTCGAGCCCATCGGGAAGGAAACGGTAGTAGTCACGAAACGCCGGCGGCCCATGCATCGGATTACTGGCGCAGGTCGTGTGGATCCCAATCCCCCCAGACCGCGTAACACGAATGAACTCCTCAGCCGCGAGCCAGGGCTTGCGGATGTGCTCAAGGACCTGATGGGAATACGTCAAATCAAACCAACCATCTTCGAATGCCGAGAGGTCCTGAGCATCATGCTCGGGGAGAGCCGCCACCGTAATGCTCACTGATTCCCAACGGTCCTCAACCAGTTCGGTCAGCGTGGGGTTGACATCGACCGAAAGCGCCCGAGCGATGTTCTCTTCGCGACACGACGCAATCCACTCGCGGACTCGCCGCAGCATCATGGTCTGCGGGGTCCAGAACCCGTGATCCAGATAATCGTTGTCGCTCACGACTCGGTTCATCCCACGCCCCCCCCAATCGCGGGGCACGAACCAGCAAACGCTCCCATGACCGTGTTGAGGAACTTCGCAGGATCCCGTTCCGCGTTCCAAGCCGCCGCCGATCGTTGAGCAGTCTCACGGAGCTCACCGAACCTCGCGATTGCCGACTCGACCGCCTCAACTACAGATTCGACCGTGAACGATGCGAATGAAACCGCTCCCAGCCCCGAACGAGCGGCCTGCTCGGCCAGCCAGGTCTGTCCCGGGACAACAAGCACTCGTCCGCATGAAGCCGCTTCCACAAACACGCCCGACCCTCGTTCCCGATACGCATCGGGGTTGTACGGCAGAAGAACGATGTCGATCGAGTTCAAGACCGATGCATACCGGGCGGGCGGCAGAGGCCCACGCAAGAGCTCAACCGACGACATCGTCTCAAGTCGCTCCGTGCATCGATCAACAGCCTGGTCCTTCCACGAGTTCGATTGCACAACAAACTTCGCGAGCGGATGGAATCCGGATATCGATCGAACAACATCGGGGAGAAGCCCGAAGCCGCTCTCGATCTTGGAGTATCCGATGTGCCCAATCACAGGGTTGTGGTTGACATTCACCCCGGTGTCGCCGGGCTGGACCGTCACCGGCCAAGGCAATGTTGATACACACGGTGCGCCCAGCGACTCGAACACACGAGCGATATGCGGCGTCTCCGCGAAGATCCTCAGCCGTACTCGCGGGACCGTGCGCAGGATCGCCATCGCTTCTCTGTAAATCTCGGACTCCGCCTCGTCAAGCACACCACCGAAGCCGGGCGGGAACATGAGCATCAACGCGTACCGCCGATCATGATGCGAGCAAGACCCCGCAATCCATTCAGCAGCGCCAAGCGCGATGCGACTCGTGATCGTCGGAAAGAACACGACCCCAGCTCCGATCTCGCCGTCACCCGCCCTGAGATCGGCGAGCATCGCGTCGTTGTAGCGACGCAGATGAGCTCCGGGATCCGCTCCATCAACCGGCGCATATGCCGAATGAGTAAAGCGTCTATGTATATTGAACCCTTCAGGCGGGTTGTGGATGTGCTTGAGCCCCCACACCCCGCAATCCAGACCAGCCCGAACCGCCTGAGCAACAAGAACACGAGCCAACGATGCATGATGCCCGCCCTCGAAGAAAAGCCCGGGATCAAGAACAGTAAGAGATGGCGCGGAATCCATGATCATGTTTCACCCGCTCCGGCATCCCCGATGCGGGACAGCACCCGATCTCCGACAGTCTCCATGAGCACGCGTATGTTGTGGTCATAGCTGTAGCGAGACCGAACGAACATGCCCTGCTCAGCACGTAGCCGTTCGTGATACTCCGGATCTGACACGATGCGCTCGATGCGTTCGCGCAGCGTTCCCGCATCGTGGAACACCGTCTCGAAGTAGCGCGGCGGGAGCGGGGCATGCTCATAGTCCATCAGCAGATCCTCCCGCGCCCGATACAGGTACCGATCAATCACAGCATCCGATCCGGAGAGCCCGAAGTGCTCCGCGAGCGGCTCAGCGAGTTCGACAAGTCGAGCGCAGCGGTCCGGGGACAGCTCGCGGCGCACCTCCGCAGCGTCCTGGAGCCGATCGGCTTCGCAGCTGAAAAACTCCCGCACAAATCGGTCTTCCGGCTCATGCCACGCGCCCAGGCTCCTGCTCAGAATGACACCCCCGGCCGCCATCGTATCCAGCAGGCGCTGATGCGATGTCGGAGGGTACGGTTCGAGCCGCAGGTTGAGAACGGATCCCCGCAAGACCTTCGCTAATCCGTCACTGTACGACACAGGACCTTTCGCGAACCGTGCAAACCGAGGGTGTGACCCCCACTCCGCGCCATAGATCGCGAGCTCAAATCCGAGCTCATCTGCTGCTTGCTCCGCCCATCCGAGCCCCTGCTGCCGGAAGAGCGGATTGTTCAGATGGAGTTGAATCAGCTCCGCCTGCTGTTCAAATGCTTCCAAAGGCACCCCATTGATACCCAACCCAGCAGCATGATCTTTGAGCATGCCGGCAATGGTGCCAGACATCGCAACCGACTCATTGTTCTCATACAGAGCAATCAGCTCGTTGCAGACCCCGAGAAAGACACGCGACATCGGGAGCGAGGGATCCAGGCCCTTCGAAAAATTATCGACCACCCGCCTCGGGTCGGATCCCGCGTTCGAAACATAGCAAACGACAGGACGATCGAAATCAGCCCGATCCTTCGGGTTGTCGCGCATCGCCGTCAGTCTCGGCATCGGGATGCACGCCGACCTTGGATAAGCCCACTGCTGGATATAACGGTGCATCCAGATCCCGGCACAGAAATCAAACGGCCCAAGCCCGCGCGCCGCATCCGGGCTGATCAGATGCGGGAGGTCATCCTGCACCCAACATACAAACGGCACTGTGGGAGGCACCCCAGGCAGCGAGTTCCGATGGTGATTAAGCACCAGCACGACATCGGGACGAACGGTTGAAAGTACCCGAGCCGCCTCCGTCTCATTCAACCGGTGATGATCTTCCTGCTCAATCAGAAGCTCCGCGTGCCAGCCCTGCCGCCGCAACGACGAGACAATCTCCGCGGCATTGTGACGAAGCACGGTCGTAAACCGGGACGAAACAATCAACGCCCGCGCCGGACGCCCCCCCCTCCCCAGCAACGCCAAAGCCGATTCGCGTGCATCACGCGTCTCTGACCACGCATCGATTTGACACCGACAGTCCTCGTAGATTGAAGCGCGATCCGCCTGAATCGCACGCCATGCTCGCTCCGGATGTTCTACGGAACGCCCGATCTGAACGATCTTGCTCGGAAGCGGCAAGCACAACGCATCCCTGAAACGATCCCTGAGTTGCTCGGACCACGCAGGCCCGATGAACCACTCGATTTCAGGGCTCGCCAGCAGACCCTCCGGACCACTCATATCGAAGGCCGCAAGCAAGCAGAGAAACCGATCCAAATCGGGTTCGATCACATACACCGCGGTCCGCTGTCCATTGAGCCCGATCGGACGGTCGTCCATCCCACGAAACACCGCGCCGTCACCGAGGCCATGCACCGCCAGCACGGTTTGTTGCTCCAGGGCGCTCCGAACGATGTCAGCATCCGACAAGCCGCCTCTTTCAGGCTCCGATCCGACCACCCCCGATCGCGCCCGCGCCTCAAGGAGATCCGCCAGCTCCGGGTATCGTTCCCGCAAGGCAGAAATGTTCCGATCGAGGATCGGCGACCTGTCTTGCTCCAAGGGTCCACGCTGCGCCTGTCTGAACGAACTCGAACCGTCAGCACTCATGTTGCAGTATGATGGCTGACAGCCAAAACCCTTGACTTCAATCGCTTATGGACAGAAAACGCCACGCCCAACAGAGCGTGACACTTCTCGACCGACGACGTACGACACATCGCACCGTGTGCATCGAACTCGAATCCGATCACTTCTGTGACGAACTCGGTCGAGCTCCATCGATGCCTCACGCCCTCGACTCCAGTCCTGCAGCGAGGTTCCACACGCTCATCTTCCCGACAAAGACCAAGCAGAGTTGCACCCATGATCCCAGTATACCAAGAGTGCCCGATCCCTGGTGTGCCAAACAAACTCGCACACCGCAGCCCCGCCGTTGCCCAAATCGTCCGAGACGCTCGGGTGCCCAGAGACACAGCCACCTCTGGAAGACGAGCCATACCGCCACACCCGCCCCAAAACGGCCGAAACGGCGTCACTCACGTGACACCGTTCCATAGACCGCGATACAAAGCGGAGAGGGGGGGACTGTATTGGCTTGGCACGGCCCACGAGCAGCAGATGCGGTTTTTGCTGATAAGCATCTGCCTGAAAGGCACTTGCGCTGTTAGATCCAAAATTATCTGATGCGATTCGAACTGGTTTGGATTGGATAATCAAGGCCAGTTCTAGGCCCATGACAGCCACCGTGAGGGGCTCCAGCATTGCACTTCTGCTCAAGTGATCGAACATGCTTCAAGCGATCATGTGGCTGCGGGCAGCTCATCTTGCATTTGGATCCACCGTACACCGGATCGTCGAAATGAGCCGTGAAGTGTCCAGTGGATCTCAAATGTCTTGACTGACTTCCATGGCTGATCCCCGAGGCGTTTCCGTGGCAGTTCCGTTGTCGTACTCATCGATGTGGCACCAGCCCCGTTCGAGCAGTACGGGAATGCAAGGGTCGATCACACGGTACAGGGCCTGAAGCCCATCGCGCCGCCTGCCAACTACACCGACCTCGGCGAGGCGTTGCAACTGATTTGAAATGGCCTGCACCGTCATCCCTGTTTCGTCTGCGAGGTCACCCACGCTGAGCTCGTCAACCCGAATCAGGGCGTGGAGCAGACGGAGTCGGGTTGGATGGGCCAAGCTCTTGAAAAGGGTGCCGACCCGCTCCGCTTCAAGGGCCCCGATCAGCGGGCGAGCATCCAGAGGCAGTTTCGGGCGGCAAGACTCCATGTGGGACCCCTTCAATTACTAGAACAGCGCTGGACCACGCTTGACTATTACACGATGTAGTGTAATAGTCAAGAAGTCGCTAGCCTGATTGACCCACACCCGTGAAACACCACTCGTCCATCTCGATCCTGCTTGCCCTTTGGTTCGCCTTGGGAGCCGGGCTCGGCCCGCGGTTCCTCTGCATCTGTGCTGATGGGACAACGACCACGCAGTTCGGCGAGCAGTTCTGCTGCGACGGACCAAGCGAAGCACCGTGCCCATCCTCCGCAGAGCGCAGCGATGGGACGGACGACTGCGTTGTGTGCGCGGACGGCGAATGCCAGTCCACCTCGATGAAATCTGAGTCGATCGTCGCCGTTGATCGCCTTGAGAAAGACACGGACGAAGACTGGTCTCTGGATGGGCCTGATGATCCGACCTTCCCTTGGTTCGAGTTCCTCGCTAGCCGATCGGCCAGTACGACTTCTATGCCGCGACCTCCGGTGCTATCAGGCATCGGATTCTCTGCTTGCCATCTTCGCAGCGTGATTTTGCTCGTTTAGGACGACCTGGGATTCTGCGCAGTTCGTGAACTGCGTTCGTATTTCCCAGGGTCTCGGCGTGCGCCGAGCAACGTCTCTATCCGAGTGGAACACATGAGATTTACTGAACCAAAGCTTTTTTGCTGCCTGGGCGTCGTCACTCTGTTGGGCGGTTGCGCGCCGTCACCATTCGACTTCGACCCCCCCGCCGCAAGGCCTCTCTTGCGCGATATGCCTCGTTACGAAGCACCGGAGGATCCTGATCGAGTCGGACCAGGATCAGATGTGGTCACCATCGGTGAGCAGTTGACCCTTCGCCAGGCTCTCGCGGCTGCGCTCGTACGCAACCCGCGACTTCGATCGCTTGCCTGGGAGCCGAGGATTGCGGAAGCGCGTCGTCTGCAAGCCGGGCTCTCCCCCAATCCAAGCGTCGGAATCGAGGTCGAAGACTTCGCGGGCTCTGGAAGCTTGAGTGGCTTTGATTCTGCCGAGACCACCATAGCCTTTAGCCAGCTTCTTGAGCTTGGCGGGAAGCGAGACCGCCGCGTGCGGGTCGCCGAGGGGCAGTGGGTTGTTGCTGCTCTCGACTACGAAGCACAGCGGCTGGCCGTGCTCACCGACACCGCGTCCCGCTTCGTGCGGGTGCTGGAGCTCCAGCAGCGTGTTGAGTTCGCCGTTCGCGCGCAAGCACTCGCAGAGGAGAACCGGCGCGTCATCGATCGGCGGGTGCAGGCTGGAGATGTTTCACCCATCGACGAGATCAAGGCCCGGCTCGAAAGCGAATCCACCCGCATCGCCGCAGATCGACTCAGCCGGGAACTTGAGGCCGCGAGGCGTGAACTCAGTGCGATGTGGGATGCAACCGACCCCGGCTTTGACACGGCCATCGGATCGCTGGATGACCTGATGCCTGTGCCGTTGCTCGATGCCCTGACGGATCTCGTTGAGCACCATCCGGAAGTTCAGCGTTGGATTGCAGAGACCGAGCGACGATCATCGGTGGTCGCTCTCGAACGGGCTCAAGCCGTCTCCGACGTGACGGCTGGTGCTGGCATTCGGTATGCCGAAGAGAGCGAAGATGTCGGTCTCGTCGTGGCCGTGTCCGTGCCATTGGCAATCTTCGATCGCAATCAGGGAGGAATACTGGCCGCCCGGCTCCGAGCAGCACAAGCGATCGACGAGGGGCGGGCTTCCCGACGCGATTTGGCCACCCGACTTGTTCGGGCACACGCCCGATTGACCGCCGCGTATCACGAGGCCCAGGCGATTGATGCCGCCCTACTCCCCGCGGCGAAGGACGCATACGACGCGACGCGTCGGGCCTACGACGAAGGCAAGCTCCCGTACCTCGATGTCCTCGATGCGCAGCGCACCCTTTTCGATACTGAAACCCAAAGGCTCGAAGCTCTCGCCGAATACCACGCCGCGAAGGTGCAGGTCGAGGGGCTCATCTCAGAGCCGCTGAACACCCATTCGCTCCGCGAACATTCTGATCACCCCAATCAAGGAGACACACCGTGAAACCATCACACGGCATCATTACACTATTTTGCCTATTTACAACAGCATTCCTGCTAGGCGGGTGCGACCGGGGACAGGAAGCATCATCAACATCCGGCGGTGCGCACGCACCTGATGTGAATCAGGTTGCGCACTCTCACAAGAACGGCGAGACCTGCTTCGTGTGTGACGCCACGAAGCGCGACGCTGGCCGCCTGTGGTGCAGCGAGCACGCCCGGTACGAGGATCGTTGCTGGATATGCCAACCGCAGCTTGAAGACGCTTCTCGTGCGTATTGCGAGGAGCACCATCTCTACGAGGATGAATGCCACATCTGCGATCCCACACGCGGCACGAATGGAAGTGATACGAGTGAAGCGATGGGCGGACTGCACGGGCACGGTACCGACGAGGCGTGCTTCATCTGCGATGCTTCGAAGCGTGATGCTGGTCGCCTCTGGTGTGCTGAGCACGATCGCTATGAGGATCGGTGCTGGATCTGTCAGCCGCAGTTGGAAGATGCTACCCGTCCGTACTGCGATGAGCACGGGCTCTACGAAGATGAGTGTCATCTTTGCAATCCGTCACTCCACGACGATGCTGCTGCATCGCCAACGCAAACCGGGAGCGTTCCGGCTCTATTCTGCAACGAGCACGGGGTGCCTGAGCACGAATGCGGTATCTGCCAGCCTCAGCTCGCAGGTGCACTTGGAATCGGTAACTCGCTGCTCGTCCGCATGCCCTCCGCGAGATCGGCAGAGCTTGCCGGGCTGACGCTTGAGCAACCGAATCGTGGCGATGCTTCAGCGTCGATCAGCTTGTTGGGCGAGGTCCGCTACAACGGGAACAGATTGGCAAAGCTCACACCGTTGGCCCCCGGTGTGATCACTGATATCCGTGTCGATGTTGGCGACCAGGTTGAAGAAGGGCAAATTCTCGCGGTCATCAACTCCGTGGCGGTGGCACAAGCGAAGTCCGCGTACCTGTCCAAGATCGCAGAGGTCGAAGCGAGAACCACCGTGTTCGAGCGTGAGCAGAAGCTCGTCAACGAGAACATTGCTGCACGCCGGGACTTCCAGGATGCCCAGGCAGCGCTCAAGCTCGCTGAGCTGGAAGTGCGTCGCACGCATCAGCAGCTCATCAATCTCGGCTTCACTGAATCGGAAGTCGCGGATATTGCGGCGGAGCAGTCGTCATCCTCGGACCTTTACGTCAGGGCACCCTTCGCTGGCAGCGTCGTCGAGCGGACCGCGGTTCTTGGCGAGGCAGCGGATTCAGAGGGCTCGCTCTTCGAGATCGCTGATTTGTCGACGATGTGGATCGAGCTCGCGGTCCCGGAAGAGCAGGCGTTTCAGATCGAGCGCGGCGGGGAGATCGTCGCGAGCGTCCGGGCTCTGCCCGAGATGGAGATCCCCGGACAGATCACATGGATCAGCCCGCGTATCGATGAACGAACCCGGATGGTACGGGCCCGCGCGACGGTTCAGAATGATCGTGGCATCCTTCGCCATGGCATGTTCACTGAGGTCTCCGCAATGATCGGCGGCACCTCGAACTCGCTGCTTGTGCCGGGTGAAGCGGTACACGAGATCGATGGCACATCGTTCGTGTTTGTGCGGCAGGAACCGGATCTGTTCGCGGTTCGGCGTGTTGATGTCGGGCCGCGCCGGGCTTCCGGCACGATCGCCATTCTGGCGGGCCTCACAGAGACTGAGTCCGTCGTGACCGGCGGCAGCTTCACCATGAAGACCGAGTACCTCAAGTCTCGCCTCGGTGCGGGATGTGTCGATGACTGATCCGGAGCCACCATGCTGACCCGCCTTATCGAAATCTCGCTCAAGAGCAGAGTGCTCGTCATTCTGCTGTTCGTAATCGCGTGCGCCGCCGGTGTGTACCGGATGATCCAGCTTCCGATCGACGCGTTTCCAGACACCACGCCGATCCAAGTGCAGATCAACACCGTGGCCCCCGCGCTCAGCCCGGAAGAAATTGAGCAACAGATCACTCTTCCTGTCGAACTCTCGATCGGAGGGCTGCCCGGGCTTCAAAATGTACGCTCCGTCTCAAAGTTCGGTTTCTCGCAGGTCGTAGCGACGTTCGATGATGATATCCGGATCATCGACGCGAGGCAGTACATCACCGAACGGCTCTCGGCTGTTGAGCTTCCAGACGATGTCGGAAGGCCAGAGCTCGGTCCTATTGCAACAGGTCTCGGTGAGATATTTCACTACGTCATCCGGTCCGAGACCGGTGAACACTCCATCGAAGAACTCCGGACAATTCACGATTGGGTGATCAAGCCCGAGCTTCGGAAAGTCCCGGGAGTTGCAGAGGTCAACTCGTGGGGCGGATTGGAGCGGCAATATCATGTTGTCGTCAAGCCGGAGGCCCTGATCAAGTTTGGCTTCACACTTGAGGATGTGCTTGAGGCACTGCAACGAAACAACGCCAATGTCGGCGGTGGCCAGATTGTCACCTCCGGTGAGGCGAGGGTGGTGCGAGGATTGGCTCGTGTCTCGACGATCGATGAGATCGAGAACATCGTCGTCGCATCCAGCGATGGCACGCCAGTACACATTCGAGATGTTGCAGACGTTGAAATCGGCAGCGAGATTCGCCGCGGCGCGGTTTCAGCGTACGGGGAAGGCGAGGTCGTCCTCGGCCTAGCCTTTATGCTGATGGGCGAGAACAGCCGTGTCGTGACCGAGGAACTACGCGAGCGTCTTGAGTCGCTAGCACCCTCGCTGCCGTCTGATATTGTTGTGGATGTTGTTTACGATCGGACTCTGCTCGTCGAGCAGGTCATCAAGACAGTCGAGCACAACCTTGTGATCGGTGCTGTGCTTGTGATCGTTGTGTTGCTGGTCATCTTGGGCAACATCCGCGCCGGCCTGCTTGTTGCAGTCGCGATCCCTATCTCGATGCTGTTCGCCGTGCAGGGTATGTACGAGTTCGCGATCGCCGCGAGTTTGCTCAGCCTCGGCGCGATCGACTTCGGCATCCTTGTCGATGGCTCGGTGGTCATGACGGAAGCGAACCTCCGCTCGCTGAAGGAACGCCAGCGAGAGCTTGGCCGGAAACTCTCGCCTTCCGAGCGGCTCGAATCGATCGCGAAATCTAGTGCGCGCGTGGTGCGACCCATCGTGTTCGGGATGGGCATCATCACGCTCGTCTTTGCCCCCGTGCTGACGCTTGAAGGCATCGAGGGGAAGATGTTCCGGCCGATGGCGTGGACGTTCATCTTCGCGCTCCTGGGAGCCCTGCTGGTCGCGGTGTTTCTGTCACCCGTTCTGTCGTACTACTTCCTTCCGCGTCGCGCGAAACCCAAGGACGCCATTCTGCTACGTGGATTGGCCAGGGCATACGGCTGGGCCGTCGGCGGAGCGATTCGACTCCGGTGGGTCGTGATGCTGCTGGCCGTGGCTCTGCTAGGCGTCGCGGGCTACCGGAGCACGCAGATGGGCGGCGAGTTCATCCCGCGCCTGAGCGAGGGCTCGATGGTTGTGAACACCATCCGGCTCGCTGGCGTCTCAATTGATGAGTCCGTGCGGTACAACACGCGGATCGAAGAAGTGCTGCTCGATGAGTTCCCAGACGAGATCGAGCACATCTGGAGCCGCATCGGGACCGCCGAGGTGGCGACCGATCCGATGGGGATCGAGCTAACAGACATCTTTTTGACGCTCAAGCCGCGTGCAGCGTGGACGAGAGCGGACACGCAGGCGGGGCTCGTGATCGAGATGGAGAAGACCATCTCACAGTTCCCCGGCGTCAATATGGTGTTCACGCAGCCGATCGAGATGCGCATGAACGAGATGGTTTCGGGCATCCGATCCGATATCGGAATCAAGATCTTCGGCGACGACTTCGACGAGCTGCTCCGGATCGCCGACGATGTTCAGCGCGTGCTTCTGGACATTCCGGGTGCCTCAGATATCTCGGTCGATCAGATCACGGGGCAACCATCGCTGTCAGTTGCTGTCGATCAGTCCCGTGTTGCCCGCTACGGCGTCGCCGCCAGCGAGGTGTTAGACTTCGTTGAGGCGATCGGTGGGATCCGCGTCGGCGAGGTGTTTGAGGGCCAGCGTGTCTTCCCGCTGGTCGTCAGACTTCCGCAGACATTCAGGGAAGATGTACAAGCGGTGTCATCAGTACGCATTCCGACCGAAGGGGGCGTCGCGGTGCCACTTTCGTCGATGGCCTCGGTCGATCTCTCGGAAGGATCGGCCACGATCAACCGCGAGTGGAGCAGAAGACTCATCCGTGTGCAATCGAATGTCAGTGGCAGAGACCCCGCGTCGTTTGTCAGTGAAGCAAGGGCAGCCATTGATGAACGAGTCACGTTACCCGAGGGTTACGTGCTTGAGTGGGGCGGACAGTTTGAGAACTTGGAACGCGCCAGGACTCGCTTGGTCATCGTTGTGCCCGCGGTCCTACTCATGGTGTTCTTTCTGCTGTATTTCAGCCTGAAAAACCTGCGGGATGTTGTCATTATCTACACCTGCATCCCTTTTGCTGCTGTCGGTGCGATCTTCGCGTTGTGGTGGCGAGATATCCCATTCAGCGTCAGCGCCGCCGTCGGGTTTATCGCTCTCACGGGCATCGCCGTGCTCAACGGGCAGATCCTCATCACCGCGATCCGCGACACACTCAACACAGGCCAGCAGAGCAAGGATGCGATCATCGCGGCATCGAAGACCCGCCTCCAACCGGTGCTCGCAACAGCAATCACCGATATAGCTGGATTCATACCGATGGCGATCGCAACAGGTGTCGGTAGCGAGATCCAGCGCCCCTTGGCGACGGTGGTCATCGGCGGCATGATCACCTCGACGATCCTCACACTGTTCGTGCTTCCGGTTATCGCATCGGTATTCATGAAGCGAAGCCCGCAGGATGCTGACGCGGAACGTGATCAATGAGCGGGTGCGACTGCGCAGAGAGTGCCGTTGGGCTCGAACAGCGAACACTCATGACGCTATTGACGATTAACGGCGTGATGTTCGTCGCCGAGGTCGTCGTTGGATGGATCGCGGAGTCCACCGCGCTGCTGGCCGACTCGCTCGATATGCTGGCCGATGCCACTGTGTACGGCATCGCGTTGTACGCTGCGAGCCGGTCTGGAGGCACACAGCGGACCGCAGCGCGAGTGAGCGGCGTACTTCAGATCGTATTGGGTCTCGGCGTTCTGGTCGAGGTCATTCGGCGGGCGGTGTTTGGCAGCGAGCCCACGAGTCATCTGATGATCGGAGCCGGGACCGTTGCTCTTGCTGCAAACCTCGTCTGTCTGCGGCTCATCGCGAAGCACCGCGACGGCGGCGCGCACATGCGTGCGTCCTGGATCTTCTCCAAGAATGATGTGATCGCAAACACGGGTGTCATCGTGGCGGGGCTTCTCGTGATGGTTTCGGGTAGCCGCGTCCCTGATCTTGTGGTTGGCTCGATTGTCGTCATGGTCGTGGTGCGTGGAGGCGTCCAGATCCTGGCGGACTCAAGGAGAACCGAGGGTGGTCGAAACTAATTGTATTTGAATAGTTCGGGCAATGTCGGCGTTGTCCATCAGGCGATCCGGGGTCTCTAAGGAGGATCCTCCCCGATAAATTCGTCTGATCTCAAGCCACGCTCGACTGGATCCGAGGTATAGTACCACCGTGAGTAATCGTCCACTCGCCATTCTGCTTATCACGATCATCGCGTTCCATGCCCTCGCCGGCGGCGCTGGCGGCATGGCTGTGCTGTGCCTCGGTGGGGGACACGAGCATGCACCCGCGGAGACCGAGCACTGCGAGTCGGCCTGCGGACATGACAGCTCGTGGCCGCTGCCCGTTCCCGCGGGTGAGCACGAGCATGACTGCGGTTGTACCGATGTCGAAATCACGACCGCGGAACTTTTGACGCTTCCCCGTGGCGATGGTGGGAGTGATGTGCCGCCCGCGATCGTCATGTCTCCCTCGTGGGGCGTCGTCCTTGCGGAGACCGGCCTTGGACGCCGCGGCCCGCCGATGCCACCGCGTTGGTTTGACCCCAGCGGGGCCCATAGGCTCGCGATCGTGGCGAGCGTTCGCCTCACCATCTGATTCCTTTCTATTCCTTCGCGCGTACTGCGGCGGTGTTCTCCGTTGCGGTGGTCATCGCATTGGATCCAGACAGGAATCAAAACAATGGACAATCTGAAACGCCCGCCTCGAACGCGGGTCATGCTGCCAGGTCTCGGCTCGGCGGTCGCCCTAATCGTGCTGGCGGGCTGCCAGTCGTATGAACGGGTACCGCTGGAGCTGGCCGACCATCGGGCCGCACTCGACGCACGGCTCATTGCAACTGAACCCATCTCGTATTTCGTTGAGCGGCTCTCCGAGGCCGGCAACCAGGTGCCGGAGCGGTTCGACCCGAACGACGGGCTCTCACCCGCCGAGGGCGAAGTGCTCGCCCTGTTCTATAACCCCGACCTCCGGCTCGCTCGCCTCGATGCCGGTGTCGCACTCGCGACCTTCGAGACGGCGGGGCTGTGGGAGGACCCGCAGTTCGGTTTCGACGGGGCGGAAATCCTCTCGCCGTCGGGGCCGTTCGAATACGGACTCACGCTGAGCCTGACGATCCCGATTTCGGGTCGGCTCGGCGTCGAGAAGGATCGGGCCGGAGCGGCGTACGAGGCCGAGCTCCGCCGGATCGTGGACGCCGAGTGGAGCACGCGGGCCGCGGTTCGCTCGGCCTGGGCATCCTGGTCCGCGGAATCCGAGCGGCTCCGCCTGCTGCGAGAGGTGATCGGTCAGGTCGAGCGGATATCCGCCATAACCGACCGGCTGGAGACGGCGGGAGAACTCACGCGGGTCGAGGCTCGGCTCCTGCGGGCCGAGTTGGTCGAGACCCGTGCGGATGTCGCCGAGGCGGTGTTCGCAGAAGCCCGGGCCCGTGTCGAACTTCTCGGTTTGATGGGGATTCCGCCGGACGCCCCGGTGGTGTTGCTGCCGGCGCTTCCGCCCGCGTCGATCGCCGAGATCGCCGATGCGATCGAGCGACTCATCGAGGCGAACACCACCCTCGCGGTGCGGCGGGCCGAGTATCAGGTCGCCGAGGAGACACTCCGCCTGGAAGTCCGCAAGCAGTATCCGGACATCACCATCGGCACGGGCTATGGGAGCGAGGACAACGACGACCGACTCTTGCTTGGCGTGTCGATTCCGATACCGATTCTCAACGCCAACCGGGCGGGCATCGCGGAAGCAAAGGCTCGCCGCGAGGTGGCTCGGGCCGCGGCGGAGACCACCTTCGAGCGCCTGACTCGCGAGCTCTCGATGGCCCGTGCCGCGTACGACGCCTCGCGAACGCAGCGAGATGCGTTCGAGCGTGACCTTGTGCCGATGCTCGACGAGCAGGCATCCGAAGTTGAGCAACTGATCGACCTTGGCGAGGTCAACACGCTGCTCTTGCTCGAAACCGTCACGCGACGGTTCGAGGCCAAGAGCCGTCTGCTCGATCTTCGTCTGGCCGAGACCGACGCGGCGATTGAGATCACGCGCCTGCTCGGTCCGGACGAGCCGGAAATGCCGGCTCCTGTCGAGCCCGCGACCGACGAAGACACTACAACAGCAAACACACCACATACCGCCGCGCGAGGCGATACGCCCGCCGAGGAGGCATCCCGATGAACATCATGGAACGGGCGATCGCGATCGCCCTCGCGGCAGTTCTGCCGCTGACGCTGGCCGCCTGCAACAGCGCAACGGATCAACGGCAGCATGCGACCACAAACAGCCAAAGGCCAGTGAGCATTGCTCCTAATAATCGAGAAACAACCATGTCAATCACTTTACTCGGATTCGACGGCTGCCCGCTCACGCCGATTATGAAGGAGCGGCTCGAACAGGCGATAAGCATACTCGGACAAGACGTGGATCTTGTCCAGATCGACCAGCAATCTTTAGCTACATCAGACCTCCGTCGCGGGTATCCCGCTCCAACGGTACTCGTGAATGGATCTGATCTATTCGGCATGGAGGCACCGACGATGCCTTCGATGGGCTGCCGTATGTACGAAGGACCCGATGGCGTACCTTCGGTGAGCGAACTCGTCACTCGCCTCCAAGTCGCATGCGCACACATCGCGGATGGCGAAGGGGGTGAGGGATGATCCGGACCTTGATCTTCGTCCTTGTGTTCTCGATCGCCACTGTGTTCCTTGTGTCCTGCGATCGATCAGATTCCAACGAGCAACGTATTGCCGAGCACGGCGATGGCGACGGGCATGACCACGCCTCAGAAGCCGAGACCGAGGCAACCGGGTCCGACCGTGTTACCATCCCGGCCGCGGTTCGGTCGAACCTCGGCATCAGCTTCGTCAAGGTCGAGCGCCGGCGGGTCGAGCAGACTCTCCGCGTGCCGGGTCGGTTCGAGTACCTGCCCACGGCGCGACGCGAGTACCGGACCGCCGTCCCCGGTCGTGTTGAGCTGCTCGTCGAGCAGTTCGACCGGGTCCAAGCGGGCCAACCGCTCTACCGGCTCGATTCGCCGGCGTGGCGGGAGATTCAGCAGCAACTGGCCGACGCCGAGTCACAGATCGAGCGGCTGGGTGCACGTCTTGAGACCTTTGAGCCGCTGCTCGCAGCGCACCAGCAGCACGAGGACAGCCTCCACGAGAGTGTCGCAGTCTGGAACGAGCGGGTCGAACAGTTGCAGTCGGTCCGTGAGGCGGGCGGCGGTCGCGTCGATGAGCTCGCCCAAGCCCGGGCAGCACTCGCGAGCACTCGCGCTGACCTTGCCAACGTGATGGAGAAGAAGGCGGAACTTGGAGCGAACCGGCAGCAGACCGTTGCTGATCTTCGTGCGGCCCGGTCACGCCTGGACTATCTGCTCGACGCCGCCTCCTCCGTCGTTTCCCGTTCGAGGGACGAACTCGCCCGAACCGTCGAGACGCCTCATGGGACCGAGCCTGTTTGGGCCACGATCGCCGCAATCGAGGTCACTGCGTCTGAAGCCGGCGTCGTGGAGATGTTGGGCCTGACCAACGGCTCGTGGGCGGACGAGAAGACACCCGTCGTCACCGTCGTGCAGCCCGATCGGCTCCGTTTCCGAGCGTCCGGGCTCCAAAGCGACCTGGGCGTGCTGCGGGACGGGCTCACGGCTCGGATCGTCCCCCCGACGCCGACCGCCGCGGGACGCGCCGTGCCTCTGACCGCGACGATGGACGGCACCATCTCGCTCGGGCTGGCAGGCGACCCAAACGACCGCACACTCGAACTGTTCGTCGTACCCGATGAACTCAAGCCATGGGCCCGACCGGGCGTCTCGGCTCAACTCGAGATCGTGACCGACTCGACGGCTTCGCCCGAACTCGCCATTCCGCTCGCCGCCGTGCAGCGTGATGGGCTCTCACCCGTCATCTTCCGTCGCAACCCGAGCAACCCGAACGAGGCGATCCGCATGGAGGCCGACCTCGGTCTCGACGATGGGCGTTGGGTCGCCCTGCTCAGCGGTCTTCGTGACGGCGACGAGGTCGTCCTCGACGGTGCTTTTCAGCTCATGCTCGCCACTAGCGGTTCGATCCAGAAGGGTGGCCACTTCCACTCCGATGGCACATTCCACGAAGGGGAGGATTGAGCCATGTTGAAAGCCGTCATTCGTTTCTCACTCCGTTATTCAACGCTCGTGCTCATCGCGGCGATCATGATCGTCGGCTACGCCGGCTATCGCTTGCCGAGGATGAGCGTTGATGTGTTCCCCGAACTCAACGCGCCGACCGTCACGATCATGGCCGAGTCCGGAGGGCTCGCCGCCGACGAGGTCGAGCAGTATGTCACTTTCCCTATTGAGACTGCCGTCAACGGTATGACGGGTGTCCGCCGTGTCCGAAGCGCGAGTGCGATCGGACTCGGTATCGTCTGGGTGGACCTCGAATGGGGTACTGACCTCTACGATGCCCGTCAACTCGTCTCTGAGCGGCTCGTCACCGCTCGCGAAAACCTTCCCGATGAGGTCGAGCCATTCATCACGCCGATTACGTCTATCGCGGGCGAGATCATGCTGATCTCCCTGTCGTCGCCCGACGGCTCGGCCAACCCCATGCAACTCCGCTCCTACGGCGAGTTCGAGCTGCGTAACAAAATCCTCGCGGTGCCCGGTGTCGCCCAAGTCGTCGCGATCGGCGGCGAGCTACCAGAGTATCAGGTCAATGTCGATCAGGAGCGGCTGAGGCTCTACGACCTGACCATCACGGATGTGGTCGAGGCCGCGGGCGGCGCGCACAGCACCGCGAGCGGCGGCTACTTGGTGAATGTGGACAACTTCGAGATCCCGATCCGTCAGCAGAGCCGGGTGACGCGCCCGGAGGACATCGCCAACACGATCATCAAGTATCACGAGGGCGTGCCCGTGACGATCGGTCAGGTTGCCGAGGTTATCCTCGGGCCGGCGATCAAGCGGGGCACGGCTTCTGAGGGGGGCGAACCCGCTGTCGTGCTGTCTATCCAGAAGTCACCGGGCACGAACACGCTCGCCCTGACCGACAGTCTTGATGCGCTCTTTGATCAGATCGAGCCGACACTGCCCGAGGGCGTCGTGCTCAACCGAGATGTCGTCCGACAGTCGCACTTCATCGACCGGGCGGTCCACAATGTGACCAAGGTGCTCGGCGAGGCGGTCATCATCGTGCTCGTCGTGCTCGTTCTGTTTCTGATGAATCTGCGGACAACGCTCATCACACTTACCGCAATCCCGATCTCACTGGCCGTTGGCCTCTTGATGATGGATGCGTTGAATCTCGGGCTGAATGTCATGACTCTCGGAGGGCTCACTGTGGCGATCGGCGTGCTCGTCGACGACGCAATCATCGATGTTGAGAATGTTTTCCGCCGCTTGAAGCAGAACCGGGCCTTCCCCGAGGCGGATCGGCGTCCGTTTACTGAGGTCATCTTCGACGCCAGCAACGAAATCCGACCGGCGATGGTCTTCGCGACGGTCATCATCGTCATGGTGTTCGTGCCGCTTCTCTTCCTGCAGGGGCTCGAAGGCCGGTTTTTCCAGCCCTTGGCACTTACTTACATGATCTCGATCCTTGCGTCGCTGGTCGTGGCCCTGACGGTCGTGCCCGCGATGTGCCGGTTCCTTCTCAAGGGCAAACTCGGAGGCAAGCACGAGGACCGAGACGGATTCCTGGTCCGCCTTCTGAAAAGGGCGTACGAGCCTTCACTCCGAGCGGCCATTCGGTACCGGGCGTGGGTGCTCGGCACCGCCGGTGCCGTGACCGCCGGCGCACTCCTGCTCGCGAGCACATTCGGCAGCTCGTTCCTTCCGTCGTTCAATGAGGGCACCTTCACGATCTTTCTGCTCGCTCCTCCCGGCACTTCGATCGTCGAGAGCGATCGGCTCGCGACGGAGGTCGAGAAGCAACTCGTCCAGATCGACGGGGTCCGTTCCGTCTCCCGGCGTACCGGCCGGGCCGAACGTGACGAGCATGCCGAGCCGGTCAGCAACTCCGAGATCGAGGTCACCGTTGATGCGGGGAGCGACCGGTTCGAGGTGCGAGAACAGATCGACCGCATCCTCGGGGCCGTACCGGGGATCACCACGATGGTTGGCCAGCCCATCGAGCACCGGCTCAGCCATGTGCTGTCGGGCATGCCCGCGGCGATCGCCATCAATGTCTTCGGTGAAAATCTGACCGAGCTTCGTGATGTCGCCAAGGCGATTGAGGCCGAACTCCAAGGCCTGCCGGGCGCTCGTGATGTCAACGCCAACCGAGAGGTATTGATCACTTCTTTGCCAATCCGCTACCGCCATGCGGAACTCGCGGCGGTCGGTCTCAGCCCCGCTGACGCCGCGGAGCAAGTCCGCGAAGCCCTCTATGGCGAGGTTGTGGACACCGTCAACCAAGGTGTTCGGCAGTATGATCTCGTCGTTCGGCTCGCACCTGAGGAACGTGAGTCGTTCCGGCAGGTCCGAGACCTGCTTCTCCGTGGCCGGGGAGGGGCCACCGTTCGTTTGAGCGATGTCGCTGATATCGGTCCGGAACGATCAAGCAATCTGATCACTCGCGAGAACGCTCAACGGAAAGCCGCGGTGTCGCTCAATGTGGCCGAGGGGTCCAATCTGGGCGACCTTGTCGCCCAGGTGCAGGAGCGTGTCGATCCCATTGTCCAGCGGGCTGGCATGACCGTGTCCTACGGAGGTCAGTTTGAAGCGCAGCAGTCCGCGTCACGGACGATCCTCGTCGCGGGCATTGCCGTCGCACTCATCATGCTCATGCTGCTCCAGATCTCCACTGGTTCGATGCGGGCGGCGGTGCTCGTCATGCTCAACATGCCCCTCGCGTTGATCGGCGGCATCGCCGCGATCTACATCAGCGAGGGGGGCGGCCCGATCGCAAACACGCTCGCCCTCGTCGGCATCGGGGGCCCGTATATCCCGCCGGTGATCTCCATCGCCAGCCTTGTTGGTTTCATAACCCTCTTCGGCATCGCGGTCCGTAATGGCATCCTGCTCATCAACCACTACAACCATCTGATGCAGCACGAAGGTGTGCCGCTCGGAGAAGCCATTGTTCAGGGGTCGATGGAACGGCTTGTGCCGATCCTGATGACCGCGATCTCAGCGGCGCTCGGGCTTGTCCCGCTAGCGCTCGCTGCGGGAGAACCGGGCAGCGAACTGCTCGCCCCCCTCGCCATCGTCACCCTCGGGGGTCTGTTGACCTCCACATTCCTGAACCTGATCGTTGTTCCGGCGGGATACTCGCTCGTTTTCGGGCACAAGCCTGAGCGTCGGCCCGCTAATCACACATCTGTGCTCACGCGTCTCGTAGGCATATTCCGCCGACCCAAGACCATCACCTCGAAGGAGTCCTGATCATGAACGACCGCATTAAGATTCTCGCCGCCGCCAGCACGACCTTCGCGATATTGATCTTGTTGCCCGGCTGCGGGGAGTCCTCAGAATCAAACTCCGCCGAGACACACACCGCGGACGACGGTCATGATCACGCTGGTGACGGCCATGACCATGGGGGGCACGACCACGGCGAGGGTGAACACGACGATCATACCCACGGTGATATGCGGTCGCTCGGCAGCGTGACGATCGCTGGAATAACGCTAGCGGTCTCAGTGTCCGGTAACATCGCACCTTCGTCGGTTATGCATCTCGATCTCGAAGTCGAGTCCGGGCCGATCCCCGCCGCCGTGCGCTTCTGGATCGGAGATGAGGCCGGGACGGGCGCGCTGAAATCGAAGGCGGACGCCCACGACGACCATTTCCACGGCCAGACCGAATCGCCCTCGACGATGGACGGTGCGAGTCTCTGGATCGAGATCGAGTCCGTCAACGGAAATCGCACTGTCGGCTCGATGCCTCTTGAGGGATAAGCCATGATCGATGTGACCGCAAACGTCCATGCCGAAGCAACCGCAACTGAAGCATGGGAACTGATCTCGGACTTCGAGGGCGAATGGGAGCCATCGAACCCCGAGCACAAGGGCACCGAGGTACTGACCGAGCCCAAACAGCCCCTCCGTGATGGCCTGCGCTGGTGGCAACGCGAAGGTGTCGGTCCCTTGACCGGCGAACTCACCGCGACGGTGCACGACACGCGGCCGGGTCGTGCGTTCTCTTGGACCGGCGAGGCTATCTACAAGCCGTTTGGAATGTGTGTCAGGGTCAAGGAAGGCGGCGACTTTCGGATCGAGCCCGAGGGCGACGGTGTACGGCTCGTCCATCGCGTATGGGGCGAGTTCCCGAAAGGCCTCGTAGGCTGGGTGATCGAGCGCGTCATCGGCACACTACTCCGATTCAGGTCGGCCGCCTACCGCCACACGCTCGTCGAGCTCGAGTACTTCGCTGGGCGACTGGAGGGAAGCATCGCCCGCGGTGAGCGCCGATGACACAGACGAACCACCACAATCACGGTGCTGATATTGGATCGAAACGGCTGGGTATCGCCGTCGCCATTAATCTGCTGCTCACTGCGGCCCAGGTCATCGGGGGCGTGCTCTCCGGGAGCCTTTCGCTGATCGCGGACGCGCTGCATAACTTCAGCGATGCAGCCGGACTGCTCCTTGCCCTGATTGCTCGGCGTATTTCCAGGCGTCCCGCGGATGAGCAACGCACCTTCGGCTACGGGCGAGCCGAGGTGGTCGGCGGCCTGATAAACCTCACCTCCATCATGGTCATCGCGGGCTATCTGCTCATTGAGGCCATCAACCGCACCTTCGACCGTCCCGAGATCGACGGCTGGATGGTCGTCATCATCGCCTGCATTGCACTGGTTGTCGATGCCGCGACGGCCGTTCTGACCTACACGATGTCGAAGGAGAGCGTGAACATCAAGGCGGCGTTCCTTCACAACGTCGCGGACGCTCTCGCCTCGGTGGCGGTCATTATCACCGGCACCCTGATCATCCTGTTCGACTGGTACTGGACCGACATCGTTGCGACCATCGGAATCTCGGTCTACATCGTGTGGATCTCGTGGTCGCCTATGAAGCGGTGTATCCGGATTCTGATGCAGAGCACCCCGGACGAACTCGCACTCGACGCAATCGCATCGACCATCCGCGAGGTTGAGGGTGTCCAGGACGTCGGCCATCTCCATGTCTGGCCAATTGACGAACATGCCGTCTCCCTTGAAGCTCAGATCGCGATCCGCGACGAGTCCCCTCTCACCGCGACTTCCGATATCATCGAGCGTGTTCGTCGATCGCTCGGGAGCGACCACGGCATCAAGCATGTGACGATCGAGCCCATTCCCGTATCTATGTTCAGTTCTGGATTAGTGACTGATCACTCACCTAACAAGCCGGCGGGTAGCGGAAGCTAGGGCTGAAGTGAGGCTGTTGCCCCAGCAGGTCAGCCCTGTCCGAATTCGCGGCCGACATTGACGCTGTCGATAACTGCTTCAAGCTGACACTCGACAGCCGCACTTCAAATCCGTGCACTCGGCGAAATGAGTGCAATGATGTAAGATAGTGTTGTGCGTCGTGACGGTTCACGACGCCATCGATGCTTAATGCTACGTCAGTCTCGACCAGATGCTGCGACAGCAACCCAGGCCGGCATTAGATGGTTGGCGATGACAGGGCGTGCCTCGCGAGTGAGCCGCCACGTCTGCCCGGTCCGCCGTTCGATGAGCCCGGCTCGATCAAGCAGTCCGGTGATCAGCTTCCACCCCGGCCGCCCCTCCGGCGTGACCTTGCACGGGTGTCCCCATGGGAGTCGGCCAAAGTGCCGATCGGAGATCACCCAGGTCCACCGACTCTCCCGAAGCGTGACGAGTAACGCGAGGTCGAACGCCAATGCGATCGCCGGCTCACGCTCAACGGGATCCCACCGCCGATCGATCGCTTCACGCTCGTACGCCGGTGCGATGTCCTCGTAGAACACGCTCACCTTGTTGAGGATGATCAGCGGCGGCCGGAACAACTTGTCGTCGAGAATGCTGACGCCGGGGTCGAATACCGCGGCGATGCCCTCGGCATCGAGCATCGCCTTGAACTTCGCGGCCTCATCCTCGGTGATCTCCTGCACCGGGGTGTGCTTCCGGCGGCTCGGCACAACTCGATCCCGCCGAGGCTTTGACTTGGTCTTCACCGGCTTCCGTTGCGGAGGCTCGGGATCACCCATGAGCCGGACGAGTCGCTCGCACGCACCGTGGCTGTTTAGGATGAGTTGCTGCACCTTGACATGCCGCTGACGCCAAAGCGACGCCCGCTTGGTCAGCTCGGCCCGGAAGGTTGGCCCGCCGCTGTCCCAAAGGTCGATGAACCGACTGGCGACCGCTCCGTGTGCGTCCACCGTGGTCTGCACAAGCAGGGCATCGAGCGACACCAGCCATGCTCTCTCGATGTCGGTGAGTTTCTCGTCCATGGGTGCCTCCGTGTGCTCGACGGCTCCGCCGTCGACGAAATTTTTTTCTGAAGGCCACCCCCGGCTGTCGAGCCGAGGGTGGCAAGTTCATCGCAGGATCCGGCCGCTCTGGCCGGGATCCTCAGGCTGCGTTGCGTTGGCGGCGACAGTCATCGCAGCCCTTGGGTTCGAACGGCTCCCAGCAGTCGCCGCTGCAACGCTTTGGAATGTCAACGGTTACGGCATCGAGGGGGATGGGCCGCCATTTGTACGCCTGGCGGCATGGAGCGGGTCCGTTACGAGCCGCTAGGCGTACATTCCGCTGTTCGATCAACTCTGCCGGGATCGCGAACTCGAAGTCGACCTCGTTTTCATCTAGATTCGCAACCGCGGAACTGATCAGGGTCTCCGCGAGCTTGCGGAGCGAGGTCTCGCCATCGTCCGCGAACGCCTGGAGCATGTCGGAGAGATCCTTGATAACTCCATCGGTGATCGCGGCGATCTCTTTCTCGGTCAACGCGGGCCCTCCGTTCATGCCGGCGAGCTTGTCCTCGATAACGCGGATCTGCCTGGTCGTCTCGTCGATCGCATCGTTGACGATGTCATCGTCGTCGCCGCCGAGACGACGGACCTGCGATTTCAGGCGCGCCTTCAGCTTGTCGAGGTTTGCCAGGAGTTGCTCGGCCTCGCCCGATTCGCCCCGACGCTGCTTGTCTTGCTCGCCGATCTCTTTGATGATTCGTTCGCGGAGATCAGGGAGCGAGCAGATCAACGCCTCGATCTCTTCCAAGACCGCGCGATGCAGCGGCCCCGACGGCAGCCATCTCCGACGCTGCGATCCCTTCGCTGGCATGTCGACGCTCTTGTTGAGTACGTAATAGATCCGTCCGCGGCTTCGCTTTGCGATGAGCCGCCTGCCGGTCGTCGGCTCGACGAGGATGTCGGACAAGAGATGCTTCGTCCGGCCGTTGCGGCACGCCGGATCCTTGATCCAACCCGACTTGATCTTGGCGCGATGCTCGGCCTGCTCGGCCATCGCCGCGCGCCGCAGATGTTCGGGCAGATAGTCGCGGAGTTCCGGGTATGCGATCAAGTACCATGAACTCTCGGGCCGGATGCCGCGAATGCGGCGACCTTGCTCGCGGGGCAGCGGCTCCGGGCGTCCTTCTGCTTGGTTGAAATAGAGAGCAGACGAATGCCGGTTGGCATAGCCAACGCCGCAGTACGTCTCGTTGCGAAGCATCGCATCGATGACGGTCTTGTTCCATCGTTTGCCGTTGGGCGACGGGATCTCTTCATCATTGAGGACGCGAGCAATGCGTGTACCCGCGAAGCCCTGCTCATGCCGCATCGCAAAGATTCGGATGACGACCGCCTGATGCTCCGGGTCGCCCGGGATCAGCGTGACTTTGTCCTTCTTTTCCTTCTTGAACCCCATCTTGCCCGGCTCGTACCGCAGCCGGACTTCCTTGGTCTCGGGATCCAGGTTGAGCCGCGTCCCGTCCTCGAGCAGACGGATGATGCAGATCGGCTCGTCGTCCTCCGTCATATAGAGACGGTCGATGCCGTACGCCCCCTTGCTCGCATGGCTGCGACGCCCCTCGCGGAGCGCCTGCTGCGAGCCGCGAGCCGAGTTGTCGGCGATTCCGCGGGCGGTCTGCTGGGCGATCATCGCCTTCATCATGCGGACCATGGTTGCGTTGTTCGCGTCCTCCATGAACGCGTCGGTCTCGGCGATCTCGATGCCCTCGTCCAAGAGGCGATCGGCCAGAGCCCCAAAATGGAGCGGCCCCGAACGCCCGAACCGGCTTTGGTCATAGAACAGGACGACATCGATCCGCTCGCCCGACCGCTTGCGCGCGATGATCTCGTCCATCGCCGCTTCAAGATTGGCCTTGATGCTGCCGGACTTGCCGACAAGTTGCAAGGCGTCGGCGAGCTCCATGTCGTACTCCTCCGCGAAGTACTCCATGGAGTTCATCTGATCGTCGATGGAGGTATCGGCCTGCTCCATCGTACTGCATCGCGGCATGGGGACCGCTCGTTTTCCGTTGAGTCGAGACTTCCGTTTCATGTCTCTTCCTCATCATGTCCGCCCATTCGCCTGCGGACCATGGAGGCAAGTAGAAGTCGAAGGGCGTCATTGCAATCAAGTTCCTCCTCCGGATCCTGCGGCCGATACGCGACCGCGACCCGGACCTGCCGCGGCGGACGACCCCGACGACGAGAAACGATCTCGCCGCTCTGGTCGCCGCCGGATTGCGGCAAGTGTGGTTCGCCCTTCTCCATTCCACGAGTCATGTGTTGACTCCTCCCTCGCGCGCCAGTTTTCATGGTGGTGACGGGCGCGATACTTCCGATTTGCAGTTTTCTCAGCTTCCGCGCTCACTCACGCGTGTCTGCCACGGCTTGGTGTCCATGGGAACAACCGGCACCACGGCCATCCGCTGACCATGGCCGTGTGTGCCGCGCGCCTCGTCCACCGCTTCACGGAAGCCGTCACCGAACTCCCGCGAGTACCCGTCCTCAATCACATCGAGCATGCCGTAGAGGGTGCCCATGAGCACCGCGATGTCGGTGTTCGTCATGCCCTTGTCGAGCGTCTGGATCCGGATCCCACGCGGGGCCGCATGCTCGCAGTCCGGAGTGCTCACCGGGTCCGGCGAGCTCACCGCGATGAGCAGCGTGCGCGACAACCCCGCCGTCGCCGTCTCGCAGTTGCTCGCGAGCAGCCTGATCTTCCTCGCCATCCCATCGGGGCCGTTGAACGCGTGCGCCGTCGTCATTGCTGTACCTCTCAATTTAGAACCGAATCGCCAAACCCGCCGCGGGGCGTTGGCCCCGCTACGAGCCCTTCTCTCTTACACCCTCATCCGCCGCAGTCGTCGCACAAGTTGAGCCCCGCCGCGTCGAGCATTTCGCGCCGTGCGGTGTTCACGAGCTTGCGGAAGGCCTCCTCGCCCATCTCCGCGCCCGCCGCCATCTGCGACAACACCATGAGCACCGCGACATCGAGCTGCGCGAGGAGCACGGCGATCTCGGCCTCGTTGAGCGTCCCGACCGCGCCGGCCACCAACGCCTCCGGCCGCGCCGCGGGGATCGGACCATCCCGGTCCTCCCCAAGCGTCGCCGCCACCGCGAGCACGCCTCCGTGCTCCTTCGCCCATGCGAGCAGGCCGTCCGCTGCCGCCGTGGTCTCGTCCGCCGTGTGGGTGTTGTCGTTCGTCATTCGATGCTCCGTCAGTACGCCAATGGGTCAATACGGCGTACATAGCGGTGCCTTGGACGGAAGGCAAGGATCCGTCCGCGGTGAACTCGACAATTTCAACACGGAATCGGAGGCGCATCAGGATCCAGCCCAAACCGGTATGGATCCTGACGGGAATCGCGGTATCTCGGGTACGCGGGTATAGACGCCAACTCGCAGATCCGGCGTACCATCATGCTCATGCCGCGAGCAGGTACACCAAGTCAGTCATGGCGAGATGTGCTTGATGAGGTACGCGAGCTCGCGTCGCGCACGGGTACAGGCCGCTCGAAACTACTCCGCAAGCTCAACGAACTTGACTCCGCGGTCACCGGTGAGATTAACAACCTGAACGACGCCCGTCGTCGGCGGATCATCGGCCCCCGTGCCCGTGTGCGGGCCGCCACCTACACCGTCGAAGAGTCACGCCGCGGCCCCGCCCTCATTGAGATCCGCCCAGGCGCAGCGGCGAAACCGTACAAGGTGCCGCTGCCGTACTACAGGGCGGTTGCCACCGAGGTCGCGTCCACCGCGGAGCCACAACTCTTCGCCACCATCAAGGCCGCCGCGAGCCGCCGGCTTGGAGAGGAGCTGCCCGACTACGCCGCCCGCGTCTCGCTGCGATTCTGGTCCGCCTCAGGTCTCGTCCATCATGAAGGTGCACGGTTCACCCGCGTCGGCACTAAGGCCGGGTTTACACGAGCAACCCGGGAAGCCTGGACGAGCTTGCAGCGTGAGCCCTTCGAAGTCGGTCCTGATCAATCGTCGGAAGGTTGACCGGGCGGGAGCTCGATCGACTCGATCGCTCTCGCCGCGTCTTCGTCATAGACGGAGAAGTACAGATCAAGGATCTTGCTCGACGAGTGCCCGACGAGCTGCAACGCGTATCGATACGACACATTTTGCCGGGCCAGCATCGAGACGAACGCGTGTCGAAACGTGTGCACTTTGTATTGCGTGGGATTCTCGAAGCCGCACTTTTTACACAACGCCTTCACCTGATCCAGCAGCCGCGTATCAACGAGCTTTCCGTTTCCGCGGGGATACCGCTTTGATGGATGAGAATGGAAAACCCGCTCGTCGATCCGCGGCATCGACTCCAAGTACGGCCGCAGCTCGGAGTGAATCGGGATCCGACGCGACTCCTTCCCCTTTGTCTCGTCGTCGGAGCCCCCGTGCCGGATGTCGAGCACGCCGTTGCCGTTGGCGTCGAGGTGGACATCCTCCCACAGCAGGTCCCGCATCTCACCGACGCGGCACCCGGTGTAGGCGAGGAACACAATGATGGGCCGGAGATTGTCGTCCGCGGTGTCGATCATTGTGCGGATCTGCTCAGGGGTGAAGCACGGCTGTTTCTTCGACGCCGGCTTCTTCAGCTTGAGCTTGCGGATCGGGTTCTTCGCGAGGATCTCAGCAACCTCGCAGCACCACTTGAAGAGCTGCTGAACGATCACCATGCGGTCGTAGACCGTCTTCTTCGACAAGTGATTCATCGTGTTCACAAACGCCCAGAACTCGACCTGTCCGAACCGACCGAGGTAGACGATGGACCGGTCTTTGCAGAAGTCCTTGAGCTTGCCGAGCGTGTGCTCGTACGCCGCCATGGTCCTCGGCTTGAGCCGCCGGGCCCGGCAGGTGTCGAGGTACAGCTTCACCGCCTCGTCGACGGTGTATTCCTTGGGGGCTTCGAGGCGTTCGCCGTTGCAGATCTTGTCGTGCAAGGCATGGGCCGCGTTGATCGCGGCCGTTTTGTTCTTGGTCTTCAGGCTCCGGCGTTGCTGCTTATTGCCGAGGCTCCACTCCGCGTAGTAGGTCTTGGTGCGTGCCGACGTGCCGTCCTTCTTTCGGTACGACTTGTGCCCCACGTGGATGATGGGGTTGCTCGTGCCCTCGACCTCGAACCGGTTGGCCAGCATCACCCGTGCTCCTTCATGAGCTCCTGGATGAACCGATCGCGGAGGAACAGCAGGGGCTTACCAGGCTTGGCCGACTTCGGGAACCGCCCCTCCGACACGAGCCGCTTGACGGTGAACGGTGACCGCCGGGCGACCTTGGCGGCCTCGTCAAGCGTGATGATGGGCGGCAACTCGTACTCCTCAGCCAACGCCCGAGCTTCGTGCAGCGGAATGTTGAGTCCGATGAGACGACGCGAGCTTGGGAAAGTGGGCTCGGTGCGGGGGATGCGGACGGTGCGCCCACGGACGAAGCCGGCGCGGCGGGCAAAAAGCCAGGACGCTCGGGCGGATCGGAGGATGAGAGACCTCATCGCGGGCATCACAGCACCCCCCTCAGCTCGATGTTGCGGACGCTCGCCGCGATCGGTGAGCCGTCCCTGATCAGCCATGCTCTGCCGCGGTCGGTCAGCGTGTAATCCGTGATCCGAAGGGATCCGTCGGTGGGCTCATCGATGAAGCCCTCGGCCTTGGCAACTTGAAGACCGAGCTGCGACTCGGCGAGCCAGAACGCCTTCGCGGTGCTCGGGCCCCGTTGGTTGCCCACCGCCCGCTCGCTGAGCCGGGCGATTTGTTCAGGTCCGACCTCGGCTTCCAAGAGCAGCATGAGGGAAGCCGCTGCTCGCCAGGCGCGACCTTTGTTGCCAGCGGCGTCACGCTGGTAGCAGGCGAAGACGCCCGCCAACACCTGTAACTCTGCCTCTTCACTTCCGTGCACGGCCTCGATGTCAAGGCCCAGCAGGTCCAACGCGGCAGCGTGGATGAAGAACTTCGCGAAACCGTCGCTGTCGATCGTGGCTGAAATCAGCCCGAGTGCCCGGGCGTGCTCGACCACGGCGGAAGTCGCGACACCTCCGTGTGCGGGCAGCTCCTCGTCGATCGCGTCGACCACCTCGGATGTGACCATCCCATTTGCGGAGAGCTCGGCGAGGTACTCCAGCGCGATGATGAGGTGCCCCCGGGTGACCGAGGTGAGCAGTGCGGCTAGGCTTTGCGTCTCTTTCATATGGCAGACCTCTACAGAAATCCACCGAGAGTAGCTCGCCTTGGATGATCCGTCAACGCCCACCTAGAAAAAACCGTGAGGTTGTGGTACAGTTGGTTCAATGCCTGACGCCGCCTACGCCCTTCGACAGATCGACATCGCCCGAGAGGAGCTCACCGGAGTGCTGGGCGAGTGCCCGTCGTCGGGTGCCCGGATCGCGAAGGCACTGGCCGCATTGCAGTCACTTGAACGCGAGCTCATCGCGGACGCCGGCGAAAGGCCGACGGCACGCCGCCGCGGTCCGAAGGCCGCCAAGACGGTCGAGGACTACAAGGTCGAGAAGTTCCCATCGCGGCCGGCAGTCTTGGCCGAGTACCGGAGCACCGACGCGGAGCCGTTCCGCTGTCCAAAGGACATTGTGCTCGCAACCGCCGACGCGGTGCGCGACCTCGAGCAGTGCAAGTTCGTCGACCTGCACGAGGCCGTGCAGAAAGCACTCGGCGAGCGGGTGCCCGACTACCACATCCGGACCGCCCTGAGGTGGATGAAGCACGAGCAGCTCATACGCCATGAGCGGGCGATGTTCAGCCCAGCCAAG
>JALUWX010000099.1 GCA_027019265.1 Phycisphaerales bacterium
TAACAACACTCAGCTTGATCAGATGAAGTCTATGCTGATCAGCGCCATGATTAAGCGCTCTATCAAAGCGAACTGCCTCGAATTTTCTGATCCTCAGGGAACTGGGAAACAGGTGAAAATTCTGGCGACTATGCGCCAGGGTATTGATAAAGATCTGGGCCGTAAAATAGCCAAGATGATTAAAGACAGCAAAATCAAAGTTCAGGCCAGCATTCAGGGCGATACAGTTCGTGTGCAAGGCAAGAAACGCGATGATCTGCAACAGGTTATGGCGATGCTTCGCGGTGAGGAATCCATTGATATGCCACTGGCATTCAAGAACTTTAAAGACTGATATTTATGAGCGGGATGCCGCTGGCGCAGTTGTTGCGCGAACCCCGGCTGCGGATGATCTTTCTGTTGGGCATCTGCAGTGGTTTTCCCTGGGTTCTGATTGGCTCGGCAATGACTGGCTGGCTGACTGATGCAGGTTTGTCCCGTACCAGCATCGGGCTGTTTGGTTCCATCTTCTTCGTGTACGCCATTAACTTTCTCTGGGCGCCGCTCGTCGACGGTTTTCGGCTGCCTGTTTTCAGGCGTTTAGGTGACCGCAAATCCTGGATTGTGTTTCTGTTGCTGGTAATGACACTGGCATGTTGGGGTATCAGTCAGATTTCTCCGCAGGCCAGCATGGTCTGGTTAAGCATACTGGCAATGACTATTGCTCTGGCATCAGCGACCTGTGACATAGCCATTGATGGATTCAGGGTAGACAGTTTCGATCCTGAAGCTGAAGAGGCCCTTATTCCCTATGCCGCGGCGTTTGCTACCAGCGGCTGGTGGACGGGGTACAGCTTGCTTGGTGCTGCGGCGTTTTATATGAAAGGTCTGTCGTCGATGGACTGGGCCGATGTGTTTTTCTATCTGGCCATGTTTTGTCTCTTTATTACCGCGTTAGTGACGGTATTAGTGGAACGAGACAATCGCCGTCGCGAAAAACTCGAGAGTCGTGTTTCTGGCCTGAGCCTAAGCGCACAACTTCAATTCACCCTGATTGAACCTTTCCGGGCGTTGCTCAGCCGTTATGGCAGTACGATAGTACTTTTACTGCTCTCTTTCTTGTTTACGTTCAAAATGGGCGAGGCATTCCT
>JALUWX010000100.1 GCA_027019265.1 Phycisphaerales bacterium
CAACCCCCGCGCCCCGTCATACCCCACCGACCTCCCGTGCATCACGAGCGCCACCTTCACCTCTCCTCGCGCTTCATCCAAAAGCCCCACCGATTCCTCCCGACCCAAACCCGTCAGCTCCGCGATGATCCGCGCCCCCCGATCCCGCAGCTTCGCGTTCGTCGCGCGCAGATCCACCATCAGGTTCCCGTACACCTTCCCCATCCGCACCATCGCCGCCGTCGTCACCATGTTCAGCACCAGCTTCGTCGCCGTCCCCGCTTTCATCCTCGTGGACCCCGTCACCACCTCCGCCCCCGTCACCACATCGATCAGCACATCGCACCAATCAGGCTTCTCCACCGCGCAGCACACCAGCATCCCCGTCCGCGCCCCGCGCTTCTTCGCCTCCTCCACACCCCCGAGCACATACGCCGTCGATCCCCCGGCCGCAATCCCGAGCACCACATCCCCCGCGCCAACCCCCAACCGATCCAGCTCCCCAAACGCCCCATCGAGCTCGTCCTCCCTCGACTCGCTCGACCTCCGCAGCGCGGAATCCCCCCCAGCAATCACCGCCACCCACCGCTCCGGATCAGCCCGGAACGTCGGGGGCAGCTCGCTCGAATCCAGAACCCCGAGCCGACCACTCGTCCCGGCCCCGAGCGTCACGAACCGCCCTCCCCCGCGCTGCGCCTCCACCACCAGACCCACCAGATCCCCGATCACCCCGATCCGATCCCGCACCGCATGCGCCACGCGCTGATCCTCGTTGTTGATCACCGTCAGGACCTCGAGCGTCCCCATCGCGTCCAGATCCGACGAAGCCCCGAGCCGACCCTCCGTCTCCACATGACCCCGATCGACCAGCGACCCCGCCCCCCCCGAGCCATCCGACGATCCAGCCCCGCTCGCGCTCATCCGCCCTCCAATCGACCACCACCCGATAAAAACACCCGGAGCAGGGCTCGAACCTGCGACCTGCGCTTTAGGAAAGCGCTGCTCTATCCTGCTGAGCTACCCGGGCTCCTTCGCCCCCGAGTCTACGCGCCACCCGTCCGATCCGTCCCTACGAGCATTGAATCCATCAGATGAATCCACCCGAAACTCCTACAGCGTGATATCTTCTAGACCTCCGCGCCTTC
>JALUWX010000101.1 GCA_027019265.1 Phycisphaerales bacterium
CGGGGGGTCGGAGATCAATACGGGGCAGCTCGGTTCGGGGGGATCCGGGCCTTGATCCGGTCGCTATGGGTGGGGGTCGGCTCTATGATCCGGTGAGCGCATGAGTGGTTGCGGCTCGCACGGATCGGAGGACGGTTATGACGGATGCTGCTGGGCTCGGTGTGCTGATCGCGGACAAGTTCGAGGATTCGGGTGTGGAAGCGCTCGAAGCGCTCGGGTGCTCGGTTCATATGGATCCGAATCTCGGTCCGGACACGATCGCGGATGCGGTCCGCGCGACGGGGTCGAGCGTGCTCGTGGTCCGATCGACGAAGGTGCCCGCTGGGGTGTTCGAGAAGGCGGATGGGCTTCGGCTCGTGATCCGCGCGGGGGCGGGGCACGACAACATCGACTCGGCGGCCGCGGGGGCGAAGGGGGTCCCGGTGTGCAACTGTCCCGGGATGAACGCGGTTGCGGTCGCGGAGCTCGCGATGGGTCACATGATCAATCTCGATCGTCGGATCCAGGCGCAGACGGACGCGCTGAAAGAGGGGCACTGGAACAAGAAGGAGTTCTCGAAAGCGGGGGGACTCAAGGGGAAGGAGCTGCTCGTCGTCGGGCTCGGCGCGATCGGGACGGAGCTCGTGAAACGGGCGCAGGCGTTTGGGATGAAGGTGAGCGCGCAGTCCCGCTCGCTCCGTGAGGACACGGCGCGGGCGCTGGGGATCCGGCTGATCGATTACTCGCGCGAGGCGCTGATCGAGGCGCTGGGTCGCGCGGACATCGTGAGTGTGCACGTGGCGCTGTGCGATGACACGCACGAGCTGTGCGGGCCCGGGTTCTTTGCGGCGATGAAGGACGGGGCGATGTTCATCAACACGTCGCGCGGGGAGATCGTGGACGAGGAGGCGTTGGTCGCGGCGATCGAGACGAAGGGGCTCCGGGTGGGGCTCGATGTGTATGAGGATCAGCCTTCGGAGAAGGATTGTTCGTGGAAGCCCGCGATCGCGGATGTTCCGGGTGTGTCGTTGACGCACCATGTCGGGGCTTCGACGGATCAGGCGCAGCTCGCTGTTGCGGAGGAGACGGTGCGGATCGTGGAGCGGTTCGTCGAGAGCGGGGATGCGTTGCATTGTGTGAATAAGGATCAACTGACGAGCGGGGCCGCGGGCGCGGGCGCTTGAGAAAGGATGTGCGTGATGGGTGATCGTGTGTACAACTTCTCGGCGGGCCCGGCGTGTTTGCCCGAGTCGGTGCTGGAACAGGCGAAGAAGGACATCTGGGATATCGACAACACGGGGATCGGGATCATGGAGCATTCGCACCGTGATCCGACGTTCGATCGTGTGACGCACGAGACCGAAGCGGTGTGTCGTGAGGTCGGGTCGATCCCGGAGGACTACTCGATCTTCTGGATGCAGGGTGGCGCGACGAGCCAGTGCTACATGGTTCCGGCGTACTTCCTGGCTCCGGATCGGACGGCGGATTACTTCCAGACGGGGAAGTGGGCGAACGATTCGATCGACGAGGTGCACCTGTACGGGGGCTTGCATATCTGCGGGTCGTCGAAAGACAATGCGTATCGGCACATCCCGAAGGGGGACCAGGTTTCGTTCTCCGAGAAGCCCGTGTATGTGCACGTGACGAGCAACAACACGATCATGGGGACGGAGTTCAAGGAACTGCCCAAGGTTCCGGACGGGTCGTTCATCGTTGCGGATATGTCGTCGAACATTTACTCGAAGCCCCTGGACGCGACGCGGTACGGGTTGATCTACGCCGGGGCGCAGAAGAACCTCGGGCCTTCGGGGATCACGCTGTTGATCGCGCGAAAGGATCTGATCGAGAAGCCCGTGCGTGAGCTTCCGAAGATGATGGACTTCGGGCTGATCGCGAAGAAGGAGGGGCGGTACAACACGCCGAATACTTTCGGGGTGTACCTGATGGGTGAGGTGTTCAAGTGGATCAAGGCGCAGGGTGGTTTGAGCGCGGTTGAGCAGATGAACATCGAGAAGGCGGGGATTGTGTATGACTTCCTGGACTCGCAGGACTTCTTTACGCCGCACGCGGAGAAGGACGATCGTTCACTGATGAACATCACGTTCAAGTGTCCGACGGAGGACCTGGATGCGCGGTTCATCGAGAAGGCGGAGGCGCAGGGGCTTTCGACGCTCGCGGGGCATCGTTCGATCGGTGGGATGCGGGCGAGTATTTACAATGCGTTCCCGAAGAAGGGGTGCGAGGCGCTGGTGGAGTTCATGAAGGCGTTTGCGCACGAGCACGCTGGGGCGACGGCGTAACGGTTGGGTTGAGTTTGTTATTCAGGATCGTCGGCGCTTTGGGCGTCGGCGATTTTTTGTGCGCGGTTGGCGTGGAGGATGGTTTGGAACTTTTTGATGCGTTCCTTGTTGAGGAGATGTTTCGACCAGTAGGTGAGGAGATCGTCGGGGTTGATTGGGCGGCCGCACTCGGAGCAGCGGGTGGTGTCGGGGTGGAGGGGGAGGGCGTGGCCGCAGCTTGGGCAGGGGAGGTGTCCGGCGTTGATGGTGCGTTCGGCTTCGAATCGTTGACGGAATATGTGGATGAAGACGAGGAGGTTGGCGAAGAGGTAGGTGGAGACGAGCGCGATGAAAGCGATGGTTTCTGTGCGTTTGGAGGTGTGCTGGGTGATCCAGCCCAACAAGAAGAGTGCGATGATGAAGGGCGCAAAAACAAACAGGATGTATCGCAAGCCCGGGGGTCTGCAGTAGCGGTCTTTGTGCTTGGGGGGTGTCATCCGAGGCGTTGGTTGCAGGCGGTGGTGACTTCGTCGAGGGTGATTCTTTTGATCATGTCGGCGGCGCGGTCGTCTCGGAAGTAGAACTCGTCGGATGAGTTTGCGTGCTGGAGGACGTCGGCTTGTCGGTTGTAGGGGCAGGCGCGGACGGGGTCTGTTGGTCCCAGGAGGGCGACGAGGGGGCGTTTGAACCCGACGGCCATGTGGAGGGGGGCGGAGTCGTTGGCGACGACGAGTTTGGCGCGTTCGATGATGGCCATGAGGTGGGCGATGCTGGTGGAGCCCACCCGGTCGGTGATTCTGGGGTGTCGTTCGGCGAGTTCGAGGAGGGGGGCGCAGTGGAGGCGTTCTCCGGGGCCTCCGACGATGATGACTCGGCCGAGGGAGGGGTGGTCGGCGAGTTTCTTTGCGAGCTGGGTGAAACGTTCGATGGGCCAGCACTTGGCGGGCCAGGCGCTGGTGGGGGCGAGGACGGCGTAGGGCTCGGGGTATTCGATGACGACCTGGGAGCGTTGTTCGTCGTCGGCGTAGAGGGTGACGTCGGGGTTGGTGATATCCGCGCCTGCGGCTTTGGCGAGCTCGAGCATGCGATCGACGGTGTGGATGGTGACGGGCGCGTCGATGCGGTGGTTGTGGAAGATCCAGGAGAGCTCTGATGCGTCTTTGAATCCGAAGCGGTGTTTGGCGCGGGTGGACCAGGCGAAGAAGCCCGAGCGGAACAGGCCTTGGCAGTCGAGGACGGTGTCGTAGTTGGTGGCTTTGAGGGTGCGGAGCCAGGCGCGGAGGTCTTTGAAGTTGCCTTTGCGGGTCTGGGCTCCGAGGGCTTTGCGGTTGAAGGGGATGACGTTGTCGAGGGCGGGGTGGGGTTTGATTGCGTCGATGTAGGTGTCGCGGACCATCCAGTCGATGCGGGCGCTTGGGTAGGTCTTTCGGAGGGCGGCGAGGATGGGCGCGGTTCGGCAGACGTCGCCTAGGGCGCTGGGACGGATGATCAGGATGCGCTCGCGCTGGGTCACGGGGGGAGGGTACGCGCTGGGGTGGAGTTAGGCCGGGTAGGTGGCGCTGGTGCGTTCGGTTTCCCAGACGGTGACGCGCTGGAGGGTGGCGCCGAGCTGGGTGATGTGGGGCGCGAGGGATTCGTAGCAGAATCGGGCGATGTTCTCGACGGAGGGGATGACGCCGTCGGGGGTGGATTGATCGAAGGCGGGGATGTCGAGGTTGAGGTTTTTGTGGTCGAGGGTTTCGATGATGTGGGTGTTGACGGCGCGGGCGATGTCGAGGGCGGGGGAGGCGTTGGTGAGGAGGGCGGTGGGGGTTGCGGTTTCGGTTTGGAGGATGTAGTTGTGGCCGTGGTAGTTGGGGTTGGCGCACTTTCCGAAGAGGGCGTGGTTTTCGTCTTGTGATTTGCCCTGGACGGCGAGTCGGTGGGCGGCGGCGAACTCGAAGCGTTCGGTGAGGATGACGGAGGAGGGGTCGGGGGTGGTCGGCGCGGTGGTGGTCATGGTGATGCTCTGGTTGGGGGTGAGGCGCCAGGTGAGGGACGTGAGGGTGACGGGGAGGTTGTCGTTGGTGGCGCGGAAGAGGTGGGGGAGGACGGAGGATGGGTCCTGGTGCTCGTTGAGGAGTTTGGAACGGAGGATGGGGAGCGCGTGATCTCTAAATGCGGTGTCGATCTCGTGGATCGAGATGAGGTATCCGGTTTGGGGGTCGGGTTGTCCGGTGCACTGTGCATCGAACTCGTAGTATGGGGCGAAGCCGATGGCGCGCGGGTAGGCGTTGTGCGTGTTCGCGGCTCCGGCGGGCTCTTTGGGGAGCGCGATGCGGAGGGTGCGCGTGAGGCGCACGGTGTTCGGGTTGTGCGGGTTTGGCCGCATGGTGTGGGACTGTAGGGAATCGCGGGTGCGGACTCGTGGTGTTTGGTAAGGAGTTCAGGATGACGACGGACGGACGGTTTGTGCTCGATGGATCGATCGGTGTTCGGATGATCGATGGTTCGGAGGCGGCGATCGGAGATTTTTTCGATCGGGTGGTGCTGCTCGTGAATGTTGCGAGCGCGTGCGGGTTTACGGGGCAGTATCGGGGGCTGCAGGTGCTGCATTCGGAGCTGGAGGGTCGTGGGTTCACGATTCTGGGGGCGCCGTGCAACGACTTTCTGGGTCAGGAGCCCGGGAGTGATGAGGAGATCCGTGCGTTCTGTGAGAGCCGGTTCGGGGTGACGTTCCCGTTGTTGTCGAAGCTCTCGATTCTGGGTGGGGATCCGCATCCGTTGTATGGGGCGCTTCAGGGGATGGATGCGCCGATCGGGGGGCGGGTGGGGTGGAACTTCACGAAGTTTCTCATTGGTCGGGGTGGGGTGGTCCGCGCGAAGTTCGTGACGGAGACGACCCCGGGGTCCAGGGTGCTCCGGCGCGAGATCTTGTCTGCGATCGAGGATTCTTGATCGGGGCGTAAGTCTCTTTGTTGGTGTGGTTTCCGGCTTCTTTGACGATTCCTTTACAGGATCTTTACGTTTGAAGATTCGGTGTTTGGGGGTGTGGTGTCAACGATTGTGAAGGACGAGGATCGGGCTCGGAAGGACGGGCTCGGCGAGTGTTCTTGAACCGGGAGAATCGGCGATGAAGCGCTTTGTGACGACGGCTTGTGTTGGGTTGGTCGCGGTGCCCTTGATGGCGCTTGGGATGCTTCGTGTGGATGTGGATCCCGCGCTTCCGGTGTACACGGCTTCGGAGGGTGTGTCGGGGAACATCAAGTCGATCGGTTCGGACACGATGAACAACCTCATGACGCTGTGGGGCGAGGAGTTCAAGAACTTCTACCCCGCTTCGCGCACGGAGGTGGAGGGGAAGGGTTCGAGCACGGCGCCACCCGCGCTGATCGAGGGTCAGGCGCAGTTCGGGCCGATGTCTCGTCCGATGAAGGGGGCTGAGGTTGACAAGTTCGAGGAGCACTACGGATACCCTCCCACCCCGGTGCGTGCTGGAGTGGACTGTCTTGCGGTGTACGTGCACAAGGACTGCCCGATCGAAGAGATGACGATCGAGCAGGTGACCGAGGTGTTCAGTGTGGCCGGGAAGGACATGACGTGGGGTGACCTTGGGATCGAGGACAAGGATTGGGCTTCTCGTCCGGTGAACCTGTACGGGCGGAACTCGGCTTCGGGGACCTACGGGTTCTTCAAGAAGATCGGTCTTCAGGGGAATGACTTCAAGGCGACGGTGAAGGAGCAGCCCGGCTCGTCGGCGGTTGTTCAGGCCGTCAGCACGGATATGTACGGTATGGGGTACTCGGGGATCGGGTACCGGACTGCTGGTGTGAAGGTGATTCCGTTGTCGTACGAGGGGTACGAGGCGGCGTCTCCGGATGCGGAGAACGCGTATTCGGGTGAGTACCCGATCGCTCGGTTCCTGTACCTGTACGTGAACGCGGACCCGACGGAGGGGATCACGGATCCGCTTCGTCGTGAGTTCATCAAGCTGATCTTCTCTCAGCAGGGTCAGGAGATCGTGCTGAAGGACGGGTACTTCCCGGTTCCTGCTACGATCGCTCGTGAGGATCTTGAGAAGCTGAAGATCGAATACGATTTTTGAATCGGGTTCGCGGGTTATGGCGTTGTGTTGAGGCCGCGGGCTTGGCGCGTGGCGGGATCGGTGCTCAGGACGGGGACTGATGGCGCGCGAGGATGATGCAAGAACGAGGGCGCGGGCTTCGCGGCGGCTCCATGCGACGGATGCTGCTGCGGAGTTCGTTGTCACGTTCGGCGGGTTCAGCGTGCTTGCGGCGGTGCTGGGTATCTGTGTGTACCTGGCTTGGGTGGTCGCGCCGTTGTTCCGATCTGGGACGGTGGACGATCGCGCGTCGGTGACGGCTCAGGAGTCGATGGTTGATGTTCGTGATGTGGTGGTGGGGCCGTATGGTCGGATTGGGGTGCTGCTGGGGGTGGATGGTTCGGTGGGGGTGATCGGGCTCGAGGACGGTGCGTTTGTGGGGTGGGC
>JALUWX010000102.1 GCA_027019265.1 Phycisphaerales bacterium
CCATAAAGTCTTGAAACACGACCTTAAACTCTTTCCATACAAGATCCAAGTCACACAAGAGTTACACGAAGAAGATTTCTCTTTGCGTGTCAGCATGTGTGAAACTTTACTGGAAAAAACTGAAGAAGATGAAAACTTTTTGGAGAAAATCATCTTTTCGGACGAATCCACCTTTCGTCTGGATGGTATTGTCAACCGACATAACTGCAGAATTTGGGGAGAAGAAAAGCCAGGAGAAACATTTCAGCGCTCCCATTCAAGTCCCAAAGTCAATGTCTGGATGGGAATTTCAAGCCAAAGGATACATGGTCCCTTTTTCTTTGACGGAAACATTACTGGAGAAAATTATCTTGACATGTTGCAACGAAGCTTTCTCCCACAGCTGTCAAGATTCGAAAAACGCCAAGCTTTTTTTCAACAGGATGGGGCACCGCCTCATTACGCAAAGTCCGTCAGGAAATTTCTTGATGACAATTTCAACGATCGTTGGATTGGTCGATGTGGCCCTTTGGTGTGGGCCGCCAGGTCTCCTGACTTATCCCCTTTGGACTTCTTCGTGTGGGGATTCTTGAAGACAAAGGTCTTTTCCTTACATCCGAGAACCCTGCAAGAACTGAAAGATTGCATTTCTGATGCAAGTGAAGAAATTACTCCCGATATGTGCCGAAGTGCCATCGTCTCCTTCAAAAAACGACTGCAAAAATGCATTGACGCTGGTGGCACCAACGTCGAACAATGACTTCTGTTTTCGTGTTTTTTCTTGTATCTTAAATGCAAATAAATGATTCGAATGTTTGGATATTTTGATAATTTCGAAGTTTCAAAAATGGATGTTTTGAACGAAACTAAAAATTTACAAAAACGTAAACGTTTTTCAGATAAATTAACTTGAAAAAGTAACTTTTTTGTTTCTGCTCTATATAAAAACCTAAAATGCATAGTCACTGTTTCTAATGCTCAGAAAAATAAATTTCCGTTACTATTGAAAAGTTTCATCCAGAAAATTGTGGTTGTGGATTGTAAACAATGTCTAATTTAGATTTAAAACCCTACAGTGACTTTATGATCACCCTGTATATATATAATATT
>JALUWX010000103.1 GCA_027019265.1 Phycisphaerales bacterium
GTGTTGGTTTGATGCGTGGCGTTTGAACGCTCGGGTATGATGGTCCGTCCGTCCAAGTTTGCCGTGTGAATCACCCCGAGTTGAAGTTGAGCATTTCACGTCAGAGCTTGTATCTTCGGTTGTTTCCGGTGACGTTGCCTTCGGCTGTCATATTGGCCGCGATTTCTGGTTTCGCGATCCGTGTCGATTTTTCTTTGGGGTTGGACAATCTGTTGTGGGTGTTGTATGCCGGCGTTATCTCAGGATTTATTCCGTTCTGCGTGGTGTTGGGGGTTGTCTTCCTGGTCGCGGATCTTGTTTATGGATCGCTACGGGGTTGGTATGTCGGGGCCTCGTGTGTGATTCTGTGTATTGCCGTTGTCGTGGGATATCAGTTTGGGGTGGGGCTGGATTTCTAGTGGGTCCACGCTGAGTCCGAGCGTGGTTGGTGTGCGATGCAGGGGAGGGGTCCCCTGCAACCCCTCTTGAAGCATGAAAGCGGAAGATGTTGGGGGCAGTCGTTCCTGCTTTGGGCTTCGGGTCAAAGCAGGGCACCCGGCGCGTGTGGTGTTTGGGTAAGGCCCGGCTGCGCGGGATCATGGCACCGGGCGCGGTTGGGGTTCGGGGCAGCCGGCGGTGAGTTGTTGGAGGAAGGCGCTGAGGTCGAAGAAATCGAGGGTGGTGTCGTTGGTGAAGTCGGCGCGCGGGTCGTTGTTTGCGTAGGCGGTGAGGAAGTCGGAGACGTCGAAGAAGTCGAGTTCGAGGTCGTTGTTGAAGTCCTGGGGGCAGGTGGCGTTGGCGGGGAGGAGGGTGTAGGGGAACTCGGCGATGCCGGCGGGGGTGACGGCGTAGAGGTATCCGTTGCTGTAATCGAGCCCGGTGATGCCGAAGGCGAGGTTGCCTCCGATGCTGTGGATGGAGAGGAGGCGGAAGGTTGCGTTGGTGCGCCAGTCCGGGGAGATATGGAACTGATAGACCTCATTGCCGCTCGAGAGGATCAGGATTTGTCGGTCGTCGGGTCCGGTCTCGACGGACATGCCTGACTGGATGTCGGCGAATGCGTGGTCGGTGATGCTTTGGAATGCGTCGGTGTAGAGGGTGATGGCGCCGGTGCTGCCGTCGCGGATGGCGAGGTCGTAGTGGCGTGTGTCTCCGAGGCGGCCGTCGTTGAGGAAGAACTGGTGGTTGTCGTAGGCGGCCATAGCTTGGGTGGCGTTGAATGGATTGCCTATGAGATCGCCTTCATCAGCATCAAGGAACTGTGCTCCGTTGTCGATCCATCGTTGATGCGTGACGGTGTCGTATGCCATGCCGATCCCAATTGACACGAGGTCCACGGCTGGCTCTGCGTTGAGCATGGCGGTGTCGTAGCGGAACCCGTGGCAGTAGAGGTTGTGGTCAACGACGCAGAGGCCGCGTGGGTAGGCAAAGTCCCAATCGACGTGTTCCTGGGTGGGGTTGAGGAATGGGTATGGGCCACCGGCGGAGGCGATGTGGGTGAGGAGGAGAGGGAGGATGAGGTGGCGTGGGGGCATCGGTTGAGTGTACTGGAGGGGTGGGTGTGATCCAAGGGTGGTTCGGGTGTGCGATGCAGGGGAGGGGTCCCCTGCAACCCCTCTTGAAGCGGGAAGGCACCCCCTCCGTCATGCTGCGCGTGACACCTCCCCCGCCCCCCCTCCCCCCACGAAGCTCGGGGGAGGAGAGAAGACATTGGGCGCAACCGTTCCTGCTTTGGGCTTCGCCGCAAAGCAGGGCACCCAACGATTGTTGAGCTGCGTTGGTGTTTGGGGATGGCCTTGCTGCGCAGGACCATGGCACCGGCGTGGGCGTGATTGTTGTGAGGCCTCCTTCGCTCTACGAGTCGAAGGAGGGCACAGCATGGCACCCGGCAGGGTGTCGGGCGGTGGGGAAGGTGGGGTGAGTTGTGGGGTGGGAGACACAGGCAGGACGCCTGTGCCACCGAGATGGAGGAGGGGGAGGGAGGGGGGGTTAGTCGTTTTGGATGGGGACGATGTCGCTTTGGGCGAGCTCGAGGGCGACGTTGTCTCCGGGTTTGGGGTGGACTGTTGAGTTGGAGCCGAAGGGGTTGAGCTCGGCGATTTTGATGTGGCCGGCGCCTTTGAGTTCGACGATGTGCTGGGCGGTTTCGCCCAGGTAGGCGCTCTCGACGACGGTGGCGGGGAGGGTGTTTGGGGTGCCCGGGGCGCGGAGGGTGATGGCTTCGGGTCTTACGGAGACGAGGCAGTCGCGCTCGGGTTGTTGGGTGAGGGTGGCGCTAAAGCGGCCGGCTTCGATGGCGAGGGTGGCTTGGTTGTTGTTGTAGGTTTCGGTGGTGGCGTGGATGAGGTTGGTCTCTCCGAGGAACTCGGCGACGAACCTGGATTTGGGCTGGCGGTAGAGCTCGACGGGGGTGCCGAGCTGGACGACTTTGCCTGAGCGGAGGAGCGCGACCCGGTCGGCCATGCTCAGGGCTTCTTTCTGGTCGTGGGTGACGTAGACGGTGGTGAGCCCTGCGTCTTTGCAGATTCTCCGGATCTCGAGGCGGAGGTCGTTGCGGAGTTTGGCGTCGAGATTCGACAAGGGTTCGTCGAGGAGGAGGACGTCGGGTCGGATGACGAGGGCGCGTGCGAGCGCGACGCGTTGTTGTTGGCCTCCCGAGAGTTGGGTGGGTTTGCGGTCGGCGTAGGGGTCCATCTGGACGGCGGCGAGTGCTTCTTTGACGAGTTTGTCGCGCGTGGCGGGGTCTGTTTTGCGGACTTTGAGGCCGAAGGCGACGTTGTCGGCGACGGTCATGTGGGGCCAGAGGGCGTAGGACTGGAAGACCATGCCCGTGTTGCGTTTGTTGGGTGGGTCGTGGGTGACTGTTTTGTTGTTGAAGGCGATGGAGCCCGAGGTGGGGTCGATGAAGCCGGCGATCATGCGGAGGAGTGTGGTTTTGCCGCAGCCGGAGGGGCCGAGGAGGAAGAAGAGCTCACCGGGTTCGATGGTGAGTGAGAGGTCGTCGACGGCTCGGGTGGCGTTGGAGCCTGAGCCGAAGGCTTTGACGAGGTTGTTGATTTTGATTTGGGTGCCCATGGGGAAACCAGTGTAGGGGTTGATCTTGGGGGTGGGAAGAGGAACGCAGAGGACGCGGAGTTCACGCAGAGGGCGCAGAGAAGGCTGGGGGAGAAGACAAGAGAGAGGGGGGGAGGAGGGAAGCGAGGGTTGGGAGCCCTCACCCTGGCCCTCTCCCCGGGGGAGACGGGGGAAGAGAAGGCATTGGGTGCAACTTGTTCCTGCTTTGCCCTTCGGGTCAAAGCAGGGCACCCAACCAGATCCTTCGATCAGGAGGGCATGGGGGCGCGGCGTTTGTTGAGTTGTTGGGCGGCTTGTTCGTTTTCGGCGTGTTCGGAATCGGCGGTGGTTGTCGTTGTGGTGGTGGGGGTGTCTTTGGTGAAGCGTGCGACTCGGGCGTGTTCGTGGATGTTCCAGTAGTGGGCGAAGGACTCGTCGAAGGAGAACTGCTTCATGTGTTCGACGGCGGATTTGGACATGCGTTGACGGAGCGCGTCGTCGGTGGCGATTTGGACGATGGCGTCGGTCCAGGCGGTGGGGTCGTCGATGGGGAGGACGTAGCCTGTGTGGTTGTGGTCGATGACTTCTTTGGGGCCGCCTTCGTTGGTGGCGACGACGGGGACGCCGGAGGCTTGGGCTTCCATGACGACCTGTCCGAGGGTGTCGGTGGTGGAGGGGAAGGCGAAGCAGTCGCAGGAGGCGTAGAGGGTGGCGAGTTCGGGGCCGTGTCGGAAACCGAGGAAGTGGGCGCCCAGACCTTGGAGTCGTTTCTCCATGGCTTTGCGGTAGGGGCCGTCGCCGATGATGATGAGGTGGGCTTGTTTGCCTGAGGCTTCGATGCGTTGTTTGATGTCGGGCCAGAGGTCCACGAGGAGGGGGAGGTTCTTTTCGGTGGAGACGCGGCCGCAGAAAAGGATTTTGATGGCATCGCGCGGGACGTTGTGTTGGTCCCAGATCGAGTCGTCGCGGAGTTCGCGCGAGAACTGGTGGTTGTCGAATCCGGGCTTGAGTTTGACGAGTTTGTTCTCGTCGAGCCCGAGGTCTTTGAGTCGGTTGGCGTAGTCGTCGGAGCGTGAGAAGACGGCTCTGAACTGTTTGTAGAAGAGGGACATGAACTGCTTGCAGACGGTGGTGGAGACGTGGTCGTCGAAGAGTTCGTCGACATAGGCCGGGAAGTCGGTGTGGTAGACGCCGACGACGGGGACGCGCATGAGTTTGGCGGCGAGCATGCCCACCATCCCGACGGGTCCGGGGGTGGAGATGTGGATGACGTCGGGGCGGAGCTCGTCGGCTGCGCGGAGCATTTCGAGGAGGGGGGGGAGTGCGAGGTCGAGGGTTTCGTACTTTGGCATCTTCATGGCGAAGATGGGGGTGAAGTTGCGGACGTTGGGCGCGTCGACCACGGTGGGGGGGAGGGGGATGCGCGAGGAGGTGAAGACGGTGAGGTCTCGGTTGTTTCGGCGGGCGGTGTTGGCGGTGTTCTGGATGAAGCGGCAGACGCCGTTGACGTCGCAGAGGGTGTCGGTGAACTTCAGGACGCGTGTGGGGCGCGTGGATTCCTGGGCGCACTGGGTGTCGGTGTGTTGGGCGAAGTCTTGCACGAAGGCGCGCTCCTTGTTTTGGCAGTACAGGGAGACGATATACGGGAGCTGCGCGAGCTGGAGCATGGCGTAGGTTTGGAGTTGTTTGGCGAGGTCTTTGTAGTGCTTTCCGGCGAGGGCTGTGGGGATCGTCTCATTGAGGGTGGCGCTCATGGTGGTGATGAGATCGGCGACGAAGTGGGCCATCTCGTCGTGCTGGGAGACGGGGGGCCCGTCGTTCCAGGTGTCGGGGTCGAGGTTGGCTTTGAGGGAGGGGTGACGCTCGAGGGTGTGTTTGAAGTCTTTGAGGAGGAGGGGGAGTGTGGGGGAGGTGCGCTTTCTTCGTTTGATCTCGAAGGGGACGGCTTTCTTCCAGGCGTAGCTTGCGATGAGTCGTGCTTTGGTGGGCGCGGGTGCTTGGGCTCCGAAGAAGCGGAGGAGTTTGGCGGAGGCGTAGCGCCCGGCCGGGGAGCGTTTGTGGTGTCCGGTGCGCGCGAAGTGTTGGGCGCCGACGGTGGTGATCTGGTGCGCGAGGAGGGAGGCGTGGCCTCCGGCGCCTCCGGCTTGGGCGCGGCCTTGTCCGATGCGTTTGACGAACTCGGTCGCGGTGGGTGTTTCGTGATGCGTGAAGGGGATCTGGGTCCAGGTGCGCCCGATGTTGAGGAGGGCGTGGTCGTCGGAGCCTCCGGTTTGTCCTTTTTCCCAGATGCGGGGCCAGTGGGGGGTGATGTCGTGGGTGTCGATGAGTCGTTGGATTTTCTTGGGGGTGAGGGAGGCGACGTATCGCGCGATCTGGGTGTTGAGGGTGTTGTCGTGGGCGCCGTTGATGGTTTCGAAGTTCTTGAAGAGGAGGGCGCATCGTTCGATGTGCCAGGGGGTGAGCTTTGCGTTCTGGACGTAGAGGGGGTGCGCGAGGGAATGGGGGAGTTGGTGCTGGGTGAGCCAAGCGGCGAAGTTGTAGACGTCGTCTCGGAGGTTGAGGGTGGTGATCTGCTCGTCGAGTTCGGGGGTGAGGTTCCAGACGAGGACGTGGAGGAGGCACTTGTCTTCGGGGAAGGAGACGGAGACTTCCTGGCCGACGACGAAGTCGGGGTAGTTCTTGTGGACGAGGGTCATCGCGCCGGCGATGGTGTCGTGGTCGGTGATGGTGACGAGGTCCATCCCGCGCGCTTTGGCTTGGGTGTAGACGTCTTCGGGGTCGGAGTAGGACTCGGGTGCGCCGACGATCCCGGCGGCGGCGATGACGGGTTTGGAGGAGGCGCTGGAGTGGACGTGGGTGTCCATTCGGACGAGGCGCGTGGGGGCCTGGTCGATGGGGGTGGCCGACGGATCGGGGTGGTGGGTG
>JALUWX010000104.1 GCA_027019265.1 Phycisphaerales bacterium
AAAACTTTGGGATGTGAAATCCGGTAGAGTGCTTCGAACCTTCAAAGGGCATTCGGATTATGATGTGGCGGATGATGTAACTAATTTTATAGATTTAGTCGCCTTGAGCCCCGATGGACGATATGCATTATCTGGAAGTTCCGATCATACGCTCAGACTTTGGGATGTGAAATCCGGTAAAAAGCTTCGCACATTCAAAAGTTATGGATATGTGACTTCAGTCGCCTTCAGCCCCGATGGGCAATATGTATTGTCTGGGGTTGGGTGGGAACTCAAACTTTGGGATATTGGATCAGCCAAAGAGATTCGCACATTCGAAGGGCATGCAGATCAGGTGTATTCAGTCGCTTTCAGCCCCGATGGACGATATGTATTGTCAGGAAGCATGGATAAAACGTTAAAACTTTGGGATGTGAAATCCGGTAGAGAGCTTCGCACATTCGAAGGGCATGCAGGTGGGGTGCATTCAGTCGCTTTCAGCCCCAATGGACGATATGCATTATCTGGAAGCTCCGATCACACGATCAAACTTTGGGATATTGGATCAGGCAAAGAGCTTCGCACATTCAAAGGACATGCAGTTGGGGTGTATTCAGTCGCTTTCAGCCCCGATGGGCGACATGCATTCTCTGTGGATCAGGGTAATACGCTCAAACTTTGGGATATTGAATCCGGCAAAGAGATTCGCTCCTTCAAAGGACATGTAGATGAAATATCTTCAATCTCCTTCAGCTCTAATGGGCGATACTATGCCTTATCTGGAACTTCGTCTCACATGTTCAAAATTCGGGATATAAAATCAGGCAAAGAGCTTCCCACATTCAAAGGGCATACACGTGTAGTGACTTCGGTCTCCCTCAGCCCTGATGGGCATTATGCCTTATCTGGAAGTTTCGATCACACGCTCAAGCTTTGGGATATTAGATCAGGTAAGAACCTTCGCATATTCAATGGACATTCAATGCCGGTAACCTCAGTTGCTTTCAGCCCTGATGGGCATTATGCCTTATCTGGAAGTTTCGATCACACGCTCAAGCTTTGGGATATTAGATCAGGTAAGAACCTTCGCATATTCAATGGAC
>JALUWX010000105.1 GCA_027019265.1 Phycisphaerales bacterium
TTCGAGGATGAGGGCGGGGTTGGTGGTGTTGCGTTTGGAGACGGCTTGGGTGAGGGTTTGGGGGTCCATGTTGTCGAGGAGGACCATGTCGATGGTGCCCTTCGGGAGGGTGAGGAGGGTGTCGAGTTGGTCGAGGGTGTCTACTTCGACCTGGACGAAGGATGCGCCGAGTTCTCGTGCTTTGGTTGCGGCGGTGGTGACCCGGTCGAGGAGCTGGGGTGTGGTGAGGTGCGCGAGGTGGTTGTCTTTGATGAGGAGCGCGTCGTGGAGTCCCATGCGGTGGGAGGTTCCTCCGCCGCAACGGACGGCGTATTTCTCGAGGGTGCGCCATCCGGGGGTGGTTTTGCGTGTGTCGCAGATGTGGGCTTTGGTGTGGGCGACTTTGTCGGTGTGGGTGCGCGTGAGGGTGGCGATTCCGGAGAGTCTGGAGACGAGGTTGAGGATGGTGCGCTCGGCGCGGACGATGGCGCGCGCGGACCCGGTGAAGATTGCGAGGGTGTCTTGGGGGCTTGCGCGTGTGCCGTCGGTGGCTTTGAGTTCGAGGGTGACGGATTCGGTGGGTCGGGTGAATCGGTCGAGGATGGTCTGGATGAAGGCGAGGCCGGAGAGGGTGCAGGGTTGTCTTGCGGTGAGCGCGACGGATCGGGTGTCGGATTCAGAGAACATCAGTTCTCCGGTGAGGTCGAGGGCTTGGTCTCCGAGGTCCTCGTGGTGCGCGATGTCGAGGAGGGCGTTGAAATCGTCGCTGGAACGGATGGATCCGGCGAGGTTTTCGAGGGTGGGCTCGGATTTGAGGGCGGTGTTGGTCACGGCGGATCGTAGGGGGGATCGTGGATAGGATGGATGTCCAGCGATGACGCGCGGATGATCGCGAGGAACGGAGTGCTTGATGGGACTGCTCGACGGCAAATGTGGGTTGATCGTGGGGATCGCGAATGATCGTTCGTACGCGTGGCATATCGCGAAGGCGATTCATGACCACGGTGGGACGTGCGCGTATGCGCATATCCCGGGGGAGAAGAACGAGCGCCGGACGAGCAAGGCCGTCGAGAAGATCCACGGGGACGCGAGGATGTACTCGTGCGATGCGGGTTCGGACGAGGATCTGGATGCGCTCTTTGCGAACTACGCGAAGGACCACGAGCGTTTGGACTTCCTGGTGCATTCGATCGCGTTTGCGGATCGGGAGTGGTTGCAGCCCGGGATGTTCGCGAAGACCCCGAGGAAGGCGTATCTGGACGCGATCGACATCAGCGCGTACACGCTGAGCGCGATGTCGGGTCGGGCGCAGGAACAGATGGCGAAGAACGGGGGCGGGTCGATCATGGCGATGTCGTACTACGGGGCTGAGAAGGTGGTCCCGGGGTACAACGTGATGGGTGTGGCGAAGTCGTGCCTTGAGTCCACGGCTCGGTACCTTGCGTTTGAGCTGGGTGAGCAGAACATCCGGGTGAACACGATGTCGGGTGGGTTCCTGAGGACGCTCGCTTCGAGCGCGGTCGGGGGGACGGACGAGATGGAGGCCGCGGCGAAGCAGAAGGCGCCGCTGCGTCGATTGGTCGAGGGCGCGGACGTGGGGAAGACGGCGGTGTACCTTGCGAGTGATCTGTCTTCGGGTGTGACGGGGGAGAACATCTACGTGGATTGCGGGATCAACACGCTCGGGGTCTGACCTGAATCGGGGACCTGGATACCCGAACATCGGCAGAAAATTGTGGATTGTGTGTGGATTTGTCTGGGTTTTTCCTGGGGGGTTTGCCGATGGTGTATGTATGACGGGCGCGATCAACAACCTGGCTTCAAGTCTTGCTGGCGCACCGGTTTCCAGTCATCGTGCTTCGGCGAAGAAGGCCGCTGACGAGGCGGAGAAGTCGGAACGTCGTCGCGCGGCTCGGGACGAGTTCCGGTCGGTGCTGGACGAGGTGGAGCACATTGATGCGACCCGTCGGCTTGCGGATGCGGATCAGGAAGAAGCGAAAGAGGATCGGGACGAGCACCACATCGGGTACACCCCGGAGGGGCTTCGTCATCGTGAGGACGGGGCTTCGGGGCTTGATCTGAGCGCTTGAAGAAGAACCCCGCTCGGGGGCGGGGCTCATGGTGAATCTTGGGATGATGTGGGGATCGGTCTTAGTGGCCGAGGAAGAACTTCTTGATGGCGTGGACGGTTGCGGAGCGGCCGACGGCGCCGATGGATTCGGTGAGGGGGATGTGCTTGGGGCAGACTTTGACGCAGTTCTGGGCGTTGCCGCAGTCGGAGACTCCGCCGGGTCCGGTGAGGACGTCCATGCGGTCGCCCTTGAGTCGGGCGCCGGTTTCGTGTTCGTTGAAGTAGCGGGCTTGGGAGATGGCTTGGGCGCCGATGAATGCGGTGTCCCAGTTCTTGGGGTCTTCTTCTTTGAGGAACTGGGGGCAGGCTTCCAAGCAGCAGCCGCAGGTCATGCATTCGGAGAGGGCGTAGCGCATTTGTTGGTGTTCGGGGGACTCTTGGGGTCCTGCGCCGAGGTTGTAGGTGCCGTCGATGGGGACCCAGCCCTTCACACGTTCGAGGGCGTTGAACATGCGTTCCCGGTCTACCCAGAGGTCTCGGATGACGGGGAACTTGGACATGGGCTCGAGGGTGACGGTGTCGCCTTCTCTGGGGGCGTAGTCATCGATGAGGCAGGAGCAGGACTGACGGACGCGGCCGTTGATGACCATGGTGCATGCGCCGCAGACTTCTTCGAGGCATCCCGAGTCCCAGACGACGGGGGTGGTTTGTTTGCCGTCGGTGGTTGTGGGGTTTGCGGCGATCCACTTGAGGCAGGAGATGACGTTGGAGCCCGGTTCGGTGGGGACTTTGAAGGATTCCCATCGGAAGGGTTTGCCTGGGCCGTCGCATCGTTTGATTTTGAAGATGACGGAGCGTCCTGGGACGGCTTTGGGTTTGTCGGAGGTGGGTTGGTGCGCGGTTGCGGTGGTCATGGTTGGTGCTCCGAGTGTCGTGCTCAGCTTGCGGTGGCGGGCTCGGGGGTCTTTGCGGTGTCTTTGGCGTCGTCGGTTTTGCCGTAGGTTCTGGGTCGTGATTGGACGAGGCCTTTTTTAACTTCGACGAACTCGATATCGGAGAGTTGGGTGGAGGTGTTGTAGGTTGCGACGGAGGTTTTCCAGAACTTGTCGTCGTCTCGGTCGGGGAAGTCGGTGCGGTAGTGGGAGCCACGGGACTCTTCTCGGAGGAGCCCGGCTTTGGCGATGGCTTCGGCGAGGATGAGCATGTCACCGACGGAGCGGGTGTAGGAGAGGGACTGGTTGGTCCACATGGCGCCGTCGGCGAGGCGGACTTTCTTGTAGCGTTCGCGGAGTTCGGCGAGTTTGTCGAGGCACTTAGTGAGGCCGGCTCCGGTTTTGACGACGGTGGATTGGGCGTTCATGATGTCGCCCATTTCGATGCCGATCTGGTAGGGGTTGTACTCGGGGGAGGCTTCGGAGGGTTCGCGCGAGGTGGCGAGGATTGCGTCGTGCTTGTCTTGTTCGGACTTGACGGCGTTGTCGTAGACGGATTGGTTGATGGTGTCCACGGTGGGTGCTTCGTTGCGGACGTAGTTGACGACGGATTGTCCGTTGCAGAGGCCGTCGAAGATGCAGGAGAGGAGTGCGTTTGCGCCGAGGCGTGTTGCGCCGTGGTATGCGAAGTTGACTTCACCGAAGGCGTAGAGCCCGGTGATGGAGGTCATCATGTTGTTGGGCGCGCCGATGGTGAGGCCGTGTCCGGGGTTGGAGTCGATGGGGATGGGGTTGCCCGATTTGTGCGCGGGGAGGGGGGAGTCGGGGTTGTAGTCCCCGGGGGTGTAGGTGGTCCAGAGGCCGCCCATGGAGTAGTGGACGGCGGGGAAGATGCGCATGGGGGTGAAGCGTGGGTTTTCGCCGACGAATTTTTCGTAGATGTCGAGGATGCCACCGAGTTTTTCGGTGAGGTAGTCGGGGTCTCGGTGGGTGAGGTCGAGGTAGACCTGGTTTGAGCCGTCGATGCCCATGCCTTCGTTGACGCAGACGTCGAAGATTTCACGGGTGGCGATGTCTCGGGGGACGAGGTTTTTGTATTTGGGGTAGCGTTCTTCGAGGATGTAGTAGCGTTCGTTTTCGGGGATGTCGGTGGGACGGCGGGTGTCTCCGACGTTTTTGGGGACCCAGACTCGGCCGCCTTCGCCGCGTGCGGACTCGGACATGAGTCGGCATTTGTCGGCGCCGGGGATGGCTGTGGGGTGGACCTGGATCATTTCGGGGTTGCCGTACTTGGCTCCGGCTTGGTAGCAGCGTGAGGCGGCGCCTCCGGTGCAGATGACGGAGTTGGTGGACTTTCCGAAGATGAGGCCGTTGCCTCCGGTGGCCATGACGACTGCTGCGCCTCGGAAGGCGCGGATCTGCATGGTGCGCATGTCTTGTGCGACGATGCCCACGCAGCGTTCGTTTTCGACGATGGGGTAGAGGAACTCCCAGAAGGTGTACTGGGTGACTTTGCCTTCGGCGGTGTAGCGGCGGGTTTGTTCGTCGAGGGCGTAGAGGAGCTGCTGGCCTGTCGTTGCGCCGGCGAAGTGGGTGCGTTTGAAGAGGGAGCCCCCGAAGAGTCTGAGGTCTCGGAAGCCTTCGTGGGTTCGGTTGAAGGGGACGCCCATGCGGTCGAGGAGGTCGATGATTTTGGGGGCCCAGTTTGCCATTTCGAGGACGGGGCCTTGGTCGGCGAGGAAGTCGCCGCCGTAGATGGTTTCGTCGAAGTGTTCGTATTCGGAGTAGCCCTGTTGGCGTGCGACTTCGTTGCAGGCGTTGATGCCGCCTTGGGCGCAGACGGAGTGGGAGCGTTTGACGGGGACCATGGAGAAGAGGTCCACGGGGAGTCCTGCTTCGGCGATGCGGACGCTTGCGGCGAGCCCGGCGAGTCCTCCGCCGACGACGATGACGCGTTGTTCAGACATGGGTGTGCTCCGTGGGGCGCTTGTGGGTGCGCGTCTTAGCCTTCGTTGTTGTCGGTGTCGGTGGTGTTCAGTGTGTGCTCGTCGTGGTCTTCGTCGTCCATGACTTCCTCGATGAGGTGTTCGAGGTGTTCTGGGCCGTGCTCTTCGACGAGGATTGCGGACTCGACTTCGAGGGCGGTGTCGTGGTCGGTCAAGAATGCGCCTGCGAGGGAGGACCATGCTGCGAGCATGAGTCCTGCGCCGAGGGCGGTGCAGACGTAGCCCCAGCGTTTCTGGGCTTGCTCGGAGACGGTGAGTCCCCAGGTGATGGCTGCGGTCCAGAGGCCGTTGGCGAAGTGGAAGACGAGGAGCGAGACCCCGAGGAAGTAGAAGAGGGAGACGACGACGCCGATGGCGGTGTATCCGGAGGTGGAGCCCTGGACTGCTGCGGCGAGGGTGGAGGCGCTGAAGTGGTGTGACCATTCGGTCCCGGAGGGGACGAGGAAGGTCCAGCCCCAGCGGAGGGTTGCGACGTGGTAGAAGATGAAGAGGATCCCGAGGTATCCGCTCCAGCGTTGGAGGACGTATCGCTTGTTGTCCTGGTAGCTGTAGTGGGCGAGGTTGGACTTGCCTGAGGTTGCGTAGTAGATGCCCAGGATGGAGTGGAAGGCGATGGCGGCCCAGAGGGAGATTTCGATGAGGAGGAGGTGCGGGACCTGGGTGTTGATCCAGGAGACTTCTTCCTGGAAGTAGGCGATGCCGCCTTGGGTGAGGGAGAGGTCTTCGGCTTGGCCTCGGGCTTTGAGGGCCGCTCCTCCCCAGAGGATGGAGGAGTTGGTGACGAGGTGCGCGATCAGGAAGACCCCGATGGGGAGGATCCCTGAGAGGGAATGGAGGCGGCGGATGAGGAAGTGGTGCTTCTGGAGGAATCCGGCGTTGTCGCTCACGTTGTTCTCCGCTCGTGCGTGTTTTGCAGAGGGTGGATGATACTCGAAGGGGTGCGGTGCTTGCTTGGGTGGGGCTCAGGAGCCCGGATTGAGGGGGAAGGACTGGTCGCCTTGTTGTTCGAGGGTGCCTTCTTCGGCGGCTTTGGCGACGGCTTTGGAGACTTCGACGAAGTGGAATCGGAGTTCTGTGAGGGTTTGGCCCAGCATTTTGGCTTCGTCTTCGTCAAGGTTGCCTTTGGTCTTGTCTTCGAGGACGGCGAGGAGATCGATGTTGAGTTTGGCGACATCGAGGGAGACCATGGCTCGGCCGGACTCGTCGGGGAAGGCGCCCATGTACATGAGGGCTTGGGTCGCGAGCATGGAGAGGAGCTCTTTGAAGCCGACTTGTTCGGGGAGTCCCGGGGTTGCGCCTGAGGCGGCTTGCTGGGCTGCTTGTAGCTCTTGCTCGGCGAGTTTGGCTTTCTCGGCTTGTGCGGAGGATTTCCAGTCGTCGTCGATGATAATCTTGGGCTGATCGTCGCTCATATGATGCGGCTCCGTTTCTGAATGGATGCTATGCCTGAACAACGCCCAACTTTGTCCGTTTGTGTCCGTTTCCTCGTGATTTGTGGGAGTGTTCTGGCGGTGCCTGTGATCGGGTGTTCGTCGGGGGAGTCTCGTCGCACGCGTGACGCGGAGTCGGTGGAGATCGGGGTGTCGGACTTCGTGGGTGAGCCCAGCGCGGGGTCTGTGTCTCGGGGTGGTGGTGATGCGGATGTGGATCGGGGGGGA
>JALUWX010000106.1 GCA_027019265.1 Phycisphaerales bacterium
TATGGTATCTGGAATGGTTCTTATGACCAAGGGGGAAATCGGCGTTGTGTGGGGGGTGGATGAGCGGGGTTGTGGGGATGGGGGATTGTTCGGGTGGTGGTGTGATTGGGGGGAATTGCGATAAGTGGGGGTGGTGCAATTGGTTGACCGGCGTGGGGGTGTGGGTATGATCCTTTCCCGCCCGGTCGCTGAGGCCGGGCGTTGTTATGCCGCTGTAGCTCAGTGGTAGAGCGCACCCTTGGTAAGGGTGAGGTCGAGGGTTCAAGTCCCTCCAGCGGCTTTTGAGTCGTCGCTCGGATGCGACGACGGGATAGATATTGATGCGTCGATTGGTATCGGCGTGGAATTGACGAGCGGCCCGAGGCGCATGAGCTGACGCGGCGGCCGCGGCAGCAACCAGTTGAGGGAAGAATCATGGCGAAAGGCGTATTTGAGCGGACGAAGCCGCACGTGAACGTGGGGACGATCGGCCACATTGACCACGGTAAATCGACGCTGACGGCGGCGCTGGTCGCTCGTGCGGCGGCGAAGGGTCTGTCGGAAGGCAAGTCCTACGCGGAGATCACCAAGGGTGGTACGGTGCGTGACTCGAACAAGACGGTGACGATCCACTCGTCGCACGTCGAGTACGAGACGGAATCCCGTCACTACGCGCACGTGGACTGCCCGGGGCACGCGGACTTCGTCAAGAACATGATTACGGGTGCGGCTCAGATGGACGGCGCGATCCTGGTGGTCGCTGCGGACTCGGGCCCGATGCCTCAGACCCGTGAGCACGTGCTGCTCGCGCGTCAGGTGGGTGTGCCCTACATCGTGGTCTTCATGAACAAGGTTGACCTTGTGGACGACGAAGAGCTCCTCGACCTGGTCGAGATGGAGATCCGTGAGCTCCTCGACAAGTACGACTTCCCGGGCGATGACACCCCGGTGATCCGTGGTCAGTCGAAGGCCGCGCTGGAGAACCCGGGCGACGACGCGATCTGTGCACCGCTCGACGAGCTGTTCGACCAGCTCGACAGCTACATCCCCGAGCCCGAGCGTGAGAACGACAAGCCGTTCCTCGTGTCGGTCGAGGACGTGTTCTCGATCAAGGGTCGTGGTACGGTCGCGACGGGTCGCGTTGAGCGTGGCCAGGTCAAGGTCGGCGACGAAGCCGAGATCGTTGGTCTGTCGAAGGACAACCAGAAGACGACGATCACGGGTGTCGAGATGTTCAACAAGACGCTCGAGTCGGCGATCGCTGGTGACAACTGTGGTGTGCTCCTCCGTGGTATTGAAAAGGACCAGATCACCCGTGGTCAGGTCATCTGCAAGCCCGGTTCGATCACCCCGCACACGAAGTTCAAGGGTCAGGTCTACGTCCTGACCAAGGAAGAGGGTGGTCGTCACACCCCGTTCTTCGCTGGCTACAAGCCCCAGTTCTACTTCCGCACGACGGACGTGACGGGCAAGGTGCTCGAGCTTTACGGCGACGGCGGCGCGAAGGCTGAGATGTGCATGCCCGGCGACAACGTCACCATGGAGATCGACCTCGAGGACAAGCCCGTGGCGATGGAGAAGGGTCTTCGTTTCGCGGTGCGTGAGGGCGGTCGTACGATCGGCTCGGGCACGGTGACCGAGATTCTTGAGTGATTGATTTGTGCAGATGCCCGCGTGTTGCGGGTGTTTGATTTCGAGTGAACGATTCACAGTTTGCTCGATTGGCAGAGCGTTTCGCGGCCCGGGTACGAGAGTGCCCGGGCCGAGATTTGGAAGCGAATCCCTTGTGCGCTGCAGTGGGCTGACGGCGCGCGATTGAAAGTGGAGGCCGACGATGGCCAAGAAGAAATCGCAGGCGCGTGAGTATGTGTGGCTGCAGTGTTCCGAGACGGGTGATCTGAACTACCGCACGAGCATCAACGTGAAGGGCGGTATCGACGAGAAGGTGAAGGAGGGGATGAACAAGTACTCTCCTCGTCTGCGGAAGCACACGCTTCACAAGATCAAGCGGAAGTAAGAACGGGGATCAGGGATTGGCCTTCGGTGATCGGGTGAGACCGGTTGTTGGTGGCATTGCTGATCTCTTCTGCTACGGCAGTAGCTCAGTTGGTAGAGCAGTGGATTCCAAATCCACCGGTCGAGGGTTCGAGTCCTTCCTGCCGTGTTTTGATCATCGTGCTCGTTGAGGGGCGCGAGGTCTTGGAAAGAGGTTGATCGCACATGGCGCTCGGGATCTACAAACAGGGTCAGGGCTACTGGGTCCGGGTGCTCACGGCGGTGTTCGTGGGTGTGCTGATCCTGGCTGGTGCGCAGTGGGGTTGGAACCAGGCGGGGGCTGTCCGTCTTCCTCCGAGGTCGTGGACGTACTCGCTGGTGGATGCGCAGATGAGCTCGCACCCGGAGGTGGGGGACACGGTCGTGCTGATGGGGTACGTGGGCGCGAGCGACGAGGTGACGGAGCTTGGTCGCGCGAGCGTTGAGACGTACAGCGTGGATCGTGGATCGAGCGCGACGCTGGTCGCGGTGAACTTTTCGAGCGACGTGGTGCGGGACACGGGCGGGGATGCGGTCCGGATCGTGGTCGAGAGCTCGGCGGGGTCGGGCGAGCTCGGTGGGGCTTCGGTCCGTGGCGCGACATCGACCCCGGTGTTCCCGGTGGAGTATCTGCAGACGGGTGCGGCCGGGCTTGTGATGCTTTTGGGAGCGATCGGGCTGCTCATCTTTGTTGGGTCCAACAAGAAGAGCGTGGAGTTCCTGATCGCGACGGACGGGGAGATGAAGAAGGTGAACTGGTCGAGCTATCGCGAGGTGAAGGGGTCAACGATCGTCGTGATCGTGGCGACCTTCCTGATCGCGGGGCTCCTGTACGGCGTTGACATGATGTTCTCCTGGGTGTTCCGGACGATCGGGGTCCTCGAGAGCTGAGCTTCGGGCCGGCGATAGGGAGCGGATGATGAACGACGAGCACATGGACACACAGACGGGCGCTGAGCAGGGCGCGGAGCAGACGGAGTCGGCGGAGGTGTCGGCTCCGAGTGTTGCGGCGGCCGGGACGAAGGTGAAGGATCTTCGTGAGGACATGCCTCAGGTGGAGGGGAAGATCGGTCAGGACGAGCCCTTGGTTCAGGAGGGGATGCAGTGGTTTGTGCTGCGTGTCGCTTCGAACAAGGAGAACTCGGTGCAGCAGACGCTGCTGCGGAAGATCCAGATCGAGGGGATGACGCATCTGGTGGGGCGCATCCTGGTGCCGACGGAGAAGATCAAGACGATCAAGGGCGGGAAGACGAAGATCAAGGAAGAGAAGCTGTACGCGGGGTACGTGTTCGTCGAGATGCGTCTCGAGGACGACGGTCGTATCCCTCAGGACATCTTCTTCCTGATCAAGGAGACGACGGGGGTGGGCGACTTCATCGGGACGGCGGGGCGTCCGACCCCGATGCAGATGCACGAGGTCGAGAAGATGCTGCTCGATTCGCAGGCGCCGGAGGACGAGCCGACGATCCGGTTGTCGTTCGAGAAGGGCGAGAGCGTGCTGATCCGCGAGGGCGCGTTCGAGAACTACGAGGGCACGGTGGACGAGTTGTTCCCGGAGAAGGGGACGGTTCGGGTGCTGGTGTCGATCTTCGGTCGTCAGGCTCCGGTGGACCTGGAGGAATGGCAGATCGCGAAGGTGGACGAGGCCTGAGCTTCGTTCGTTGGTTGAGACTTTCGAGGACCCGTCCGTTTGGGCGGGTTCTTTGTTTTTGGGGGGTGGTTCGTCGAGGGTGGGGGGGGGTGGGGGGATGCGCGAAGATCCTGGGGGTGGATGGCCGATGAGTGTGGTAGGCCTTTGTGGGCTGTGATCCATGCGTGGTGCGTGGTGGAGGATCGTGCGATGGCGAAGCGCGTGACGAAGACGTCGGGAACGAAGAAGACGGGATCGAAGCGGGTGACGGCGGCGCGCGGCGCGGGGACGGGGGGCGCGGGGAAGAAGCGTGGGGCGAAGACGAAAGCGCCCACGAAACGGGTGGCTCGATCCGGGAAGATGATCTACTCGTTCGGGGTGAAGACGGACGGGGACGGGTCGATGCGCGAGCTGCTGGGGGGGAAGGGGGCGAACCTGGCGGCGATGACGGCGATGGGCTTGCCTGTCCCTCCGGGGTTCACGATCACGACGAAGGTGTGCGCGGACTATCACGGGAACGGGAAGAAGCTCCCGGATGGTTTGATGGATGGGGTTGGGCGGGCGATGCGGGCGCTGGAGAAGCAACGCGGGAAGGGATTCGGGGATCCGGGTGATCCGTTGCTCGTGTCGGTGCGATCGGGGGCGGCGCGGTCGATGCCCGGGATGATGGACACGATCCTGAATCTGGGGCTGACGGACAACGCGGTGGAGGGGCTGGCGCGGGTGACGGGGAATGCGCGGTTCGCATTTGATGCGTACCGGCGGCTCATCTCGATGTTCGGGGATGTGGTGATGGGGGTGGACTACGAGCATTTCGAGCACGAGCTCGATGCGGTGAAGCGTGAGCGCGGGGCGAAGAAGGACACGGACGTGGACGCGGAGGGGCTCAAGGATCTGTGCGCGCGGTACAAGCGTGTGTACAAGGCGCGGGTGGGGCGCGCGTTCCCTCAGGATCCGGGGAAGCAGCTCGAGCTCGCGATCAAGGCGGTGTTCGAGAGCTGGTCGTCGGATCGCGCGGTGAGTTATCGTCGGATCGAGGGGATGACGGGGCTGCTGGGGACGGCGGTGAATGTGCAGTCGATGGTGTTCGGGAACACGGGGGACGACAGCGCGACGGGGGTTGCGTTTACGAGGAATCCGTCCACGGGTGAGAACGTGTTTTACGGGGAGTTTTTGGTGAACGCGCAGGGGGAGGACGTGGTTGCGGGGATCCGGACCCCGGAACCGATCGGGGCGATGAAGGACTGGAACAAGGATGTCTACAAGCAGCTCGTGGGTGTGAAGGAGACTCTCGAGGCGCACTACGGGGATATGCAGGACATCGAGTTCACGGTGGAGCGTGGGTCGCTGTATATGTTGCAGACGAGGACGGGGAAGCGGACGGGGGCGGCGGCGGTGAAGATCGCGTGTGATCTGGTGAAGTCGAAACGGGTGACGAAGCGGGAGGCGTTGATGCGGATCCCGGCGGGTGATCTGATCCAGTTGTTGCTCCCGTCGTTCGATCCGGTCGCGGCGGAGGGGGCGGATGTGATCACGACGGGGCTCCCGGCTTCTCCGGGGGCGGCGGTGGGTCGTCCCGCGTTTACGGCGGCGGAGGCGGTGGCGCGGGCGCACGCGGGGGAGTCGGTGATCCTGGTTCGGAAGGAGACGAGCCCGGAGGACGTGGACGGGATGCACAGCGCGTCGGGGATCCTGACGAGCACGGGGGGGATGACGTCGCACGCGGCGGTGGTGGCGCGGGGGTGGGGAAAGTGCTGTGTGTCGGGCGCTGGTGCGATGTCGATCGATGTGGCGAACGGGACGTTCCGGGTTGGGGATCGGGTGTTCGGTCGTGACGTGACGATCTCGATCGACGGGTCTACGGGGCGCGTGATGAACGGCGCGGTGGGGACGGTGGATCCGGAGATGAGCGGTGACTTTGCGCGGGTGATGAAATGGGCGGACGGGGAGCGGGTGCTGGGGGTGCGTGCGAACGCGGATACGCCGGGGGATGCGCGTCGGGCGCGGGCGCTGGGGGCGCAGGGGATCGGGCTGTGTCGGACGGAGCACATGTTCTTCGGGGACGAGCGGATCGCGCTGATGCGGCGGATGATCTTGTCTCGGGATGCGGAGGAGCGTGTTGCGGCGCTCGCGGCGCTCGAGCCCATGCAGCGGGAGGACTTTGTGGGGATTTTCGGGGCGATGGACGGCTATCCGGTGACGGTGCGTTTGCTGGACCCTCCCTTGCATGAGTTTCTCCCGAGCGATCCGGCGACGGTGTCGTCGCTCGCGGATTCGATGGGGGTGAGTCACGCGGAGATGGCGCGGCGGATCGGTGCGATGCACGAGTCGAACCCGATGCTGGGTCATCGGGGGTGCCGACTCGCGATCACGTATCCGGAGATCCTGGACATGCAGGTGCGTGCGATCACGCTCGCGGCGATCGAGTGCGGGAAGAAGAAGGTGCGCGCGAAGCCCGAGATCATGATCCCGCTTGTCGGGGTGCGGAAGGAGCTCTCGGTGCTGCGCGATCGGGCGGAGCGGGTGATCGCGCGGACGAGGAAGGAGGCGGGGTTCAAAGGGCGGCTGTCGATCCCGATCGGGACGATGATCGAGGTCCCCCGCGCGGCGCTCACTGCTGGCGCGATCGCGGGGGTGGCGGACTTCTTCTCGTTCGGAACGAACGACCTGACGCAGCTGACGTTCGGGTATTCACGGGATGATGTGAACACGTTTTTGCCCGACTATCTGGCGCAGGAGATCCTGCCCTGGGATCCGTTCTCGTCGCTGGACATGGAGGGTGTGGGTCGGTTGGTGTGGATGGCGGCGAAGGAGGGACGCGCGGCGAACGGGGCGCTGAAGCTCGGGATCTGCGGCGAGCACGGGGGGGACCCGGCGAGTGTGACGTTCTGTCACAAGGTGGGTCTGGGGTATGTGAGTTGCTCGGCGTTCCGGGTGCCGATCGCGCGGATGGCGGGGGCGCAGGCGGCGATTGCGGAGGCGGGGTGAGGGGCTAGGAGAAGAGAGGGGGGGGAAGACAGCGAGCGGTATCCGTTCCTGCTTTGCCCTTCGGGTCAAAGCAGGGCACCCGGCACCAACGACGGGCGGTCATAGGAGCCGTAAGACACCCCCTCCGTCACGCTGCGCGTGACACCTCCCCCGCCCCCCCGTGAAGCCCGGGGGAGGAGAGAAGAACGGGGGCGTGGGGGTGTTGGATGGGCTTCGGTGCTTGTTGACGCTTAATCGTCGTTGACGGGGTGGTTGGGGTTGGCGTCTCGGGGGTGTTGGGCTTGGTGGGCGCGGATCATGCGTTTGGCGAGTTCCTGCATGTCGGCGACGTCGTCGGTTTCGTCGATGATTTCGGCGCCGATGAGGGTTTCGATGGTGTCTTCGAGGGTGAGGATGCCTGCGGAGCCGCCGTATTCGTCGGCGACGAGGAAGAGGTGTTCCTGGCGCTTGAGGAACTCGACGAGGACGGCGGAGAGGGGGGCGGTTTCGGGGACGATGTGGAGGGGGCGCGCGAGGTCGCGGAGTGTGGTGGTGCCTTGGCCTTCGGATTTTGCGGCGTGGAGTTCTCGTCGGTGGATGACCCCGACCTGGTCGTCGAGTGAGGTTTCGACGATGGGGACGCGCGCGAACTTGGAGGGTTCTCGCGCGAGGATGTCATCGATGGAGTCGTCGGCGTTGTAGGTGAACACGACGGCGCGGGGGGTCATGACTTCCTTGACGGGGATGTCGCGGAGGGCGACGAGGTTGCGGACGACGCGGAGCTCGACTTCATCGATGACCCCCTCGTCGTGCGCGAGCTGGGCGAGGTTGCTGACTTCCTCGCGCGAGATGCGCGGGGTGGTCTGGGCTCGCGCGAAGAGCTTTGAGATGCGGTTGCAGACGGCGACGACGGGTTTGAAGATGAGGATGAGCCAGTCGGTGGTGACGGCGGCGAAGGGGGCGAGGGATTTGGCGTGCACGGCGCCGAGGGTTTTGGGGATGATCTCGGAGAAGATGAGGACGAGGATGGTGATGATGAAGGAGACGAGCCCGACCCAGGCTTCGCCCCAGATGACGGCGGCTTGGGCGCCGACGCCGGCGGCGCCGAGGGTGTGGGCGAAGGTGTTGAGGGTGAGGATGGCGGCGAGGGGTTGGTCGATGTCCTCTTTCATGCGCTCGAGACGGTCGGCGGCTTTGGAGCCCGAGTCTCGGAGGACGGCGATGTGGGTGCGCGGGACGGAGAGCAGGACCGCTTCGAGGAGGGAGCAGAGGAAGGAGACGAGGAGGGCGATGGCGAGGTAGGTGAGGAGGAGGATCATGGGTTATCCGAGCACGCTTGCGTGTTTGGTCCAGATGGAGTCGAGTCGTGAGACGAAGCTGGGGGACTCGGGGAGGTCTTGGGCGCAGGCGATGAGGAGATCGACCATCCCGGCGTAGTCGTCGAGCCCGATGTATTCGAGCCCGACGCGGGGTGGGCCTTCGTGGGTTCCTGCTTGGGCCTGGTCGAGGTTGGCCATGTTGTGGTAGTTCCCGAGGGGGAGGCAGACGCAGGTGGCTTGGTAGCCCATGGCGCAGAAGACGCTCGCTTCGCAGGCGCCGCCGGCCATGAGTTTGCGTTGCCATTTCCAGGTGGGCATGTCGGATTGCTTCTGGGAGGCGGTGGGGGTGGCTGGGCCGCCGGCGATGGTCTGGGCGACCTGCGCGACGGCGCCGGTGAGTTCGGGGGAGAAGACGGAGACGCGGTCCCCGACGCGGACGATGGGTCCTGCGTGGATGGGGGCGTCGGCGAAGGCGCGGGAGTTTTCGAGGGCGATGAGTCTTGAGTTCTTGGGCATGAACTCGGCTTTGCACGCGCCGATGGCGCCGACGAATCCGATCTCTTCGGCGCGGGTGCAGAGGATGCGCACGTCGGTGGTACATTTGGAGAGGCGGAGTTCGTCGAGGGCGCAGAAGGCGGCGGCGAGGGCGGCGAGGTCGTCGCAGGCGTTGGTGTGGAGGATCCCTCCGAACTCGTCGGGGGTGATGTCGGGTTCGGGGAGGTCCCAGGTGGCGATGGTGCCGGGTTCGATGTCGGCGGGTTTATCGAGGGTTGCGGAGTAGCGCTTGTAGGGTTTGTCTTTGTCGTCGGTGTCGATCTCTTCGATGACGGTCGCGAAGGCGAAGGTGTCGAGCGCGTGGTGGACGCGGATGCGGGCTTGGGGGAAGTAATCGGGCATGACCCCTCCTCGGAATCCGAGGACGAGGGTGTCGGGGTCGGATTGGTTTTCGACGACGAAGGCGGGGTGGTCGAGGTGGGCGGTGAAGTAGAGGGGGGCGTCTGTGGTGGGGTTGGACTGGATCCGGATCTCGAGGTTCCCGTGCTCGTCGGATCGGGTGGTGAGCTCGGGTCGGGTGGAGAGCCAGCGGTGGATCCAGGCGAAGACCCGGGATTCGTGTCCTGCTGCTGTGGGGATGGCGGTGAGTTCTCGGAGCCAGTTGGTGTGGATGGCGCGTCGATCGTCCGGGATGTGGTGTTTTTGGGGTGATTCGGGGGATGATGTCGCGCTGGATTGGGTCATGGTTGATCGTATCCGTGGGGTCGGGGGGTGGACATGGTCGATATGGATGAGACCCGTTCTCGCTTGCTTTGTGGGGGTGGGTGTGGAAGACTGTTTTGCCTTGGCAGGATGCGCGCTTCGAGGCGCGTCGGACGTTTGGAGGTTGGATATGCCGCACATTATCGCTGAGCCCTGTATTGCGACGAAGGACACGGCTTGTGTTGATTCGTGCCCGGTGGATTGCATCCACCCGACGAAGGACGAGCCCGACTTTGCGAGCGCGGAGCAGTTGTATATCGATCCGGATGTGTGCATCGATTGCGGGCTGTGTGTGGACGAGTGCCCGGTGCAGGCGATTTTCCAGGACGAGGATCTGCCCGAGGAGTGGTCGAAGTACGTGCAGCTGAATATTGACTACTACAAGGATCAGTGATCGGGCGATGCGCGGTTTTTTGGGGATTGGTGCGCAAGCCGGGGGGTTGATGTGCGACTATGGGCGGAGGTGTGCTCATGGACGCAACGGGATCGCTGGGTCTTGATCGGTTGATGGATGATCGGGTGGCGCTGAGGCGTTTTGTCTCGGAGGGGGATCCTGATGCGTTCGGGGTGTTGTGCCTTCGGTATGAGTCGATGGTGTATGCGACGTGTCTTCGGGTGCTGGGTTCCGAGGACGAGGCGCGGGACGCGGCGCAGGATACGTTCCTGAAGCTGGCGCATCGGGCGGGGTCGATCCGCTCGAACGTGGGGGGGTGGTTGCATTCGGCGGCGATGGGGTGCTCGGTGGATCTGATCCGGAGGGCGGGGGCGCAGCGGCGGGCTGAGGGTGTCGCGGCGCGTCGGGGCGATGTCTCCGGGGGGGGGGGGGCGGATGCGGGGTGGTCGGAGATCGAGCCCGAGCTTGATGGGGCGCTCTCGGCGCTTGGGGATTCGGATCGGGAGCTGCTCGTGGCGCGGTATCTGTGCGGGCGGGCGCAGCGTGAGATTGCGGGTGAGCTTGGGGTGAGCGAGGGGACGGTGTCTCGTCGGCTCGATCGGGCGCTGGGGGCGCTGCGGGTTGAGCTTGGGAAGCGGGGGGTCGGGGTGGGTGGTTCAACGGCGCTTGCGTTGGTGCTCGGGTCGATCCCCGTGGTTGTGGCGCCGATGGCGGTGCGGGAATCGGCGATGAAGATCTCGCTGACGGGGGCTGCGGTGCGGGCTGGATCGGGGGCGCGGTCCGGGGTGGGTTCGCTCGTGGGCGCGGCGCTGGTCGGGGTGGTGTTGGTCGGGGGGTTGGTGTTTGCGGTTCGTCCCGGGATGCTTGGTGGGATCGGTGGTTCGGGTTCGGTGTTGTCCGGGGTGTCGGCGGAACCGGGTCCGGATCGTCCGGAGGGGGAGATCGGGCCGTTCGTGGTTGTGAGCGCGGGGGAGCGGAACTTCTTTGATCGGGGGGTGTGGATCCGTGATGCGCGGATCGTGATCAATCATGGGATCGACCCGAAATCTGGTGATGTGAACAGTTCGACGCTCGAGATCGTGGATCGGGAGCGCGGCGATGACGGGGTTGTGGTGTTCACGACCCGGGTGCGCGAGATCCGGCCGATCGGGGTGGAGTTCAGTCGGTTCGAGCTCGGGGGTGAGGTTCGGATCCGCGCGTCGTTCGATGATGTGGGTCGGTTGGTGCTTGAGCCTTTGACGGAGGGGGTGCAGCTCGGGGCGAATGAACCGAGGTGGTTCGGGGTGCGGCCTCCGCTGGGGTGGGAGGAGCGGGCGCGGATTCCGGATGATGCTGGGGAGGACGGGTTGCTGGGTCCGTGGACGGAGGCGGAGCGGATCCCGGTGCGGATCGATGCGCGGGAGATTCTGTACGGGACGAGCACATGGAAGGCGGCGGTGTTCCGGATCGTGTCGTGGGAGCGGCGCGAGGGGTATTCGCGGATCGAGTCGATCCATGCGGGGGGTCGGAATCCGTATCTGATCGGGACGAGGTTCCGGTTGATCCTGCGCGAGGATGAGGGGGGGTACACGATGGCGTACTTCCCTCGGGGCGCGGGGATGGGGGATCGTTGGCCGACTGGGTTTGAGTACAGCGTTGAGAACCCGGTGCACGTGGTGTCGTTCAAGGATCGGCCGTGAGGGGTCGGGGCGGGTTCAGTGTGGTCGAGCTGCTCGTGGTGATCGGGGTGGTGGCGCTGCTGGTCGCGATCACGATCCCGGTGCTTGGTCGGGCGCGTGATTCGGCGCGTCGGGCGCGGTGTCTGGCGCAGGTCCGGGATCTCGCGATAGGTGTGGAGACGTTCACTGGATCGCGCGGGGGGAAGCTCCCGGAGAACCGGACGCTCCTGAACGATCGGGAGTACATCACGTGGCGTGCTCAGCTGCGCGGGGAGGGATCGATCGGGGAGGCGGAGGCGTGGGTGTGTCCTTCGCACAAGGGGTCGGGTCCGAAGTCGGAGCTGGGGTTCGTGGACGACGGCGCGGTGTGTGTGGACGATGTGCGCTCGAGCTATGCGATCAACGGGCATGTGCTGTGGAGGCGCGACAGTGTCGATGATGATGCGGTTCGGAGGGTGGGGGTGATCGCGCGTCCGAGTCACACGATCCTGATCGCGGAGACGAACCGGGCGAACGCGGATCTGAGGGTGAGCCCGCCTTTGCTTGCGAACTACTACGGGGATGACCCTGGCGCGTATGGGTATTGGCACGAGGGCGCGGCGGGGGTGTATGGGTTTTTGGATGGGCACGCGGAGGTGCTGGGGCTTTTGGAGACGGGGAACCCGGACTGTCGTTGGCACAGCGGACGGGATCTGAGCGCTGATCCGTTTGTGCCTCAGCGTGCGGAGGAGGTCCGGGCGCATGATCACCCGGACTGGGAGTTTTTGGTTCCTGAGGTGTATCTGGGGGGTGCTTAGTCGTCGGTGAGGAGGTCGTCGAGGGAGGAGTCGGGGTCGAGGTCGCCGAAGGCGTTTTCGAGTTCTTCGAGCGCGTCGAGGGCTTCCTGGGTGGCGTTGATGGAGGAGGGGTCGGCGGGTTTGTCGTCTTTGCCCGGCTTGGGGTTCGTGGGCGCGGTGCTTTTCTTCATCGCGCGGTGTTCGTCGTCGGTGAAGCGTTCGGCCCAGCGGTCGGGGCGGACGTTGGAGGGGGCTGTTGGGGACTCGGACCAGTCGTCGGCGTTGGGGAGGTTGATCTCGGCCGGCATGGTTTTGCGGTAGCCCAGGAGTCGGACGACTTCGAGGACGTCGGACCAGGTGGGGAACATGCGGTCGTTGGATTTTTTGAAGGCTTCGATGGCCATGAGGAACAGGAACTGTTCGGTGGTCATCTCGCCTTCTTCGGCGGACTTGGTGAACTCGGAGAGTCGGCGGCCTCGTCCTCGTTTGCGTTCGAGGCCGGTGGTGTTGTCGGCGTTGTCGAGGGACTGGGCGATGGCGTCGCGGTCTCGTCGGTCGATGCCGAGACGGCGATCGACGACGGTTCCGGGGGGGGGCGTGCCGTGGGGGTTTTTGCGCCGATCGACTTTGACGCGCCGGTTGTCGGTTGCGGCGGCGTTGGAGTCGGATTGGGCTTGGGGATCGTTGTTCGATTTGCGAGGCATGGCTTTCGCTCCGTTCCGGGGGCGCGCCACGCCTTGGTTGTGTGTCAGTGGTGACTGTGATCGTCGGCGTGGCGATCAGAAGTCGTCATCGTCGAGTTCGGCGTCGTCGTCGATGTCCTCTTCCGATTCGTCGTCGAACTCGTCGAAATCGTCGTCATCGTCCATGTCGTCGTCGTAATCGTCATCGTCGTCTTCTTCGCCCAGGAAGTAGGCTTCGTCGTCGTCCATGTCGTCGTCGATGCAGAGGGGGGCGAGATGATCGGACCAGGGTGCGGGTTCGGTGTCGGGGGTGTCGAGGTCCGATTCGGTGGGGAGGAGGAGGGCGCGGTTGGCGCGTTGCTCGGTGAGGGGATCGGTTGTGGGGGTGAGGAGATGGGTCGTGGACAGGCGCATGGGTGGTTTCCTCGTGGGTCGGCGCGTGTGGGCGCGGAAGCCGATTCGTCGCCACTGTACGCTTGATGTGTGCGGTGTCAACGGGTGATCCGCGCGTCTTGACGGGGTTTTGTGGTGGATTGTGTCGGGGGGGTGGAGCGGGTTCTACGATGGACCCTTATGAGTTCACCCACGGCGAGTGCTGCGAAGGAACAGGATGTCCGGATCGATCCGGTTGCTGGGGTGTGCGCGGCGTTGATTCCGGGGCTTGGGCACATGGTGTCGGGTCGGCGGGGTCGGGGTCTGGGGGCGATGGTGGGGGTGCTGGGGTTGTTCCTGCTCGGGCTGTTGATCGGCGGGATCGATGCGGTGGATTCGAAGAGCGGGTCGGATCGGTTCTGGTTTATTGGTCAGGCGATGGTGGGGCCGATCGCTTTTGGGGTGGACTATGTGCATCAGAATCACTTCAAGGCGTATGACCTTTCGACGGGTCAGACCCGGACGGGGAACCCGGACGAGCGTCGGGTGTTTGATGGGACGCGGTATGTGTGGGAGCAGCTGAGCCCGGCGCAGATGGATCAGGGGATGGGGCCTCCGAATGTTCCGGGGTTGGGGCGATTGAACGAGATCGCGATGCTGTCGTGCACGCTCGCGGGGATGCTGAACGTGATCGTGTTTCTGGACGCGTTGATCGTGACGCCGTATCGGAAGATCAGCAAGAAGCTGGGGGTGGAGTCTGACGGGGGGAGCTCGTGATGGTGCTCGGGTATACGCCTTTTGTTGATGCGCTGGGGGTGCACGATCAGTGGTATCTGCTGATCATCCCGATGGTGGTGTTCATCGGGATCGGGTACAAGGCGGTGCGTGTCCCTGATATGGGGGATTACTTCAAGGAAGTGATCATGTTCATCATCCAGGTGCTGGGGGGGATGGCGATTCTGGCGGCGGTGTTCACGTTCGTGATCACGGTGCTGATCCCGTTGCTTGCGCCGATGCCCGGTGTCTGAGCGGCTCGGCCCTGTTCGCTAGTGCATGTAGTTGTCCACGGTGGCGGTGTAGGGTTTGTCCAGGTTCTGGATCATGTAGCGGAGCGCGTCCACGGCGTGGTCTGAGCCGTCTTTTTCGGGGGTGGTCGAGAAGGGGTCGTGCCTGGGGTAGTGGTAGGACTCGAGACAGCGGATGAGCTCGGCGCAGGATCGGTGGATCATGAGGGTGGGTTGGCCGTGCGCGGGTTTGAGACGTGTCCGGAGGAGGGTGAGCCCGTCGTGGATGGCGTAGCGCGCGTCCTTGATGGTGAAGCCCTGTTTGCGGAGGGCGGCGGAATCGGAGATCCCGGTCTGGAGGCCGCGCTGGCGCGCGGCGGGGTCGATCCCGATCCATGTTGGGGTGATGGGCGCGGCGCGGATCTGGTCGATGTGTTCGGAGAGGGAGACGCCGGCGCGGATGTATTCGTGCGCGACCCAGACGGTGTTGTTGGTGTCCACGTGCGCGAAGAGGACGACGGTGGGGGCGCGGATCCCGAGGTCCATCCCGGCGATGGAGAAGGCGATGTTCGCGCGGTCGGGGAGGGTGTCGGCGATGTGGAGGTTGGGGTCGAACTCGGGGAGGACGCAGTCGGATCGGCGCGGGCGTTTGCAGAGCATTTCCGAGTCCCAGGTGGATTGGTCGACGCGGGATTTGAGGTTGATGGCGTTCTGGATGGTCATGTGGCCGGGGGTGTGGCCGAGGTTGTCTCGTTGCTTGGCTTGGCCGGCGCAGTCGGGCTCGAGGGCGCAGGTGGTGCATTCGTGGGTGTCGGCGCATTCGTCGAGGATGTCCACGACGCCCCATTGGAAGACTTTGCGCGTGGATTCGGAGGTTTCGCGCGCGTGGGTGATGAGTTTGTGCATGAGTCCGAAGGGGACGTGGAGGGTGGAGAGGCACTCGATGGAGCCGGGGATGGTTTGGTTTGCGATGGTGGTTTCTCGGATGGTGAGCTGGGCCGCTTCCCAGACCTGTTCGTCGAAGAGCTCGACTTCGTCGCAGCGGAGTTTCTGGACCCGGGTTCCTCGGACGGAGGTCTGGGACTGTGCGAGGAGCTCGACGACGGCGTTGTTGACGAGGGTGATTTTGCGCTCGGTGATGCGCCCGGCGATAAGGGTGTCGATGGGGTCGATGGCGAGGAGGGCGCGGAGGTGGGTGTGCATGCGTTTGGCTTGGTCGAGGGATCCGGCGAGGATGCGGATCTCGATCCCGGGTTTGTAGAGGAGGTCGAGGAGGGTGGCGACGGCGGCGTAGTAGGTCTTTCCGCCTCCTCGGTTAGCCCAGACGATGCAGTCCCGGGGTTGTCGGTCTTCGAAGAAGGCGTGGGCGAGGTAGTCGAGGGGCGCGTGGTGGGCGTCGATGATGGGTTTGGTGGGGACCTTGATGTGGAGGTTGGTCTGGATCCAGTGCGCGAGCTCGGCGTCGGTGGTGGGCGCGTCCCCGAGGAGGGCGCGGACGGTTTCGTTCGTGTGGTGATCGATGGGGTCGTTCATGAGCGCGGCTCCTGATCGGCGAGGCGCTCGAGACCCAGGGCGCCGAGGAGCGCGGGGGTTCGTCGGTCGTCGATGGCGCGGAGGGCGCGCAGGATGTGCCGGCGCTGGAGCGCGGTGGTGTAGAAGGTGATGGCGCTGGGAAGATGCTCACGCGTGGGTTCAGGCGCGGGCTGCGGTGGTTGGTGGTCGGTCGTCATGGTCCCCCCTTGGTGTTGGGTGCGCGGTGTGCGCGTATGCGAGGGGGGTCGCGATGAGTGACGTTCCGGCGTGGGCGCGGAGCGATGGATCGTGTGGGTCGTGCTTTTTGGAGCGCGCCCAGATCTGCAGTTCTCGTGTGAGGAGTGGGGGGAGGGTGGTTGAAGGGCTCAAGAGATCGAGGGGGGTGAGGTGTTCGTGGTGGAGCGCGTCGAGGAGTCGGAGGTCGCTCTGGGCGCGGTGTGGGCCGAACTCGGTCATCCCGGCTCGCGCGAGGAAGGGGGAGACGGAGCCCATGGCGGCGAACGCTTCGGTGATGGGGGTGAGGGGGTGTGCGAGGTAGGTGCGGACGAGTGTGGAGGCGATCCCGAGGGCGCGGGATCGGGGTTCGACGATGACGCGCGCGAGTGTGCGGAGTTCGTTGTTGAGGCGGTGCGCGTTGTGCTTGGTGTCTGTGGTGTCGTAGCGCCCGGGGTAGGCGCGGGTGCGCCATCGCGCGTTGAGGGTGGGGTAGGCAACGACGAGAACCCCGGCGAGGATGGTTTGGGCGGTGTGGGTGGTCCGGGTCGCGCGGAGGATGTGGGCGATGTTGGCCGGGTCGTGGGTTCGGTAGTGGTGGTGTTTGAGCGCGTCGTAGTCGGCGCGGGTTCCGGGCTCGATGGTGATGAGTTCGGGGGTGTACTGGTTCGGGATGATGGTACGCGAGGGCGCGTCGATGAGGGTGTCGGTGTCGAGGACGAGGGGGAGGTCTTCGTGCGCGCCGGCGCAGATCAGTTTGAGGTTGCGCTCCTGCGCGAGTCGTTTGAGGGGGGAGGCGATGGAGGCGCAGGTGGCGCGGTCGAGGGTGGATCCGAACTCGTCGAGGATGATGGTTTCGTGTGGTTGCGCGTGGGTGAGTTGGCGGGCGAGGTCGAAGCGCGCGCGTTGGCCGGTGGAGAGGTTGGTGATCCGGAGGGGCCAGAGTTGGGGTTCGGCGAGCCCGACTCGGGAGAGGAGCGCGAGGGTGTCGTGGAGGGGGAGGTTGAACTGATCGAGGAGACAGCGCGATAGGTCGGGCTTGGGGGGAGAGGTTGCGATGGGGGCGCATTGCTTTCGGAGTGTTCGGAGGAGGGTGGATTTGCCGGAGCCCGAGTGTCCGGTGATGAGGGTGAGGGTGGAGGATCGGATGTGGTTGAGGGTTTCGATGGGGAGTGTGGGGGGGGTGAAGGTGGTGTTGGGGTCGGGGTGCGCGACGACCCCGAAGGCGGCGACGGCTCGGGCGCAGTTCGGGGAGACCGAGGCGCGGGTGTGGACGGGTTTGGGTGGCGCGATGGGGCGCATCAGGCGCGCCATTCCCGGTTGGGTGTGGGGGATGTGGAGGCGCGGGTATCCTGCGCGACGAGGGCGAGGATGGCGTCGCGGTGTCGGCGGACTTCGTGGACGGAGAGGTTGAGTTCCTCGGCGGCTTGTCGGATGGATCGGCCGGCGCGGAAGATGGCGTGCGCGACTCGGCGTTTGGTGGGTGACCATCTCGGGGAGGCGCGGACGACGAACATGAAGGCGGGGTCGTTGATCCGCGCGACGGCTCTTCGGATGGTTTTCCGTACGGCGCGTGGGGGTTCGTTCCGGAGTCGGGCGATGTCGGTGGCGGGTTTGCCGTCGCGGAACATGGCGAGGACGCATTCTCGTTCGTCGGAGACGAGGTGTTCGGCGCGGGCGGTGATGATGTCCATGTTGTTTCGGTCACGGGACTTGCGGAGGTCGATGGTGGAGGAAGCGTGGTCGAGCCAGTCGGCGTGATTGGTGCGTGCGGCCATGAAAAACTCTCCTTTGTGTCATCAGCCCTTGACATTCCACAGATATGTGTTCACAATGTAGTGAACGTAGGTTTTGGAATGGTACACTAGCTAGTGAACATATAGCAAGGTCCTGTCAGGGGTCTAGGATGTCTTTCTCGCACAAACCCGGTCGGTCGATACCGACCAGATCCCAATCGTGGCGCACGGATGCGCATCGGGTGCGTCCTTCGGGGGCGCGGAGCAGCTCGGGAATGCGGACAAGCAGCCCTTTCGAAGATGATCGTGATGCACCGCGCGCGGGGTTCGGGGATGTGGTGCGCGCGCGTCGTGAGGCGATGGGGTTGACGCTTGCGCAGCTCGCGCAGTTGGTGGAGTGCGCGAAGTCGTATCTGTCGGCGATCGAGAACGGGGTGAAGGCGGCGCCGAGCGATGAGTTGGCGATGAAGCTTGAGCGGGCGCTTGGGTTTACGAACAACGAGCTTGTGGATGCGGCGCGGTTGGCGCGGACACCCGAGTCGGTTCGGGAGGATCTTGAGGTGTTGCGCGCGCGGGATGCGCATGCGCGGGAGCTGGCGCAGGCGCTTCGTGCTCCGGGGGCTTCGATCGATGCGCTTCATCGATCGGGGGAGCTTGAGCGGCTGATTCGGGCGTTTGAAGGGGGCGGACCGGGTGGATCAACTCAGGGTGAGTCGGTGGAGGGGGATGCGCGGGTGCGTGAGGTGCCCAGGGAGATCCCGCTGATCAACAAGGTGACGGCCGGGTATCCGGGGTCGTTTACGGATCTGGGGTATCCCGCGCGGATCGCGGATGAGTATGTGCGCGCGCCGGATCTGGATGATCCGGATGCGTTTGCGGCGCGGGTGGTGGGGGACTCGATGTCTCCCGAGTATCGGGAGGGGGACATCGTGGTGTTTTCGCCGGCTCGGACGGTGGTGTCGGGGATGGATTGCTTTATCCGTTTGGAGCCCGATCATGAGAATACGTTCAAGCGCGTGTATTTCGAGCGCGGGTCGGGTGGGGAGGAGCTGATCCGGATTCAGCCGATCAATAACTCGTATGCGCCGATGGTGGTGGGGCGGGAGGAGGTGGCCGGGTTGTATGCCGGGGTGAGTGTGACGAGGGTGATCGGGGGTGGGGGATGAGGGGTCGATCGCGCCCATTGCTGTGTCCGAAGTGCTGGTATCCGGTCGGGGATCCGGACGAGGCGTGTCCTGAGTGTGGGGTGGTCTATCGCGCGGCTCGCCGGCGGCGGTTGCTGGATAACTGTGCGCTCATCACGATCGTGAGCGTGTTGACGATGGTCGTGCTCTTCACGATCGAATCGTTGCTGATGTTCCGATTGATGGGGGGGGTTGTTACGACGCCGCTGCAGTTCCTCCCTTTGTTCTGGGTCGTGCGCGTGCCTGGGGCGCTGCTGGTGTATCTAGTACTGATGGGGCTTGGTCATCGACGGCGATTCCAGGCGATCGTGAACGGGGTGATCGTGTCGATGTTGGTGTTGATGATTTCGAGCTACTGGGTGCTGTATCCCCTGCTCGTGCCTGTGATTGGTCCGCTCGCGTTGTTTGTGCCGCCGCTGGTGCTGCCTTGGGTGGGGTTGTTCGTTGGACTGATCCTGATCGAGCTGGGTTCAGGGGGGGTGATACCACGGTTCAAGGGCTGAGATCGTCGGAACCGGGGGTTGGATCTGGTCGGATGGGTGGGTTGGGTCCAACTCCAATTGGGCGCTATGGTTGTGGCCCCGGAATGGCTGGGGTTGATGACGATCGAATCGGTGCTGGGTGAGGCCTGGTGCTGAAGACTGATGACACGGACACGGAGCGCGATCCATGGCGAAGATGTTCTACACGCTCGACGAGGCGGCCGCGAAGCTCGGGATGAGCACGGACGAGGTTCAGGGGCTCGTCGAGAGCGGTCAGCTCCAGGAGTTTCGTGATCGTGACAACCTGATGTTCAAGGTGGATCAGGTGGATCTGCTGGCCGGCGATGACGACGACGGCGATGACGAGATCACGCTCGCGGATACGGGTGGCGGGATCGAGCCGATCTCGCTTTCGTCTTCGGGATCGGGTGGTGGTTCGATGGGGATCGGTCTTGAGTCGTCGGGTGAAGCGACGGGGATTTCGATCTTCGATCCGGAAGACGCGGACGGCGTTGACGCGAACGCGGAGACGTTGGTGTCGGGTGGCGCTGGGATGCCGGCGATGGGGGGATCGGGGTTCGGGATGGACGCGGGCGCTTCGGGGTCCGGGTTGTCTCAGCTGGCGTTTGAGCCGGACGACACTTCGCTGGGTGGGAACCTGCTCGACGATCTGGGTGGGGAGTCTCAGGTGAGCGCCTCGGCGCTTGGCGCGAGCGCGATCGGTGAGTCGGCGATGGGGGCTTCGACGCCGGGTGCGTTGTTTGAAGGTGCTGAGGAATCGCACAACGACTTCACCCCGGCCGCTGCTGGTGGCGCGATGCCCATGGGCGTTGCGATGGGTGAGCCCTACGACGGTCCTGCTTCGGGGTTGTTCGGCGGGATCGCGCTGGGCGCGTTTGTGGTGTTGCTGCTCGCGCTGGCCGTCATGATTCTTGGGATGAGCGGCGGTTCTGCGAGCGTGCTCGGGATGGTCGATCAGAACATGCTGTACATGGTCATGGGTGGTGGCGCGGTGCTGATGATCGTGATGGGCGTGATCGGGTGGGTGATGCTGCGCAAGTCCTGATCGATCCGTGATCAGATTGATTGAAGCGGGCGCGTCCTTCGGGGCGCGCCTGTTCTTTTTAGTCGTTGTCATTGGTTTCGATCCGGACGCGCGGCGCGTCGTATCGGCCGCCTTCGAGACCGATCCGTTCGGGGATGTCGGTGCGGATGTAGAGGGGGGTGACGGGTTCGTCGTGGTTGTGCTCGGGGTCGTTGATGAGGACGAGCTCGAGGAGGGCGGGGATCCGGATGTGGAGACAGGCGCTGGTGCGGAGGACGCGAAGGTCATCGAACTCGGTGCGCCAGCGTTCGGTGTTCGGATCGGTGACGATCGCGGTGCGTGCGTGTGGGTCGATGCGCAGGGTGATGTGGGGGTGTTTGGTCGCGCGGGGCGCGTTGATGGCGCTGGGGGTAACGGTCCATCGGATCTCGATGGAACCGATGTTGCGGGTTCGCGCATCGCTCGTGATGGGGGTGTGCGCGGCGCGGGTCATGCTTGGCCGCCGTTCTTTTTGGTCCGTTTCTTGGCGCTGTGGGTGCGCGTGGGTCTTTTGGAACCGACGGGTGCCTTTGCGAGGAGTTTGGCGGCGGTTTTGAGCCCGGCGCCGGAGGGGCCGGCGAACTTGTGGGTGAGGGTGGTGATGAGTTCGAAGCCTTCTCGGACGGCGTCGATGCGTTGTTTGAGGTCGCGGGCTTCCTGGGTGTCGGAGGATTTCACTTCGGGCGCGAGCTGGGCGATCTCGTCGAGCGCGTCGAGCATGGGGTCCACTTCGCGCTTGATGCGTTCGCGCGCGATGGCGCGGAGCATGGACCAGACGTCGAGCTCGGCTTGGTAGTACTCTTTGCGGTCGGAGGGGAGGCGGACTTTCTCGATGACGCTCCAGTCGAGGAGGGCGCGGACGGACATGGAGACGTTTCCTCGGGAGACCCCGAGTCGGTCCATGATCTGGTCGGTGCACATGGGCTCGCCCGTGATGTAGAGGAGGGCGTGGACTTCGGCCATGGTGCGGGAGATGCCCCAGACGGAGCCCATGCGTCCCCAGCTTGCGACGAACTGGTCCTGGGCTTGGATGAGCTTTGCGTGGTCCCGGGCGTTGGTGGAGGAGGGGTTGGGCATCGCGCAATTGTCCGGGGTGGGGGGCGCGGTGTCCAGTGGGATTTCAGAGTTTTTTGAAATGACTGAATCGGGGGATCGGGTGCGGACGGGGTTTCAGTCCGTCGGATCGGGCGATTCGTCGTTGGTTTCGGGGGTGGCGCGGGATTCGGGGCCGAGATAGAGGTCGTCGAAGCGGACGTGCGCGAGGGCGCGGGGTTCGTCTTCGGTGCGCCCGTCGTAGCGGACTTCGAAGAAGACCCGGAGGTAGTCGTAGTTGGTCGGGGTGAGTCCCCACTGGTCGTTGAAGAGTTGTTCGAGATCGTACTCGAACTCGATCCATTCGTCGGTGGTGGGTTCCTGGGGCGCGCCCATGACGAACTTCCGGTTGAGCATGGAGAAGGGGGGGTTGGCGATCCCGGCTAAGGGGACGGCGATCTGGTAGTTGGGGAGGTTGAAGCCCTTGGGTTTGGTGCGCGCGTTCCAGACGATGACGACGAGCTGGAGGTATTGGTTGGTGGTTCCCCGTTCCCATTGGTCGATGTGGTAGGTTCCGGAGATGTAGCGCGGGAAGGTGGGTGCGGGGCACTCCTGGATGACGCCGTGGATGATGCGCGCGGTGGGCTGGTCGGGGTCGTCGGAGTCGAGGTCGAGGAGGGCGCTGTGGTCGGAGCGGTGGCCGGGCTCGGTGATGGCGAAGGGTGCCCAGTTGGGGGTGCGCTCGGCGTAGTTGAACCAGGGGCTCTCGGTGTCGTCTTCGAAGGAGGGGTTGGCGAAGAGGTTGGAGTCGCGCGTGGAGAACTCGGGCTGGGGGTGCTCGATGGGCTCGGGGGTGGGTTCGGATTCGGGTTGTGTGGTGCACGCGCCGAGGGTGAGGAGAGCGCTGAGTGTGAGGGGGAGGATCATCGGGTGCGCTCCGCGATGGCGCGTCCGACGTAGTGGGGGGAGGTGGGGTCGAGGTTGAAGGAACCCACATCGGAGGTGAGGGATTCGCGCTGGTCCATGTCGGTGAGTTCGACCTTGTCGGGGGCGTGGATCTCGACGAGGAAGCGCGCGTGTTGTTTCTCCGCATCCGCACGGAGCTTTTTGAGGTTGCGCGTGGACTTGTAGGTGATGCGCGCGTGGAGGGGGTTCACGCTGTATCGGTCGGGGTTCCAGGGTTTGCGGTCTTCGCGCGTGAGCCAATCTTCGGACTCGACGCCGCGCCTCAGTTGGGAGGTGAGTTGGTGCGCGAGGGGCTCGTTGGGTTCGTCGCCGTTGGGGACGACGAAGGCGTCGGGTCGGACGTTGGCTTGGGGGCGCGAGCATGCATCCATCAGTTCTGCGCCGGAGGGGAAGAGGTTGTGGTCGTCGAGGAGGTTGGCGAGGACGACGTCTCCCATGGCGAACCCGACAGCGGGGGTGGGTGGGCCTCCCATGAGTTCGATGAGGTTGTCGTAGCGGCCGCCTCCTGCGACGGCGCGTTCGCCGTCGGCGATGGCTTCGAAGACGGTGCCGGTGTAGTAGGCGAGGCCTCGGACGATGGAGGAGTCGAAGTCGGACCAGTCGCGCATGGTGGTCATGGACGGGTCATCGAGGAGGGTGAGCGCGTCGGCGCTGATGGAGTCTTCGTCTGATCCGGTAAGGAACGCGATGAAGCGTTCGGGGAGCGCGAGTTCGACGCCCTGCTTCTCGAGCGCGTCCTTGGGGAGCTTCTCGCGCTTGTCGAGGAGGGTGTAGGCGTGTTCGAGCTGTTCGTCGGTGACACCCAGGGACTGGATGTGGGTGCGCATGAGTTCACGGTCGTTGATATTGATGCGCAGGTTGGTGGTGGTGAGCCCGAGGGATTCGAGGAGGCGGACACAGCACTCGATGGTTTCGGAATCCATCTGAGCGCGTGCTGCTGGGGTGTCGTCTTCGGAGGGGAGCCCGATGGCATCGACGTTCCATTGGAGGAACTCGCGGAGGCGGCCTCGTTGGGGTCGTTCGGCTCGGAAGTAGGGGCCGGCGGTGAACCATTTGCAGGGTTTGGGGAGTTGCTTTGCGTGGGCGGCGTACATGCGGGCGAGGGTGGGGGTGAACTCGGGGCGCATGGCGTAGGGGGCTCGGCCGGTCTGTTGGACCTGTTCGATTTCCTTGTCGGATTTGCCCGAGTAGACCTGGAAGAGTTCGGAGAGGATCCCTTCGCCGGATTTGATCGAATAGAGGTCTGAGGATTCGAGGGTTGGGCCTTCGATTTCGTCGAAGCCGCAGCGGATTGCTGCGTCGCGCCAGGTCTGGGTGATGTAGCGGCGGCGGAGGGCGTCCTCGGGGTAGAGGTCGCGCGTGCCCTTCGGGGGCTGGACGGATTTGACGGTTGCTGGCTTCTTCTGACCCATACGTGGTAGGGTAGGTCGATCGGGAGATGGTGATGGATCGGTCGGGATGGTCAGCGGCGGCTCGGGGGGGGAGGAGGATGGTTGGATGCGTGAGATGATCCGGGGGGTGATTCTGGTGTCGTTGATCCTGTCGGTGGTGGCGTTTCTCTACGTGGTGGGGTTTGCGCCGCTGGATACCACGCGGTCTCCGAGGGCGGCGGCGATCAATGCGGGGCCGAATGTGGCTCGTTCGATCCGTTCGATCCGGCTGAAGATGGCGCAGGCGCAGTTCGAGAGCGCGTCGGCGCAGGCCGTCGATTTGGTGGGTCATGCGCCGGACAGTGTGCAGGCGCGGTTGTACGCGGTGCTGACGCTCCACCTTGCGGGTCATGGGGAAGAGGCCGGGGAGTATGGGGTGGATCTGATCGCGCACACGGATCGGTTGGTCCGGGAGGGGCTCACG
>JALUWX010000107.1 GCA_027019265.1 Phycisphaerales bacterium
GCGGGGAGGCGGAGCTGTATCAGCGTGGGTGGGGGATGCGGGCTTTGGGGCTCGGGGATGATGCGCGGGCGAACTTCCGGGAGCTGGCGGAGCGGATCGAGGGGCTTCCGGAGTTTCATCCGAATCGGAAACTGTACAACCTTGCGTGCTATTGGGCGTTGGCGGGGGATGTGGAGGCGGCGATGGGGTGGTGGGAGCGGTGTGTGAAGGGTGGGGGGGTGATGGAGGCGGGGTACTGGAGGGTGGATCCGGATCTGGAGGCGCTTCATGGTGAGGCGCGGTTCTGGGAGCTGGGTCAGACGTATCTGGTGGACGCGAACGATGTGAGTCAGCTGGTCCCGGTCCCTGATACGGGGGTGGAATCCCTGCCGGGTGGGGAAGTGGATGGGGTGGATGGGGAGCCCTGATGTGTCGTGGGGGGGATCGTGGCGCTAAAGTGGCTGACCCGGCGGTCGGCGCTGGTGGTGATGGTTTTGTCGCGCGCGAAAGGGTCCGGATGGGCACGATCACGATCAATGGGCAGGTCTGCGAGTTCATGGCTGGGGAGAAGATCCTCGATGTCGCGAACCGGGTCGGGATCGAGATCCCTCAGTACTGCTACCACAAGGGGTTGAGTGTTCCGGCACAGTGTCGGATCTGTCTGGCGCAGATCTCCGCGCCGAACCCCCGGAACGACAACGCGCTCGAGCCCATGATGGGGGGGAAGCTGCTCCCGACGTGTTCGACGGACGCCGCTGAGGGGATGGTCGTCACGACGGAGAGCGAGAAGGCGGTTGCGAACCAGAAGGCGGTGATGGAGTTTCTGCTCATCAACCACCCGATGGACTGCCCGATCTGCGATCAGGCCGGTGAATGCACGCTCCAGGATTACTCGTACCGGTACGGTCGGGGGCACTCGCGATTCACGGATCAGAAGGTGAAGCAGCCCAAGAAGGATCTTGGGAAGAACGTGTTCATCTACTCGGATCGGTGCATCCTGTGCACTCGCTGTGTGCGGTTCTCTCAGGAGGTTCCGGGGACGGGTGAGCTGATGATCGATGGTCGGGGGAACCAGTCGCAGATCGATGTGTTCCCGGGTGAGCCGCTTGATAACCCGCTTGCGAGCAACGTGATCGATCTGTGTCCGGTGGGGGCGCTTTTGGACAAGGACTTCCTGTTCACCCAGCGCGTGTGGTTCCTGAAGAAGACGCCGGGGATCGATCCGATCACGGCCAGCGGGGACAACATCTGGATCGAGCACAACAAGGGGAAGGTGTACCGGTTCAAGCCGCGCACGAACATGGACATCAACTCGTGGTGGATCACGGACGAGGTTCGGTACGGGTGGAAGTTCGTCCATTCGGAGGATCGTCTCCGCGCGCCCCAGCGCCGTGAGCACGGGGTGCTGGTGGAGTCGTCGTGGACCCGGGCGCTGAACCAAGCGATCAAGACTCTCAAGGACTCGAGCGCGACGGGGAAATCGAGCGCGCTGGTGGTGTCCCCGATGCTGACGACGGAGGAGGCGTTCGCGCTGACGACGGCGCTGCGCGAGGTTGACGGGTCGATCCGGGTGTACCTGGGTCCGGTCCCGATGGACGGGGAGGATCGGGCGTTCCCGAACCCGAGCGCGCCGAGCGGGAAGTTCGTGATGCGCGCGGAGAAGGCGCCGAACGCGCGGGGTGTGAAGCGTGCGCTGGAAGCGAGCGGCGCGTACTCGGGGGACTTCGATGCGTTCATGAGCGCCGCGCCCCAGCTTGGCGCTGTTGTGCTGACGGGGAACTATCCGAGCGACTGGGCCTCGGATCGGATCGCGCAGGCGATCTCGGACGCGGACCTGGTGTTGATCGATACGCTGAACTCTCGTTTGGTCGAGATGGCTGACGTGGTGCTCCCGAGCGCGACGTTCGCTGAGAAATCGGGGTCGTTCGAGAACGTGGACGGGGTGGTTCAGCACTTCGACCAGTCGATCCCGACGCAGTTCATGTCCAAGAGCGAGGGTCAGATCGGGAACGATCTGCTTGAGCTCGCGCGGGGTGGGTCGCTCGATGAGCATCCCCCTGCTTTCGGTGCGATGATCGTGGACGACCAGCCCGGTCAGGTCGCGGAGGGTTCGGACTCGGTGAGTCTCCCGCGCGGCGAGCTCTACGACCCTGCGGTGGTCCGGGCTTCGATGGGCTCGCTATCCGAGTACTTCGGCGGGCTCAAGGTGGCTCCGGAGTCGGCGAAGGTCGAGAGCGACATGGTGATGGTCGAGCTCTGATCCGGGTCTGTTGACCCTTCCTAGAATCCGTCATGCTTTTGTGGACTCTTGGTGCTCTGTTGCTGACGGCGTTTCTCGTTGCGTTCACCATTGTGTGGTGGAAGCTCGGGGACATCTGGGCCGACGAGGAGTACAAGAAGTTCGGGCACGGGGGTGGGGCTCCGAAGAACAACAATGCGCCGACGGTCATCTCGGGTTTCGACTCGGGGTTGGGTGAGTCGTCCAAACGTGATGCTGAGTGACGTGGTGGGTGGCGGTGCGCATGAGTCGGGGGACGGGGGGTGTGCAGAGCGCGTGGGGGTTCGGTACAAGCTGGTGGTTGCGTATGACGGGACGGACTTCGTCGGGTGGCAGAAGCAGGAGCCCCCGGATCCTTCGGGGGAACTGGGCGCGGATGGTTTGCCCAAACGGGTGAAGCTGCGCACGGTGCAGGAGGTTTTGGAGCAAGCGGTTCGGGACGCGGTGCGCGAGGAGGTGCTGGTGAACGGCGCATCGCGCACGGACTCGGGGGTACATGCGCTGGGTCAGGTGGCGGCGTTTACGAGTGTTCCGGATCCGGACAGGGGTGTGGGGTGGCCGCGGGATCGGGGGACGGAGACGTTGGTGCGCGCGATCAACGCGAAGCTCCCGAGGGATGTTTTGGTGCGGAGCGCGGAGGTTGTTCCGATCGGCTTCGAGCCCATCGGGGGGGCTGTGGAGAAGGAGTACACGTACTTGATTGCGAGCGGGTCGGTGCGGCCGCTGTTTGGACGGAGGTATGTGTTCCACACGTGGTACGACCTGGATGCAGATGCGATGGACGAAGCGGCGAAGCACCTTGTGGGGGAGCACGACTTTGCGAGCTTCGCGCAGATCAATCACGGGCGCAAGACGACGGTTCGGACGATCACGGGGTGTTCGGTGGAGCGGGTGGATGGGGGGTGTGATGCGAGTGCGGACGGGTCAACGCTGAGGATCCGGGTGTCGGGGAACGGGTTTTTGTACAACATGGTGCGGATCCTGAGCGGGACCTTGATGGAGGTGGGGCGCGGGAAGATTGCGCCGGGGGAGATCCCGGGGATCATCGCGGCGGCGGATCGGACGGCGAATGGTGGGCCGACGCTTCCGCCGCAGGGGCTGCGGTTGGAGTGGATTCGGTATGGGTAAGCGCAGATCCAAGATCCGACAAGTCGCTGTTGGCGTTCTCTACGGATCGACAGTCTTTGTGACCGGACTTGTCATCTGCTCGTGCTGGGTGGATATTGGATACGGATACCAGGAGCACTCTGCGCCACCAAATCCACGACGTGTTGATATCGCAGTCTTTGTCGAAGCAACGCGGTTCGATGCGCTTTATAGCAGTCAACAAACATTCGAGCGTCCATCGACGGAATTCAAGATTTATGGAGTGTTCCACTCTGATCGGATGATGCCCGGCAAATCAGTTGCGGGTTCTCTTTGGCACAGGCCTCGGATCTTTCGATACACGCAGCCTGGAGTAACACGGTACATCCAAGTGAATCTTCCACTCTCATATTGCGTGGCAGCTTTATTCGCATTGAGTGGATTCGTTGCGGCATGTCGCTTTCTGAGACAACGACGGATGCGTGGTGTCCATTGTTGTTCTTGCGGGTACTCGCTTGATGGGATTGAGGGGTCGGTGTGTCCGGAGTGTGGGGCCGGGTCCGATGGGTAAGCGCCGTCGACGAGCTCGGGGGGTGTTGGTGTGGGCGCTGCACTGCGCGACGGCCGTTGTTGTTGTGGGGGCGCTGGTGTCGTGCTGGGTGACGTTTGGGTATGACTACCGGAAGGACACAGCGCCGAGGGGTGGGGTGGATGGTCGGACGGTGACGTTCCAGGTGACGTTCAATGCGGCGCGGGTGGATGCGCTGTTCGGGGTGCAGCCCAACGCGGATCCGGCGCGGGTTCGGTCGGCGGTGATCTGGATGCCCAGGGCGCGGGGGGTTGGGTTCTGGGGGTATGTGCGGACATCGCTGGTTGAGCCGCCCAGGTATATCAGCCATGGGCAGCGGGGGGTGTACAGCTATCGGCAGTTCAATGGGCCGATGTCGTGTGTGGGGGTGGTGCTGGTGATCGGGAGTGGGGTTGTGATGGTGGGGGGTCGGCGGCGGAGGGCGCTGGTCGGCGCGTGCGCGGGGTGTGGGTATGCGCTCGAGGGGCTTGGATCGGGAACGTGTCCGGAATGCGGAGAGGTGATCGATGAATCGTGAGGTTGTTGCTTCGACGGCGCGGTTGGATCTGTGTGCGCCGGTGATCGGGGACGTGGAACCCTTGGTGGCGCTGTGGTCGGATCCGGAGACGATGAAGTACATCGGTGGGGGGGAGCCCTGGGATGATGTGAAGGTGCGTTCGAGGATCGAGCGCGCGATCGATACGTTTGCGGATACGGGGTGCGCGTTCTACACGATCGTGGAGCGGGCGTCGAGGGCGGTGATCGGTCAGGGGGGGTTGGTCCCGATCGAGTTCAACGGGAAGGAGATCGAGCTGGGGTATCGGCTCGGGAGAGCGCACTGGGGGAAGGGATATGCGACGGAGGTGGCGCGTGCGAGCGCGGCGCGTGGGTGGGGGGCGCTTGGGTTTGGGCGGTTGGTGGCCGTCACGTATCCGGAGAATGTGGGATCGAGACGGGTGCTGGAGAAGACGGGGTTTGTGGAGGTGGGGGAGACGGATGTGTATTACGGGGTGCGGTGTGTGTTGTATGAGTTGGTGAAGGGTTGATCGGGGGATCAGTCCACGACGATCGCGATGACGGAGACTTCTCGGTGGAAGGCGTTTGCGTCTTCTTCGTTGGGTTCGCGCACGAAGATCCCGACATCCCATGAGCCGACGGGTATGTCGACGATGAGCCCGTTGACGGGGGTGATGACGAGTTCGGTGCCCGTGGTCCGGACTCCGGTGGTGGGGAGGACGTGGGTGATGGGGGAGACTTGTCCTCGGGGTCGGTAGGCGATGCTGACGAGGGCTTCGCCTTCGAGGCTCTGGAGTGAGATGGAGCCCAGGACGACGACTTGTTGTCCTTCGCGTGTGATCTCGACCTGCGCGAGCGGGCCGATGAATCGGTCGGTGATGACGGGGATGAAGGAGATGTCGCCTCCGAAGGCGCGTGAGGCGCGTGCGCCGACGGCGCTGGTCTGGACGGAGCCGTCGGGGAAGGCGAGTCCTCCGGGGATGAAGGCGACGGCGAGGGGGTTTTGGGCGTAGTTGGGGTTTGGGCCGAAGGTGACCCGGAGTTCGGGTCGGGGGGCGCTTGAGGTGAGTCGGACGAGTCCCCATTTGTCGGTGAGTTCGTCGTCGATGATCTCGGCGAAGCTGATGGCGGATCCGTAGCTTCCGGAGTTGGAGCTGTAGAGCCCGAGGACGGTGTCGGAGTCTTCGAGGACCATGGTGTCGTTGAGGAGCGCGTCGGTGAAGTTTCCGATATCGGTATCGGCGATGTGGACGCGCGCGGCGCTGGGGATGTCTGCGATCCCGATGGAACCGGATTCGTCGATGATGAGGAGCCCGCTCGGGTTGCTGGGTGAGAGGAAGCGGAAGAGGGGTGACCCGAAGGCGTTGCCGTGGGTGAACGCGAAGTTCATCGCGCCCTGGGGATTGAGGAAGTCGATGGCGGCGTAGTTTCCGGAGAAGGGGGAGGCGTCGTTGCCCTGGAATGTGAGGCGCGGGGCGCTGATGTTTGTTGAATCGAGTGCGAGGGTTGCGCCGGGGCGCTGGATGTCGAGGTCGGCGCTGGGGGTGGTGGTCCCGACCCCTATGTTGCCCGTGTTGTCTACGTGGATCCCTCGGGTCTGGAGCGCGTAGGGGGAGGCGGCGATGGGGGTGCGCGGCGACATGGTGAAGCCGTTGACTTCGACTTCGAGGTAGAGGGGGGTGGTGCCGGAGTCGATGGCGCCGAAGTCGAGGCGCTGGTCGAAGAGTCCCTGCTCGACGAGGACGGTCGGGAAGGCGAGGGTGGGTCCGACCTGGGAGCCGGAGGATTGGTTGTTGAAGAGGCGGAAGGTCATGGGGAAGGCGCCGTCGGCCGGGGCGCCGTTCTCGTTGAGCGTCCCTTGGTAGGTGAGCGCGGTGGGCGCGAGCTGGGCTCGGGCGCTCGGGACGAGGAGCGCGAAGACGAGGATTGTGGTGAGAACCGGGTGGATGCGCATTCCATCTCTCCTGAGCGATCGGGCGGATCTGGGTAGAACCACGCTACTGGAATGCGATGGGTGGTTCAAGAGATGCGCTTCAAGGGCGATACACTCGGCTCATGGCGCGGACGATTTTGCACATCTCGACCCGGTTGATCCTTGGGGGGTCTCAGGAGAACACGGTGTTGTCGTGCGAGGGTCAGGCGGAGCTTGGGCACGAGGTGCACTTGGCTTTTGGGCCGATCTTTGGGCCGGAGGGGTCGCTGCTGGAGCGGGCGGAGTCGTTCCGGACGGGGGATGGGCGATCGATCGGGTGTCATGAGCTCCCGAATCTGGTGCGTGAGATCCATCCGGTGAAGGACCACTTCTGCTTTCATCGGGATCTGAAGCGATTGATCGATGAGGTGCGCCCCGACATCGTGCACACGCACTCGTCGAAGGCGGGGATCCTGGGGCGATGGGCCGCTTGGGTTGCGATGAAGCGATTGGGGAAACCGATCGGGGTGGTGCACACGATCCATGGGCCTCCGTTTATGCCGGTGGAGGGTGGGGTGGTGTCGAGGACGAAGACGCGCGTGAAGAACGGGGTGTACACGGTTGCGGAGCGGTTCGCGGCGAAGCGCTGTCACACGATCGTGAGCGTTGCGGACGCGATGACGGATCAGTTTCTCGCGCGGGGGATCGGGAAGGACGAGCAGTATGTGACGGTGCGCTCGGGGATGGAGACGGAGCGGTTTTTGAATGCGGCTCCGGGGGAGGATCGGGATTCGATGCGCGCGGCGCTGGGGTTCGGGGATGAGGACTTCGTGATCGGGACGGTGGCACGCTTGGCGCAGCACAAGGGGCACGACGACATCCTCGATGGGCTCGAGGCGGATCTGAAGAATGACCCGAGGCTGAAGCTGCTGTGGGTGGGGGATGGGTGGTGGACGGATCGGCTGATGGAACGGGTGCGCGCGATGGGGCTTGAGAAGCAGGTGTTGCACACGGGGTTGGTGGTGCAGCATCGGGTGGGGGCGATGATGCGCGCGATGGACTTGCTTGTGCATCCGAGTTATCGAGAGGGGCTGCCGAGGACGGTGCCTCAGGCGTTGTTGTGCGGGGTTCCGGTGTGCGCGTCGGATACGGATGGGACGCCGGAGGTGATCACGGATGCGCGGGTGGATGCTGATGGGGGGACGGGGTGTTTGTTCCCGGTGGGGGACACGGGGGCGCTGGGGGATGCGGTGCGCTGGATGATCGAGCACGGGGACGAACGACGCGCGAGCGCGGAGCGCGGGCGGGCTCGGTGCGCGGCGTGGTTTGCGACGGCGGCGATGGTGGGGGCGCTGGAGGGGGTGTACGAGGAGGCGTTGGCGAAGGCCGGTGGGTGAGGGCGACGAGGGGGTCAAAAATGAAACGCCCCTGGCGCTCCAGGGGCGTTTCACACATCTCTCGGAGCGTTTGCTCCCGACCCGGCGAAGCGCCGGTGTCCTACCCAGTGGAAAGGTGCCACGGATTGGGGGTTGAGCCAGCGAATTGGTCGGATTTTCGGACCCAATGGGCTGAGTCCGATAACTCAATGCTCTAAACAGTTGTTTCAGTACGGCTTGCGCGATTTGTGTTCTGGGTGGGTGGGTATGCGATCAGGCGGCGCGTGAGGCGCTGGCGTGGTCGAGGGCGCGGATCATCATCCGGGCGACATCCCTGAGGGTGAGGATCCCGATGCAGTTCTTGTGCGCGTCGAGGACGGGGAGGCAGGAGACCTTGTGGTCGATCATGATCCGGGCGGCGTCTCTGAGGGTGGTGCTGGGACGGGCGGCGACGAGTTGTCGGGTCATGATCTGGTGGGCGCGTCGGTCGAGTGTGGCGAGATCGGCGGAGCGTTCGGCCATCTTCCCGACGAAGGGGGAAAGGTTTTTCAGGAGGTCCCGATCGGAGATGACGCCGACGCATGTGCCGTCCTTGTCGGTGACGACGAGGTGGTGGTAGTGGGCGCGTTCGAAGATGTCGCGGATCTCATGGACGGCGTGGTCCATGGTGATGGATTCGACGGGGGCGGTCATGGCGTCTTGGACCGTGAGGGTGGTCATGGGGAGCGGATCGGCGGATCCCTTGGATGGGTACACTCGTGGTATGGGAGTTCTCGGATCCGAGGGTGAAGGTGTAGGGTCTGGCGCGGATGCGCTGTGGGCGCCTTGGCGTTTGGCGTATATTGAGTCGCTTGGTGACGAGGAGGCCCCGGTTTCGGAGTCCGAGAAGTCGGGTGGGGGTTCGTCCGAGAACGGGGCACAGTCGGGGTCGTTCCTGCTCGACTACTGGAGAGCGCCGGAGCACGATGCGCGGAACCATGTGATCGAGCGTTCCGAGATGGGAATGATCCTGCTGAATCGGTACCCGTATGCGAACGGGCATTTGTTGATCGCGCTGGGGGAGGCGCGCCCGGGGCTGTTGGATTACGAGCCCGAGCAGCGCGCGCACCTGTGGGGCTTGGTGGATCGCGCGGTGGAGTTGGCGCGTGCGGCGCTGGAGCCCCAGGGGATGAACGTGGGGATCAACATGGGGCGCGCGGGGGGCGCTGGGGTCCCGAGCCATCTGCATGTGCACGTGATCCCGAGGTGGGGCGGGGACACGAACTTCATCACGAGTGTGGGGGGGATCCGGGTGATCCCGTCGTCGCTTGAGGCGATGTATGCGCGGTATGTTCGCGCGGCGGATCGTCGTGGCTGAATGCGGTCGGGAGGGGAGCCCGTATGACCGGGGTGGGATGCCTCGTGCGTTTGCGCGGGCGCGGAAGGTGTATCTCGCGCCGCTCGCGACGATCGCGACGGGGTGCATGATGGTGGGGTTGCTGGTGTTCGACTTGGGGACGACACCCGGGAACGTGTTGTTCGGGCTCGGGATGGCGCTCTTCATGATCGAGATCTGGATCATGTATCGGCTCAAGCGCGAGGTGAGACGCGCGATCGGGGATGAGGAGTGGGTGCCTTGTCCGAACTGTGTGTTCCGGCTTCATCCGTTCAACGGGAAGACGGAGGTTCGGCGCTGTCCGGAGTGCGGGCTCGAGTCCGACAAAGCGGAGGCGCTGGATTCGTGGAAGCGGGCGGTGCCGGATGTGATCCGATCGATCCGAGGGTGGTGAGGGCCTTGGTTTCAGCGTGTATCCGCGGCGCTGCGGGGTGGGTTCCGGGGTTCGTGGTTTCATAGCTTTTTGTTTGCGTAGTACAATTTCCCCAATTTTGGATTTCTTTGTCTTCTTTTTGGTTCTTATGTTCTTCCGGGGCTAGTGTTGGGTGAGGGCGTGGGGGGCCCGGCTGGCGGGCAGCTCCACGGGGACCCTCAGAAAGGGGAAGACACGATGAGAATGGAACACGCTTGGATGTTCGCGCTGCTTGCGGGATCGACGGTCGCGCTGGCTTCGCCGACTGAGTACCGGTTGAACGAATCGTTCGATCTATCGGGTATGCCTGCTGCGGGCTTCGACGGGGAGGACGCGAACAAGGGCAAGATTGTTCGGCTCGAGTACCCCGACGGGGTGGGGGGATTCGAGGTCGTGTTGCTGAGTGTGTACGGCGATGCGCAGGGGCCTGACGTGTGGGGGTACACGGGGAGCGTGCGCGCGGCGCGTGATCTGTTCGTGACCCGCTCGACGGACGGGGGCACGACGTGGTCGGTGCCGGTGAATGTTTCGAACACGGCGAACCTGTCGTCGATCAGCGCGGATCACGACGGGGATCCGCTCACCCCCGAGCTCCCGTACTTCGGCGATTCGCAGAAGCCCAACGTGATCAACAACGGGAAGAACGTGCTGATCAGTTGGGTTGATTCGTACGCGCCGGGTGGGGCGCAGCGGACGGTGACGTACCCCGAGTTCGGGTTCACGGAAGTGCCTTATGCCGCGACGTACTGTGTGCGTTCGTCGGATGGGGGTGTGACGTGGAGCGAGCCCGAGATGCTCTCGAACGGTGAACGCGACGCGAAACAGGACGTCGTGAAAGCGTCGAGCGCGGGGTTCCTCGTGACCTGGCAGGAGGATCCGAAGGGTCTCCAGCCCGGTGACGCGGAGGGCCCGGGTGAGGGCGGTTCCGGCGCGAACGTGAACAACGGGACCGACATCTGGTACACGGCGCTGCGTACGAGTGCGTTCTCGTCGGGTGCGCCGTTCCCCGAAGGTCGGCGTGTGACGAACAACTTCACCATGACGGACAACGACGGGTACGAGTCGGGTCGTGAGGGCGCGGCGCGTGCGAACTCGTTCTTGTTCGGGACGACGGCGATCGTTGCGTATGAGGAGACGAAGGGTCTCCAGGGCGCGGACACGGGCAAGTACATCCGGTACCACACGTTCTCGGCGTTTGACGACAGTGCGCCGGATGTGACGGAGGGTGTCGGGTGGATCCTTTCGCAGCCCGATGAGAATGCGCGCCGGGTCCGGTTCGTGACGCAGCCCGGGCCGTTCCAGAACCAGAGCGATGTGAGGATCGTGTGGGTTTGGAAAGAGGGCGCGTACGACCGTGGTGGGCCTTCCGACATCATGTGTCGGGTCGGCTCGGTCGATCCGGGTGATCCGGGATCGACGGGGTTCCGGCCTGAGGATCTGAATCCCCCGATCGACCCGGACGCGACGACGCGCGAGAACGCGTTCAACAACGCGCTCGGGATGAATCTGAGCTCGTCGATGGGGCTCGGGGCGCATCCGGAGGATGACTTCTTCGAGGACGCGCGCGCCCATCGTGGGATGCTCCGGGGCGACTTCATGGTGTTCGGATGGAGCTGGACACCGGACTGGGCTGTTGCTCGGTTCACGGATCTCGAGAACTACAACTTCTTCGTCCGTCGGTCGTACGACGGCGGGCAGACGTGGACGGATGCCCAGAACATGACGAACATCCCGTCGAGCGAGAAGGTGCATGTGCGTGAGCCCAGGATCGTGGGCGCGCCGGTCAGCCCGAACCCGGACACCCCGGTGAACCCGGGCGCGTTCCTGGTTGCCTGGGGGACCGAAGTGAACCAGTACGAACACGCTTCGGTCGGGACGCTCGATCTGAACATCTTCCTGACCCACTCGGACGACTTCGGCGAGACCTATGCGCCGGTCGTGAAGCTCGACGACGTGGATGTGGATCTGGAGCCCAACAAGGGCGCGTTCGAGAGCCAGCTCCGGCTGAATCCGAGCGGTGATCGGGTGTACGCGGTCTGGCAGGAGGTTGATCGAGACACGGGTGTGACGAACACCCGGTTCCGGAACGGGTCGGCGTGCTTGCCTGATCTGAACGGGGACGGCGAGCTCGACTTCCTCGATGTGAGCGCGTTCACCGATGCGTTCGGGATGGGCGATATGAGCGTGGATTTCAACGGCGACGGTGTGCTGGACTACTTCGATGTGAGCACATTCGTGAACTCGCTGTACGCGGGTTGCCCGTGATCCCGTGATCGTCCTGGGTTCTCCCGGGGCGGACCCGCACGTGTGCGAGCTGAGGGTCTGACGGGAGAACGAGCGTGAGCCACGCGGCGGACCCCGGCCGCGTGGCTCTTTCATTTTTCGTGCTTGGTACGGTCGGTGTGGATCAGCGCTTGCTCATCGCGCCGGCGAGGAGGAAGGCGAGATTGATATCATCATCGCATGGACCATGTCTCACTGTTCAGTTGGTAATGGATCAATCAGCTCGAACCGGATTGTGTCGAGGTATCCGGCAAGCTCGATTTCGGTCCCGGACCGAGTGATCATCGAATAGACCAAGGCGTTTCTTTCGAGATCGAGATCAAGTTCGTGATACCCGACGTCGTCGCCATTGGCGTACATGTGTCGGGGATCTTGTTCTTCTTCCGTATCCCAGTTCTCGACAACAGCTCGTCGCACACCGCTTACTCTCAGAGCGCGGGGGTGTCCGTCATCAACTTCACTCAGGATGATTGTCACGACATCCTTGTCAATATGAATCGACTCGAATCCATCATCGTGCAACCCGCATGAATCCAGCACGAAGCTGGGGACACCCTTCAAATGCCCACGGATTTGATCTAGGTGTGCAGCGTATTCATCAAAAACGACTGCCGGGTTGCTCGAACTCAGGTCTGGACTCTCAACAAACCACCAATGCGCAGTGAAGAATCGCATCAGCGCTTGCTCATTGCGCCGGCGAGGAGGAAGGCGAGTTCGAGGGACTGTTGGTAGTTGAGTCTCGGGTCGCAGAGGGTGGCGTAGTTTCGGGTGAGGTCGTCTTCGGTGATCCCGGCGGCGCCTCCGACGCATTCGGTGACGTCTTCTCCGGTGAGTTCGAAGTGGACCCCGCCGAGGATGGTTCCGGCTTCGTGGTGCGCGTCCACGACCTGTTCGAGTTCGGAGAGGATGTCGTTGAAGTTGCGGGTTTTGATCCCGGAGCTGGTTTTGATGCCGTTGCCGTGCATGGGGTCGGACATCCAGAGGACGTTTCGTCCTTCGGACTTCACGCGCGCGAGGAGCCCGGGCATGTTCGCTTGGACGTTGCTGACCCCCATGCGCGTGATGAGGACGATTTTGCCCTCTTCGTTCGTGGGGTTGAGCGCATCGAGGATGCTGATGAGTTCGTCCCCGTTGATGGGGGGACCGATCTTGACCCCGATGGGGTTCTGGATGCCTTTGAAGAACTCGATGTGGGGGCCGTCGAGCTGGCGGTTGCGTTGTCCGATCCAGGGGAGGTGTGTGGTGAGGTCGTAGTAGCCCGTGCGCCGGGGGACGGTCCGGGTCTGTGCTTCTTCGTAGTGGAGGTTGAGCCCTTCGTGGGAGGTGTAGAAGTCCACGCGCGTGGACTCGTGGACTTTCTGTTCCCCGAGGTTCTCCATGAAGGAGAGCCCGTCAGCGAGGGTTCGGGACATCATCTCGTACTGGGCGCGGCGCGCGTCGGAGAGGTCGGCGTTGTGGAAGAAGGAGAGATCCCAGTATTCGGGGTGGTGGAGGTCGGCGAACCCGCCGTCGAGGAGGGAGCGGATGAAGTTGAGGGTCATGGAGGCGTGTTTGTATCCTTCGACCATGAGGTTGGGGTCGGGTGCGCGGTGTTCGGGGGTGAAGGGGGCGCGGTTGACGAGGTCCCCGAAGTAGCTGGGGAGTTCGCAGACGGATCCGTTGTGGTCGGCGGACTCGGTGGGGGAGGAGCGGGGCTTTGCGTATTGCCCGGCGAAGCGCCCGACGCGCGTGACGGGGGTGCGGAGCCCGTGGATGAGGACGAGGGACATCTGGAGGAGGATCTTGAGTTTGTTCGCGATGGGCGCGGGCTGGCACTCGTCGAGGGTTTCGGCGCAGTCTCCTCCCTGGAGGATGAAGCGCTCCCCGCGCTGGGCTTGCGCGATCTGGGCTTTGAGTCGTTCGATCTCCCAGGAGGTGACGAGCGGGGGGAACTCGGCGAGTCTGGTGCGCGCGGCTTGGAGCGCGGAAGGATCGGTGTACGCGAAGGGCGCGTCGAAGGGGACGTCGCGCCAGGAACCCGGGTTCCAGTTGGTGTCCAAGGTCCGAGATGTGGTATCGGTGTCGCTCATGGAACCTCAAGGGTAGGGCGGGGACGGGTGATCTCTATATTCGGGTGCTCGCAAAGGGGTCTTGACGCTAGAGTTGGGACATGGCGGAGACACCCCGGACTGTGGCGTTGAAGGTCGTTGATGGGGGTCGTCGCGCTCCGAAAATGGGGCAGACCCGAGCGGCGCGGTGGCGGACGGGGGTGCTGATCCTTGTCCATGTCTTCATGATCGTGCACATCGTTCAGTGGCTGATCGTGGGGATGACGATCTCCCCTGTAGAGCCCTCGGAGTCGATGGAGACGCTCGAGGTGGGGGTGGTGAACGCGGGGGCGATCATGTTCGGGGTGGCGCTTTTGTCCACGGCGGTGTTCGGTCGGTTCTTCTGTGGGTGGTTGTGCCATATGGTGGCGATGCAGGACCTGTGCGCGGTGGTGATGGCGCGGATGGGGGTGCGCCCGAAGCCGTTCCGTTCGAGGTTGTTGGTGTTCTTCCCGCTGGTGTTGGCGCTGTACATGTTTGTGTGGCCGACGTTCAAGCGGTTGGTGCTCAGGCCGGTGCTGGAGTCGAACGGGGTCGCTTGGCCGGTGTGGCTCAAACCCGTGAACGAGTCGATCGTGCTCCGGAGCGAGCTGATCGTGTCGGACTACTGGGCGACGTTCCCGGCGTGGTACATCGCGATCCCGTTCCTGCTGATCTGCGGGTTCGCGACGGTGTACTTTCTGGGGGCGAAAGCGTTCTGTACGTACGGGTGTCCGTACGGGGGGTTCTTTGCGCCGTTGGACAAGGTGTCGCCGACCCGGATCATCGTGAACGATTCGTGCGAGGGGTGTGCGCACTGCACGAGCGCGTGCACGTCGAACGTGCGCGTGCATGAAGAGGTTGCGAACTTCGGGATGGTGATCGATCAGGGGTGTATGAAGACGCTCGACTGTGTGTCGGCGTGCCCGAACGACGCGCTCCGGGTTGGGGTGGGTCGTCCAGCGATTTTCGCGAAGGCGCGTGACTCCGAGGGGGCGAACGCGGCGAAGGTGAAAGCGAAGCGTCGGTACGACCTATCGATGGGTGAGGAGATCGCTGCGGCGTTGGTGTTCCTGTGGTTGTTTTATGCGACGCGCGGGTTTCTTGATCAGGTCCCGATGCTGCTCGCGGGGGGATTGGCGGCCGTCGGGACGATGCTGTGTGTGAGCGCGTGGTGGCTGGTGCGGAGGAAAGACGTGCGGATCCATTCGATGAAGCTGAAAGCGAAGGGGCGGATCAAGCCCTTGGGGTATGCGCTGGTGTGTTCGGTGCTCGGGCTTGTTGCGATCGGCGCGTGGTCCACGAACGCGAAGGTGGGGCGCTGGCGCGGGGATATGGCGTTTGCTTCGATGGAGGTTCCGGCGGATACGTTGCTGCGCCCGGACTTCATCCCCAGCGAGAAGCTCCAGGAGACGGCGCGGAAGGCCGTCGAGTTCTATGAGTCCGTGGATTCGCTCGATCGTGGGGGGATGGGTTGGTCGCTCAACGCGGAGCAGCGGATCCGGTTGTCGTACTTCTACACGATGCTGGGGGAGCGTGAGAAGGCGGTGGACGAGCTGGGGTTCGTGATCCGTCACGCGAACCCAACGAGCGATCTGGTGATCCGTCGTGGGAAGATCGCGATGAGTCTGTCGAGCGACGCGGACACGCTCATGGAGAACAACACGATGGCGCTGGAGGCGCAGCCCCATCTGCACCTGGTCCGTGCGGAGGTCGCGAAGGGGTATGCGAGCCGGGGTGAGATCGAGCGTGCGGAATCGATGTGGGAGGCGCGTCCGGAGGAGGACGAGTTCGGTTGGTTGCTCGCGCAGGCTTCGTACGCGGGGTTCATCGGGGAGTCGAACCGCGCGGCGCGTCTGCTCGGGGAGGCGGGGGCGTTGATCGATGAGGAGGCGCACGAAGCGCCGGTCCAGCACACCCAGATCGCGTTTGCGGCGTATGGGATCGGTCAGCGCGAGCTGGTCGAGAAGCATGCGGCGTTGACGGTCGCGCACCCTGATGCGAACGTGAGCCATTGGCTGAGCGCGGCGGAGTTCGCGGTGTGGAGACAGGAGCGTGAGTTGGGGCTCGAGCGGGTGGAGCACGCGCTGACGATGGATGGCGCGGATCGGGCGACGGCGCAGCGCCGGGCGGCGGCGCTGCTTGCGGATTCGGGTCAGACGGATCGTGGGTTCGAGATGCTCAAGCTCGCGCTTGAGGATCTTGAGAGCCCGTTCGACAAGCAGGGGATCCTGGTGCTCATGGTCCGGGTGGGGCTGAACTATCAGCACACGGAGTCCTTCGATTTCGGGCTCGAGCGTTACGAGTCGCTCGCGCGGGCGCACCCGGAATACCCGGTGCTGAGTGTGGACTACGCGACGATCCTGATCCAGCTCGGGAGGAACGAGGAGGGGCTGGAAGCGATGATCCGGGCGGCGGGGTTGGATGAGCGGAATGCGTTCATCGCTTGGCGGGTTGCGGAGATCTGCGCGGCGCTGGGTGACGCTGAGGCGAACCAGCGTTGGGTGGATGAGGCGCAGCGCCGGGAGTCGCTCGGGGCGGGCTGAGGGGACGCTGTCTGAAGCGTTTCATCCGAGAATCGCGCGGATCCTGCGCAGATTGTGCCTGATTCGCATAGACGCGCACGATGTGCGTGTTTTTTCGCCCCTGGATTGATACCCGGACCAAGAACAGCCGAAACACGAGCCGCACGCTCCGTGTGGGGCGGGCGACGAGCGCACGGACGCGTTCAACCTTGTCGGCCGGGTCGAGACGATTCCGGCGAACGAAACACACCCGTGTCACTGATGGATACGGGACCACGGAGCATTTGCTATGGCGACCCGGAAGACCACGCACACCAAGAAGAACACCACCTCGAAACGAACTACGAAGAAATCGACGGCGAAAAAATCGACGGCTCGGAAGCCCGCAGCCAAGAAGAGCACCACCCGGAAGAGCCCCGCCAAGAAGACCCTCGCGAAGAAGAGCCCGGCGAAGAGGACGACGGCCAAGAGGACGACCGCGAAGAAGACCACGGCGAAGCGCACCACGGCGAAGATGAGCACGGCTCGCAAGCCCGCTGCGAAGAAGACCACGACCCGCGCGTCGGCGAAGAAGTCCACGACCCGCAAGCCCGCCGCGAAGCGGACGAGCGTGAAGCGTTCGACGGCGAAGAAGCCCGCGGCGAAGAAGACCACGACCCGGACCACGGCGAAGCGCGCGACGGCGAAGAAGTCGGCAGCCCGCAAGCCCGCTGCGAAGCGGACGACCGCGAAGCGCACCACGGCGAAGAAGCCCGCCGCTCGTAAGACCACGGTCCGCGCTTCGGCGAAGAAGAGCACGGCGAGCAAGCCCGTCGCGAAGAAGAACGTGAAGCGCGTCGCGAAGCGCAGCACGGCCAAGAAGCCCGTGGCGCGTAAGACCACCACCCGCGCGACGGCGAAGCGGACCACGGCGAAGAAGAGCACGGCTCGGAAGTCGCCCGCTCGCAAGCCCGCGGCGAAGAAGACCGTGAAGCGCGTCGCCGCTAAGCGGACCACGGCGAAGCGCGTTGCTTCCAAGAAGCCCGTTGCTCGCAAGACCACGGCCCGCAAGCCCGTCGCCAAGAAGACGGCGAAGCGTGTCGCGAAGGCGCATGCGCCCCGTACCTCGAGCGCTCGCAAGAACGCCGCGAAGAAGAACGTCCGTCGTGTTGCGAGCAAGAGCGTCGCTGGACGGATCGGGAAGAGCACCGCGCGTCGCTCGGCTCCCCGTCGTCGCGCCGCGTGATCGCTGATCGCGTTTAATCTGAATCGCACACGGGCGGCCCTTCATCGGGGCCGCTCGTTGTTTTTGGGGTGTCCGGTGTGCTGAGGATCTCGTCGTAGGTGTTTCCTTCGACGAACCGATCGTTGAGCTCGAGGAAGCGGCTCTCGAAGCAGCGGGTGCAGTTCCCGAGACAGCCCTTGCATACGAATCCGCGCGCGAGGAGGCCTTCGCGCTCCTCGAGGGAGCGTGGGTTGTTGACACAGAACCGGACTTTGCGGGATTCGGCGCTCACACTGGAGCGTAGGTGCGGATCAGTCTCGGGTGAGTTCGAGCATGGCGCGTTCGAGGCGGTCGAAACGGGCGCGGAGTTCGTCGTTCTCGGTTTGGAGCTGCTGGATCTGTATGTCTTTCTCGGTTCGGAGTTCGTGGAGCGCATCGACGACCATGGCTTCGAATCCGCGCGGGGTGAGGAGGAGTGTGCCGTCGTCGGACTCGTGCACCCAGCTCGGGAGGATCCGTTGCACCTGCTGCGCGACGAACCCTGTTTGTGTGCCCGGGAGGTACATGGGGTTGGACGGGTCGGTGTATTCGTAGGTGACGGGGCGGAGCGCGAGCAGGGTTTGGAGGGAGCCCTGGAGGGGGGTGATGTTCTTCTTGTGTCGTTTGTCGGAGAGGACGGACCAGGGGCCTCCGCCGGGCTTGAAGGCGTTGGCGGTTGCGAGGATGTCTTGGCTGAGGATGACTTGCGCGCCGTTGAACGAGTTCCCGTTGATCGAGATCAGCGCCCCGGTGAGTGAGAGCGAGCCGGCAGAGCTGATCGAGAGGACGGCTGAGCTGGAGATATCAACGGACGCGCTCGCGTTGAGATCGAGGGTGTTGGCATCGAGGTGGAGCCCGGAGGGGTCGATGTTCAGTGAGCCGTTCAGGGCTGTGGAGAGCGAGAGCCGATCGTCGGCGATGATCGCGAGCTCGCCCATCGGGGCGTTGAGCTTGATGTTGCCCGATGCGCTCGTGAGCGTGAGGTCGTCGGTGTCGGTCTGCATGGAAAGCGGACCCTGTGTGGTGGTGATCGCGAAGGGGTCCGTCGCGTGGATGCCCGTGTAGGTGAAGAGCGCGCCTGCGGCTCCGTTGGGTCGGATGGTGAGCCCGAGGTCGTCGTCGAGGGTGTTGAGGGCGAGACTGCCTTCGGCGTCGGTGCTTTCGAGGGTGCCGTCGGAGATCTCGGCGAAGGAGGGGATGCGTGCGTTGAGGGCGTAGGCGGCCATGGGTGCGGCGGCGAGCTTGGCGCGGGGGGAGAGGGGGAAGTCTTCAACGATCCCGCCGGGAGGATCGAGGAGGGTGATCTGCATGTAGCGTTCGTCGCCGTTGAAGATGGTGTATCCGTTGAAGGTCTGCCCGAAGTCGAGGAGGACCCCGAATCGGCCTTCTTCGTTGAAGCGGACGGTCTTGATGATCTCGTCGGAGACGACATCGTTGATGGTGTTGCCTGTGGGGGTCGCGAAGAGGCGGAAGCTGACCTGGAGGTCGGTGTTCACGGGGGCGCCGTCGAAGTGGAGCTCGCCCTGGAAGGTGAACGCGTTGGACGCGGGGGTCCCGGTCTGGGCGCATGCGACAGCGGACAGCAACGCGAGGGTCGCGGCGATGACACGGATCGAGTTCATGGGTTTATTCCTTCGCCGGTTGGTGCGGCGTGTGGTTTATTCCGACAGGGCTTGGAGCGTGCGTTCGATCCGATCGAGTCGTGCGCGGAGGATGTCGTTCTCGGATTGCTGCGCCTTGAGCTGTCGCTGGAGCTCCGAGATCTGCGCGTCCTTCTCGGCGCGGAGTTCCTGGAGTGCATCGACGACCATGGCTTCGTATCCGACGGGGTTGAGGGAGAGGTAGCCGTCGTTGCGTTCTTCGACCCACTCGGGGATGACGCGTTGGACTTCCTGGGCGATGAAGCCCGGGATGGTGCCTTCCATGTAGGACACGTGGTCCTTGTTTGCGTACTGGAAGGTGACGGGGCGGAGGGCGCTGAGGGTGTCGAGCGACCCGGTCATGGTGTGGATGTCTTTCTTGAGGCGTTCGTCGGAGAAGATGGACCAGAGCCCGCCTCCGATTTTGCCGGCGTCGCCGTTGACGGTGAGCGGGAAGGGCTGTGATGCGGTCCCGACGCTGAGGCTGCCTCCGGAGAATGTCGAACCCTCGACGGTGACGATGGAGCCGTCGATATCAACAACTCCTGTGGCGAGGAGGTCGATGGTCCCGCCGGCGTCGATGTCCACATTGCCTCCGGCGTTGAGATCGAGGAGGAGTGCGTTGAGATCGATTTCCGAGATCGCGTTGAGGTCAACGAAGTTGGTCGTGAGGTCAACCTCGGTGGTGGCATCGAGATTGATCCTTGAGATCGCATCGAGGTTGAGGTCGCTTTCGGCTGTGAGGTTGAGGGTCTTTGTGGATTCGATCTCGAAGTCATCGAGTGCGAAGACTCTTGATGGGGCGAACAGTGTTTCGGAGACCCCGGATGTGATGAAGAGCCCCTCGGTGGTTGTGCTTGAGACGGCGAGGTGGAGTCGTTCTTCGGGGGTTGATGTACCGATCCCGAGGGATTCGGGGATGTAGACATTGGAGTCGGCGACGGTGGTGTTGTTCGCGCCGAGGGAGATCCCGCCGTTGGCGTTGATGCGCATGCGGGTTTGGCCGTCTTGTTGGATGCGGAATGCGGATTGACCTGCGGCGGTGTTGATGTGGAAGCGGTCGGAGGGGTTGTTGAGTCCGATTGCGACGAGTCCGTCGTCGTTGGAGTTTCCGAGGATGATGTTCCCGCCGTCGGCGTTGAGGGTGAGGGTGGAGGCGTTTCCGAGAGCGCGGGACGAGATTTCGTTGTCGTCGAAGATGAGTCTCTGGGAGTTTGGTCCGAGTGTGAGGTATCCTCCGGAACCTCCTGCGACGTCGGTGCCGTTCCAGATATGGAGCGGGGTTGCGGCGGCGCCTGTGGACCCGATGCTCAGGTCGGAGATGGGCATGGAGAGGTCTCCGGTGCCTCCGGCGTCGTAGAGGATCCGGCTCGCGGAGACGCGTGCGAGCGAGTCTGCGTTGTTTGCGAGTTGCGATGGTCCGACCGCGTTGTCTGCGAGTTCGGAAGTGCCAATGGCATTGTCTGCGATCAGGGACGCGGTGATTGAGTTTGAGGGGATGGAGAATACAGATCCGCCGAGTTGGAGACCCTGTCCGGCGGAGTAGGTCGTGTTGGCGTCGAGGGCGGTGACGACGGTGCCGTCGGCGTTGATGGCGCGGATGTAGCTCCCGAGGGCTGCGGTTCCGCTGACCCGGCGCTGGAGGATGCTCGTGTCGGCGCTGAAAATGGACCCGGCGAGTTGGAGCCCAGTCCCCGCGGCGTAGGTGGTGTCGTCGTCGCCGTCGGCGATGTCTCCGGGGATCCCGCTGAGCCCGGCCCAGGTGGTGGTTCCGGGAGGGCCTTCGGGTCCTTCGGGTCCGGCTGGGCCTTCGGGTCCCTCGGGGCCGACGGGCCCTTGGGGTCCGGGGTTCCCGTCGAGCGCGAACTGCGCGACTGGGGTGGAGGTGACGGGGGTGTTGGGGGAGAGGAGTGTGAACGCGCCGCCGGCCATCATGTCCCGGACGGAGATCTCGAGTTCCCGGTAGGAGCCGTCGAAAGCGCCGGGGGCGTAGTCGAGTTCGAGGAGGAATCGGCCGTCGATGACTTCGGCCATGGGGAAGTTTGTTTTCCCGATCTGGACTCCCATCATGTCGAGGAGTCGGACCTGGAACTCGTACATCCCGTCGACGGGAGCGCCCGAGTCGAGGAGCTCGCCCTGGTAGGTGAAGGCGGAGCTCTGCGCGTGCACGTGGTTGGTGAAGGACAGGAGCGCGCAGCTGAGCGCGAGCACGGCGAATCGAAGCGACATCATGGTGTGCCGACCCTCTCTCAGAAACGCGACCCTGGAGCGCAGGCACCCCCCACGCAACGCGCGTTGTCAGTCACCATCCTTTCAGAAACCGGGGTTGGATGCAAGCCCCTAGGGACGCGCACAACCCCGATAACGGGGGTGGAGCGACGGTCGGCTGGGGGGCGATTGGGTTGTGTGAAGGGGATCAGTCGTCCGAGGTGGGGACGGTCGCGAAGGCGTTGTCCATCGCGCTCTTGAGGGCGGCGTAGCGGGTCGAGTCCAGGTCCTGGGCCATGGTTTCGTGGCGCGCGGTGAGGACTCCGAGCTCCATGGCCGCTTCGCAGAGCGAGGCGCTGGCGAGCTCGTCCCCGACGTAGACGGCGAGGACGGATCCGAGCTTCCAGGCGTCGCTCTCACGCTTGCTCTGGAGGAGGGCGGCGTGGGTGAGCGCCATGGTGCGCGCCATCTCGGATTTGTGGGTCTCGATGAAGGATGCGTCGGCGATCCCGTCGTCCACGATGGACTGCGCGAAGCGCTCCGCATCGGCGAGCTCGTCTTCGAGGTCGGAGACGTTCTTGACGGTGCGTGCGAGTGCGCCCCAGGAGCCGTGGTCGATGAGGAGGGGTCGGATGCGCGAGCCGTACTTCTCGAGGGCTTGCGCGACGCGCCCGGAGCGTTCGTAGCCATTCGCCCAAGCGACGACTTCGTCTTCGGACCCGGCGCTCGGCGCGAGGTCCATCCAGAGCGCGATCCCGAGGTGGCCGAAGGAACCCTTGTCCCAGGTGCGTTTGGCCGTGCGTGAGGTGCGCGCGACGATGGCTTCGGCGGCCTTGTCCTGATTCGCTGCTTGCGCGACGCGCATCACGGACTGGTTGTACATGAGGTCCATCTCGGCGATCTCGCAGCGCCCGAAGCTTGAGTTGTACGGGCCTTCGACGAGTGCGTGGAGGTTGAGCATGAGGAGACATGCGTGCTCCGCGCCCTTGCGGAAGTCCCCGGACTTGAGCTCGGCGACCATGTCGTTGTAGAGGACCTGGGATTGGTCCGCGCTGTAGGTGGGGGGGGATGTGGGGTCGAGCGCGATGTCGATGAAGGACTTGAGGTTGATGGCTTCGGAGCATCCGGAGCGCGCGTGGACGGGGTAGCCACCCCGGAACGCGATGAACGCGGGGGCTTCGGCGATGGCGCACTTCTCGAGGACCTCATCCCGATCAACACCCCGGACGTAGAAGACGCGGACATCGTCGTCGAGATCCTTCCCGGCCGGTTTCCAGGCGCTGAAGATCTCGCTCGCTTCGTCCTCGTCGTCGGGGAGACAGACGATGAAAAAGACGTCGCTGGGGTCCTGCTCGTTGGCTTCGACGGCATCGTCGATCATCATCATGACGACGGAGCGGACATCCTCGGCGGGTTCGGGGGCGGTCGCGTTGGTCGTCGAGGCGAGCCCGGCGAGTCCGAGAAGGATCGCGGCGGTGGTGGCTCGGGTCCGGGTCATGATCGTGCTCATCTGTCGCTCCTTGCAAGTGCTGATGGAGACGACATCGGGCGTTGGGACGGGCGGATCGAGCGGGATCGGGGAGGTGGGGTGAGACTTCACCCTTCGCGCGGGGGCGGGGGTGCTGTAGACTGGGGTTCCGATAACAGAGCTGCGCAGAACAGGAGGGACACGATGGTTCGGATGCTCGCTTTGGTGCTGGCGTTGATTGTCGCAACGACGGCGTTTGGGGCGCCTCCCACGGTGGTGAGCGCGACCCCTGAGAATGGGGCCGTCGGTGTCGATCCGGGGACGAGCGAGATCGTGATCGTGTTCGATCAGGCGATGTCGAGGGGCGGGATGTCCATCGTGGGTGGGGGGACGACGTTCCCTCAGATCACGGGGCAGATCCGGTGGCGCGATACGCGCACGTTGGTGATCCCCGTGAAGCTCGAGCCCGGGCACGAGTATCAGCTGTCGATCAACAACCAACGGTTCACGAACTTCCGGAACACGAAGGGGGAGGCGTGTGTGCCGTACCCGATCCGGTTCGTGACGAAATCGGACGGGGAGGACGTCGAGACGGGGATGGACTTCGGTCCCACGATCGATCGGGTGGTGGAGCTGATGGACACGATGTATTCGCATCGGGATCGGCTCGGGCTCGACTGGGCGGAGGTGATGGATGAGCAGCGCGAGGTGCTGATGGGGTCGCTGACCCCGGAAGCGTTCGCAAACACGTTGTCGTTCGTGCTCGCGCGGGCGCGGGACAAGCACATCCTGATCCGGACCCCGAACGGGAGGCGCATGACGTACATCGCGCCCGTCGCGCCGAACTTCAATCGGATGACGCTCCAGAAGCAGCTGGACAGCTACACCCAAGCGAGTGTGACGGTGTTCACGGGGACGACGAAGGACGGGGGGATCCCGTACCTGTCGGTCGAGTCGTTCATGCGCGAGTCGGAGGGGGATCTGGACGAGGCTTTTGCGTTCATCGAGGCGCACAAGGATGCGCCGGCGATGATCGTGGATGCGCGGTTCAACTCGGGTGGGGACGAGACTTTGGCGCAGGGGATCGCGGGGTGTTTCGTCGGGGAGTCGGTCCCGTACGCGAAGCATGTCTCGATCGATCCGGATCATCCCGGGGAGTTCCTGGATCCGGCGACGCGCGTGCTCGAGCCTAATACGGAACGTCCGAGGTTCTCGGGGCGCGTCGTGGTGCTGACGGGGCCGGTGACGATGAGCTCGTGCGAGGCGTTTGTGCTGATGATGAAAGCGGCGGGCGCGACGACGGTGGGCGCGCCCACGCAGGGGTCGTCGGGGAATCCGAGGGCGTATGACCTGGGACATGAGATCACGCTGCTTCTCCCGAGCTGGCGCGCGATGACGATGGGGGGCGAGTTCTTCGAGGGGGTGGGGCTTGCGCCGGATGTTGAGGTGGAGTGGCCGGGGGGGATGCATCCGGCGCGGGATCCGGTTCTGGAGAAAGCGATCGAGGTGCTGAAGGATTAATCCGTGTCGCTCTCCGGGATCGATCGGCGGAAGCAGTGCATCAGGCCCGCATCCTCGAACCCGAGCGCGTGGTGGGCGTTGATCGATCCCGTGTTGTCCGGGCGCGCGTCGGAGGCGGCTTCGGTGCACCCGTGCTCGCGCCCCCATGCGAACGCATCGTCCATGAGCGCGCGACCGACCCCTTTGCCCTGGTGCGCGGGGTCCACGTACCACCCCTCGATGTAGAGGACGGGGGAGGTCATGCATTCCTCGGCCGACGAACGGATGGTGAGCTCGATGAACCCGATGGGGCTGTTGTTGTCATCGAATGCGAGGAGGCATTGGAAGGGCTGGGATTTGAGTGTGCCCAGCTCGGTGATCTGTCGGGCTTCTTCGTCGAGGAGCGCGGGGTCTTCGTCGTCGAAGAGCTTGGCACGCATGGCGAACCAGGCGGTGAGGGTGGATTGGGTGTAGGAGGTGATTTTCATTTGACTCGTGAGGGGGAGATATCGTTCATCCAATTCGTACCAAACCCTTTGCCAGACCCAGTGCTACAAGCACTACACCGATGACTGTGCCAATGAGTAGTCCGCCAATGCTGTAGACTAACACCGACTCCCCGGTCCAGTCGGATCTATTCGCTTCGCGATATGCAGAAACAGGCTCGGCTGCATTGTCAGCGATGTCGTAGATGTAGTACCAACGGTCCCAGCCATCGGGACGATCGGCTGGATACACGATCAGCTCTGCACGGATTGATCCGTCTTCAAGCGTTGCGAAAGACACCCCCCCTGCGTTGATCTTGAGATTGCCGGCCGGGATCTGCGTTCGAGCTTGTTCGTCTGATCTGTACGCGGTTGTATCCCACGGACCCGTTGTGAGACGACTCTGAATAGCGGGGGGTCCGTAGTGCCAATCTGGGCTGTTCCGATCCGGATCCGAGAGATCGATCAACCTTGGATTGGGGTCCTTGGTGTCGTCTTTGGGATATTGAACGACCCAGAACTCCGGCATCATGCTGGGCGGATTGTCGCTAATAAACAATGACGCCGGACCGACGGGTAACGGGCCGTTCGCCGCGCGATAGCCCGCAGCACCGCCCACAACACAACCCACAAATGGCGTTAGTACACAGAGCACAATCAAGCAATACCCGAACACGCCAATCATGGATCCTGCTTTGTTCATCGATCCATGATTGTACATTGATGCTCACTTCTTTCAGATCACATCCGCGCTTCGGGGTCGTTGCGATGGGCTTTGAACCATTCGATGGTGCGTTTGAGCCCTTCTTCGAAGCCGACTTTGGCTTCCCAGCCCATGAGTTCCTTGGCGCGGGAGACGTCCAGACAGCGGCGGGGTTGGCCGTCGGGCTTGGTGGAGTCCCAGCGGATCTTGTCTTCGATCGTGTCCTCGTTCGCGAAGCCCGTGAGCTTGGCGATGAGGTGGACGAGATCGCGGATGGTGATCTCCATGTTGGTCCCGAGGTTCATGGGGGTGGGGTCGTCCATTTTCTCGGAGGCCGTCAGGATCCCGTCGGCGCAGTCTTCGATGAAGAGGAACTCGCGCGAGGCGCTGCCCGTGCCCCAGACTTCGAGGAAGTCGTCCCCTCGGTCCATGGCTTCGATGCATTTGCGGATGAGGGCGGGGATGACGTGGGAGGAGTGGAGGTTGAAGTTGTCCCACGGGCCGTAGAGGTTGACGGGGAGGACGTAGGTGGACTTCATGTTGTACTGGAGCTTGTAGGCATCGAGCATCTGCCAGGCGGCTTTCTTCGCGATCCCGTAGGGCGCGTTGGTGACCTCGGGGTAGCCGTTCCAGAGGTCGCTCTCTTTGAAGGGGACGGGGGTGAGGTTGGGATAGGCGCAGATGGTCCCGGTCTGGACGAACTTGCCTCCCCGTTCGATGAGCCCGTCGACGCGGGCTTGCTCGATGAGGTGGAGGGCCATGGCCATGTTGGCGTAGAAGTAGCGCCCGGGGTTTTCGCGGTTGGCGCCGATCCCGCCGACTTCGGCGGCGAGGTGGATGATGAGGGTGGCTTTGTCTTTCCCGAACGCGTCGTTGTAGAGGGCAACGACGGCGTCTTTCTCGGTGAGGTCGTAGTTCGCGGATCGGGGGATGACGATCTGGTCGTCGCTGACCCCCCGGGTGTGGAGCCCTTCGACGATGTGTCGGCCCAGGAATCCGGATCCGCCGGTGATGATGATGCGCTGCGCGGACCAGTCCAGACTCATTGCTCTCGCTCCTCTCGGGTGAAATCGCCGATGATGGTGGGAGGCGATCATAGAGTCGAACGGACCCGAGCGACCGAGGGAGCTCATGAGCGAGGCGCACGTGCATACGAGACCGACCCGGGGTGCGCGATGGACGCGCCGGGTGCTCTGGCCGACGCTCTCGAGGTGGTTCGCGCTGCTGGGGCTGGTGATCGCTGGGGGGTTCGTGGTGGGTCGGGTGCTGACGGACACGCGGCACTGGTCCCAGTATCTGTACTGGATCCCCGTGCTGTGGGTCCTGATCTCGTGCTGGGGGCTCTGGGGGCTGAGCGCGCTGCTGGGGTGGCGCGGGCTTCGTCCGAAGGGGAACTTCGTCCGGGCGCTGCTGGTGCTGATGTGTCTGGGGATGACGCTGTTCGCGCTGGTGTTCGTGTGGCGCGTCCAGCGCCCGGTGCTGAGGTTGGTGTCGTCGGGTCCCGAGCCCGATCTGCGGGTGGTGCACTGGAATATCGCCGCGGATTCGTTCGATGTGGGGACTGCGGCGGGGGTGATCCTGGATCAGGACCCGGACATCGCGCTGATCGCGAATGCGCGCTGGGACGGGCAGCGCTCGGCGCTGCTCGAGGCGCTGGGTGAGGTGATCCCGGATACGAACGAGATGGGTCCGAGGTTGGCCGGGTCGCTCTTGATCGCTTCGAGATTCCCCGTGACCCACTGGGGTGTGGTGTGGCTCGATCCGAGCGCGAACCCGGAAGCGAACACCCGATCGACGGGTGACCGGGGGTGGGTGGTGCTGCTGGGGATCGATGTCCCGGATCGGGACGCGCCCTTGGTGGTGTGGGTGGTGGATCTTCCGAGCGAGCCCACCCAGTGGAGACAGGAGACGATCGATCGCGCGATCCGCGCGGGGACGCGCGCGGATGTGCGGGTCCGGAGCGTTGAGGATGCGCCGGTGGTGGATCTGTCGGTCCCCGATCTGATCGTGGGGGACTTCAATACGCCGCGGGGGTCGGATTCGCTTGCGCGGTTCGATGGGTTGTCGGGTGGGGGGTACGTCGATGCGTTCGAGCGTGTGGGGTGGGGTCGGGGGCGGTCGTGGGTCCCTGTGACGGGGAACCCGCTCGCGCGGGGCGCTGTGGCGCTGGGGGATTGGCACATCGATCTCGCGCTCGTCGGGGAGGGGCTCCGCGCGACGGGGTACGGGCTGTTCGGACCCGCGCCGAGCGATCATCGGGCGCAGCGGATCGAGTTGGTGTTCGAGCCCTGAACGGAAGGTCCTGATAAAAACACAGAGCCCCCCGGTGACGCATCATCGGGGGGTTGATCTGTGCACAGGAAAGAGAGAGTCCATTTCTACGCTCGGCTCGGACAAGGGGTTCGGCTTTATCTCGCCGTGCTCAAGGGAATGGGATCTTTTCCCGATGCGCCAAGGTCCGGTTCCACTACCATGGGGTGACCTCCTCAGGGGGAGGTAAGACCACCACACAGGAGAGATCCCATGCTCATTCGTCCGCTGTTTCTCGCTGCTTCGCTTTCATCCGTTGCGCTGGCGCAGACCCAGTCCCCGGAGCGTGCGTCCACTCTGGAGATCACCAACGGGGTGGTGAGTGTGAATGATGGGACGTTCAACTACCAGGGGGTGCTGACGGACAACGGAGCTCCGGCGAACGGGATGTACTCGTTCAGCATCGAGCCCTACACGAGCGCGGACGGGTTCGACATCGCGCACGAGCTGCTGTTCTTCTCTGATCCCATCCCCGTCGTCGATGGGCTGTTCTCGCTCGATATCCAGATGGGCGGGAACGCTTCGGAGGCGCGTCGGTTCTGGCGCGAGATCGGGGACGAGCCCATCTATCTCGAGATCGGGGTGGGTCTGATCAAGGGCGGGCCGTACACGACGCTTGGGACGCGCGCGAAGGTCGGGTGGAGCGCGCGGGCGCAGTACGCGGGGATCTCGGAATCGCTCCGGTTCCCGTACTCGGATACCTACATCGACCCGTTCGGGGATCCCTCGACGATGCTGTCGTTGACGAGCGAGTTCGGGGGGATCGTCGCGGAGTTCCGTTCGGCGAATGCGGCGGACGAACCCATCGTGCACATCGCGGGTTCGGACACGTTCAACAGCGGTTTCAGCTTCCAGTCCGGAGCGCTGCTCGTGGACTCGCGTGACGACGAGGTCGCGATCCGGGGTGAGGGGACGAGGTATTCGGTGGTGGGTTTCCACAGCGAGCCCTCGACACTCACGGGGGTGAGTGCTTCGGTGCTCGGGAGTGTGGGATTCTTTTCGTCCCCGGACATCATCGCGGTGTGGGCGAACAACGGCCCGGCCGGGACCTCGGCGCGTCTGGGGGTAGAGAACTACGCCGGCGATTTCACTGGTGATGTGCTGATCCGGAACGCGCTCCGGGTTGAAGAGGACGTGGCGCGGGACTTCGGGACGAACGAGCCCTCCCCGGTTGGGCCGCTGGCGTACGGGTTCGTGAGCGCCGCGGGCACGGTGAGCAACGGGACGGCGAACCTGATCGCACGCTGGGAACCGAGCTCTTCGTCGTACAAGCTCTCGATCGATGGGTATTCGTTGGGATCCGGGTTCCAGACGGTCCAGGTGACGGTGCTGGATTCGAACGAGCCGCGCGTCGCGACGACGAACGTGATCAGCGGGGAGATCCAGGTCACGATCTGGGATCTGAACTCCGGGAACGTCCGGGTCCAAGACAACTTCATGGTCGTGATCTACGACCCGAACGCGGGGTCGAGCGTGGCGCGTACGGGGATCACGATGGACACGGACTCCTTCGTTTCGCAGAACCCGGGGTATCGGATCGAGCCCGTGGTGGATCCGATCCCGGTGATCGATGAATCATCGCCGCTCGAGGAGTGAACCCGGGGGTCGTCTCGCACGTAGACCAGCAGCACCTGTTCCGTTCTCCGGAGATCCGTGGATCTTGGATGATTGTTCTTCTCCGATGCGCCGATAAGCTTGCGCATCGATCCAACGGATGTTGCACCGATCGTGTGCGAGGACTCCTGCGCTGATGGCTCCGACCCTGACGAAAACCACGACCCACGGCGCGATCTATTCGGCCGGCTCGAGCATCGTGATCAAGGGGCTCACCCTGGTGGTCCAGGTGATCCTCGCTTGGATGCTGGGTCCGGACGCGTTCGGTGCTTGGGCGCTGACGATGCCCGTGATGACGCTCTCCGAGCTGATCCGGACCTCTGGTGCGCGGGAGATTCTGGTGCGTCGTCAGCGTGCGTTCCGGGTGTGGGCCGGCCCGGCGTTCTGGCTCTCGGCGCTGATGGGGCTGATCGCGGCGTTGTTCACGGCTTCGCTCTCGATCCCGATGGCGTTGCTGTACGAGAGGCCGGAACTGACCGCGTTGATCCTGATGTGTGCGCCTTCACCGCTGCTCGGATCGCTCCAGTCGGTACCCGAAGCGTACCTGCTCGCGAACAAACGATTCCGGGCGCATGTCATGGGGCTGTTTTCCGCGGGGATCGTGCTGCTCGCGTTCCAGCTGCTGTTCGCGGTGCTCGGGTTCGGGGCGATGACGTTCCCGCTCGCGCTCGTCGTGAGCGCGGCGATGCGGGCCGTCATGTTCTGGTACCTGGGGAACCCCGGGTGTTCGCTCAAGCCCAACATCCGGAGGTGGAAGTACATCGTCGGCGACGCGGGTCGGCTCGTGGGGACCCGGCTCGCGGATTGGTTCTCGATCAATGCGCCGCCGCTGGTGCTGGGTCTTCACTTCGACAACGCGTTGGTGGGTGTGTTCGCGTACGCGGTGAGCACATCGTCGCAGGCGATCCGGATCCTGTCGATCAACCTCTCGACGATCCTGTTCGCGGCGCTCGCGGGGAACGCGCGAGACCCGGCTCGTCAGGAATCCGGTTTTCTCAAGTCGATCGGGGTGCTCTCAACGGTGGGGATCCCGCTGTGTTTCTTCCAGGCCGTGCTCGCGGAGCCGTTGTTTACGAACGTGCTGAAGATCGAGGAATGGCCGGGCTTGATCGAGTCGTTCCAGTTGCTGTCGATCGGGATGGGGATCCGTCTTTTGAACCAACCCTCACGGAGTTACATCCTCGCGCAGGGTCGGTTCTCGGCGGCGTTGTGGCTTTCGATCCTGGCCGCGGTGTTGTACCTCATCGTCGCCGTCGTCGCGGGTCCGTTCGGTGTGGTCGTGCTTGCGGGTTCGCAGGCGTTGGTCCATGTGATCACGGCGACCACGTGGTTTGTGGTTTCTCTGAATCGTTCGGGTGAGGGGATCCGGAAAGGGTTCGGGCTGGTCCTCCCGACGATCGTCGCTTCGGGGATCGGGATCCTTGTGCCCGGCGCGCTCGCGCACCGGTTCTATGAGCACGGGGTGTGGAGCGATATCGCGGTGGGGGTCATCGTCTCTCTGCTCGGATCCGTGCTGTTTCTCGCGCTGAGCATCTCGATGCGCTCGAAGGCGCTGACAGCAACGGCGAAATGGGCGATCGATATGGCGCCGTCTCGGATGTCGAAACCCATGGCGCGCGTGTCGAGGACACTCCGGATCACGTCGTGAGCAGATCGATGACCTCGCGCACGTGCGAGGTCGTGTGTTCCCGGTTCGATGTCCAGTTGTCGATGCTGAAACCCCGCTCGAGGACGCGAGAGTGCGCGGCGAGGATCTCGTCGGGGGATTGATTCTCGCGCTGAAGACACAGATCCGCGCGGTCCGTGATCTTTGCGAATCCTTCGACCTTCTTGTCCCAGACCAGGGGGAGCGAGGGGACACGGAGCGCGTACGCGATGATGTTCGCGTGGAGGCGGTGCGCGATGACGCTCCCGAAACCCGCGATCTGTCCGACGAGCTGGTCGGGGCGCTCGGGCCGGGCTTTGAGTTCGGCGCTCGCGCACGAACCAGCGATCCGTTCGGCGAACCCGTGATCCTCCGGATCTCCGTTGCTGAAGAGCGCGACCTTGTGCCCTCGTGCTTCGAGCCCACGGATGACGCGCACCCAGCCGTCGATGAGCTTGGTGATCCGGGGGTCGTCGTCGGAGACGATCTTCCCGAGCGCGTTCCTGGGGTCGATGATCCCGATCCCCACGAGGGTCCGGTCCGAGTCGGGATCCGCCGGCGCGAGCTTGTACGCTTCATCGCTCCAGACGGCGACATCGGTGCTCCAGTGGGCACGATCTGAATGGTTCGGAAGGACCCCCCGGATGACGTCGCACGACTTGGGATCCCGGACCCCGACCCAGACGAGATCCATCGACTCGAACGCTTCGTTGAGGATGGATTTCGCGCGTCCGGACCATTGGTGACCCACCCCGCACCCGAGGATGGCGACTTTGGTGATCCCGGAATCACGCAGCCCGGCGCAGGCCGATCGGATCTTCATCGGGAATCGGAGCATGTTGTCGATGAGGAGCTGACCACCCCCGATGATGGCGGCGTCGCACTCACGGCTCGCGCTGGCGACACGGGCGGCGAGGTCGTTGTGTGTTCCTCTGAGCCACTCCCGTTCGCGCATGGATGCGCGGACGGAGGTCGGGATCATCGCTCGCGCGGCGCGTCGGACAACGGGCGCCATCCCGGCGGTTCTGATCGTGTAGGAATCGCTCCACTCGGACTTTCCCGAGAGGTCTACGTGGACGGGCTCGGCGCCGGCGCGTTCGACGAGGAGCCCCATACAGTCGGCGATCACGCCGTCCCCGAGGTTGGGGGAGAAGACTTCACCGATGACGGCGACTTTGCTGCTCATGGTGACTCCATCATTTCTGTGTCCGCGCATCGGGTCGGTGCGCTGATGCGCGTGTTCATGAGCCCTGCTCCAATCGCATGCTGAGCTTGAGCTGGCGCTTGATCCAGAGGCGCTGGACCAGCGGGTTCAGGATCAGGGACTGGATCAGGCGCTGCTTGGGAGTGAAGCTCCCGATCATCCCTCCCCAGCTCTTCATGAGCCCGTCGAGATCGGCGCGTGTGATCACTCCGTCTTTCGATTCCAGCGCTCGGCGCATGGAGGCGCGGTCCGGAGCGTTGTGGACGGATTCGATCACATTGACGAGGGCTTTCCCGATCGTGTCGGGGTGGTACATGGTCCTGACGCGCTCGCGCCCGAGCTCGGCGCACCTCGCGCGGAGCTTGTGATCGACCCGGATCCGGCGCATCGCTTCGCTGACGTGTCCGGGTCCGGCGGCGATGAGCCCGCCGATCTCGTGCCCAACGACCTCGCACTGCCCGGAACCCTTGGTCGGGTTGGCCATCGTGACGACGGGGGTGGCGCAGCTCATCGCTTCGGCGGCGACGAGCCCGAAGGTCTCTCCGATCCCCGTGACAAGAACGAAGCAGTCCATCGCGGAGTAGGCGGCGCGCATGGCGTCGTCGCCGTTGATGAACCCGATGACGTGTATCCGTTTTCTGATGTCCTCGGGGAAGGACTCGAACAGGTGTGTGCGATCCTCCCCGATCCCCCCGATGACGAGGTGGGCTTTGGGGTCCTGTTCCGCTTGGGCTCGGAACCCGTTGAACATGACGGGGGACCACTTCCCGGGGTGTTTCTGCGCGAGGTAGCCGTAGAGGAAGGCGTCCCTCGGGATGTTGTGCTGGTCCCGGAACGCGCCCGCTTCGTCGGGGGAGGCCGGATGGAATCGGTCCGAGTCCACCATGTGGGGGACACAGACCCCGATGGGCTTGGGCCGGGTGAAACGGGTCCAGCGGGTCCATTTCCAATGGCACCAACGCGAGACATGGAGGTGGACATCGAAGAGGTGTCGGTCCTCGGAGTAGTCCCAGCGCCCGAAGTGGGTGTGCTCGATGACCCTGGGGCCATCCTTCTTGCCAGCACCGAGCGCGCGGAGGAGATCGCCGTAGGACGGGTTGGGGAGCCCGGTCCGGTGCGCGATGATGATGTCCGGCTTCCATTCGCGCGCGTCCCGGGTCGCTCGGGATGTCGGGGCTTGGTCCGCGCCCTCTCCGATGAAGAGCTCGATTCCCGCGCTCCGCGCTTCGTCTTCTCGGGGACCCGAGCCCTTGCGCGTCAGGATCGCGGTGTTCAGTCCCGCGCGTTGGTAGTACGACGATGTCTGCACAGCGACGCGCTGTGTCCCGCCTCGGCCCAGGTCATCAACGATGGTGAGGACACGCATGGGGGCGCCGATCGTGCTCTGGATCCGGATCGTCCGGGTTTACTGGTCGTGTCCTGAGAACTCGGGGAGCGCGTGACCCGCGTCTTTGAGGGTCTTCTCGCGCGACGCGAGCTCGATGTCGTGGTCGACCATCATCGCGGCGAGTTCTTCGACGGAGGTTTCGGGTTCCCACCCGAGCTTCGCCTTGGCTTTCGCCGGGTCACCCAGGAGCAGATCGACTTCGGCCGGGCGGAGGTAGCGCGGGTCGAACTCGACGTGGTCCTCGAAGTTGAGCCCGGCGTGCTTGAAGGCCATCTCCGCGAACTCGCGCACGGAGATCGTGCGCCCCGTTGCGACGACGTAGTCGTCCGCTTCGTCCATCTGGAGCATCATCCACATCATCTTGACGTAATCGCCGGCGAAGCCCCAGTCGCGCTTGGAGTCGAGGTTCCCGAGGAACACCTTGTCCTGGAGACCGAGTTTGATGCGCCCCACAGCGCGGGTGATCTTGCGCGTCACGAAGGTCTCACCACGACGGGGAGATTCGTGGTTGAAGAGGATCCCGCACGAAGCGTGCATGTTGTACGACTCTCGGTAGTTCACCGTGATCCAGTGCGCGGCCAGCTTTGCGACGGCGTAGGGGGAGCGGGGGTAGAACGGGGTGGTTTCGGTCTGGGGGGTCTCGACGACCTTTCCGTACATCTCGGAGGAGGAGGCCTGGTAGTAGCGGACCTGCTGACCCGACTTGTCCTGGAAGTCCCGGATCGCTTCGAGGAGCTTGTACGCGCCCATCGCGACGGTTTCCGCGGTGTAGATGGGCATGTCGAAGGAGACGCGCACGTGGGACTGGGCTCCGAGGTTGTAGACCTCGTGGGGTTTGACGTGCTCGATGATCTTGGAGACGTTGTTTGCGTCGCAGAGATCGCCGTAGTGGAGCTTAAGCTTCGGAGCGGGGTTGTGGGGGTCCTGGTAGATGTGGTCGATGCGCTCGGTGTTGAAGGACGAGGCGCGGCGGATGATGCCGTGGACTTCGTAACCCTTCTCGAGGAGGAACTCAGCGAGGTAGGAGCCGTCTTGTCCCGTGATGCCCGTGATGAGGGCGCGTTTGGTGTCGCTCATAGCGTCTCGATCCTGTGTACGTGAAACTTCGTGTTGTGACACAACCCTATCGGCGCTTCTCGCTCGGGATTGAGCCGGGAGGAATGACTACGCCGCAAGTGGTGGGTGGGTCGCGCGAATTGCCCGTTTTGGGTCCGGAATTCAGCTCTCGGGATCTCCGAGATCCTCTGTGATCATTGGGTCTTGTTCGGTTTCGGGAGCGATGTCAGACGGATCTTTATCGGAACCGTGCGCTTCGATCCAGGGGTCGCCTTCCATGATGTGACGGGGTGGGGGGATCGCGCCGGGCTCGACGACTTTCGCGCGGAGGAGGTCCTTGAGCGCGATCCCGAGGAGCGCGACGGAGACGAGGACCAGGGTGACCCGGGTCAGCGTGATCGCGCGTTTGGAGTACTCGATCCGCGCCCACGAGAGCGTGAGCGCGATGAACATCAGGATGAAGGGCTCGTGGTAGCGCGTCCAGGAATGGTGGGTCGCGCTCTGCGCGGCGATGAACCCGCAGACGGCGCTGAGCGCCACCCATCCCCGGTGCTTGCCCAGACTCGAACACAGCGCGGCGATGATGACCGCGCCGATGGGCGCCATCGCGATGATGATCGGGCTCCGATCCGCGAAGGTCGGCGCAGCGCCGATGATCGCCCACCACCCCGTGGATCGTCCCGCTTCCGGGTCGGCGGAGGTTGCGACAGCGATGGACACGACGAGCCCGATGACGAAGGCACCGAGGATCGCAGGGCGTGAATCCTTCCAGCGCGCACACAGGACCTGGAACCCCATCGGCGCGAACGCGATGGAAAGGAACGCGATCTGGAAGAGGATGAACGCGGGGGTTGCGGGGTTTGCGCCGCTCATGTCGTTCTGGAAGCGCGGGGGGGTGAGCCCGTCCCAGTGGTTCATGAACCACCACACGACCCAGAAGCTCGGGAGGGTCATGACGAACGCGTAGAACGCATGCGTGAGGGCGCGGATGAGGTTGGTGCTCATCGAGGGCGCGGGGTTGCTGAGCCGGACGAAGGCGGCGGTCCAGATCATCGCGGCGGCCCAGAGGTGGACCTGTCGAACGAAGACGAGCACGAGCAGACAGAGCGAGGCGAGCATGACGGACCCGATGAGATTCCATCGGCGGCCGGCGCAGAGGATCAGGATCAGGAGCACCCCGATCCACGCGAGGTTGTCGGGGAGGATGTGCGCGCTCGAGGAGAGGACGTAGATCGAGCAAAGCATGGGGAGGGTGAGGAGGATCGCGCTCAGGATCCCGCGCGACTTCGCGATGGTGGCGCTGAGGAGCGCGAGGAGGAGTGCGCCGATGGCGGCGCTGACGATCCGGAGCTGGGTGGGGGATTCGAACCCGAGCTGCGCGATCGAGGCGAGCAGCATGTGGTACCCGGGGGTCGTGGCCGTGAGTGGGTTGGAGAGATCCGGGGTCGGCCAGGTCGTGATGAGGTCCCGGATGAATCGCTCGTGGTACGCAAACGCATCCCACGCGGCGCGCCCACGCGCGGGGGTGATGAGGATGATCGTGAGGGGGAGGGCGAGCGCGTAGAGAAAGGTCACGAGCCCGGCGATGAGCGCGTGGCGCATCGAGCCCGTGGGCTCGGACGGGTCGGGTGCAGAAGGTGTGTGGGTGGGGTCGCTCACTCGGATCCGGGTGGTTGTGGGGCGCGGTGTACAGTTTGCGCTCGGGTGTGCCGATGATGTGGGGGATCGTATCGATCGAACCCGCGCTTGAGCGCTGACGTAATCCGAGCGCACGGAGTCTCCCCTGAGTTCAGACACGACCAACCCGGAAACGCCCATCGGAACGACGAAACCGAACGGTTCGCTGAGGTCCTACGTGCGCCTCGCGCGGGTCCATCAGTGGTCCAAGGGCGCGTTCGTGCTTGTGGGTCCGGCGTTTGCGCTCGCGTCGGGGACGACGATCGATCCGGTCCCCGTGCTCTGGGCGCTCCTCGCGATGTGTCTTGCGTCCTCCGGGTGTTATGTGTTCAACGACCTTGCGGATGTGGAGCGGGATCGGACACACCCGCGCAAGTGCAAACGACCCATCGCGAGCGGGGCGATCTCGGAATCGTCTGCTCGGGTGTTCGGGATCGTCCTCCTGATCGGCGCGATCGGGGCGGCGATGATGGTCGGGGGGGTCGGACGATGGTGGGTGCTGGGGATCGCCGCGGCGTACATCGTGAATGTGATGGCGTATTCGGCGCTCCTGAAGCACATCGCGATTGTGGATGTGCTGTGTCTGTCCAACGGGTTCGTGTTGAGGGTGTTGGCCGGGTGTGCGGCGGCGATGGTGACCCCATCGACCTGGCTCCTCAACGTCACCCTCTTCCTCTCGATGTTTCTCGCGTTCGGGAAACGATTGGGTGAGCGCCGGGTGATGGGGTCGAGCGAAGCGGCGGAGGGGGCGCGCGCTGTCCAGGGGGTGTACACGGATCAGCTGCTCCGGATGATGGTGGTGGTGTCTGGTGTCGCAAGCCTTTTGACATACACGGGTTATGTACAGTCGCGGGAGCACGACATGTCCATCGTGCTCGCCCGGGGGGTCCACGGGGACTTCACGTTCAACCTGCTCTGGGTCACCGTCCTCCCGGTGATGCTCGGGCTTCTGAGGACGATCACGCTGCTGATGGCCGGGAAGTACGACGATCCCACGGAGCTCGCGATGCGCGACCATGTGGTCCGCGCGTGCGCTGTGGTGTTCGTGATCCTGACGGGGTTGGCGGCGTGGGGGAGCGGGATCGCGGGGTCGCTCGGGGGTTGAACCCCTTGGTGGATCAGGGGTTGGGCGGGATCGATCGCTCGAAAAAGCCCGTTTGACTGAATCTTTTTGGTGATGGGGGCTGTAGGAGACCCTGCAGGGATTTGTGCGCACGAGGTGCGCGACGGCGAGGTGGGTTGTCGTTCGCAACGGGGGTTGCGGTCGATATCGCTGGCTCGCCGACCTGTTCGGCCGCACTGAGCGCGTGCGCGATGTGCGGTATCTCAACCTTGGCTTTGGGCGCGAAGCGTCCATCTGTGAACACAACGGAGTTTTTGAATGGCACAGCAACGGAAAGCACGCGGACGCGCGCTCCACTCGATCGTCGGTTCGGTCGTGGGGATCGGCGCGCTCGTCGCCGCTTCATCGATGGCGATGGCGGACGATGGCTCGAACTCGGTCACGACCCCGAACCCGGAGGAGTCGATCGACTTCGCCGCGCTCGCGGCGATGGCCGGCGGCGCGATGGGTGGGGGCGCTCAGCAGAAGCCCGACTTCAAACCCTGGAAGGATGTCTCGAAGGGGTTCGAGAAGGTGGTTTCGACGGCCGACGGCTCGTCGTTCTACGACCTGTACATCAACAAGGAAGACAACCAGATCCTCGCGGAGCTCCCGCGCGGGTTCGAGAACCAGCGCCACTTTTTCGCGATGACCGTTGCGAGCGGTGAGGTGTTCGCGGGTCTTCAGGCCGGCGATATGTACACGCAGTGGAAGCGCGTCGGGAAGCGCCTCATGCTCGTCCAGCCCCAGATCGCGGTGCGGTCGTCGGGCGACCAGGAGTCGAAGGACTCCGTCGAGACGATCTGGACGGATCGGGTGATCCTCGATGTCCCGATCGTGACCATGGGTCCGAACCGTCAGCCCGTGATCGACATGGACGCGCTGCTCGTGAACAACGCGACCCGGTTCTTCGGGCGCAGCGCGGCCGGGCTCAACCCCGCCCTGACGGTGGTGGATTCGATCAAGGCGTTCCCGAGCAACGTGGAGATCGAGTTCAAGGGCCCCGTGGCCGGGGGAACGATGAAGAACCTCCACTACTCGATCTCGCAGATCGAGGGTTCGCGCGGGTTCAAGCCCAGGGCAGCGGATGAGCGGGTCGGGTTCTTCGTGACGAGCTACACGGATCTCGGGAAGTTCAACTGGGAGGATACGTCCCAGCGCCTCATCAACCGTTGGCACATCGAGAAGGCGGACCCGAGCTTGAAGCTCAGTCCTCCGAAGGAGCCGATCGTCTACTACGTCGAGCACACGGTCCCGATCCGGTACCGTCGCTGGGTGCGTCAGGGGATCGAGTACTGGAACGAGGCGTACCGCAACATCGGGATCGATGGCGCGATCGAGGTCCGTTACCAGGACAAAGCGACGGGCGCGCACATGGACAAGGACCCGGAGGATGTACGCCACAACTTCATCCGCTGGATCAGCAACGACGTGGCGACGGCGATCGGTCCGTCGCGCGTGAACCCGATGACGGGGGAGATCCTCGACGCGGACGTCGTCCTCACGGACGGCTGGATCCGTGTGTTCACGTACCGCTGGGAGGACCTGATGGGGAACCTGGCCGTCGAGGGGATGAGCCCCGAGACCCTGGGTTGGTACGAGCAGAACCCGCGTTGGGATCCGAGACTCCGTCTCGCGAGCCCTTCGGCGCGTGAGCGGATCATGGTCGAGCGGGCGCAGACGCGCGGGCTCGGTCGGTTCGGCGGGATGGGTGTGAGCACGGAAGCGGCGATGCTGCTCGGTGACGACGAGTTCGACGGGCTGGGCGGGCGGACCTCGCAGGTCTCCGGGATGTGCCGGGCCGCGACGGGCAAGGCGCTCGATCTCGCGATGATGCGTATGCACCTGACCATGCTCGACTCGCTCAGCGCGTCGATGGTCGATGACGAGCCCGAGATCAGCGACGAGATGATCGAGCTGATCAAGAAGCAGCTCGAAGAGAACCCCGAGCTCCGGAACATGATCCCGGCTGAGCACCTCGCGATGCTCGAGAAGGCGATGGCGAAGGACGAGGAGGAAGCGGAAGCTCCCGACGCGCCCGAAGCGGATGCGCCCAAGGCGGCCAAGAAGGCCGAAGAAGACCTGATCGACGGCGCGCCCGAGTGGTTCGTCGGCCCGATGCTCGCGGAGCTCGTCGCGCACGAGGTTGGTCACACCCTCGGTCTCCGTCACAACTTCAAGGGCTCGAGCGCGTACACCCTCGAAGAGATCAACTCGTCTGAGATGAAGGGCAAGATCCCCTGGTCCACGACGGTCATGGATTACAACGGGATCAACATCATGATGCCCGGATCCGGCGAAGAGCAGGGCGATTACTCGGTCATCGGGATCGGCCAGTACGACCAGTGGGCGATCGAGTACGGGTACGGCTCGGGTGACCTGAAGGAGGTGCTCGCGAAGAGCGAAGACCCCATGCTGATGTACGGGACGGACGAGGACACGTGGGGTCCCGATCCCCGTGCGCGTCGTTACGACCTGTCGAAGAACCCCCTGGACTACGCGAAGAACCAGATCAAGATGGCGCAGCACATCCGCTCGAACCTGCTCGACGAGTTCGTCGAGGAGGGTGATTCGTGGGCGCGTGCTCGCCGTGGGTACAACATCACGCTGAGCACCCAGATGCAAGCGCTGTCGATGATGGCGAACTGGGTCGGGTCGGCGTATGTGTCGCGGAACAAGAAGGGTGATGTCGAAGGACAGCGCCCGATCGAGATCGTCGATGCGGACACGCAGCGCGAAGCGCTCGAGTTCGTGATGGAGCACTCGTTCAACGATGAAGCGTTCGGGCTGACCCCCGAGCTGCTGGCGCACACGACCGTGGACAAGTGGTGGGACGATTACGCGAACATGCTCGCGGACCCGACCCTGAATGTGCACGATCGGATCCTGGGTGTCCAGGCCTCCGTGCTCAGCATGCTCCTGAACCCGCAGACCCTCCAGCGCCTCTACGACTACGAGATGTATGTCGAAGAGGACACGGACGTGCTGACCCTCGCTGAGGAGATGCAAGCGATCACCGACGCGATCTGGTCCGAGTTCGACGGCGGGGTGAGCGGGAAGTACTCGGTGCGTAAACCCATGGTGTCGTCGCTCCGGAGAAACCTCCAGCGTGAGCACCTGGATCGTCTGATCGATCTGTCGATGGACAACGGCGGGTACAACGCGGCTTCGATGGCCGTCAAGACCCTCGCGTCCATGCACCTCCGTGACCTGGAATCGACGCTGAAGAAAGCGGAAGCGGCTCGCTCGAGTCTGGATCCGTACACGACGGCGCATGTCATGGAGATGCGGACCCGGATCAACAAGGCGCTGGACGCGGATTACATCTACAACACCGGCGACATCAGCGGGGGTGGTGGGATGACCATCATCCTCGGTCGGGACGGCGAGATGGACCCGTCCACGAACTGATCCGGTTTCACTGATATCAAGGTTGAGTGTTTCCGCACTCGGTGGGCGGTCCCGTTTGGGGCCGCCCGTCTTTTTGGACGATCAAAGTGGCGTGCCCGGCGTAGGGTACATGCCCGCCCGCTGTCCGCGGGTCTTTGGAGCCCCGGATGTCGGAACGGAGCGGTTATCGAGACCGCGTCAAGCTCGGTGTGGTCTGGATGGTGCTGTCTTCGCTTGTCGCGAAGGGCGGGACGTTCGCGGCGCAGATCGTGCTCGGATGGATCCTGCTCCCGGACGACTTCGGGGTGTTCTCGATCGCGCTGAGCGTGACCTCGTTCGTGCAGATTATCCGGGACGGGGGGATGCGCAAGATCCTCGTCCAGAAGGGGGAGCGGAGGTACGCGGGGCTCATCCGCCCGGTGTTCTGGATCGCGGCGCTGTGCAACACGGGCGCGGCGCTGGTGATCGCACTGCTCGCGTATCCGATGGCGGCGCTGTACGGGGAACCGATCCTCGCGCCGATGATGCTCGTGATGGCGCTGGGTCCGTTGGTCGGGACGGCGGAGACGATCCATCGCGCCTCGTTGTCGGTCCGGATGAAGTACCGGGAGCTCGCGGTTGTGAACGCGGTGAACGGGCTCGCGCGGAGCGCCAGTCTGATTGTGTTCGCGTTGATGGGTTTCGGCGCGATGAGCTTCGCGTGGCCGGCGCTGGTCGCGGCGATCGCGGGGTGGATCGCCGGGGTGTGGTACAACGGTTCTCTGGGGGTATGGGGATCGCTGCGTTTGCGTTTGTGGGGGACGTTGCTGAGGACGACGTGGTGGATGATGCTCGGGTCGGGCGGGCTCACGGTGATCCGGCTCGGGCCGTACGCGATCCTGGGTCTGATCGTGTCCACGGCGACCCTGGGGGAGTTCTACTTTGCGTTCCAGCTGATCCTGCAGTTCGAGATTGTGGTGGCGCTGAATCTTCAATCGGTGCTGCTCCCGACCCTGAGCGCGATCAAGGACACGGGCGCGCGTCATCAGTCGGCCGTGATCCGCGCGGTGCGCTCGCTGACGGCGTTGAGCTCGATCGCCGGGATGGGGATCGGGGTGATCGCGCCGGATCTGATGCGCTTCGTGTGGGGGGATCGCTGGCTCGGCGCGGTCATCGCGGTCCAGATCATGGCGATGGTCTTCCCCCTCCGGATGGTCCAGAGCGTGATCGAGCCCGCGTTGATGTCGAGGGGGCGCTGGGTGTCGTGGGCGAAGCTCATGTGGATCTACGCCGGGATCATCGTGGTGGCTTCGGTACTCGGGGGGCGGATGTCGTCGAGCGCGGGCGGACTCGCGTTGTCGATCGGGATCGGGTATTTGATCTCGACCTTCGTGGTCGGAGCGATGTCGTGGCGCACCCTGGGGTTCGATCGTGATCGGGGCGGGTTGTTCTCGAACATGGCGCCGTCGTGGGTCGTGGTGTCGGGTGTGTATCTGCTGGTGCTCCTCGGACGCGCGGCGATGGGGATCAACGGGGACGCGGACCGGGTCGTGCTCGGGATCCGGATGATCGGGGTCGGGCTGGTCTACGGAGCGATGTCGCTGATCACCCTCCGTGTGCTCTCGCCCGGGGTGCTCGTGGATCTCAGCGAAGCGCTCCCGGGTCGGGTCTCGGGGGTCGTGCTGCGCGTCTTCGGGCTCGGGGATCACGGGAAGGAGCGCGGCCGCTTCCGGGCGCGGCTGATCCGGATGGGCTCGCGTTTCACCTGGTGGATCGCGCTGCTCGGGCTGATCGTGTGGTGGTCGTGCTGGGCGCTCCGCGCGGACGTGTGGTGGTGCGATGTCGTCATGAGCTTGGGCGCACCTGTCGTGGTTGTGCTGGGCGCGCTGAGCGTCATCGGCGCGTGCGGGGTCGATCGGGTCCGGAAGCTCGTCGTGCTGGCGCTCGCTTCGGGTTCGCTCCTCGTGCTCGCGCAGGGGCGGCGTGTGTTCCCGGAGACCCGCGCGATCGAGGAGGATTCGGGGTCCTTGCGCGTCCTGACGATGAACATCGGGCTCGACAACAGCGACGTTGATGGGGTGGTGTCGATGATCGTCGAGGAGGACGCGGACATCGTGGTGTGCGCTGAGCCGTACTGGAAGATCTTCGAGAGTGTGGTGCGGGACCAGGGGGGGGACATCACCACGGCGCTGGGGTACACACACCGTGTGTATCGCCGGCGGGAGGCGCTCGTGAAGACACCGATCCTCGTGATGTCCCGCTGGGCTTTGACCCCGATCGAGGGGATGAGCGATGAGGGCGGGCTCGCGATGGTGGTCGAGCGCCCGGAGGAACTCGGGGGCGCGTTCGTGCTGCTCGCGGCGCACCCGGCGTCGCCGAGGAACGGGGAGCGGTGGGGCGCGGGGAATACGGAGATCGAGATCCTGTGCTCGTCGTATCTCCAGCATGCACAACATCTTGCACACCTCCCGGTCCTGGTCGCGGGGGATATGAACTGTGGGGGGATGAGTCTCCGGGACGGGATGCTGCGCCATCGGTTGGGGGTGTCGAGATCGAAGCCGATTCTGACTTTGGGGGGGACATTTCCGTCTGAAGTGTCGATAGTCGGGGTGGCGATCGACGATGTGTGGCACGACGCGGCTTGGGCCGTGCGGCGATGGAGCCGGGTGCCCGTGCCGGGATCGGATCATGTGGGTGTTTCGGTCGAGCTCGGGCTCGACGGAGCGCGCGAGCAATCAGAGGCGGAAGGTCCATGACAGCGGCGTTCTCGACATTATCGGTCCTGCTCCTCGGTGTGCTGATGCTCGTGGCGCTCGTGCGGACCCGTTGGGCGATCGTGCTGGTGTTTGCGTATTCGGGGATCGAGCAGCTGATCGAATCGTTCTCGGCGTTCTTCGCGAGCAAGTCGTCGCTGATCAATATCGCCGTCGGGATGGTCTCGCTGCTCACGGTGGGACGGCTTCTGATCGTGGGTGAGCGTCCGTTCCGGGGCGCGGTCAACGGGATCTCGATCCTGGTCTTCATCCTGTACGCGTTCGCGGTCTTCGGTGTGTTGTACTCGATGATGCCCGAGGCCGGGAAGCATTTCGTGAAGACCGGATTCCCGTATTACATGCTGTACCTGGTGCTCGTCCCCTCGATGATCACCCGGACATCGATACTCAACGAGGTCGCTATCCCGATGCTGGTCGTCGGGTGCGCCGTGATGCTCGCGATCCTGATCAGCCCGCGCACGATCTTCTGGGGTTCGCGCATGTTTATCGACCTGAGCTACTCGCGCGCCGGTTCCGACGCCGTCGGGAACCCCCTCGCGATCGGGGAGCTCGGGGGGACCGTGGTCATTTTCGCGGCGTTGATGTCCGCGCGTCGGGCCGGGTCCCTGATCGCGGTCTTCCGGACGGGCGCGGTAGCGCTAGGGCTGGTGGTCTGCTTCTTCGCGGCGGTGCGTGGACAGCTCATGTTCTCGATCTTCTTCGCCGTCCTCTTCTTCCCCCTCGCGAACCACGTGAAGAACGTGAAGCAGTTCATGATCCGCTCTGCTTCAGCGGGCGCGGCGCTTGTGGTGCTCTTCGGGGTGTACAAGATATTCCTCTCCGGGAGCGCCTCGGTGACCCGGTTCTCGTCCGAGGGTCTCTCGGAGGGGATCAGTTCACGTATGTACTTCCTCACCGAATCGCTCAAGGCGTACACCTCGAACCCGACAAACTTTCTCCAGGGGCTGGGCACAGGATCGTTCAACACCGTGGTGCGCCACGGGGGCGATGGGTATCTCTGGCCTCACAACCTTTTCATTGATGTGCTCATGCACCAGGGCATGATCGGGTTCTCGATCATGACCGTGATCTTCCTGCTGTGCGCCCGTTCCGCTTGGGTGCTCTTCCAGCGCGCCCGTCACGGTCAGGTGGATCGGAACTCCGTCGCGATCGCGCTGGCGCTGTGCGGGTACGTGACGATGATCTCGATGAAGCAGGGCACGTTCATGCTCTACCCCCTCCCCTTCTACATGTTCCTCGTGCTCGCGAAGATGCACAAGCTCTCCGACGCGGAGCTCGCGGAAGCGGCGCTGCACGAATCGTGGTCCGAACCCGAGAACGGGTGGAACGAGGACTACGGCGATCCGGGATACGACGACCAGGGCTACAGCGATGAGGGCTACGCCGCCCACGCTTGAGCCCGGACATCGGGACGGATCTGATCAACCCTGGGTCTGGACGGGCTCGCAGAACTTCCCGACCTGCGGGGTCTGGCTGAGCATCTCCTCGTGGATCTGCTTCTGCTCTTCGTTCTCGAAGCGATCACGGAGCTTCTTGGCTGGGACCCCGGCGTGGATCTCGTAGGGGGGGACGTCCTTGGTGACGACCGCGCCGGCGGCGATGATCGACCCCCGGCCGATCGTGACCCCGGACATGATGGTGGCGCCAGCGCCGATCCAGACGTCCCGTTCGAGGGTGGTCTTGCGCTTCTCGGGTCGTCCCGAGAAGATCATGGGGACCCCGGGCTCGTCGAATCGGTGGTCGTCGCCGACGATGAGGACGCGCGGGCCGAGCATGACGTACGCGCCGATCTCGACCTTGGGGCAGATGACGCAGCCCTTCCCGACGAACGAGTACTCGTGCGCGATGAGGTCCTTGGAGACAAGCTTGAGATCGTTGGAGTAGAACGTCGGGTGGGCGTTTTTCAGCCCGTAGCGGAGCCGACGGACGGCCATCGATCCGTGGCGGAGCTTGAGGTAGAGCCAGGTCTGGTTCCGTGCGATGGATTTGAGCTTTCCGATCATGGGTCGCTCCGTGTGGATCCGAGCGCGGTGGGGAATCCGAGGTCGTCGGGCTCGTTCCCGTGGACGGCCGCGTCGATGAGCTCGCGCTCGGTGATTGGGTTGTAGTACTTCTCGATCATCGACCGGGCGGCGTTGGTTCTTTCGTCGATATCGGTCGTGGGCTTGATCCATCGCTCGATGGTGTGCGCGAGGTCGTCGGTGTCCCCGGCTTTATAGAAGTCCCCCGAGATTCCTTTCACGATCGCTTCGTATTCGGGCATCTGCGCGTCGAGGTCGTCGTTGGTGATGACGGGTGTGCCGTATGCGAGGGAGTGCATCGCGGTGAGCCCGACGGGGCCTGGCATGACGGTGACGTGGGCGCTCATGATCATGCGCGCCAGTTCCCGTTCGTCGTAGACCGCGCTGGTGAAGACGCAGTGGAGGTTGAGTCTCTGCGCGAGGGCTTCGAGCTCGGGTTTGTGTTCGCCGTCGCCGACGATGAGGATGTTGACCTTGGTCCCGTTGGCTTCGATCTTCGAAGCGGCTTCGAGGAGCATGTCCAAGCGCTTGTGTTTGTTGAGGCGCGTGACGTTGATGATGACAGGGATGTCCTCCCGGCCCGGGAAGAGCTCGGCGCGTTTGGAGGAGACGTCTTCGTTGCTGATCGTGGCGCGGACGGTGTCCTGGGACTTGGTGTCGAGGGAGTTGTAGATGACGTGGATAAACGAGGGCTTGAAGCCCATGTGGTTCACACCGATGGTCTTCGCGCGGTGCCCGTACACGAGGAGCGCGTTCCCGAGTTTGTAGAGCGCGTTGCGGATCCGGCGCTGGTTTCCCCGTTCGACCTTGAGCCACCCATGCGCCCAGAAGAGGACGCGCTTTCCTGTGAGTCTCCCGAGGATGGCCGCGATCCAGGTGGTGGGCCATTTCGGGTTCCCGAGGAGGATGAGGGCTTTGTACTTCGGGGAGAGCGCCATGCGGATCGCGCCGGGCTGGAGGAAGAAGGGGCCGACGAATCGGCCTTTGACCTTGTGGAAGCGATCGTCGGGGAAGGCCGTGGTGAGCTTGATCCCGGAGTTGTGGTTGTCGGTGTCCCCGAAGAACTCGTAGCGGAAGTCGCCCTCCTCGATGAGTTCGAGGTTGATGGGTTCGCGGTAGTGCGCGAAGTAGTGGTAGAGCACGGCGACGCGCCCGTTCTTGAGCTGAGCTTGGCGCTTCTGGTCATCCATGCGCGTCGGTCTCGGGTTTGCGTGTTTCTCTGACTTTGAGCACGATGAAGTATTCGTAGATCATCTGGAGGGTGCAGTACGTGAGCCCGGCGCGCCCGTCGAGGAACCCTCGTCCGAGGATGTACATGTAGAGGAACTTGAAGACGGGACGGAAGGGCATGCGGAAGGAGATGTTCTTGAGCTCGAGTCTTCGGGTGTTTCGATCGGACGAGAAGAGGTTCCCGAGCTTGACGGGGTTGGACTCGAGTGCGCGGATGGTCTCGGTCGCTTCGTACGACGAGTACCGGTTGTGGCGCTCGATCCACTCCCGGAGCCCTTTGGAGAAGTTGTAGTGGAGGAAGTGCTTCTTGAGGTACCCGATGTCGCCGTCCACCGTGGGGACGGGGTTCGCGAGGCGCGCGAAGCGGATGTGGGGGGGCTGGAAGAAGCGCATGATGTTGCCCGGGGGCATCGCGTGCTTGAGCCATTTCCCGCGGAAGAAGTTCTTGCGCCCGCAGTAGTACGCGACGGGCGCGTTGTCTCGGGTGAGCTCACCCGAGTCCCAGCGCTTCGCGATGTCTTCGATCTCCGCGCGGAGTTCGGGGGTCATGCGCTCGTCGGCATCAAGGTAGAAGACCCAGGTGTATTTGAAGTCGATGTGCTCCATCGCCCAGTTCTGATGGGGACCCCGCCCGTCGTAGGGACGCTCGAACCAGCGGGCTCCTCGATCGAGCGCGACCTGCTTCGTGTTGTCCGTCGAGAGGGAGTCGAGGACGACGATGTCGTCGAAGCCTTCGAGGGAGTCGAAGAGCCCGGGGAGGTTGTTCTCTTCGTCGAGGGTCTGGATGAAGATGGAGACGCTCATGATTTGGATGTTTCCGTGATCGGTGCGATATCGAGTGTATAGATCGCGCGGGATCCGTTCATCGCGGAGTCGATGCAGATCGTGCTGCCGTCTTGTGAGAATCGGGGGTGGAGATCGACCCGGAGCTCGGCGTCCAGTTCGCGCGGGGTGTGGAAGCGCCCGATCTCGGTGCCTTGGTCCTTGTGGGTATCCCAGAGGTAGAGGGGCTGACGGGACTTCATGTCGGGGTACCCGTCGGTGAGGACCCATTGGGGGGGTGTAGACCCATCATGCAGATAGGTGCAGTGCCCGTCGCAGGTGAGTTCGCCCTGCGCGAAGGGGGTGGTGGGCGCGTCGTTCTGGTCGGGGATGAGGAGGTAGGAGTCCTTCATGATCTTGTTCATGAGGATCCGGGGTTTGCCCAGCGCGTAGTAGACGGGTTTGAGGGTCTTTCGCGCGAGCGTCATGGCGCGCTGCTTTGGGGTGGGCTTCTCGGTCCCGGTCCCGAGGAGCGCTCGCTTCCCCGCCCATGCGAGCAATGTCTGATTGTCGCGCCAGTCGTAGTGCGAGACCATCCCGGACATGAGGAGCCGACGATCGGTCCCGGTTGTGGTGTCGAAGGTGAAGAGGCGCGACGCGAGGATCCCGTCGGGTCGGTCGAACCGATGGAGCACGCACGCGCGGGTCCCCGAGGGGTTGATCATGATGTGGTTGATGTGTTGGTGGGGGGTGTGCTCGGGGAGGTCGTCGTGTCGCGCGAAGTCGTGGATGGAGACGAGCTGGGTGATCGCGCCGGTCTCGAGATCGAGGCGCGAGATCCCGGTCGTGCTCGGCGACGGTTCCGAGCTATGGGGGTCCGTGAGCCCGGGGTATCCGTACTCGGGACGGAGACGGGTGAGACGCGCGAAGTCGAGGGTGAGCGCGAAGGTTCGATCCTTGCTGACGGCGTACACCGGGACGGGGTATCGACGGATCTCGTTCCCGCTCAGATCAACCGCTCGCGCGATGATGGTGTTCTCGTCCGTCCGGTCGTTGAACAGCAGACACGCGGTCCCGGCGATGGTGATCCACTGGAGGTGTGCGCCCTGCTGGTAGTTCCATGCGCGGGTGGTCGCGACGGGATGGAACACTTTGGTTTCGAGATCGATGTATCCCAGTTCGCACGGGTCGTTCGCGCTGGGGAATCGATCGCAGAAACTCGTTCGGTGCGCGAGGAGCTTCGATCCATCGTCGGACCAGGGCTGTTTGTCGTAGTATCCGACGAAGTAGTGCGCCCCGTCGTCGGGGGTGACACGCTCGGGTTGGAGGTGGTGCTCGATCATGCGCCTTCGGGGGTTCCGTTCGTCGATCCGGGTCCGAACCCTCGGTCACGGAGGCGCTTGGTGGGCGAGCCCGCGTAGACCCCCCAGGGCTCGAGGTCTTTGAACACGCTCGAGCGCGCGCCGACGACGGCTCCGTCTCCGATGGTCAGCCCGGGTCCCACGAAACAGTCCGCGGCGATCCACACGCGCGATCCGATCGTGATGGGCAGGGGGACGAGGGGGAACTCGGGGACATCGAAGTCGTGAGTGGCCGCGCAGAGGTAGGTGTACTGGGAGATGGTGGTGGACTCGCCGATGGTGATGGGCGCGACGCAGTAGCAGTCAACGTCGTCGGCGAGGGTTGCGTGCTTTGCGAGGGTGAGGTTCTTGGGGTACCAGATCTTCGCTTTGGGGTAGACGCGCGCTCTGGGGTGGATGTTTGCGCCGAAGCACGTGAGGAGAAACGCGCGCCAGCGATGGCATGGCTTGGGGGACCAACGGAAGAGGGTCGCTTGGACGATGTTCCACACCGAGCGCCCGATCCGGTTGCTCAGGGTGTGGGGAGACGGGTTGGGTCTCGTCGTCGGGATGGTGGTCAGCGCGTCGTCGGTCATGATTTGGGCCCGTTGTAGTCGCGCTCCCGGCGCGAGCGCGCGGGGTGACCCGTCGCGATGGTCCAGCGATCGAGTTCGGATTCGGGCGCGATGTGGGAGCGCGCGCCGACGAGGAGCCCGTTGGGGATGGGGGTGTCGCCTTCGACGACACACTCCGCGGCGATCCACACATCGTCCCCGATCGTGATCGGCGCGGGGTGCTGGGGCTTGGTCCGGTCGTGCTCGTCGTGCGCGACACAGCGGATCTCGCAGAACTGGGAGACGACGGAGCGCGCCCCGATCGTGAGTGGCGCGGGGTTGTAGACGTGCGCGCCCTCCCCGATGGAGCTCTTGCGCCCGATCGTGAGGTTCCAGGGGTGGGAGATCCGGACACCCCCTCGGACCCGGGCTTGGGGGTCGAGGGATGCGCCGAAGGTGTTGAGGATCGCGCGGCGGAGCTTGTACATCGGGCTCGGGACCAGGGGCATGACCAATCGCTGGGTGAGTCCCCAGAGGAGAGCGCGGGGTCCGGGGCTTCCCGGGTCGCGCGGGGTCATGCTCGAGAGGAGGATGGTCATGCGCGTTCGGTCTCGCACGGGACGGGCTTGGCCGGGTTCCCGATGTACTGGGTGTCGGGCTCGGTGTTCGCGTAGATGGCCGCTCTGGGGTGGGTGATGGTCCCGGGCGCGAGCACGACGCGCGGGGCGATGAATGTCGCCGTCCCGAGGATACAGCGGGGTCCGATCGTGATCGGTTCCCTGAGGAGTGTGAACTTGGGGTCGGTGTAGTCGTGGGTCCCCGCGCAGATGTGGGAGAGGGATCCGATCTCGGAATCCTGTCCGATGGAGATGGGTCCCAGCGCGTAGAGGATCGCTCGATCGTGGACGACGGCGTTGTCGTGGATCGTGAGATTCCAGGGGATGATGACCTTGGCCGCCGGGTGGATCCGGACGTTTTTCCCGATCGAAGCGCCGAATCGGCGCAGGAGGAAGCGTCTCCATCCGTGGAGTGGGGTGGGGGAGAACCGGAACAGGGGGACCCCCAAAACCCCCCAGAGGGCGCGGACGATCTGCGCACGTCTGGACCACGGGGATTTCCGTGGTGGCTCGGGGATCTCGTCGGGTGTTGTCCGGGTGGGTGTGTTGGTCATGGGTCCGTCTCAATGACACTATCGGTCGATCATGGATCGGGTTCATCATGATGTCGTGCTGAGCGCCCGGTTGTGGGGGATCGCGCTGTTTTCATCGAACATTCGAGCCGATCCCCGGCGTAGCGTGATCCTTGTTCTAGGATTGCCGCTTTGAGACTCCATCGGATCGCGGAAACCACGCGCAGGAGACGGGTTATGACGACGAGCACGGACCGTGCGGCACAGGACGCGCCTCGCCCTCGGATCGGGGTCCTGACGGGGTATTGGTCCACGAACATCGGGAACGCGTTTTTCCAGCTCGGCGCGGTCTATGCGCTCGAGCAAGCGTATCCCGGCGCCCATGTGTTCCCGATCGGGGACCAGGCGGGCTACTGGTGCACCCACAAGGGGAACCCGGCGAACTCGCTCGACTACGTCAAGCACCTGGACCTCGACGCCGTTGTGATTCTCGGACCTTACGTCCGTCCCGAGATGACCACGATCGTGTCGGACATGATCCGGACCCAGCACGCCAAGGGCGCGAAGATCATCGTGATGGCGGCCGGGATGATGTCGTACGACAAGGGGACGATCGAGACGTCCCGTCAGCTGATGAAGGACTGTCCCCCCCATATCTTCACGACCCGTGATACGGAGACCTACGAAGCTTTGGGGGACCTCGCGGAGCACGCGTTCGACGGGGTGGATGTCGCGACGTTCGTGTCGGATGTGTGCCCGAAGGTCCCGACGGATCTCGGGCCGTACGTCGCGCTGAACTTCGACCAGATCCCCGAGCCCGTGATCGCGCCCTCGAAGGACTTCTCGGGTCGGGTGGATCGTTCGTTCGAGTTCGAGGGTGAGACCTGGAACGTCCGTCAGCCCAAGCGCCGGACGGAGCTGTGCTACAAGCACCGCGCGTACATCTTCCTGGATTCGCTGCTGGGTCTGAACGGGGCGCAGCAATCGAAGATCAACGGGATGGACATCGTGCGCACGGACCACCGGTACAACCCGTTCCTGATGGCGAAGAACTACCGGGCTCCGAACATGTACACGGGTGATGTTCCTCACTCGTACCTGAACATCTACGCGAACTCGTCGCTGACGATCTCGAACCGGGTCCATGCGTGTGTCGCGACGGTGTCCTACGGGAACCCGGCGATGCTCTTCACCCGTTCCCCCCGCGCGTATCTCCTCAAGCGATTGGGGCTCGACGCGATCAAGGAACGCCCCCAGCGTGTGGATCTCGACTTCCTCCGGAAGGAGAAGAACGCGCTCATCGGGTGGCTCGGGGAACGATTGACCGAGACATTCGGTGAATCCTCGGTTGCTCGGACCGAAGCGGCGGCGCATCATTAACCCGGGTCATCATCCCCATCGCACAGGACCACGATGAGCGCCACGAAAGTCGTCATCCTAAACCAGTACTACGTGCCCGATGTCGCTTCGACGGGGCACCTGCTCCACGAGCTCGCTGTGGAGCTCGCTTCGCTCGGGTTCGAGGTCGAGGTGCTCACGGGTCGTCCGAGCTACGGGCCCCCGGATACGTGGCAGGACTGCCCGCTCAAAGAAGACAGCGAGGGGGTCAAGATCCGCCGTCTGCGCGTGGCGCGGTTCGACAAGAACAACCTTTTCGGGCGCGCGTTCAACTACCTCACGTTCGTGGTCCCGTTGGTGCTGAGCGTGCTCCTCCGCTCGCGCAAGGACACGGTGTACCTGTACACGACGAACCCGCCGTTCCTCGGGGTGATCGGATGGTTCGTGTCGCTCTTCCGTCGTCACCACTACGTGACCCTTCTCCATGATGCGCACCCACAGCTCGGGATCTGGGTCGGGACCTTCAAGAAGGGGTCCATGATCGAGCGCGTGTGGATGTACGTGAACAAGCTCAAGTACAAGCGCACGCGCGAAGCGATCGTGCTGTGCTCCGCGGCGAAGGAACTCGTCGCGAACACCTACCCGATCGAGCGCGAGCACATCCACGTCGTCCCGAACTGGGCCGACGGCGATGACCTGCACCCGATCTCGAAGTCCGACTCCCGGATCGCGCAGGAGCACGGGCTGCTCGACGATTTCACACTGCTCTACTCGGGGAACATCGGGCTCTATTACGACTTCGACACGGTCCTCCAAGCGGCGGAGCTGCTCAAGGACGAGCCCTTCAAGCTCGTGCTCGCCGGGGGCGGAGGGAAGAAGGACCAGGTCGCGAAGATCGTCAAGGAACGCGGGCTCACCAACGTGCTCATGCTCCCCTACCAGCCCTTCGAGATGCTCAACGAGGCGCTCAACGCGTGTGATGCGTCGCTCGTCACGATCGCTGAGGGGATCGAGGGGATCAGCTTCCCGAGCAAGCTCTACACGTCGCTGGCCGTCGGGAAAGCGATCGTGGCGCTGTCGGAGGACTGGTCGGAGCTCCGCACGATCGTCGAGGACAACGACTGCGGGATCTGGTCGGCGCTGGGTGATGCGGAGACGTTGGCTTCGAAGCTGCGCGAACTGATCCATGATCGGGAGCGTGCCCGCGCGATGGGGGACCGGGCTCGTGGGGTCTTCGATCAGGGCTACACGCGCCAAGCGTGCGCGGCCAAGTACGCTGAAGTCCTCAAGCTCGCGGATCCTCAGTACACGAAAGAAGAGACACAAGCGCGGCGCGAGCGCCTTGCAGAGCTGCTCGCGAAGGGCGCGGCCGTGGTCTCGGACGAGCACCCCGAGCGCGAGGGAGCGATCTCATGAGCGCGATCGACGATCGACCATTGCGTGTGCTGTTCGTGACGGAGGACGATCCGCTCTACGTGATCAAGTTCTTCGAGGTCTTCTTCGAGGAGTACCCAAAGGACAAGATCGAGATCGTGGGGGTGAGTGTCCAGGAAGCGTTCCACGAACCGAAGTGGAAGACGGCAAAGCGGATCTTCCGGTTCTACGGCGCGATCGATTTCTGCCGACTCCTCGCGCGGTACTTCAAGGTGAAGATGCGCGGGGACTCCATCGCGAAGCTCGCGCGGGAGAAGGGGCTCACCGTCGTCCCGTGCACCTCCGTCAACGACGAAACGTACATCGCGCAGGTCAAGAAAATCGATCCGGACGTGGTCGCGAGTGTCGCGGCGCCGGAGATCTTCAAGACGGGGATCCTGGGCGCGGCGCGTCTGGGGTGCATCAACATCCACTCGGGCCGACTCCCGATCTACCGGGGGATGATGCCGAACTTCTGGCAGCTCCTCCACGGGGAGAAGACGGCCTGTGTGACGGTCCACGAGATGGTCGAGAAGCTCGACGCCGGGGGGATCCTCGGGACCCTCGAGTGGGAGCTCAAGGAACGCGATTCGCTCGACCGGGTCATCACGGGGACCAAGCGCGACGGGGCGCGGCTCATGATGGACGTCATGCTCAAGATGAAGCGCGGCGAAGCGGAAGCGACACCCCTCGACATGAGCAAGAAACAGTACTTCTCCTTCCCCCAGCCCAAGGACGTGAAAGCGTTCCGCAGGCGCGGGCACACGATGATCTGAGATGACGACGAAGCCCAAGGCCGCCATGTCGATCGATGTCGAGGACTGGTTCCAGGTCGAGAACCTGAAGTCCGTGGTCGCGCGTGATACGTGGGACGAGCGCGATCTGCGCGTCGAGCGGAACACGGACCGGATGCTCGAGCTGATGGCGAAGCACAACGTGAAGTGCACGTGCTTCATCCTCGGGTGGGTCGCGGAGAAGTGCCCTTCGCTCATCAAGCGGATCGCGGATCAGGGGCACGAGATCGCGTCGCACGGGTACGGGCACGACCTGATCTATTCGTTGTCGCACGACGAGTTCCGTGAGGACATGAAGCGCGGGATCGGGATCGTCGAAGACCTGACGGGCGCGAAGGTGCGCGGGTACCGGGCGCCGTCGTTCTCGATCACGGACTGGGCGATCGACATCCTCCAGGAGCTCGGGCTGACGTACGACTCGTCCGCGTTCCCCACGGTCGCGCACGATCGGTACGGGACGCTCGAGGGGATGGACTCGGGGAAACCCGTCGTGGAGATCCGGGATGGGTTCCACGAGGTGTGCGTGTCCGTGCTCAAGCTCGGGAAGAAGGGGATCCCGTGGGCCGGGGGCGGATACTTCCGTCTGTTCCCGTACCCGATCTTCAAGCGCGGGGTCAGGAAGATCCTGAGCACGGGGAACCCGTACGTCTTCTACATCCATCCGTGGGAGATCGACCCGGGTCAGCCCAAGATGTCGGGTCTGAAGCGCTCCCACAAGTTCCGTCACTACAACAACCTCGACAAGTGCGATGCACGCTTCGATGACCTGCTCGGGTCGTTCGAGTGGGCTCCGGTCGGGGATGTTCTGGATGCGCACCTGAAGGGCTGATCAGCTCTGTGGGCGCGATTGGGTGGGGAAGCACATCGCGTATTGTGAGCCGTAGATGGGGTAGTCGGAGACGACCCGGTATCCGCGCGTGCGCGATGCGTCGTACCCGAGGGTGTCGAAGACCTCGCTCAGGAGCTTGCGGGATCGGGGCACATGCGACGACGCGAACCGATCGAGCCCGCTCCCCAGATGCTCGACGTGTTCGAGCAGATCGAGCCGATCGATGTCGCGCTGCCGATCGTTGATGTCCGCTTGCCCATTGATCGCCGTGTCGTAGATCAGGAGCTCGGGATGCGCACCGGGGTAGAGGTCTTCGTGGACGAGGGCGTCGAACTGGAGACGACGGGAGGGGATGTTGATGTCCGAGGACGCCCACGCTTTGCGCGTTGTGTCCTCGATGTAGCGCGGGATCTCCGCGCGGTTCACTTCGCACGTCACGAGGGTCGTGGAATGCGCGGACCCAAACTCGTCCCCCTCGAGGAGGTAGTGCATCATCTCCCCCGCGCGGACGGGGGTCAGCTCGGGGGTGGGAGCGCTTGAATAGTCGGAGAGGGTCGCGTCGGTGGCGCGTTCGATCGGATCCCCCGAGAGCGAACGGGGGAGACGCGAATCCCCGGACTCGACGGCACGGCGTGAGGTGAACTTGATCCGGACCCCGGGGCGCAGACGCTGGAGATTGACCAGGCACTTGATCCAGACGACATCGATGTGATCGTTGTCGGGGGAGGGCGCGAAGATCGCGGTCTCCGCGTAGACCTCAGCCTGGGCGCCCTTGAGCTGGGACATCGCGCGGAAGGCCGCTTGCTTGCGCCTGAGCTCGAACTCCCGGCGTGCTTCGGGGACCCAGGCGCTCAGGATCGCTTCGAGCGCGCTCCGATCCCCGATCTCGGAGCGGATGAGCTCCTCGAAGTTATCGACGGCTTGGGATGCCTGTGCGATCAGCTCCGGGTTCACCCCGTGCTTCGCGCTCGCTTTGAGGACCCGGCGCAAGGGTTCCGGTCCTGGCGCGCGATGAAGGACGGACATCGAGTCGGGAGAGCGGAGTGCTTTGAGGAGTCTGGATGCGAGGACTTTGTCCACCCCGAGTTCGCCGGCCAGCCGTTGAGGTCCCGAATCGGACCCGGGGACCTGTTCGATGACGCGCGTGAGTCCCTCGAGGAGCGATTCTCCAGCGCGCGAGAAACGGACCTCGATTGATTCGTTCGCGACAGCGTTGGGTTGGGTCTCGGGGGTGGTCACACGTGATCCTTGTGGGTAGATGAGCGATCGTTCTCCGAAATCGGGGGCTGAGAATACCCCCCCAACCACGATCAGCCCTGATCCTACCAGAAGAATGAGGGTCGCACAAGATTTCCATAAAGTTTCCTAGAAACATCCTTGCAACCCATCCCCGGGAGCGGGTACAACTGGAGTTGGCACGGAACCCTTGCTCTGGATCGGGTTTGGAGCATGATGGGTTGGGTGCAAGGAACCGACGACCCGGGCCAACGCCGCTCGGGGATACGGGCAAGGTGCAACGCCCGACAACATGCTGAAGAAAGGGAGAACAGAATGAACACCAAAGGAATGATCATGATCGCTCTGGGCTTGGGCACAACGAGCGCCATGGCCGGGATCGCCGGGACCACCGTGGTCGATTTCGAGGACGGGACCACCCAGGGCTGGGAAGGCCCTCAGGGTCCCGGGGGGAACTCGTTCATCGATAACACGGCCGGGGTCGGTGGTGGTGCTGGGTACCGGACCCAGTTCAACAACTTCGGGATCACGTTCGCGAACTCGACCAATGCCGCGTTCACCGGGGACTTCTCCGGGTTCGATTCCGTGACGTTCGGGGTCGATGTGCGTGTCGATCAGATCGGGACGTTCCTCCCCGTGTCTCGGCCGTGGGTTGTTGAGCTCCGCTCGCACTCCCTCGCGCAGGGTGGGTTCCCTTGGACGAGCGTGTACTTCGTGCTCGACAACATCTCCCAGTCCAACAACGCGGATTACCAGTCGTACTCCGTGACGATCGACCCGACCTCGGGGATGCTCCCGGCCGGGTGGGGTGGGTACGGCGCTGAGGATCCCATGACCTTCGAGCCCATCCTCCCCGATGGGGTCACGTTTGCTGATGTGCTCGCTGACGTGGACGAGATCGCGTTCACCACGCTCCAGCCCGGGTTCTTCTTCTCGTTCGATGACTACGACGTGACCCTGGACAACATCTCGGTCACGGCGACCCCCACCCCGGGCGCACTCGCGCTGCTGGGTCTGAGCGGGATCGCCGGGACGCGCCGTCGGCGCTGAACGTTGAGCTCCCGGGCGGAAGCCCGGAATATTTAACCACTCCCGTGGTGTGTCATCGTCGATGCGCCGCGGCTTCGAAATGCGGGATAGCCCTGACCACGACACAGGGCGTTTGAACTGGAGACCCATGATGTATGTGAAGATGAAACGGAACGCGGCGCTGGCCGCGGGTGTGATCGGTGTGCTCGGATCGGTTTCGAGCGCGGCGGTGTCCGACACGGTGACGTTCGACGGCGACTTCGGCGGATTCAATGTCAGCGGAGGTTTCCACGAGTTCGTCGATGACGGGATCGGGAACACCCACCTGCGCAGTGTCGCGGAGACGTTCGGGATGGAGTGGTGGACGGATCGGAACGATTCGTTTCTCGGAGACTACACGGCGCATGACCAGATCACGCTGTCGATCGATCTGCGTGTGGACACGCTCCAGTTCTTCGGACAGGACACCACCCGATCGGTCGTCGTCGAGCTGCGCAACTCGCGCTATCGGGAGAGCATCTTCCAGTACGCGAGCGTGTGGTTCGTGCTCGATCGGGAGTTCTCGACGGCGAACAACTCCGAATGGGAGACGTTCAGCGTGACGTTCGACCCCAACGCCGTCGCGCTCCCGGAGGGGTGGGGCGGGTACGGGGGGTCCGATGACGCGGACGGTCCCGTGCTCCCCGACGGGGTCGGGTTCAACGACATCCTGAGCAACGTCGATCAGCTCGTGTTCTCGACCCTCGTGCCTGTCGAGCGGTACCCGTTCACGAACTTCGATATCCATGCGGACAACATCTCGATCTCGACCATCCCCGCTCCGGGCGCGGCGGCGCTGCTCGGGCTCGGTGGTCTGGTCGGCGCGCGTCGTCAGCGCTGATCGCGGAATCACGATTTCTCTCGTCCGGCACGCGCGGTGGACTCATCGCGCGTGCCTTTTCATTTCTGATGCGGGTGGTCAGACCCCGGCGGGTTCGGCGGCCGGCTTGTCCACGAACACGGTCTGCGCGGGGGGTTGGTGCCATTCCGCGTTCTCGTGTTTCCCGGATTCCTGGTACCACTTAACCATGCGCCGGATCCCTTCCTTGAGCGGGACCTTGGGGGTGTACCCGGTCGAGAGGATTTTGTCCGCTTCGAACTTGGTCTGGGTCTTGAAGAGCTTTTTGATCCGGGCCGTCGAGATCGGGAGGTTCTTCCCCGTGAGCTTGATGACGACGTCGAAGGGGAGCCCCATCATCATCCCGACCCAGTAGGGCACACCCGGCGCGGGTTTTTTCCCGAGACACTCGGACACGGTGTCCGAGATCTGGGTGCTCGTGAGGTCGGGCTTGTCGATGAAGTTGAAGACCTCGTAGGGCTCGATCTCCCGGTTGGGCTTTTTGGGGTTGAGCCCGAGGAGGAAGAGGGTCGCATCGACGATGTTCTCGACGTACGACAGGGACTTGATGTTGGTGCCTTCGCCGAAGCGGAAGTACTTCCCGGAGTCGATCTGACGGATGAGGGAGTACATGTTCGCGAAGTTGTGGACCCCGAAGGTGACGGTGGGTCGGATGATGAGTGCGCGTCGTCCGTCACCCTTCTTGGTCCATGCTTCGAAGACGTCTTCGCCCTTGCGTTTGGATCCGCCGTAGGGGGTGTTGGGGATGGTTTCGGAGTGTTCGAAGTGGGGTGGGGGCGCGTCGCCGTAGGTCGCGACGGTGGAGTAGAAGACGACGGACTTCACACCCGCGCGGTCGAGCGCATCGCACAGGACCTGGGAGCCCCGTTCGTTGACGTCGTAGTAGGTGTCGTGCTCGATCCCGAAGTCGTGGTGCGCGGCGGCGAGGTGGACGACGAGATCGACCCCCACGAGCGCTCGGTCGAGCGCATCGGGGTCACGGATATCCCCCTTGATGTACGAGGATTCGGAGGCCGGGGTCCCGGGGGTGGGATCGACGAGGTCGAGGGTGAGGCGCTCGTGTCCCAGAGCACCGAGATCTCGGTGGAAGTATTCGGCGATAAAGCCGGAGCCACCGGTGATCAGGATCTTCATCTCGAGCCCTTTCGTCGTCCCAAACGGGGATCCGCGTCAGTGGTACGCGGATCCGTGTCCATAGTTCATTGTTGTCATGAAGATCGGCGATCGTGGGGGATCGGTGTGATGTTTGAAGGGGATTCAGGAGGAGAATCCGCCGTAGAGGAGGGGTGCGAGCGCGACACAGAGGATCCCGCAGATCAGGGTCAGGGGCCCCCCGAAGCGTGTGTAGTCGAGCCACTTGTACCCACCCGGACCCATGACCATCAGGTTCGTCTGATAACCGATCGGGGTCGAGAACTCGCACGAAGCGGCGACGGTGATCGCGATGATGAAGGGGAGGGGGTTCAGGGACTGCTCGGCGGCGACGGCGACGGCGATGGGGAACATCAGCACGGCGGCGGCGTTGTTGGTCATCGTGGCCGTGAAGATCGAGGTCAGCGCGTAGACGGCCGCGAGCAGCCCCCAGGGTCCGAGGGCTTGCGCCGAGGTGACGATGCTGTGCGCGATGGTTTCCGCGAGCCCGGTTTTGGTCATCGCGGCCCCAATCCCGAAGGACGCGCCGATGACGACGAGGATCTGGAAATCGACCCCCCGGCGCGCCTGGGGTCCGGTGCAGCATCGCGCCACGACCATGAGCCCGGCGGCGAGCATGGCGGCGACCATGGGCTCGAGGATCCCGAAGCTGAGGATCAGGACGAGGATCGCGAGCACGGAGAGCGCGATCCAGGCGCGATCGTGGCGCAGGGCGGCCGGGGTGATGCGCTCGTTGACGAGGTAGAAGTCACCCACAGCGCCGAACCGGTCCGCGAACCCGGGGGGCGCTTCGAGGAGGAGGGTGTCGCCGGGGCGCAGACTGATCTCGCCCAGCTTCCCGGGGAGGTCCTGACCCTGACGACGGACGGCGACGACGACCGCTCCGTACCTGGTTCGGATCCCGGACTGACGGATCGTGAGCCCGACCAACGTGGAGTTGTTCGCGACGACGGCTTCCGTCAAGCGCAGGTTGGGTCGGTAGTGGGGGTCCGGGTCCTCATCGATGGACTCGTCCGGACCCGGGAGGGACGCTGGGACGAGCCCTTTGATCGATTGGAGATCGACGACGGACTCGAGATTCCCCACGAAAACAAGCACATCGCTGGCGCTGATGACTTTGTCGGGAGTGGCGACGAGTGTTTCGTGCTCGCGCTCGATGCGCGCAAGGAACAGACCCGGGAGATTCCGGAGCCCGGCGGATTCGATGGTCTTCCCGACGATGGGGGAGTTGGGCTCGACCCGGAGGGCGGCGTGGTACCCGGACCCGTCCGCGCGCTCGAGCTGGTCGAACAGATCGTCCCGGTCCGGGAGGAGGGTTCGCCCCATGAGGATGATGTACGTGAGCCCGACGAGCGCGATGGGGATCCCCACGAGCGCGATCGTGAACATCCCGAACTCGATGGTGGAGCCGTCGGGGGTGAGGAGTTGTTCATCCGAGACGAGCTTCGCGACGACGACGTTGGTCGAGGTCCCGATGAGGGTGCAGACCCCCCCGAGGATCGAAGCGAACGAGAGCGGCATGTAGAGGCGCGAGGGAGAGAGGTTCGATCGACGCGCGATCGCGGCGAGGGTGGGGAGGAACATCGCGACGATCGGGGTGTTGTTGATGAAGGCGCTCATCCCCAGCACGGGCGCGGCCATCCGGATCTGGGCGCCCCGTTCGGTCTTGGGCCGCCCGAGGAGGATCGCGGTGATGCGCGCCATCGCGCCCGTCTCCTTCATCCCGGCGGCGACGATGTAGAGCATCGCGACGGTCATGACGGCTTGGTTCGCGAACCCCGAGATCGCTTCCTCGGGTTCGAGCACCCCCGTGATGAGCAAGACGAGAAGGACCCCCATCATGATGATGTCTGCGCCGAATCGGCCCAGCGCCATCGTCCCGATCATCAGGACGATCAGCGATCCGGTCAGGATGGGTTCCCAGGACTCGATCATGTATTACACATCATCGGCACCGATCCCAAGCTCCTTGATCGCGCGGAGCACGAGCCCGTGGACTCTGGGGGGGGCGCAGATCACGCCCTTGTTGTTCGCGAGCCCGCGCCCCTGGGAGAAGTCGAGGTTGCGCCCGTGGATGTCCGTCACGAACGCGCCGGACTCGGAGGCGATGCACGCGCCGGCGGCGTGGTCCCAGATGCGCTCGACGTAGTCCTTGCGCGTTGGGAGACGGAGGTACGCGTCCGCTTGTCCTCGCGCGACGACGGCGTATTTGCATTGGGAATCGAGACGGACGGGATCCCCGGCCGACCCGTGACCCTCGGACTCGATCCACTCCAGGATCCGATCCGTGTCAGAGACGTTCGAGTGCGCCGCTTCGACGGAGCCGCAGACACTGATCTCGTCCTCCTCGAAGTGATCGAGACGGGTGATCCGGATGGTGTCTGCGTGGATGTCGTCGCAGCGGGTTTCGTAGACCCCGTCCCCCTGGATCGCCATGTACAGACACCCGTGCTCGTCTCGTTCGTCGAGGGGCGCGGACATGTCGATCGGGAGGTTCGGGCACCCCATGACCCCGATGGTCGGGGTCCCGTTCTCGATGTATCCGAGCGCGACGGCGTATTGCTGGTTCCGGAGGAAGCCCTTGGTGCCGTCGATCGGGTCGAGGGTCCAGAAGTGATCGTGGTGGGTGTCGGACGCGCCGAGATCGATCGCTTCGAGGATCTTCGTGTCGGTCGCGTCTTCCCAGACGGTTTTCGCCGCGGCGACGGTCGCGTCGAGGATCGCGGCGTTGTCTTCATCGCGCAGGAACTCGGAGTGCTCCTCCGCGACAAGCTTGAGATCCGACCCGAGCTTCTGGCGCAGGACCATCGCGACGACGGCTTGGGATGCATAGTCGGCGATCGTCACGGGGGATTTGTCGTCCTTCGTGATCTTCCGGATCGAGTCGAGGTTGTCCTGGACTTCCTTGCACACGATCGAAGCGGCGGTGACAGCTTCACGCGCAGCGGTGGCAAAGCGGGCGTAGTCGGTCATGATCGGGGTTCCTTCGGGATGAGGTCGCGCGCGATGAGCTCTTCGATGAGGCGCTGCGCGGCGTGTTCGATGGAGTATTGGGTTGTGTCGATCTCGATCTCGGGGTCCTCGGGGGTCTCGTAGGGGTCGTCGATCCCTGTGAAACCCTTGATCTCTCCTGCGCGGGCTTTCTTGTACAGACCCTTGGGGTCGCGCGATTCGCAGACCTCGAGGGGGGTGTTCACGAAGACCTCGAGGAAGGGGATGCCGTCCTTGGTGTGGGTGTCCCGGACGAGCTTCCGATCCGCGCGGTAGGGGGAGATGAAGGAGGAGAGGGTGAGGACCCCGGAGTCGCTGAAGAGCTTCGCGACTTCCCCGACCCTCCGGATGTTCTCGGTCCGGTCCTCGGCGGAGAACCCGAGGTTCGCGTTGAGCCCGTGCCGGACGTTGTCGCCGTCGAGCCGGTAGCACAGGCAGTTCCGCTGGATGAGGGCGTGCTCGAGGGCGACGGCGATGGTCGATTTCCCCGAGCCCGAGAGCCCGGTGAACCACAGGGTCGCGCCCCGATGCCCGAGGACTCTGGCACGGTCATCCCGGCCGATCTCGCCGTCGTGCCAGACGATGTTGGAGGATTTGGGCTCGGGTTGGCTCACAACGGGTCCTCGAATCAATGGACGGTGCTCGATCGACGATATGGCCGGACACGTCGCCGGTCCGAGAACCGGGCTGAGCAAACCATGGCGCTGTCTATACTTCGGTCCTCGGTCTGTCACGGGTCGGCGAATCTGCCTTGAGGGGCTGGAATCGTGGTCCGATGAGGTCCGAGACGCGGAACGCATGCGCACCCCGCGGATTCCTGAGGATCATGCGCGCCCTTCTCGGGACGCGAGCGACGACGACCCGGAGCGATCACGGATGGCCCAATCGGCGGAACACACGCAGTACAAGCTGACCCACCTGAAAGCGCTGGAAGCGGAAGCGATCCACATCATGCGCGAGGTCGCCGCTCAGTTCGAGCGCCCGGCGCTGATGTTCTCGGGGGGGAAGGACTCGATCGTCATGGTCCGTCTCGCCGAGAAGGCGTTCCGGCCGGCGAAGTTCCCGTTCCCACTCCTCCATGTTGACACGGGACATAACTTCCCCGAAGCGCTGGAGTTCCGCGATGCGCTCGTGGATCGTTTGGGTGAGCGGCTCATCGTCCACAAGGTCCAGGACATGATCGACAAGGGGCTCGCAACGGAGGACCCGGGGCCGTTCCCGTCGAGGAACCGAGCGCAGATCCCGACCCTCCTGGACGCGATCGAGACCTACCGGTTCGATGCGCTCTTCGGGGGTGCACGCCGGGACGAAGAGAAAGCCCGCGCGAAGGAGCGGATCTTCTCGTTCCGGGACGAGTTCGGACAGTGGGACCCCAAGAACCAGCGCCCCGAGCTCTGGAACCTCTACAACGGACGTCACCAGATGGGCGAGAACATCCGGGTGTTCCCGATCTCCAACTGGACGGAGATGGATGTCTGGCAGTACATCATGCTCGAGGACATCGAGATCCCGAGCCTGTACTTCTCCCATCAGCGCGAGGTCGTGACGCGCATGGGTCAGCTCGTCCCTGTCGGGGACGACCCGTTCGGTCCCCGTGAGAACGAGACCCCCGTGACGAAGACGGTCCGGTTCCGGACAGTGGGGGACATGTCGTGCACGGCCGCGACTGAATCGCCGGCGGCGACCCTCGCGGACATCGTCGCGGAAGTCGCCGCGGCGCGCGCGAGCGAACGCGGGGCGCGTATGGACGACAAGAACAGCGAAGCGGCGATGGAAGACCGGAAGAAGGAAGGGTACTTCTAAGCGATGACGACGAATACCGCCAATCAGCCCGAGCCCAGCGCGGCCGACGGTCAGGACTTCTCCTCCGACGCCTATCTGGGGATGGACCTGCTCCGGTTCCTGACCTGCGGGTCCGTGGACGACGGGAAATCGACCCTCATCGGTCGTCTCCTCTACGACTCCAAGTCCATCTTCGAGGACCAGCTCGAAGCGGCGGAGAGCGCCTCGCTCTCGCGCGGGGACGAGCGCATGAACCTCGCGCTCCTCACGGACGGGCTCCGCGCGGAGCGCGAGCAGGGGATCACGATCGACGTTGCGTACCGCTATTTCGCGACCCCGAAGCGGAAGTTCATCATCGCGGACTGCCCGGGTCACGTGCAGTACACCCGCAACATGGTGACGGGCGCTTCGACGGCGAACCTCGCGCTGATCCTCATCGACGCGCGTCACGGGGTGATCGAGCAGACCCGTCGTCACTCGTTCATCACGAGCTTGCTGCGCATCCCCCACCTGGTGGTGTGTGTGAACAAGATGGACCTGGTGGACTGGGACCAAGCGACGTACGAGAAGATCCGGGACGACTTCGAGGAGTTCGCGGCGCGGTTCGAGATCAACGACATCACGTTCATCCCGATGAGCGCGCTCCAGGGGGATAACGTCGTCACCCGTTCGGAGAACATGGACTGGTACCAGGGACCCTCGCTGCTCCATCACCTGGAGAACGTGCACATCGCCGGGGACCGGGACATGATCGACCCGAGGTTCCCCGTCCAGTGGGTGGTCCGTCCCCAGAGCGACGAGTTCCACGATTACCGGGGGTACGGGGGCCAGGTCGCTTCGGGGGTGTTCAAGCCCGGGGACGACATCATGGCGCTCCCGAGCGGGATGACCTCGAAGATCAAATCGATCGACATCGGGGGTGATTCGATCGATGCGGCGAGCCCGCCTCAGAGCGTGTCGATCCAGCTCGAGGACGACATCGATATCTCGCGCGGCGACATGCTGTGCCGACCCAACAACACCCCCATGTCCGTCCAGGACATCGATGCGATGGTCGTCTGGATGACGGACCAGCCCATGGTGATCGGGAAGAAGTACACGATCCGGCACACCTCGAACGAGGCGCGCTGCATCGTCAAGGGGCTGAACTACCGGATCGATATCGAGACCCTCCATCGGGACGAGAGCGCGGAGAACCTCGGGCTCAACGAGATCGGGCGCGTCTCGATCCGGACGACCAAGCCCCTCCTGTGCGACCCGTACCGTCAGTGCCGCGCCACGGGGAGTTTCATCATCGTGGACGAGCAGACCAACAACACGGTCGGCGCGGCGATGATCATCGGCGAAACCAAGTAAGTCCCTCCCCCATCGGGTCTATCCTCGGAGCATGGATATCCGTGTGCTCTCGATCGGGACCCTCAGCGCGCATCCCCTGTGGAACGAACGGACATCCGTGCGCACGGGTCACGCGACGACGACCCTCATCCGGACGGGGGATGCGACGATCCTCGTGGACCCGGGGCTCCCGGACCAGGTGATCGCCGCGCGTCTGAACGAGCGCGCGGGGATCGGTCCCGACAAGGTGACCCACGTGTTCCTGACGAGCTTCAACCCCGAGTGCCGGAGGGGGCTCGGGCTGTTCGACCACGCGCCGTGGTTGATCTCCGAAGCGGAGCGCGAGTCGATCGGGGTCCCGCTGGTCCAGTCCCTCGCGCGGATCGCGCAGAGCATCGAGGAAGCGAAGGCGGCCGGGGAGGAGGCGCACGAGGATCAGACGGCGATGCTGGAGATGCTCCAGCGCGACATCCAGGTGCTCCAACGAACCACGGCCGCTCCGGACTCAATCGCGCCGGGGGTCGATCTCTTCCCACTCCCCGGGGTGAGCGCGGGGATGTGCGGGCTCCTGATCTCCGAAGCGACCCGCACGACCCTGATCAGCGGCGATGCGGTCCCGACGCGCGAGCACATGGATAAAGCGCAGGTCCTCGGGGGCGCGCACGATCGTGAACAAGCGATGGCGAGTCTGAGCGAGGCGCTCGAGATCGCGGATGTGCTGATCCCGGGGCGCGACAACACGCTCCTCGTCCCGAGCAAACAACGCTTCTGATCTCTGAACCAATGGAGCAACCAAGGATGTCGCGATGAACAGAACACACACCACGATCGCGATGAGCGCGCTGCTCCTCACGGGTCTCGTTTGTGCTGAACCCTTCGTGTCCGAAGATCCCCCGTTCACCTTCGAGATCCCGGAGGGGTGGACGAAGGTTCCCGAGGCCGAGCTCCAGTCGCTGAAAGACACGGTGTACGGGATGGTCGATGATCGGTCCTTCGAGTACATCGATGCGTACGCGCACGACGGGTCGTTCCTGTCCGGTGTGTACCTGATCGTCCAGACCTCGGATCATCAGCTCAACGGGAAGATGACCTGGGCGCAGTACGAATCCGCGCTGCGGATCGGGTTCGGGGATGTCCCCGAGATCATCGAAGGGCTCAACGAGCGATCCGGGGGGGTGCTGGGTTCGGAGTTCTCCGGGTACACGTTCGAGGAAGACGAGCAACGCACGATCCTGCGCTTCACCCAGAACGACCCGGTCCTGGGTGTGACCTACGGGGTGTCGTACATGTTCCCGGGGTCGGAAACCCAGGTCCAGATCAACTACTACCTCCCGGACGGCGCACCCGAGCTGCTCGAAATCATCGAGAAGAGCGCGGACACCTTCGAGATGGGCGCTCCGAACACGTGGACCCCGGGATCGCACAAACCCTGGGCGAAGTACACCCCGATCATCATCGGCGCGGTCGTCGGCGGGTTGTTCGGGACCCTCTCGGTCCTCCGGAAGAGCAAGAAGTAGGACACACAGGGAAGCACGGAGCGAGGTTGAACCCGGGGCATGGTCTTCTCGTCGCAGACATTCCTGTTCGTGTTCCTCCCCGTGCTTGTGGTGCTGTACGCGCTCACCCCGCGCAGACTCAAGAACTCGTTGCTGCTGGTCGCGAGTCTGCTCTTCTATGTCTGGGGCGGGGGGTGGTTCATCGCCTGGCTCCTCGCTTCCGTGATGGGGAACTGGGTCCTCGGGCTCCTGACCCATCGCGCCCGGCTCGCTGAACAGCGATCCGCGATGCGAGGGTGGGTCGCGCTGACCGTTGTGCTCAACATCGGGCTCCTCGGGTGGTTCAAATACGCGAACTTCCTCGTCGATCAGGTGTCGTGGTTCGTCGAGCTCTTCGGGCGCGACCCGATCACCTGGACCCCGATCCTCCTCCCGATCGGGATCTCGTTCTTCACGTTCCAGGCATCGAGCTACGTGTTCGACCTGAGCAAGGGGGAGGGGGAGCCCCTCAAGAACCCGCTCGACTTCGCGCTCTTCGTGTGTCTGTTCCCACAGCTCATCGCCGGGCCGATCGTTCGGTACCGTCAGATCGCGCGGGAGCTCGTGGATCGTGAGTTTACCTACGAGAACCTGTGCGCCGGCGCGGTCCGTTTCGCGCACGGGCTCACAAAGAAGGTGGTGATCGCCGATAGCGTCGCGCCCATCGCGGACGCGGCCTTCATGCCCGGCGCGGACCTGACCACGACGGATGCGTGGATCGGCGCGATCGCGTACACCATCCAGATCTACTTCGACTTCTCCGGGTACTCGGACATGGCGATCGGGCTCGGGCGCATGTTCGGGTTCACCTTCCCCGAGAACTTCAAGCACCCGTACTCGTCCGCTTCTATGACCGAGTTCTGGAGACGCTGGCACGTCACGCTCTCCGAATGGTTCCGGGACTACGTCTACATCCCGATCGGGGGATCCCACGGGTCGAAGTGGCTGACGTATCGGAACTTAATCTTCGTGTTCCTCGTCACGGGGTTCTGGCACGGCGCGAACTGGACCTTCGTCGTCTGGGGCGCATACCACGGGCTCTGGCTCATCATCGATCGGCTCCAGGGGCGCCCCGAGCGCCCCCGGGATGGAAGCTCGCGCTCAAACGCGCGTGGGTCCTGCTGCTCGTCATGATCGGGTGGATCGTGTTCCGCGCCGAATCGATCGGGGACGCGCTGACGTACTGGTCGATCTTCCTATTCGGGAACACGGGTCCCGTGAGCGTGCCCATCGCGAAGGAGCTGACCCTCCAGGGGATGCTCGGGCTCGTGATCGGCGCGTCGTCGTTTGTGGTCCCGAGGCGCTGGATCGTGGGGGCCGCGATCGATGGGCTCCACGAGGACGTCGTTGACACGCGTTTCGTAAGGTTCGCCCCGATTCTCCGGACCGTCATCGTGTGCGTTGGGCTCCCCATCGCGATCGTGCTCATCCTCGGCGGGACGTTCTCGCCGTTCCTGTATTTCCAGTTCTGATCCATGACCAAACGACCCGATTCATCCACGCTTGTCCTCGGAACCATCGCGATGGTGCTCATCGCGATCCCCGGCGCGATGAGTCTGGTCTCGTCGGAGTCAACACGAGTATTCATCGAGCAGATCGAGAGCCGACCCGTCCGGGATGCGCCGGAGCTCGACTCCGTGTCCGATCTGATCGACAGCGCGTTCTGGGCGCAGGTCTCCGGATCGATCGAGGATCGGATGGCGCTCCGTTCGAACGCGGCGCGGATCCGTCCGATCCTGAGGCGCGACGTGTTCAATCCGGAATGGCTCGGGGTCTCGCGCAACAAGGACGTCCTCGCCGGCGCAGACAACTGGCTCTTCTACACCCCGTCGCTGGGAAGCGGGTACACGACGATCGAGGAAACCGAATCCACGCTCGCGCAGATCGATATGTGGTTCGAGACACACAGCGACGATCGTGAAGTTGTGCTCTTTGTCGTCCCGGACAAAGCAACGATCTACCCAGAGCTGCTGGGCGAAGCGGCCCGCGAACTGTACGAATCGAAACTCGATCAGCGCGAGCTCATTCACCGGTGGGTCGCGCGGGAGGGGGATCCGATCCCCGACGTGATCACCCCGATGCGCACGTCGGCCGACTCGAGCCCCGACCCGATCTACGAACCGGCCGGCTCCCACTTCAACGGGCTCGGCGCGATGGTGCTCACGGAGATGATGGTCGAATGGGCGCAACCCGGCGCGTGGGACCCATCGTTCGTCACCCGGACATGGGAAGAGACCCGGGTCCCCGAGCTCGCGCGTCTTGCATGGATCTGGGATCGTCAGGATAACTTCTACGGTGTCGAGGTCGTGCGCCCCGGGATCACACGCACCCTGACCCACGTGGCCGGCGAAACAATCGATGGCGAACAAACGCGCGACGCGATGGCCAAGACCCAGGGACAGCCCGCGCGATTCGTGAGCAAAGGAGACGGGCTCATCGGAGGACGGACTCTGGTCATCCACGACTCATTCGTTGGTCTCTACATGAGACCGAGCCTGTCGAGGTATTTCGAGGATGTGAGCTTCGTCCATATCGATCGGATCACCCCCGAAGGGCTCGTCGGGGCACTGGATGTGTACGATCGGGTGATCATCGAGTGTGTTGAGCGCCTCTTTCTGGGGCGTGCGCGTCGGTTGTTCGTGGAGAACGCGCCCCCCGATCTGGAGCAGATCCCGGATCTGGTCGATCGAGGGGAGTAGGACGCACGATACACTCGATCGTGCGCCTGAGCCCGGAGCGAGACCGAACGAATGAAGAAACGACCCATCCAAGCGAGACCCGGGACCCCCAAAGGGGCGCGCCCCGGCGGCCCAGGTCGAGGGCCGGCGAAGAACGCGAAGAGCGCCGATGCCGCGATGTACGAGAAGCGCCTCGCGAAACTCAACGAGCTCGTGGACAAGGGGGACGGGGTCCGTGCCCTGACCCCGCTCGCGGAACTGACGGTCCGGTTCCCCAAGGACCCGCGCGGGTTCTATCTCCTCGCGCGGACCCAGTCCTCTCTCGGCCGTCACAACGAAGCGATCGAAGCGGGGAAGCGCTGTGTGGAACTGCTCCCCGACGACCCCGCGATGCGCACCCGATACGGGCACGTCCTTCAGAACGGGGGGCAATACGAGCAGGCGCTGTTGGAATACGAACGCGCGTTGTTCCGTCTCCCCGGGAACCTGTACCTCCTCCGCTCGATCGTGAGTGTCCACGTGGATATGGGGGACCACGAGAAGGCGCTCGCACGCCTCCGTGAGCTCGAGGACGCAATCAAGAACGCGAACCCGAGCAACAACGACCGGGTCGATGTCGCGCTGCTCAAGTCGAGACTCGCGCCCAAGTCGATCCCCGCGCAGGAAGTCATCGACGAGATGACCCCCCTGCTCGAGCTCGAAGGGGTGCGCGATTCGCGCCGTACTTCCGGGTACACCCTGCTCGGGAAACTCCACGAGGGGCTCGGGAACGACGACGACGCGTTCGAGAGCTGGAACAAGATGGCCGCCATCAAGCGGAAGTCCGAGCCCTGGGATCCCGATGTCTACAGCAGGTACATGGATGAACTCATCAAGTGCTGGTCGCGCTTCGATGACATCCCTGTTTCGACCAAGCACACGGGGGAGAACCTGATCTTCATTGTCGGGATGATGCGCTCGGGGACGTCGCTGACGGAGCAGATGATCGCGCAGCTCGAAGGGGTCGTCCCGGGAGGGGAGATGAACGCGATCTCCCGTGCGGGCGCGAAGTTCGAACCGAGACAGCACCCCCTCAAACAGCGCCCCCTCCCCATCACGTTCCGGACCTACACCCAGCGCGTGATCAACGCGATGAGCGCGCAAGCGATGGAGATGTACAGGGAGGTTTCCCAGCACAGCGCCGTCACGGACAAGCAGCCCACAAACTTCCTCTACATCCCGATGATCAACCGGATCTTCCCCAAAGCGAAGATCATCCATCTCGTGCGCGATCCGATGGACAACTGTCTCTCGAACTACCAGCACGTTTACGCGCGTCCCCACCCGTACACCTACGACCTCTACGCGCTGGGGCGGTACCACAAGGACTACCAGCGCGTCATGCAAGCGTGGCGCGAACTCGAGAATGTCGAGTTCATGGACCTCGAATACGAGACCCTCGTCGCTGAACCCGAAGCCCAGACCAAGCGGATCTGCGAACACATCGGCCGTCCCTGGAGCGAAGCGATGCTGAGCTTCCACGAATCCTCACGTTCGGTGAACACCGCGTCGCGCGACCAGGTGCGCAAGCCGCTCTACAAGTCGTCCGTGAAGAAATACGAGCGCTACGAGAAACACCTGGGCGAGCTCAAACGCGGGCTCGGGATCGAGGAATGAGCACGAAGGGCGCGGGTCATCGCGATCATCCGGAAGTGACGGCCGCGCTCGGGGGGTTGTCCGCGCGTCTCAGATCCGGGGACGCGCGTGGGGTGGCCGTCGATTCCGTGAAGCTCGCACGAGCGCACGACGACGACGCCCGGATCCACGACATCGCTTCGACGGCCCTCGCGATGATCGCGTCGCGCGATCGCGCTCACGAGCACGCGCTCCGCGCCATCGAGCTCCTCCCCACGGACCCGGGCTTGGTCGCGCGCTGCGTGAGCGTGCTCCAACGCGCTGGGGACCCGGGCACCGCGCTCTCCGCCGTCGAACGCGCGATGTACGCGCACAAGAACGACCCCCGGCTCCACAAACTCAAGGTCGCGCTGCTCACGGACCTGGGCAAAGGGCGCGACGCTGTCCGCGCGATCAAGGCGATGCTCAAAGCGGTGGGAGAGCCCAAGGACCCGGGGGATGTCGCCTCGTTGACGCTCATGCGCGCCCGGCTCGCGCCGGAGCACTCGGACGCGCGCGAATCGATCGAAGCTCTCCGTGGGTTGATCGGGTCGGAGACCATCCAGCCCGGGTTCCGCCGCGCTGGCGCGTTCCAGCTCGGGCGCTTGCTCGAATCCGTCGAGAACTACGAAGGCGCGTGGAGCGCGTACACCACGGGGAATGAGCTCCTCGGCGCATCGTGGGACCCGGACGCGCACTCCGCTCGGATCGATGCGCTCATCCAAGCGTGGCCCTCGCTCGACGTCGTCCCGGAATCAACCGTCCGTCCCGGACCCGACGACGCGCGCCCCGTTTTCGTGCTCGGGATGATGCGCTCCGGATCGTCGCTCCTCGAGCAGATGCTCGCGCAGCTCGACGGGCTCGTCGGCGGGGACGAGCAGAGCGTGATCCTCGAACAGATCGCACGGCTCGAGCACCACACAGACCTCGACACGCGCCCCCTCCCGATCTCGATCGATCGCTACACCCAGGACGAGATCGATGCGATCACCCGCGCCGGGCTCGCGAAGTACACGGAGATCATGCATGCCGCCGGCGCGTCCGGATCGCTCGTGAGCGATAAGCAGACCGAGCACTTCCTCTGCGCCGGGCTCCTGGCTCGCCTCTTCCCCGACTCGCTCATCATCCACACCACGCGCAACCCGATCGACACCTGTGTGTCCAACTACGTGCAGAGCTTCGCGCAGGGTCATCCGCACACCACCAAGCTCGACTGGATCGGCCGCTACCACACGGACTCCGAGCGCCTCATGGCGCACTGGCGCTCGATCGGGGTCGAGATGATCGAAGTCAACTACGCGCAGCTTGTCTCCGATCCCGAGTCCGTCACCCGGAACATCGCGCAGGCGCTCGGGCTCGAATGGTCGGGCTCGGTCCTCGACTTCCACAAGTCCAAACGCACGGTATCCACCGCCTCGCGCGACCAGGTCCGCCAACCGATCCACACCCGGTCCGTCGGACGCGCGGAGCGCTTCTCCGCACACCTGGACGAACTCCGGGCCGCGCTCACGCAAACCTGATATCCCAGGACACCCGATCGACCTACGCTCGGGGGTGAAAATTCTCCTGACCAATGACGACGGGATCCGCGCCCCCGGGATCCGAGCCCTCCACGCTTCCCTGACCGATCGGGACCACCCCGACGGCCCTCTCGGGGACGTGTTCACGGTCGCGCCGGCCAGCTCTCAGAGCGCAACCTCCCACGGGATCACCTACCACATGCCCCTCATGGTCGAGGACGCAACCATCAACGACCAGCCCGCGCTGGCCGTCGATGGACGACCCGCCGACTGCTCCAAACTCGCGCTCACGAACCTCTACCCCGAACGCTTCGGGGACGGTGCGCAGCCCGATCTCGTTATCTCGGGGATGAACGCCGGCGCGAACTGCGGGATCAATGTGCTCTACTCCGGGACCGTCGCCGCCGCGATCGAAGCGGGGTTCCTCGGGGTCCCCGCGATCGCCGTCTCGCTCCACATCGACAACCGGTCCCCGGACTTCGAGAAGGGCGCGCGAGCCGCGCGTCGCGCGATCGATCTGATCCTGCGCGGATCGCTCCCGGAGCGGCACGAAGTCCTCTCGATCAACATCCCGGCCAGCGAATACCTGAGCGATGACACCGAGATCGTCGTCTGCCCCATGAACACCCACGCACTCGTCGATCAATATGAACGGCGCGAGACCCCCAAGGGCACACCCTACTACTGGTCCACGGCCCACGGGCTCGACTTCCGGGGAACCGACGACGGGACCGATGTCCACGAGCTCTTCGAGCGCAAAATCACCATCACCCCGCTCCGATACGACCTGACATCCCACGAGCGCATGGCGCATTGGAAAGGGCGCGTCGCTGGAGCGACACGCCCTTGAGTTGATCGTTCGTCCCGGATCGGGTCAGGCCGCGTCGGCCTGCTCGTTGTGCTCCTCGATCGCTTCGACGAGGCGCTCCTGGAGGTCCTCGATGATCTCGTTGGTGAGCCCGAGCATCTCCATGACTTCCTTCTGGATCTGCGCGTTCGGGAGATCGAGCTTGAACCCGTACTCGATCCGCGAAGCCATGATGTCCGCGACGTGCACGACCCCGACGATCTTCTGGGATTCCTGCGCCGCTTCCATCGGACGATGGTGGTAACCCGCGGCCGCGCCGAAGTGGTGGGGGAACTTCCACTTCTTGCAGAGCCCGAGCCCGAAGTCCATATGGTTCGCGCCGAAGACTTCTTCTTCCGTCTCGATCAGGTTCCGCTTGGGAACCCCGTCGATGTTGGGCTCGCAGCGATCGATCGCATCGATCAGGTCGGTCCGGTCGTACTGCATCTCGACCATGATCCCGATGTCGTGGATCAGACCCGCGAGGTACGCTTCGTCAGCGAGACCCATCCCGAGCTTGTCGGAGATCAGCTTGCAAGCGATCGCCGTCGCATTGGAGTGCTCCCACAGGTCCTTCGCGCTGAAGAACGGAGTGAGCTCACCACCACGGAACAGCTTGGCGAGCGACGCCGCGATCGCGATGTTCTTGACGGCGTTGAGCCCGAGCATCACGATCGCACGGTTGATCGAAGCGATCTGACCCGGGAGCCCGTAGAACGAAGAGTTCACGACCTTGAGAATGCGCGTCGAGAGCGCGGGGTCGTTCGAGATCACCTCGTGCAGGTCCTGAGCCGTGGACGAGGGATCCTCGACGAGCTCGATGATGCGCAGCGTCACTTCGGGGAGTGTCGCGATGTGCGAGATTTCCTTGAGGGCATTCTCGACCGCTGATTCACGCTGCTGATCTGTCGCCGACATGGGTGGTGCTCCGGATGCAAATGGTTTGGTTCAACCTCACCATCGGCACGGTCGCGGCGGGACTTTCGCTCGGGTCCGCGCACAACGCATGAAACCCACCCCCCGGATCAACAGTCCGAGAACATCTCTCAATACGCGTTCAGTTTGCGCAGCACACCCGGATCATGGGGATCCAGACGCGCGAGCAGTTCGGCGCTCCGCACACCCGCGCGTCCGTCCCCGTATGGATGATCGCTCGATCGGTCCGTGCGCGTGGTGATCGCATCGAGCGCTCGCGCGATCCCGTCGGGGTCGCATTCCGAGTGGATCGTCCAGAGCTCCGCACGCTCCCGTCCCCGTTGACGATCCCCGATATCCACGCTCGGACACTGGCACGCGCTCGCTTCGATCAGCCCGGCCGACGAGTTCCCGATCAATGCCCCCCCATTCGCCCCGATCCGCTTGAGGAGCCCGACGAACCGATCGCGCGGGAGATGGTCTACGACTTTGATGTTGGACGGCGCGCTCATCAAGGCCCGCATGATCCCATCCCGACCCGGGTCGAGGTTCGGGTGCAGCACGATCGCCGACGCATCCCCGATCGAGCGGAGGACGATCGACGCATCGTGCTCCTCGTGCTCGTCCGCGCGTCCTGTCGGGTGGATCAGGACCACATGCTTCGGGGAACCGAGCTCTTCGTAGGGCGCATCGCCCAGGGGCTCGATCGACCCGAGCGAATCGATCGCCGGGGACCCGACGACGTGCACGCGCGACTCGTCCTCGCCCATCCGGATGATCCGATCCGCGCTCGATCGGGTCGCCGCAAGGTGCAGGTGCGCGAGCTTGGTGATCGCGTGGCGCATCGCGTCATCCGCGACCCCCTCCGCGCGATCCCCCCCGTGCATGTGCGCGAGCGCGAATCCCCCGACACTCGCCGCGATCGCCGCACCAAGCGCCTCGATCCGGTCCCCGAGCACGACGAGCCAGTCCGGGCGGAGCCGATCGAACGATCGCCCGAACCGCGCGATCCCCTTCCCGAGCGCTTCGACATCGTGGAGCCGACCGACCTTGCCCACGGTCTGCATGGGGATCGAGTCCGCGACCTCGAACTTGGCTTTGACTTCACGGAACGTCAGCGCGGGCTGGACCAGGTGCGACCCGGCCGCGATGACGAGCAGACGGCAGTCCGAGCGGTCCTGGATCGCGCGCATCACGGGGGTCAGCAGCCCGAACTCCGCGCGCGTCCCTGTCACGACCGCGATCGTGCGCGGGTGGTCCTTGTCCGGACGCGCATCGCGCCGGCGCATCTCGGATTCGTCCGTCCAGTGGTCCCCGATCATGCGCGCTCCAGTGCCGCGATGTCGTCCTCGACGATCGGGACATCCCCGTCGATGTCGCGCTGCGCGATCGTCCCGACCACGTCTTCTATCCGGTAGGCAAGAATCCCCGTCCCCGGGCGCTTGATGGTCAGCATGTCGCGCGTGATCGTGGTGCCCTCAAGGATGGGCTGGGCCGCGACGACGGATTGGCGGGAGACTTCGCGGACATCGCGCTCGCAATCGAGGACTTCCTTGCGTATCGGCTCTGAAATTGCGACTTCATAGCCAATGAGATTGTCCAGTGCATGGAGTTGATCGAACAAATCGTCCGGTAGATCGCCAAGATCTTCTATTTCCTCTGGTCCAGCTGCGCAGTACGGCGTATTGATCATGATCTCGAAAGATTTCCGTCCATCTGAAACCGCAAACCGAGCCCCATCGCAATACGTTCTCAACTGAGAGTAGTGAAGCGAAGCTTTATGGTCTGGACCCTGACGCTTGCAGTCGTCGGTGAAGTGTTTTTCGAGGATTGACGCTCCGATACTCACAGCAGCAGCACCAGTCCCCATCTCCCGGGTGTGGTCGCTGTAACCCACAGGTATGCTCAAAGCATCCACCAGCACCTTAATCCCGCCAAGTGCATCCTCGGGCGCAGGATACGAACTCACACACTGCAACATCGCAAGACGATCTCGCGCCCCTTCGAGCCACCCCGCGGCCCGCACCACCTCGTCGAGTGTGCTCGCGCCCGTGCTCACGATCAGCGGCTTCCCCGTCCCCGCGATCGCATCGAGCAAAGGCTTGTTCACGATGTCCGGGCTCGCGCTCTTGTACGCATCCCACCCGAGCGTCTCCGCGCGTTCCACCAGCTCCACACTGAACACCGTCACGATCGCATGGATCCCGCACTCGTGTGCACGATCCACAACCTTCGCCATCTCGTCGAGGGTCAGCTCGAGCCGGCGCAGCATCTCGATCGGATCCGTCTCCCCGGCCGCCTTCTGGTACGCGGCCAGCTTCGCCGCCTTGCTCATCAATCGGTCCGTCTCGAAGTACTGGAGCTTCACCGCGTCCGCGCCCGCATCCGCGGCCGCGTCGGTCAGCTCGAGCGCGCGCCCGACCTCCCCGTCGTGGTTCACCCCGATCTCCGCGATCACATATGGCGGATGCTCGAGCCCGATCTCCGTGTCACCGATGCGCATGAACGAATCTCTCCTTGAGCAGCGTATCCGCGACAACCAGATCGATCGGCGAATCGATGTCGATCACGTCCCCCTCGTTCGTCACGATCGCGCGACGATCATTCCCCAAAAACGCATGAGGCCCATCCGGCGCACCGAGCGTGCACATCAGCGCCCCCGAGGTGACGGCCATCACCCCCCCGTCCGGGATCAGCGCGTCGGGCAGATCCTGACGACGGAAACAGTTGTGGAACAACGGCGCCCCGTCCTCGAACGCACGGAGTGAGCCCCGCTCGTCGACCCGGCATGTCCACCATGGATGGTGCTTCCCGACTTTCGCGAACGATTGCACACTGTCGCACCCCGTGTCCTCGAGCATCGCGAGCGCGTCGTCGATCAGCGGCTCAGGACGGATGGGCACATTCGCATAGAGGATCACGATGGGCACATCGGGAGACCCGATCGATCCGTACGCATGACGCGCGGCGCTGTCGATCGTCGCCGTGTCGTGCGCGAGCACGTCCGGGCGCTCGATGACCGTGCACCCCATATCCCGTGCGATCTCCGCGCATGGGGCATCGTCCGTCGACACGATCACGTGGTCCACCCGCGCCGAGCGCTGCGCCTGCTCGATCGTGTGCACAATGCAGGGTTTGCCGCCGACAATCGCGTGGTTCTTCCCGGGGACTCCCTTGGAGCCCGCGCGCGCCAGGATGATCGCGATCGCGCTGGGTTGGATCACGCCGCCGCTCCGTCGTTCCCCGCGCCGACGAGCACCGATTCGCCCTTGAGCTCGACCAGCATCTCAGCACGATGATCACGCAGTGCGCGATGGGCCGCTTCGACCCCGTGCTCGAAGACGTTGACCGCATCGATCTCGATCCCACGATGATCGATCACCCCGCCGTCCGCGCGGACCCGGAGCACGTCCGCTTCCAGGATCTCCGCGCGTTTCCGCGGGATCGGGAGCGGCGAGATCCGCTCGCCTTCGACCACCCCCGGGAGCGGATCGATCGACGCGCACCCGCACACACTCAGCCAACGGTCGTAGAAGTCCCGGAGCTCGTGCACATTGATCGAGCACTTCGTCAGTCTCGGGAGGATCCACGGCGTCGGGAACGACCCGCTCACACGCTCCCGCGCGTTGAAGAGCGACTGCATCCGGTCGAGCAGCTGCTCGTACCGGTCCGTCCCCGTCATCTGCTCGTACACGGCGCGCGAATCCGCGAGCACGTCCACACTCAGCACCCCAACCCCCGACTCGAGAATCGTCTGCGCGTCGTGGTGCTCCGAGAGCAGGTCCGTGCGGAGTTCGACACACGGCGCGCCCAGCTCATCCGCGAGCGCGACGAAGTCCAGCGCATCGGGGCGCATCAGCGGATCCCCGACCCCGGAGAACAGCACCGTGCAGTCCTCGCGCAGCTCGAGCGCTTCCTTCATCACATCCCGCGCCGAGGCGATCGTGATGTTCGGACGCTCATCGAGCTCCATCGCGCGATGGTGCACGCGCCCCCAGAACCCAGAGCTCAAACGCCCCGTGCACAGCTCGAGCACCAATCGACCAGGGCCATGGCGCTGCGCCCGCGCGATCGCGCGTTCGTACTCGTCCACGATCTCGACCGCGCTCGTGCCGTGGACACGCTCACCGAGCGATTCGTACACCTCCGCGAACGCCCGTCTCCGAGCACCCGAATCCGCGATCATCCGCGCCGATCCATCACGAACCCTCGGATCCACCCCCACACACAGCGGCGAAGCGATCGGGTCGTTCTGCGGCCCCCTGGGCACATACGAGAGCAACGCGCCGATCGAACCGAACACGCTCGAACTCGCGCAGGCTTGCGCGAGCGTCACGACCACATCTCGCGAGAGCACCACACACCCGAGCCCGGGGATCGCTTGCGAGAACGTGATCCGGCACTTCTCGGGCTCGCGCCGATGGAGCGACACGATCTCATCCACGAGCGCCGGATCCACGAGCCCCCAGTCCGCGCCGACGATCGCGCCCGCATCGATCCCGTGCTCCTCCATCACCCGCGCCAGCTCGATCGGATCCAGCGACTCGTCGTAGCACCCCAACGAACCGATCGAACCACGCCACGTATCCGACGACGCGCTCCGCGCGATCCCGATCGCGCGTGTCCTCGACCGTGTCCGATCCGAATCGATGCTCACGATCCGAACACCCCCGCCGTGCTCCCCGAGAATCCGCGTGATCGCGTTGGCGTCCGGCGTGAGGATCGTGATCCCGTCGATCTGCTCGCACCGCTTGAGCCGATCGATCGTGAGCACCAACGCGTTCATCCCCCGCGCCACGGGCTCGGACAGATCCCGGCGCTGACCGAGCCCACCAAGGATCGGGTCCGCAACGACGACCGCGTCGATCCGACGACGCGCCTCGACCCGGACATCCGAACCCAGGAGCGCGTTCTCGTCCGCGAACTCGTCCCGCGTGACTTTCACCGATCGATCGTCCATGACATCGATGAACCGTTCGACCAACGAGCGGACCGTGTCCGCGGCGTTCCGGATCCCCTCCACGTTCACCCCGTCGCGCTCCAGCTGACGGCGCTGCCGCTCGTACCGATCCAGGTCCGCCGCGAGCGCGATCCGCCGATCCGCGCGGAACCGCAGCATCGCGCCGCGCTGGTTCAGGAAGTGCACGAACGTCAGCGCGGGCTCCAGCTTCAACACCCGCTCCCTGATCGAATGGATCTTCGCGATGATCCTGTCCACCCGATCCGGATCCCCCGAAGCTTTGATCGCGCGTCCGATGAGTTCGTTCGTCGCTTTCGAGTGCTCCGCGACCTTGCGGAGATCCCCGACGATCTCGACAATCCGATCACGCACCCGATCCAGGTGCGCCGTGTCCTCGCGCCGTTCTCCGACCGTCTCGGGGATCCTCACGGAACCCATGCTCCCGAACTGTCCGATCGCTCCAGCGAGCGTCATGACCTCCGTGTGCTCGATCCGCGCGCCCCCCTCGCTCGCATCGATGATCCTCACCCCGTAGCGCGTGTCCTTCGCGAAGTCCGACTCGAACTGCGCAATGTACGCGCTCATCTGCTCGTCCGCATACATCTCGCGCCCGTGCACATCCGTGCGCGGTCTCAGGTGCGCCTTCATCCGGAGCACCCGCTCGAGTTCCATCATCTCCAGGGTCCGATGCTCCGAGAGCTCCCCGGACCATACGTTATGGATCGCCGCTCCCTCCCCGTAGTAGAGCCCATCGGAGAACCCGAGGTCCTGACCGATCATGATGATCGTTCTGCACCCCAGGAACCGCGCGAGGTAGTAGTTCAGGTGCGCCACCGTCGAACCGGCCGGGAGCTTGGGCTTCTCACCCCCCAGCTCCGGACCCAGCAGCTTATCGAGCAAGGGCTCACCCACACACACGATCTCACCCGGGAACGCATCGAGGATCGCCGCGTTCGCTTTGGGTTCAGCGACGAGGCGCACCCCCTCGACGTCCTCCGGCGTCAGCCCCTCGTAGAACCGCTTCGAGATCTCGTGGTGATCGAGCGATGTCACAAAGTGAGGCCGGATCCCACGCTCGAGCAAGGGCTTGAGCATCGTCTGCACCGCGATAATCACGAACCGCTCGCGCACCGTGGGATCCTCGAGCAGCGCGAGGTTGTTCCGGAGCGAAGGCCCCGCCGCGATCAGGATCGCGGGCTTCCCTTTGCACGACCCCTCCAGCACCCCGAGCCCCGCGCTCATCGCGTAATGATCCGCGTTCATGATCACGTTGCGCAGCGTCACCCCCGAATGCGCGAGAACCGTGACCAGATGGGTGCGCGTGATCTTCACCGCGTCCAGAAACGTCTCCCCGAACACCTTCCCCGGCGCATCCAGACGCGCCCGGCTCGGGGGATGGATCACCAGCTCCACCCCCGTCGCGAGGAGCACCTCGAGCTTCTCGAACCCGTCCGTGATCGTCCCCCGATCGCGCGGGTCCGTCACCAACGTGAACTTGCCCTTGCTGATCCACCCCGAATGATCCACCCGTTCGAGCACGGCCCGGAGCATCCCGACATCGGGCTCGAAACACACCACCGCGCTCTGCTCGAGGTGCGCCTCCTGGAGCTCACGGATGTGGTACCCGAGCCCGAACCCCACCACCCCGTACATCCCCGCGTTGTTGGGATCGAGCGACGAAACCCACGATCGCGCCTCGTCGATCGGCCGACGTTTCGAACACAGCGCCCGCCCCTGGAACACCGCGCTCGGGAACCCCTCGTCCTGGGTCTCGACGAACTCGATCGACATCGAAGCAACCGCGTTCCGGATCGCTTCCGCGCTCCTCGGAGCCCGCTTCGCGATCGCGCGCAGGTTCCGCTCCAGGATGGAATCGTCGCGCATCGTCGTCGTTGTGCTCATGGAGTCTCCTATCGCATAGTCCATCGTGTGTTATCGACCGGATCCTCGACGTTTCTCCATTCACAGCACCCCCGGGATCCGAGCCCCACACGGAGCCGAACATGCTCCCAGACAAGGGACACCGATCATGCAGAACGCCATCTTCGAACCATCGAACCTTCCCACACTCGACCCCCCGAACCCCATCACCCACGCGCTCCTCGAATCCCCCACGATCCCGGCCATCGGCGCGATCGTCCTCGGGACCGTCCTCCTCCTCGCGCTCCGCTCCCGAGGACAGACCAAACCAGCCGTCGCCGTCTTCCTCGGGGGATTGCTCCTCGGGATCGGGGTGTTCACCAGCGCCGCGCTCGTCACGACGGATCGGGAACACCTCACCGAATCGACAGCCCAACTCGTCAACGCCGCCGCCGCCGGGGACTCGACAACCCTCACCACCCTCCTCCACCCCGATGTCCGGGTCCGAGCGCGCTTCGCCTCCCCGAGCTCGCGCGACGACATCATCGCGCTGTGCCAGACCCGAGCGGCGCGGATCGTCGAAGAGATCATCGTCCGAGAGACCCAAGCCCAGGTCATGGGAGAACGGACCGCCCGGACGATGGTCAAAGTCCGGGTCCACACGGGGATGGGTCAGAACATCAGCTGGTGGATGATCGACTGGGAACGCGCCACCCCGGACTCGGACGAATGGCGCGCCACGCGCATCGAGCCAGTCTGGATCCAGGGCTACGACAACCCCGCCGGCTGATCACAAACCGTTGTTCGATCATCACTTCGGGATCGCGACCAGGTTGCTGGGCTGGAGGCGCGTCACGCGCTGACCCGCGCTGTTCGTGATCGTTTCCCGGATCCCCTTCCCGTTGAGCAGGTTGTTCGGGAACTTCCGCCGGGTATCGCGCAAGCGCTGGGACTCGATCGGAGGGGTCGTGGTCGCATCGAAGTCGGACTCCCCGAACACACCCACCGTCACCATCGATCGGTACGGCGCGTGGTAATAGAACGCTTGGTCTCCCTCGGCGCGCAGCTCACGGACGGCCGCCTCCGCAGCACGCCGGAACTCACGGAGCTGAGGGTCCCCCGGGACCGACCCATCGTCCGTCCCGTACACCCCGGCCTGCAACGTATAGACCGCCCAGTCTCCCACGCGCGATTTCACCGTGCGCAGGTCGTATTCGTCGTTCGTCCCGGACAACGCCGCACCGCTCGGGGGCGCAAGATATGCGCCGAGATACGGGCGGGACCCGTCCACCACCGTCTCCTTGATCCGATCCAGATCCAGAAGCGCCGCTTTGTCGTCGGGCCCGTCGTACCCCCCGTACGCGATCACAAAGTGACCCGCGCGCGTCGTCGCGTACGCGCCCTCCAACCCCGGCGTGGTCCGGACCCGCTGGAGGATCGGGTTCACAAGCTCCTCCCGATCCCTGGGCAACGTCGTCAGGATGATCGACCACCCGTCCTTGTTCCCCGGCGCAAGCCCATCGTCATCGAACACCCCCTCCGATTGGAGCGGGGCGCTCTCCTTGGGTTCATCCTTCGATTGTCCCCACCCACATCCGGGGAGAACAAGCGCCCCCAACACGAGGAGGAGCAGACCCATCCGACCCCCCCGAGCGGGGGCGCAACAACCGAACAAATGAAAAACCCGCTTGGGGTGGGCAGTTCTGGCGTGATTTTGGAATCGGGTCAACATTTTTCGTTCGTCCCCTTCAGGGTTATACTCTGTAAGTCTTTGATTTGGCGGATGTTCGCACACTTCAGCCAAATTCATTCATTTGTGTTGAGCCGTTCTGATCGGCGACGATACACACACACCGGGATGGTGGAATAGGAACCGGATACTACAACATGTCGTAGTGCCCCCAGTGGTGGAACAAAGGTGGGCACAAGAAGGAGGCCATCCAGCATGCAACACTTTTCCCCGATCGACGCACCGCGCACCACTCGTCCAGGACGGATCCGTCCTGTCGAAGTCGCGCCGAGCGAAGCGCCCCAAGAGGCGTCCCGTGGCGCCGTCAGCAGCCGTGGATCCGATCGAGTCGAACTCTCCAGCGTCGCTCGTTTCCTCAACGAGCTCAAGAGCGGCGGCGCTGAGCGCACCGACCTGATCAACAAGGTCCGCGCCGAAATCGAAGCCGGCACGTACGACACGGACGCCAAGTTCGACGCCGCCATCGACGCCATCAAGGAAGACCTTGAACTCGAACTCGACTGAGCTTCGTGACATCTTGGAACTCACTCGGACGGGTCTGGCAGGGCCCGTCCGTTCTTTTTCCCTACGTCCCGATCCCGGAACCGATCCAACGAACCCGAGATCAGCACAGGTTCGTCCGATGAACCGCGCACCCCGGCGCAAGCTCCTCGATCCCCGGCGATGAACCCGGGACCACGATCGTCGATCCGGACCCCGTCACCATCGCTTCCGGGTGGACTTCCCGAATCGTGTCCAGGAGCTCGCGTAATCGGGGTTCGACCACACACGCCGGCGCTTCAAGATCGTTCGTCCACCCCTCCGGATCCGTGCGTCCCGCGTGATCCCGGACATCCCGCTCATCGATCGGCGAATGCTCCAGCGCATCGAACGCGCGGTACACCTCCCCCGTCGCGCACCCGAACGGGGGCGCGATCAGGGTGATCTCCGAGTCGATCGGGTCGATCCTCCCGATCCGCTCCCCGAACCCGGACACGATCGCCGCCCGAGGGGCGCGTCCATCCAGAACCCCTTCGGGATCGATGAAGTAGGGGATGTCGGACCCGAGCGAAGCCCCGATCCGCGCGAGCTCGGGGGTGTCGAGCCCGAGCCCGTGGATCTCGTTGAGCGCGATCAGGGCGCAAGCCGCGTCGGAGGACCCGCCCCCGAGCCCTCCCCCCGAGGGGATCGACTTCACACACACGATCGAGCTCGGGAGCGCCCGACCCATATGCGCTTCGAGCGCTCGGTGCGCCCGGACCACCAGGTCCGTCCCGATGTCCCAGGACACGGGTTCCCCATCGTCCCACATGACGACATGCGCGGATTCGGAAGCTTGGGAAACGACGAGCACGTCGTGGATCCCGACACTGTGGAACCACGAGCAGATCGGGTGGAAGCCCGCGCGATCTCCCGATCCCACGGGGCTTCCAACGCGCAGGATCAGGTTGACTTTCGCGAAGGCGCGGAGCGTGATCGATCGTGGTTCGCCAACGGGCATCGCACGAGGGTAGCGCTAGGATCGTGGTGCGCCCCGATCCGGGAGCGCAGATCGGAGGGTGCTCGGATGATCGTGCAAGACCTGATGAACGCGATGGAGACCATCGCCCCTCTCAAACACGCCGAATCCTGGGACCGGGTCGGGCTCCAGCTCGGGGTTCCGGAGCGTGCGCTCGGTGGGCCGATCATGCTCACCATCGACCTGACAGAAGAAGTCCTCGACGAAGCGATCCGTGCGCGCTGCGGCGCTGTCATCGCATACCACCCCGTGATCTGGAATCCCCTCAAGACCCTCACCGATTCGACCCACACGGAGCGCATCATCCGGGGGGCGGCCGAGTCCGGGCTCGCGATCTTCACCCCCCACACCGCGCTCGACGCCGCGCCCGGCGGGGTCACGGACTGGCTCTGCGAAGGGATCTCCGCGAAACGGGGTGAGGCGCGCGAAGGGGTCATCGCCGGCGATTGCCGCGCCCTCTCCGCCGGGACGGGTGGGGATCCGTCGCGCGAAGTCAAAGTCGTCACGTTCGTCCCCGAGGACGAACTCGATCAGGTCCGCAACGCGCTCGCGAGCGCCGGCGCCGGGGGGATCGGGAACTACCGGGTCTGCTCGTTCACGAGCCCGGGCGAAGGAACCTTCCTCCCCCAAGAAGGCGCGGACCCCGCCATCGGCGAAATCGGATCCCTCGCGCGGGTCCAGGAATCACGCCTCGAGATGGTCTGCGCCAAGCGTGCGCTCCCCCTCGTCATCGAAACCCTCAAACGATTCCACCCATACGAAGAGCCCGCGTTTGATATCTACGAGCTCGTCCCCGAACCCCTCCGCACCTCGGGACCCGGCCGCCGTCTCATGCTCGATCAGCCCGCAACCGTGGGGGACCTGGTCGCGCGTCTCAAAATGCACCTGGACCGCACACGCATCCGCTACGCGCTCGTCGGCGACGACGTCCCCGTGCGCACCATCGGGGTTGTCCCAGGATCGGGTGGTTCCATGGTGGACCTCGCGCGTTCCGAGGGATGCGATGTCTTCATCACGGGTGAGATGACGCACCACGAGATCAGCGCTGCGCGCCAAGCCGGGATCTCGATCCTCCTCGCCGGGCACACCAACACCGAGCGCGGCTACCTCCCGAGACTCAAAGCGAAGCTCGAGCAAACGCTCCCCAAGTCGAACGAGATCCTCATCTCGAAGGAAGACCGGGACCGGATCACCGTCGGGTGATGACCCAAGTGGTTGGGTTGCTCACTCCGACACAGCGCTCGTGTCGAGCGAGCCGTCGAACCGGAACTCCACCGTCGGAACATGCACGCGCGATCGGTACAGCTCCGAAGCGAAGCGTCCCGGAGGCTTGTAGATCAGCTCCCCCGTGAACGTGTATCCGATCGTCCCACCCGAGAGACGCGAACGATCGAGCACACACGGGACCTCGAACGTGCGCGTCGTGTACGTATCGAGGGTCAGCTCGGGAGAGCGCACCGCTGCGAACACCTGCTCGTCCCCGATGAACACCCGGTACTTGATCTGGGTGAGAGGGAGCTGCTCCTCGTTCGGGTTCGTCGCTTCCAGTTCGAGCGCGATGACCGCTCTGTCCTGATCGAGCTCCACGGTCCGAGCACCGATGTGCCTGACCTTGGGGTGCGCGACGTTGGAGCACGCGCCGAGGAGCGAGCCCAGAACAAGCAGAATCGTGATCGGGAGTGTGCGGGTCACGCACGAGCGTATGCGCGTCGCGCGCATCGGACGATCAGGGGATCGCCGAACGCGCCGGGCTCGTCAGGACCGTCGGGTGACCCAGGTGGACCCAGGTCGGGTCGCCCATCGCCTCCACGGTGACGGCCTCTGTCGTGATCCGCTGGTACTCCTCGATGTAGTGGAGCCAGTGGTTCATGAGCATCCCGAGGACAGCGCACGCGACCCACGCGCCGACCTCGGCGCTGCGCTTGTGACGGATGAAGCTCAAGATCCCCACCCCGAGGGTGACCGTCGCGACCTTCCACAACCCGAGAAGCGCGGGGGATTTGTACTCCATCATCGCGCGAGCGAGGGGATTGATCTCGTTCATCCCCGTGTGGGTGATATAGAGGATCGTCAGATACAGATCGACCACGCTCATGATCGCGACGAGCGCGAGCAGCACGATGACCCGTGAGGATCGATCGGCGAAAGGTCGGATCGCGGCTCCGGCGAGGGCCGCGCCCTGGGTCGGGAGCGGGTTCATGGATCCGGATATCGACCCGCGAACCCCGCCTCAGGAGCGTTCACTCCCCGCGCACCGACAGAAGCGCGTTCTCGGTCCTGCGCGTCCCGCGCTCACACCCAGGGATATCCATCAGCACCGAAGTTCTCGGATGAACCAAAGCCCATCCGGACTCACCCAGCATTCGCCGGGCACTTGGAAGGGTCCTCCCCGTTCTCGATCGCTTTGATCTTGTTGATCCGTCGCTCGTGACGACCCCCCTCGAACGGGGTCGTGGTCCAGACCTTGATGATCTTCTCGATCAATCGCGACCCGAGCAGATCCGCCGACAGACAGAGCACGTTCGCGTCGTTGTGGGAGCGCGAGAGCTGGGCTGTCAACTCGTCGTGCACCAGGGCCGCGCGCAGACCCTTAATCTTATTGGCGGCGATACACATCCCGATCCCCGTGCCGCAGATCAGCACACCACGGTCCGCGTTCCCCGACGTGATCTCATGACCCACCATGTACGCTTTCTCGGGGTAGTCGCATGGCTGGTCATCACACCCACCCAGGATGCGCGCGTCGTGACCCATCTCGTTGAGGGTGTCGCGCACAAGTTCCGCCGCCTGGGTCCCACGATGGTCCGCGCCGATGACGAATCGGAGGTTGGTGTCGCTCATATCCGGATCTCCTGGAGTCGTTGTTCGATCAGGTCGCGTAATCGCCGGGCCGTCTCACGGTACACCTCGATCCCCTGACCGATCGGGTCGGGGATCGCTTCCCGCTCGTCGAGGACGAACACCTTGTGCACACTGTTCGGCGCCACAGTCATGACGGCCTGCGCGTGGGAGGGGGTCATGGTGTAGATGATCTCCGCGTTGTCGATCATCTCGATCGTCAGCGCGCGGGATCGGTGCGGCCCGGGTTCGATGTGCATCTCCTCGAGCACCTCGCGCGCATCGTCGGCCATCGGCGCGCCGTCCACGGCGCTGACCCCCGCGCTCCCCACATTCGTCGTGATCCCCGTGCGCTCCCCCTTCGAGATCAGATCCCGCGCGATCGCTTCCGCCATCGGGCTCCGGCACGTGTTCCCCGTGCACACAAACAGGATCGTGCGCTCGAGCTTCGAGAGCACCTCGCGCTCCGTGAGCGCACCGGACCGATCCACCCGGATCGACCCGCTCATCCCGATGCGCACCGTCGTCGAGCCCGTCTTGTGGAGGGTCGGACCGTCGTCGATCACACACGAGGGCGCAGGATCCGGGTTGTCCGGGATCGAGCTCAGATCCGCGCTCGTTTCCTTCTCACTCGCCCAGACGGCCGCCCCCAACCGACGCGCCACGCACGCAACCCCCGAATCACGGAGCACACGCCGCGCGATCGGGTGATCCGGGATCCGGATCGCGATGCTGGTCCCGTCGTCGATCACCCCGCGTTCGATGTCCAGCGCTTCGCACAGGTCCTCGATCGCGCCCTCGGGCTGCTCGATCACCAACCGGGCCGCCCCCGGAAGGAGCTGATCGAACAACCGACGCGCGACGGCGGACTCGAGCCGGAGATAGGGCTCGATCTCCGATGGATCCGCGCTGTGGAGCGTCATCATCGGACCGTTCGTCTGGTCCGTGTGTCCCGTGAGCTCATCCAGGACGCGCGGCCCGTCCTTCGTTGCGCGGACAAACAAGCCGTAGACCGTGTCCGTGGGGAGCACGACCACACGACCCTCTCTGAGCGCACCCGAAGCGCTCGAGAGCGCCGAATCGCGCTCGTCCGGGCTCATATTCATGATCCTCGCGCCGAGTCCGTGCATGACGAAGAATAGGGGAGCGCAACGCGAAGAACGACCGAGCGGAACAGGGGGAATTGTCCGAATCGGGATCGCACAGAGCGCAATTGTATTGACACGGCGCGTGAGGCGCATGTACGCTGCGAAGCTTCATGTCGATCTTTCGCACACGATCGACTACAGGACAACCAACACGGATCACATGACGTCCCCTCCCGGGACGACATTTTTCAACGGCGGCGCACAGGGCATGGACCTCGACGATCACACAACGCTCGAACGCGTGCTCGACACGATCCGACGAGATCATCCGCAGACGGCCCGCAAATGGTTCGACGAACTCGACGCGCTGGGCGTTGTTTCGGGCGCATTCGGGGTCCGGGCGCACTCGGACATCCATCGGGACTACCTCCGGCGAGAATGCCTCGACGGCTTCAACGACGCGCTCCGTGAACACACGGGTCAACTCCTCGCCGTCCGCTTCCTCGGACCCAACGACCCCTGGGACAGTGCACCCACCCAATCCAAACCACAAGATCATGGGTCCAGCACCCCGGGTTCGGATCCGGTTCGGACCCGACCCACGATCCACGCAAGCTCCGAGCTCGTGCGCCTCGAAAGCGAGCACGCGCTCCCGATCAACCCGGATTACGGGTTCGATGACTTCGTGATCGGCCCGAACAATCGGCTCGCGCACGCGGCCAGTGTCGCTGTCTCCGAAAACCCGGGATTCGCCTACAACCCGCTCTTCATCCACGGCGGGGTCGGGCTGGGCAAAACCCACCTCCTCCACGCGATCTGCTTGAAGATCCTCCAAGCCCAACCCGACGTGAAGGTCCACTATGTGTCCTGCGACGGGTTCATGACCCAGTTCATGAACGCCGTCCAATCCGGGACCATGTCCGAGTTCCGTCACACCTTCCGGGATGTGGACCTCCTCGTCATCGACGACATCCACTTCCTCGCGAAGCGCGATCGGACCCAGGAAGAGTTCTTCCACACCTTCAACTCCCTCTACCAAGCCAACAAACAGATCGTCCTCTCCTCGGACGCGGCCCCCGAGGAGATCCCCGATCTCGAAGAGCGCCTCGTCTCGCGCTTCATGTGGGGTCTCGTCGCGAAAGTCGAGAAACCCGGATTCGAGACGCGCGTGGAAATCCTGAAACGCAAAGCGGATGCGCGCGGGGTCACCCTCCCCGAACCCGTCGCGATCGAGATCGCGCACCACCTGGACACGAACATCCGTGAGCTCGAAGGCGCGATCACCAAGCTCCAGATCGTGTCGAGGGTCGAGAACCGGAAGATCGACCTGGACCTCGCGCGGGACGCGCTGGGGGAAGAGTTCGCCGCCGCGCTCAGCGCTCAAGGCAACGGCCCCACGATCGAACGGATCATCTCCGAGATCTCGACCTACTACTCGATCAAACGGACCGAGATCCTCGGGAAACGCCGACACAAATCCGTGGCGCTCCCCAGACAGGTCGGGATGTACCTCGCGCGTCATTCGACCCGTCACTCGCTTGAGGAGATCGGGGCGCACTTCGGGGGGCGTGACCACACCACCGTCATGCACGCCGTCAAAACCGTGTCGCGCAAGTCGAACGAGGACGAGTCCCTCCACAACGACATCCTCGCGATCGAGTCCCGACTGCGCCAAGGCCTCTGAGCGCCCTCCCGACCCAACCCCTGAAACTGTTACTATTTCGGATCTTGCGCGATGGTTCTCGCTCCACCCCGACCCCTGATTTTGGAATGCGCTCGGGTGTCGATTTCCCTGTGGATCGGGTGTGGACAAGCGCTCGATCGCGCTCGCTTGCGCCAGCGCCGTTCAACCGATCCGATCCCGCGCCAAAAGCGATCTCCCCGACTCAGCGCGCGCACCCGAGCGCAATCGACAGAGAACCGACAGCTTGATCCCGGGGGGACGATTGCCCCAACCTCATACTGGTGAATGGTTTACGGATCTGCTCGTGTGTTTATCCCCCAACCGAGCGCTTCAATTCCCACCACCACCAACAGAATTACTTCTATCAGGGGGAAGAGAAGAGACACTCGGGTTCAGGGATCTATGAAGAACAGAACAAGCTCGGATCGGGTGTGTGGATACCTATGGGAGCAGTGATCCCCAGGACCCAGAACCGGATCATCGGGTCCGGAGCTTCGCGAAGAAGCTCTTGAGGAGCTCCGAGGACTCCTCTGCGAGCACTCCGGGGATGATCTGAGCTCGATGGTTGAACCGATCGTCATCGCAGAGCGTGTGGAGGGAGCGGACACACCCCGCTTTGGGGTCGTCTGTGCCGTAGACGAGCCGACCGACCCGGGCATTCACGATCAGTCCCGCGCACATGGGACAGGGCTCGAGCGTGACGGCCAGGGAGCAGTGGTTCAGTCTCCAGTCCCCGATCCGCCGGCACGCGCTCTCGATCGCGTTGTGCTCAGCGTGTCCTGTGGGGTCTTTGTCTGTCTCGCGCGTGTTCGCGCCTTCGCCGAGGATCGTCCCCGACTCGGTCTCGTACACCACAGCGCCCACGGGAACCTCCCCGATCTCGGCCGCCTCCTGCGCGAGCTCCAGCGCCCGGCGCATCATCCGGAGATCGAGTTCCGTGGGTTGGGGTGTGGAGTCGCTCACGGACCGGCCTCGTGATGGTCGTCCGTCGTCGCTGACGGGTCCTGCTCCACGTTCAGGTCCCCGATGACCCTGGAGAGGGGGAAGACTCTCAGAACGAAGAGACCGAGCTCGTAGAGCAGATAGAGGGGAACGGCCAGGAGGATCATGGACAGCGGGTCCGCCGGGGTCAGGAGCGCACCGGCGATGGAGCACGCGGCGATCGCGTGTCTCCGGTACTTGGTCATGGTCCCCGGATCCAGGATCCCGACCCACCCGAGCATGATGACAACCACGGGGGTCTGGAACGCGATCGCGAACGCGAGCCCCATGTTGAGCACGGTCCGGATGTACTCGGAGATCTTGTACTGCTGAACGATCCCCTGATCCGTCGTGAGCTGGACGGATCGGATCAGCGGGGTCCCATCGTCCTTCAGACCAACGCAGTAGCGTTGCTGCATGAGGGTGTCGTTGATCCAGGTCATCCCGGGTTCCATCGGGTCCGGGTCCGCGCTGAGCACGGGGACCATGGGGATCACGATCCCCTCGGGGACGGGCGCGGTCTGCTGATCGAGGGACCCGGCGACATTCGCGCCGAACCCGATGAAGAACGCGAGGATCACGGGGAGGATCACGAAGTACAGGAACAACATGCTCAGGATCGTCAGGACCCCCGAGAACGGGATCAGGAGGCGCACGACCCGTCGTTCATGCGCGTAGAGCCCGGGGGAGATGAACTTCCAGAGCTGGTAGAGGATCCAAGGCGCGCCCACGAGCACCGTGACGACGACGGCCAAATGAACGACGGTCCCGAACGTCTCGAAGGGGGCCGTCGCGAGGAGGGTCGTCGCTTGTCCCCCCTGCTTGAGCTGACGACGCGCGGGGTCGATCAGGAGCTTGAGGAGGGGTTGTCCCATCGCGAAGGCCACGATGAAGATCGGGATGATCCCGAGGAGCGCGAGGATGATCCGTCTCCGGAGGTCCTCGAGGTGGTCCCCGAGCGACATGATCGCGTGGTGGTTGGGCTCGACTCGGCCGGGGATCTGGGAGGGGGTCATTCTTCTTTGTCCGGTCTTTGTTTTGGTCTTGGGTCCGGATGCAAGCGTAGGAGCCCGTGTCCCAACAGTTTGTGTGGAACCAAACGATCCGTGTTCGAGGATCGTATTGAGAAAACCGTGACTGGATGCATGGGTTGGCGCATCCGTGGGATAGAAGCCGGGCTCGGAGCCCGGTGCGCAGGGGAACGTCGGCGTGAGTGATCGCTGGGAAGACACACTCCCGATCGAGCGCGCGATCCACGGGGATCGCGAAGCGATGTCGCGCGTCTGGGAAGGGACCCGGCGTTGGGTGGCCGCCGTGCTCCTGGCGCACAAGTCCAGGACGACGGACCTGGAGGACCTCTTGCAACAGGTGGCGCTCAAGGTGTGCACAAAGATCCATGAGGTGCGCGACCCCAGCGCCTTCAAGCCCTGGCTTCGCACCGTTGCGATCAACACGGCCCGCGCGGACGGGCGCAAGACCACCCGGAGACGATTCGGGATGCTCCGCCTCGCCGGGTCCACGCGCCCCGAGCGTGAGCCCGAGCACCTGCGCGGGATGACCCTGTCGGACGATGCGAAGCGCGTCCTCGACGCGGCCGTCGCGCTCCCGGAGCACTACCGGGAACCCGTGCTCATGCGCTGTCTTCATGCGATGAGCACGAAACAGATCGCGGATGTGCTCGGGCTCCCCGAAACGACAGTCGAGACGCGCGTCGCGCGGGGCCGGCGCATGTTGCGCGAGACTCTGGAGCACGCGCAGAACACGAAGGAATCAACCACCCTTGAGACCAAGGGCGGATCGAGCGCCGTGATCGGCGCGGGAGGTGCGCGATGACGCACGACGAGACAAACAACAACCCGGACACGAACCTCGATGCTTCCGCGCGGGATCTGCTGATCTCCCGCGTGATCGACGGGAGCGCGGACCCCGAGGATTGGTCCAGCTTCCGCGCGCTGGCCGCGCAGGACCCGGCGATCTGGAGCGAGCTCTCCTCGGCGCAGCGCGACCACGAGGCGCTGCGCGAATCGATCCATGCGCTCGAAGCGATCGCGCAGCGTGTCGATCTCCCCGGAGGGTCGGGATCCCCGCACGTGATCGAGCGCCGCTTCGATCTCGTCGCGCGCTGGGGCGGATGGGCGGCGGCCGCCGTCATCCTCATCGGATGGTTCACGGGTCTCGGGCCCGTCGGGGGAGCCCATCAACCCACGGGCAACGGACCCATGACGGGGAGCATGGTCCCATCGCTCAAGGGCGCGACCCCGGAGCAGGCGTTCGACCAATACATCGAATCCGGGCGCGAGGACGGGCGCGTCGTCGCCGAGCTCCCCGACCAGCTCGTCGTCGAGACCCGACCCTTGGAAGACGGAACGATCGAGGTCATCTATCTGCGCCAGATCATCGAGCGGAAAGTGCTCGACAAGGCGTATCGCGAAGTGACGGACGAGTTCGGGAACCGCTACACCATCCCGGTCCGGGTGGACTCCGTTGTCCGGGATTCTTCTTTCTGAGCAACTTCGTCCCGAATTGTTCGGGATTGACGACAGGACCCGCCGGGGAGCGCATCCGAATAGGCGGGTCTGAGCACCATGAATGACACCCCGCGCACGATCGGGGGACGGACGGAGGCACTGCACATGAAACGCTCGAAACTGACAGCCGCGATGATCCTCAGCGCACTCGCGACGACCGGCTCGCTCGCGCACGCGAGCTCCGTGAACACCGATGAGAAGCCCAAGGGTTTCGTGATCCAGTCCGTCGGTTCCGACAACGGGCGCACGGTTTCGCGGAGCGAATCCAGCTTCGACAAACGCACGTGGAACTCCCAGGTCAACGACGGCGAGCACGTGTACGAGCTGCGCATGGAGGACGGGACGATCGTTCACGCGCGGATCGATGGCAAAGACCTGAGTAAAGATCGAATCACGAAGCGCGGCAGTGTCGTCGTGTTCCTCGATGAGAACGGGAAGACGCTCTATGAGTTCCGGACCGCGCCGGAGTCCCGCACATGGTTCGTCCGGGGACCCGAGGAGATCGAGATCGAAACCCCGATCACGGTTTCCGGGGATCAGATCCAGGTCTCCGCCGTCGTGTCCCGACCGAAAACCATGCTCGGGATCTTCCAGACCGAAGTCCCCGAAGCCGTCTCCGAGCATCTCGGGATCGAGGGCAACGCGATCATGATCGAATCCGTGATCGAGGGGCTCCCGGCCGCGAAGTCCGGGCTCCGTGCGAAGGACATCATCATCTCGATCGACGGCTCCAACGGTGTGACGGGCTCCGAACTCACCGAGATCCTCAGCGCCCACGAACCCGGGGACGAGATCACCCTCAAGGTCATCCGCAAGGGTGACAAGAAAACGATCGAAGTCGAGCTCGAGTCGTACGACTCCGGAGCGCTCGGGATCACCCAGAGTATCGGTGTGATCGAAGCGCCCGAAGCTCCCCAAGCGCCGGGGCTGCCCATCACAGGAATGTGGATCGGGGAGCAAGGACGGGCGCTGCGCGAACGCGCGCTCGTCGAGATCGAACGATCCCTCCACGAGAGCGGATTGAGCGATGAGCAGGTGATCCGTGTCGAGAGCGCCGTCCGTGAATCGCTCAAGGAACTCGAGGAATCGGTCCGGGAAGCGTTCGAAGCCGGGGGGAACTCCACACGGCGGATCGGGGTCATCGGGAGGGATCTCCGTTCCGAGGTCCGCGATGAGATCATGGACAAACTCCGCAGTGCGGGGCTCGCCGAGGACGAAGCGGATGACGTGGATCGGGTCGTCCGGGAGTCCATCCAGGTCCTGGAGGAGTCGGTCCGTGAAGCTTCCCGAGCGATGGAAGAGCGGCTCGCGCGGTTCCCGCAACGAGAGAGCGACGAGCAGCGTGTCCTGATCGAGGAGATGAAGCGGAAAGCGGAAGCAGCGATGCGCCAAGCGGAACGTCAGATCATCGAGTTCCGGGATGGGCGACTGACCCTCCGGAATCAGGCCGAGGACATCGAACGCGAATTCTTCGAGCTCGCAAAGCAACTCGAAGGCCGGAGCGCCGGTATGACCCAAGAGCTCGATTCGCGCTTGGATGCGCTCGAGGATCGTCTGGACGAACTGGATGATCGGCTCGATCGGATCCTCGACATGTTCGAGGGGTTCGCGGATCGGATCGCGGAGCGTTTGGAGGACGATGACGACTGAGTTTCGGATCCCATGATCCCGGGTGAAAGCGGATCGGCGTTGCTCCCAATCAGGATGACCTGACGGAGATCAATGCACAGGACAACCACGACGCCGGTTCTGCTTGTCAGGACCGTTCCCCGGCGGCTGCGTGACGAGACCCCACGCAGCCGCCACTTTTTTTGGATCCCGATGACCCCGTTCAATCCGAGTGATTCGGTTCTGCTCTGCCTGAATCCCCGACTCCGGATCTCGGGGTGACGTATTGTGCTTCGAGCGATCGGTTTCGTTCGTACTGCGAATGTTCATCCGACGGGCTTGCTGGGGGTGTGGGACTCCGGTATTCTTGTCTAACGGGATATGGAGGTCGTATTTGCTTTCACAGACGACGGAATACGCATTACGCGCGATGAGCTGTCTGGCGTACAGCCCGGATCAACTCGTCTCGACCTCGGATCTTGCCGAAGTCTCGAAGGTCCCCATGAACTACCTCGCGAAGGTGCTCCAACTCCTCGCGCGGGCCGATCTGGTGAACGGGCGCCGCGGGGTCGGTGGGGGGTACAAACTCGCGCGGGGCGCGTCGTCGATCACCCTGCTCGACATCATCAACGCGATCGATCCGATCCGGAGGATCGAGATGTGCCCGCTCGGGCTCGAGAACCACGGGGCGCTCTGTCCGTTGCACCGGCGGCTCGATCAGGCCTCCCAGATGCTCATCGGCCTTTTCTCCGACACCACCCTCGAGGACATCCTGACCGAGTCGGGCGCGAATCGCCCGCTCTGCGATGAGTCGATGACGGCGAAAGTCGAACTGACCCTCGGGCGATCGGGCTCCTAAGCGCCGCGCGGCGAATACGATCGCTCGATGAGCGAGAACACGATCACCGAAACAACAAACGGGCACGACGAGGCGCACACCCCGTCGAGCGAGGATCTCCACAAGCTCGAGCTCCAGCGCCGGACCAACCGGGACGCGGTTTCCGACCTGGGTTTGCGTCCCTACGGGTCGCGCACCCCGGGTCTGATGGACCTGATCGAGGCGCACAACGCCTACGACGAGAGCTCGGACAAAGCGAACAAAGAGTCCGTGGCCGCGCGGAAAGCGTTCAAGAAAGACAACCCGGACGCGTCCGAGGACCAGCAGCCCGCGCTCGTGGACGATCGTCCGATCGTGAAGGTCGCCGGACGCGTTGTTCTTGCGCGCGACAACGGGAAGCTGGTCTGGCTCAACCTGCGCGACCACTCCTCCGAAGCGTTTCAGATCGCCGTGTCCAAGCGCGACTGCGACGAGCAGGGCTTCGCGCTCGCGAAGGTCCTCGACATGGGGGACATCGTCATCGCGGAAGGGCCGCTGACGAAGACCAACACGGGAGAGGTGACGTGCTGGGCGTCGTCGCTCCGTCCCGGGAGCAAGTGTTTGGTCCCCCCACCCGAGAAGCACGCCGGGCTCCAGGACCCCGAGACACGCGCGCGGAAGCGATACATCGACATGTGGGCGAACCCCGAGACGACGCGCACCCTCATGCTCCGCTCGAGGATTGTCAGCGCCATCCGACGTCTTCTGGGTGAGCGCGGGTTCGTCGAGGTCGAGACCCCCATGCTCCAGACCCAGGCCGGGGGCGCGGCCGCCCGTCCGTTCCTGACCCACCTAAACGCGCTCGATATCCCGCTCTCCCTCCGGATCGCGCCCGAGCTGTACCTCAAACGACTCCTCGTCGGCGGGATGCCCAGGGTCTACGAGATCAATCGGAACTTTCGCAACGAGGGTGTGGACAAGCGCCACAACCCGGAGTTCACCGCGATCGAGCTGTACGAAGCGTTCGGGGATGTCGAGTCCGTGATGGACGTGACCGAAGCGATCGTGCGCGAAGCATCGCGCGTCGCGCGCGCCGAGCGCGGGATCGAGGGGACCACACTCTCCTACGGCGATCTCGAGATCGACTACGAGCAGCCCTTCCTGCGCGTGACCTACGCGGAGCTCTTCGAGAAGGCGCTCGGGTTCCCGATGAGCGATGTCGGGAAAGCACGAGCCGAGGCGCAGAAGCGCGGGTACAAGACCAAGAACGAGAAGGGTGTCGAGTTCGACGATCTGTGGGTCGTCAACGAGCTCTTCGAGGGTTTCGCGGAGAAGCTGATCGATCCCGCGCGTCCGACCTGGGTCATGAAGTACCCGGCCGCCCTGTCGCCGCTGACCCGTCCGAACGAGGAGGACCCGTCCTTCGCGGATCGTTCGGACCTGTTCATCGCCGGGATGGAGATCGGTCCCCACTACACGGAGCTCAACGACCCGGATGTCCAGGAAGCAAAGTTCCGTGAGCAGCTCTCGGGGATCGACGACGAGGAGTCCACGTTCCGGACATTCGACGAGGACTTCATCGAAGCGCTCAAGGTCGGGATGCCCCCGGCCGGGGGGATGGGGCTCGGGATCGACCGTCTCGTGATGCTCATGAGCGGGAAAGAAACGATCCGAGAGGTGATCCCGTTCCCGTTTGTCCGTCCGAAGCAGTCCTGAACGGCGCATCGGATCATCGGTTCAAAATGAAAGGGACCCGCGCCCCGGCGCGGGTCCCTTCTTGTATCCAGATCCGGAGCGAGATCAGTCGTCGCCCTTGGGCTCGTTGTTCTGCTTGTTCGCTTCGCGCTGCTTGCGGAGCTCTTCCTCGTACTCCGCTTTCTTCTTCGCCTGGTTTTCCTGGGCGCGCTCCCGGGCTTCCTTCGTCGAGATAACTTTCCCGTCCTTGGTGGTGATGTGCCCCTCGAACGCTTCGGAACCCGTCACATCGACTTTCCCGCGACGAGAGACATCGATGCGCCGGACCATCGGGGAGAGATCGGGGACCTCACGGAGGGAACGCATCGCCTGGAAGAACGCGATCCCGTCGTCGATGCTGAGCTCACGGAACGCTTGGTCGAACCGATCACGCTGCGCCTGCTGCGCGGCGGGGTCTTCATCGAGGGTGGCTTGCATCGAAGCGAGCTTCTTCGCGGCCGGGGAGATCAGCCCCGCTTTCTCGACGATCGCTTTCGCGTTGGTGGAACCCTCAGCGATCATCGCGTTGTACGCGAGCGTCGCTTCGTGGATCGAGTCCTGGAGCACGAAGCGCATCACTTCGCTCATCGGATCCTCGGCGTTGAACTGGATCTCCGTCGTGATCGCTTGCTTGTACTCGTTGACGATGTACGAGTTCATCTCCGCTTGGGTGCGCGACAGGATCCCGCGGTTCTGGAGCTCCTGGGAGAGCGTGGACTTCCCGACGAGGGGCTTGATGAGCTCCGCGAGCTGCGCGAGCTCGTTGATGTCGCTCAGACTCACCTCCTCGAGACGGCCATCGCTCGCGAGCCAGTACAGGTCGAGGTTCTGCATGACCAGGTGCTCGAACCGGGCGCGTCGGCCGTAGATGACGGGCATGATCCGATCGACGGCTGACTCCCCGACGTTCGGGTTCGCCTTGAGCGCCACGATCCCGGGGAGCTCAGCGAGACGGATGATCTTCCCGTTCTCGTCCTTCGACGCGAGCTTGGGGTAGGGGACCGAGGTATTGATGCGCTGCACATTCGTCGAACGGGACGTGACCCGCTTGGGCTGGGCTTGGGGCTCGGCGGCCGATTCAGCGGCGGGTTCCGAGGCCGGTTGTGCTTCTTTCGCGGGTTCCTTCTCGCTCGGGGGGGGCGCAACCTGCGCGAGGGCGCTGGTGCTCATCAGGAGCCCCGCAAGGGCGGCGATGGTCTTGGTGTCGAGTCTCATGGGTAGATTTCCTCCCGGTTTCCTTCGTCGTGGTTGTCATACTCGTGGCGCGCAGCGCATGTGCTCATCGCACTCATCGGCGAGCACACGGGTATGCTTCATCCGCGCCACGAGGGGTCGTTGAGCCCAACGTGCGCGGGTGTCAATTATGACGCGCCCACGACCAAAATCCGTGTGAACACGGAATTTCGGAAGCAGAGAGCGATCTTCTGGGACCACCACATGAGCACGAGCCACCCGACTATGACCCAAACACCAGAGCACCACGCCCTCGCGCAGAAGATCGCTGAAGCCTCCCTCCTCCGAGGGGAGTTCACCCTCCGCTCCGGGCGCACCAGCTCCTACTACCTCGATAAGTACAAGTTCTCCACCAAACCCGAGGTCCTCAAAGAGCTCGGACCCATGTTCGCGCGGGTCATCGGGGAGATCGAGTCCGCGTTCGGACCCGTCGATCGTCTCGCCGGCGCGGAACTGGGCGGGATCCCCCTCGTCACCGTCGCCGCGATGGAAACCGGGAAGCCCGCGATCTTCGTGCGCAACGCGAAGAAGGAATACGGCACCGCCAAGCAGGTCGAAGGGGACGTGCTTGAGGGGGAACGGGTTGTGTTCGTCGAAGACGTCGCGACGACGGGGGGTCAGGCGCTGGAGGCCGTCGATGTGCTCAAGGGTCTGGGGGCGCAGGTCCCGGCCATCGTGTCCGTGATCGATCGTGAAGAGGGCGCGCGCGAGAACATCGAGGGCGCGGGGGTCCGCTTCCACGCGCTGTTCACCAAGCGTGACCTCGGGGTTGATGAATAAGGATCGGGATCAGTCCCGAGCGGCGAGCTCGCGCTCCCGTTGCTCCGCTTCCTGCGCTTGGACCTCGTAGCGTTCCTTGTTCGCGCGATGATCCATCAGGAAATGGACCTTCTGTCCGAGCTCCGGACCCACCATGTCCATCAGCGCCTTCCGCGCTTGTCCGAGGTGGGTGCGCCGGGAGATGTGGCAGATGACCATGGCTTCGCACTGCGCGACCTTGATCCACTCCGCGATATCCGACACGTGCATGTGCATCCCCACCTTGGCGCGATCCTTGTGGTCGCGCTCGAAGAAGGTGCACTCGGAGATGATGATCTGCGCGTTCATCACGTCCTCGCGCAGCAGGTGCGGCCCCGGGAGCGTGTCCCCCGTGTACGCGACCAGCGGCACATTCAGGTGATTCACGATCTCCTCACCCCGGTCCTTGAGCTCGCGCAGCTTCTCCTGGGGGAGCCCCATCAGCTCGGGCTTGAGCTTCGTGCGCTTCTCGACGAGCGTGTACCCCACGCTCGGGCACGTGTGCTCCGTCCGGAACGGGCGCAGGACGATGTTGTTCTTGATCTCGAGTTCATCCCCCTCGTCGAGCGCGACGACCTCGTACGGGGTCTTCTGCCGCTCGAGCGCCTGGAACCCGTCCATCATCCCGCGGATGTCGTTCTCGATGCGCGCATCGCACACGATCGTCCCGGGGCCCATCCCCTGGAAGTTCCGCTGGGAGCACCAGTACGCGAGCCCCCCGATGTGGTCCATGTGCCCGTGGGTGATGACGGCGTACTTCGGCGCGAGGTGCGCGCGGGGCGCTTTGCCCATGTCGAAGCAGATGTCCATCTCGGGGATCGCGATCGAGGTCGCTTCGCCGGCCACGCTGAACCCCTGCACCCGGAACGGCGGGAGGTAGAGGAAACCGAGCGAGCCTTCACGGGGTGGGGGACGAGGGATCATGTCGTCGAATCCTCCGGAGCACGGCGCTTTCACGCCGGCGGAAACAGTTGGGTGTCCGGGGCTTTCCGGACGGGACGAGGGAGTTTAGGCGGGGTCCGATCGCCGCTTCACAAGCCACGAATGGAGTGTATCGACAATGAGCAGAATCATGGTGGCGCAGGACGCAATCACGAAGAGCCTGACCAATGTGAGGACAGTGCGTCCGAACGAGAAGCGTGTCTCCGGGGGTTCGCCGGGGGACATATCCCAGAGCGATCGGTCGAACCGGGCGTAGTTGATCGCCGCTTCGGTGATCTGCTGGCGCTGGGCATCACTGAGTGATTCGAGACCAATCGGATACATGATCGGGTCGTCGAGGATCGAACGGCGCACGAAGAACTCCAGCACCCCATTGATCGGTACCCCCACACGTTTCGGCTCGTAGAAGACGAAAGCATCGGGGCGGAAGCCGGGTTCATCCCCAATCCGGATTCGTGCTTGCGTGTCATTCAGGACAGTGACCGAATCCGCGTCGAGCAGCATGTTCAGCTTCGGAACATCTGAAGACGACGGGTGTGCATATGCAAAGCAGAGCATCCCGATCAGGAAGCACGAAGCGAGCCAGATTGTCAGACGAACATCGGAACGCATGAAGTGAGATTCGCCGCATATCCGGATCGGTTCAGTCTGAACTGCTCCGAGCGGATTGGTGTGTTACCATCGCCGGATGAGCGATCCAGAACCCACAAACCCGACTCAAGAATCCCAGGATAAATCCATCGGAGCCATCCTCGGTCGGCTCGGACCCGCGGCCTGGCTCGGGATCGCTTGGGCCGTCATGCCCGGGGTCATGGGGATCGTGCTCCTTGCGAACATGGGCCGCGCTTCGGACTTCCTCCGGGCGCGCACGGACCACGGGGGGTCCGAGTTCCTCACCGGGGTCGCGATGTACGTCGGGATCTTCATCCTGACGGCCGGGATCGGGATGCTCCCGACCTACTCCCAAGCCATCTTGGCCGGGTACGCCTTCGGGCTCGTCTGGGGTTTCCCGGCCGCCCTGATCGGGTTCACCGGCGCGTCGATCATCGGGTACTTCATCGCCGCCACGATCGCGCGGGACCGGGTGGAGAACGAGATCCATCACCACCCCAAAGCGGAGATCGTGCGCGATGCGTTCGTGAAGCACGGGTTCTGGAGGGCGCTCGGGATCCTGATCCTCATCCGGATCCCCCCGACCTCGCCGTTCTCGCTGATGAACGGGATCATGAGTGTCTCGGGGGTCCGCTTGATCCCGTACGTGATCGCAACAGCGATCGGGATGGCGCCGCGCACCTTCGCGGCCGTCTGGATCGGGTCTGGTGTCCAGGACTGGAGCGAGCAGAGCAAACCCAAGTGGATGATCATCTCGGGGATCGTGCTCACCGTGATCGTCGTGATCGTGCTGGGTCAGTTCGCGAACAAAGCGATCGCGAAAGCGACCGGCGGGTCGGGCTCAGTCTCGGATGATCCCGAACCGAATCCGAACGAAGGTTGATCCGGATTGACAGCCCGGAGCACTGGCGAACCGGAACCCGACGGCTACACTCCCCCGATGCGCGCTGTTGCGACCGAGTCTCAATTGCACACCGACACCACCCCTCCGATCTCGAGGACGGTGGCGCTCGACCTGTACGACACGGACTCGGACTCCCAGTGTCAGGGTCCTGATGCGGACTGCGCCTGCGCGGAGTGCTGTCACTCGACCTCGATCTTCGGAGCGGCGGCCTGTGTGATGGTCGATGCATCGACCCGCGCCAAACCCCGGACCCGGGCGCAGCGCCTGGGCGCACAATCAATGCACTGGGGGGTGCTCTTCGTCGCGCTCGCATGGTCGCTCCCCATGCTCGTCAATGTCATGGGTGAAGGGCTGCGCGAGTGGACCCGGGTCTTCGTCCTGAACACATGGGTGGGGCCGACGTTTGTCCTCGGCGCTTCGACGATGTTCGCGATCGGGTTCCTGAGCAAGCTCGGGATCGAGCGCGTCGTCGGCGGGTGCGCGATGATCCGTCGGTTGGGTCCAGCAGCGATCCTCGGGGTTGCGTGGTCCACTCTCCCGAGCTTCGCCGGGGTCTTGCTCGTCCTGAACATGGAACCGATCCGACTCGCGCTCGTGGGGGACGGGGGTTCAACGATCCAACTCATGATGGGTGTGGGGATCTACATCGCCGCCTTCGTCGTGCTCGCCGGGCTCGGGTGTCTCCCGACCGTCTCCCAAGCGATCTTGGCTGGGTACGCCTTCGGGCTCCCCCTCGGATTCGCGGCCGCGCTGCTCGGGTTCGGGGGCGCTTCCCTTGTCGGCTACGAACTCGTCCAGCGCGTCGCGCGCAAGCGCGTCGAGCACGAGCTCCACCACTCCCCCAAAGCGATGATGATCCGGGACGCGCTCCTCAACGCATCGACGGGGCGAGCGCTCCTGATCGTGTCGTTGCTCCGTTCGTCACCCACCGCGCCGTTCGCGCTGACGAACCTGCTCCTCGGGTGTCTGGGTGTGAACCGCTGGGTCTTCTTCTTCGGGACCCTGATCGGGATGACCCCGAGAACCCTCGCGGCCGTCCTCATCGGGCTGACCTTCACGGGATGGAACGGGGGGTTCGACAAGCCCTGGTGGGTCGTGGCGCTCGGGATCGCATCGCTCGTCGTGCTCCTGATCGTCATCGCGCGGGTCAGCTCGAAAGCGCTGGAGCGCGTCTCGCGCGAGCGCGACGGAGCGCCCAAGGGCGCGGCCATCGCCTGAATCAGATCGGGTCTTTGAGCAGCAGCACGAGCGTGACCAGCGTCGTCACGAGCGTGAAGTTGTGGATGAAGTGCATCGTCATCGGCGCGATGATCGACCCGCGCCACTCCCGAACGAACGAGAACACGAACCCGAGCGTGATCAGCGGCGCGACGAGCAGCGGCCCGTACGAGTGCATAAACGCGAACAGGATCGCGCTCACCAACCCCGTGACCACCCAATGGAACCGCGCGCGCAGGTGACGATGGAGCGCCCCACGGAAGATCAACTCCTCCGTGATCGGCGCCCAGATCGTCGCGAGCGAGTACAGCAGGACGATCGTGAACAGATCCCCCGACGAAACAAGATCGAAGATCGGGTTGTTCGGGGTCGTCTCCATCGTCGTCTGGTTCTTCAAACTCGACACGATGATGATGATCACGAACGTGATCGCAACAGCGACCATGTAGATCGGGACACACGCAAGGTACGACAGGAACCCGATCCCGATCTCCTTGAACACCCCGGACCCGGAGTGGAGCCCGATCGCGCGTCTCCACTCGGACGAGCGCATCCCCCGGACCAACGGCCACAGCGGAGTCAGCATGAGCCCCCATTGCATGGGCATGGAGATCAGCGCCCAAGCGGGATCGACGAGGACCGCGAGCGCGGTTGCGCCCACACTCATCACCCCGAAACACAGCACAAAGAGCGCGTAGGACTCGAGGAACACGGATCCGCCCGGCGATGGGGGGTCGAACTTCAGGACGCGCGTGCGCGAAGTCCCGAGCTTGATGATCCCGATCGCCAGGATCGCCATCCCGGCGAGGGGCGCGAGGATGATGACACCCATGACGAGCAGAAGGAAAATGGTGATCCCGACGAACCCCGTGACCACGGGTTGGCGCTGGGGATCGGAATCGGGGAGCCCGTGGGTGATCGCCGCGCGTCCGAGCGGCCCGTACCGGGTCTCGAGCTGGGCTTTCATCTCCATCGAGATCGAATCGCGCCCGTTCCGATAGATGGATTCGAGCGCGTTGAGTTCGTTCCGGACGAGGGTGTGTTCGTTCTCGTAGGGTCCCCCCCCGGGGTCCCGATCGATCTCGGTCTCGTTCAGCAGATCTCGCGCGTCCCGGATGTACTCGATCGCTCGGTCTTCCCCTCTGAACTCCCCGATCATGATCGCCGCCCGAACCTTGTCCTCGGCGGCGAAGGCGGCGGCGTTCATGTTGTCCTCGACGGCGTCCCGGATCGGATCCCCGGCCGCCCCCTGGGAGTCCGTGTACTCGCGCATCCGGAGGAAGATCCGCGCGACAAGGTCCGTCTGCCCGAATCGGCCCGGCGCGGGTGTGTCGGGGGTCGGCGCGATGATCTCGGGTGGTGGGGCTCCGAAGGCCGCGTACTGCTGGGCTTCCGAGAGGTTCTGCCACCCGATGACGAGCCCGGCCCCGAGGACGGCGATCAGGAGGGTCAGGGCTCGGGAGAACCCGGACCCGGGATCCGGATTCCGGGTCTGAGGAGTCAGATCGCTGCTGGAAGGGTCGGGATCGTGGTGCATCGGGGTTGTCATCGGGTGATTGTTCGGGATTCAACGAGGATTCTGAGGATCGGGGACGGGATTCGTGCGCCCGGGACGGGTTCCAGGGCTTGACCGGGGTGGGGGAGGTGTCTAATTTCCTTCTCCGCTTGGCTTTGGCTCAGCGGCACGAGTTTACAAATCTGTCGGCTTCGGGGTTTCCCGAGATCGACCCGCCCTGCCCGGTAGGCAGCGTGTGAAGCGTCCATGGAAGGTCGCGAGTCGGCGTCGCGTGACGTTGATGAGCGGATTCAAGGACGCCTGGAGCGGATCATGTCGAGCAATACCCGTCATCATCTCCGTCGTCAGACGTTCATGGCCAAGAAGGGCGAAGTCGCCAAGCAGTGGCGCCACGTCGATGCGACCGACGTCCCCCTCGGCCGTCTCGCCTCGGATATCGCTGTCGTCCTCATGGGCAAGCACCGTCCCGAGTACACCCCCCACGTTGACTGCGGCGATTTCGTCATCGTCACCAACGCGAGCAAGGTCGGGCTCACCGGCAACAAGGCCGAGCAGAAGCTCAAGCTGAAGTACACCGGGTTCCCGGGTGGGCAGAAGGCCGAGAAGTACGGCGATGTCCGTGAGCGTCGTCCCGACATCCTCATCTCCGATGCGGTTCGTCGCATGCTCCCCAAGAACCGCTTGGGTCGTCAGATGCTCAAGAAGCTCAAGGTCTACGAAGGCGCGGATCACCCCCACGCCGGCATCGAGACGATCGCGCTTTAACCAAACCACCCCATCGTCCAAAGCGACCCGGCGCGTGCTCGGGGACGTGGATGCGGACGATCGATACGAAGGATTTGACCACACATGGCTGGATACGAGACCACGATCACGAACCCTGATCTTGTCGGCGAGAGCGTTGCCGATGCGGCGCCCGAAGCAGCGGCGGAGCGCGTGCTCCCCGACCCCAAACCCGCCGACAAGCACGGCTGGTGGTGGGGCACGGGTCGTCGCAAGACCGCCGTCGCCCGTGTGCGCATCCGTCCCGCGAAGGACGCCGACAAGGGGAGCGTGCAGATCCAGATCTCGAAGAAGAAGTTCAAGAACATCGAGGAGTACTTCTCCGAGATGCGCGATCGCGCTGATGCTGTCGCCCCCCTCAAGCTCACCGACACCAACGGGAAGCTCGACGTCTTCGTCCGCGCCCACGGCGGCGGGTACATGGGCCAAGCCCAAGCGATCCGTCTCGGGATCTCCCGCGCCCTCGTCGGGTACGACCCCAACTTCGAACCCGCCCTCCGTGAAGCGGGCTACCTGACCCGCGACGCGCGGAAGGTCGAACGCAAGAAGTACGGCCAGCCCGGTGCTCGCCGCCGCTTCCAGTTCTCGAAGCGCTGATTCCGATCTCTCCTTTGGGCTGTGGAACGCACTCCAGACGTTCCGCATGTTCAAACCCAACGGCTCCGGGCTTTGGTCCGGAGCCGTTTTTTCTTGCGCGCACCGTGATATCGTGTCCCCATGGCGCGTCGCACGAAGCCACGAACACGATCCGGGGGGACGGGAAGATCGCTCGATCGGTTCACGATCGTGTGTCTCTGCGCGATCGCGCTCGTGTGTGTTTCGACGATCGTGGTGCTTTTCATGCTCAGCGGCCTTCGCCGCGCCCCCTCCTGGTGGGCCGAAGCGATCATCGTCCATGCCGATGCACCGGAAAGCGCGATCCAACTCGAGAACCGGGTCACGAGCGCGCTCACGCGCGTCCGTGAGGAACCCGACTGGAACGTCGCGATCGAGCAGGAGAACCTCAACGCGTGGCTCGCGCATCGGCTCGAGCCGACGATCCGGACCCACTTCGGGGACGAAGCATGGGACGGGTCCCTGCGCGAGGTGCGCATCCGACTCCGTGACGACGAGATCACCTGCGGCGCACGGATCCCCGACGGACACGGATCCAGCGTGGTGTGGGTCCGGATGGCGCTGCTCATCGACAAGGACCAACGATTCGTCGCGCGTCCCGTGGAAGCGGCGATCGGTCGGACCCGGATCCCCGTGTCGTGGGTCGAAGGGTACCTCGGGGAAGAGAACCTCGGGAAAGCGCGGCTGGACCTGGGGGACGGGCGCGAGGTCCTGATCCGCGCTATCCGCGCTCGGGACGGAAGACTCGAGTTCGCGCTGCGCACCCAGCTCGTCGAGTCGTTCTAACTCATCCGATCATCTCGAGGTCCATTGGTTCACAAGCTTCCTTGCATGGGGTGTCTGGATCGTCCGGATCGTGTTCGCGTTGGACTCGATTGCGCTGCGCATCACGGGGTCGGTGCGCATCGCGAGATCGATGGACTCAACGATGGATCGCGCGCTCTTCTTGAGCGCCCCCGATCGGGTGAGTGTTGCGATCAGCGCCGCACCCAGCACGAGCGGCGCTTGGATCGGCGCGGGGACCCAGGGGGAGATCGAGTCCACAGCGATCGTCAGCGCATCGCTCGGATTCTGCGCTTCATCCATCGTCTGCTGTGCTTGGAGGATCGCGCTATCGAGGATTGAGATCTGCGCCCGGAGCTGCGCGATATCGCTGTCGATGGGACCCGATTCCGAGTCCGGGATCGACTCGCGCAGGAGCTCGAGCTCGTCCAGTTTCGATCGGGACGAATCGCGCGTCGTCTGCGCGCTCTGGGTCATGGATTCGATCCGCGCGATCGATTCGTCGAGCGAAGCGCACCCTGATTGGGTGAGCACAACGACGGCGATCGTGAGAATTGTAATGATGGTCCGTTTCATGATGTCTGACTCCTGTCGCCGCGCTGTGTCGAAATCCGGGCGCGGCGGAGCCCAGGAGATCGCGCGGGGCGTGGTCATCAGGGGGAACGAATTGTAATCACGAGAGCGGGAGGGATGGGGAGAAACCGATGGAACCGGGTGAAGATGCGCGCACGGATCCGGTCACTGCTGATCGATGATCGCGCGAGCGGCGCTGTGCGCGAGCGCATGTCCCGATTTGTGCGCGCGCACCCGCGCGATCAACGGCGACCCGACGAGCCGGAGATCCCCGATCAGATCGAGGAGCTTGTGGAGCGCGCACTCGTGCTCGTGGTTGAGCGCGTTGTCGATCGGTCCGGAGTCGCTGAGCACGAGGAGGTCGCGCGGTGTGAAGTGGTCGAAGAGCCCGAGCCCGCGCATCGCGCTGACCTCGTGTTCGAGACTGAACGTCCGCGCCGGCGCAACCCGCGCGAGGTAGTCCTCGGGATCGGATCCCCAGCTCACCGTCGCCGGAGTGACCGGAGAGTCCGGGCCGTAGTCGATCGTGTAGCTGTAGCTCGGGGTGTCCGAGGGTTCGATCTCGATCCACGAATCCCCGTCCTCGACCCGGATGGGTTGGGTGACTGTGATGGGAGCGGCCGGTTCATCGAGCTCAACGATCCCGGATTCGATAATCGCGCGAGCGAAGGGGAGCGCGGACCCGTCGAAGATCGGGAGCTCGTTCGCGCTCAGGGTGATGTGCGCGTTGTCGATCCCGAGCCCGGTCAGCGCGCTGAGGATGTGCTCGACGGTGAACACTGGCGCGTCCCCGACCCGGATCGTCGTGCAGCGCGGCTTCATGGACGTAAAGGCGGGGTGCGCGGGTTCGTTGCTCAGGGTGTCGATGTGCGCGATCGCGCGTTCCCCGTCGAACTCGATCGTGATCCCCGATCCGGCCGGAGCCGGAGCGATGGTGCAGTCGCTGTGCTGATCCGTGAAAAGTGTGCGCGACCCGATCGTGATGGGGCATCCGATCGTGGTCTGTGTCGCGCGGCGCATCAGCTACGGACCCGTTAGGACTCTCGGTCCTTCTCGAGTTTCTTGAGCCGACGCTCGGTCGATCGGACGAACGACCCGATCTCACGGAGCGCGCCGTGGTTCGAGAGCGCCTGACGCGCGGGGAGCGCGGGGATCCCGGCGTAGGTCTCGTTCTCGGGGACCCGTTCGAGGACGATCGTCCCCCCGGCGATCTTCGCGTTGGGTCCGACGGTGGAGTGGTCGTTGAGGACGACCGCGCCCCCGATGAGCGCACCGGCACCGATGGTGACCGAACCCCCGAGGGTGGATCGGCCGCAGATGATGGAATCCTCGCCGATGATCGAGTTGTGTCCGACATGGACCTGGTTGTCGATCTTGACCCGGTCCCCGATCGTCGTGGACCCGAGCTTGGCGCGATCGACGGTGACACACGCGCCGAACTCGACATCGTCGCCGATGACGACATTCCCGATCTGTGGGACCTTGATCGCGCGTCGATCTCCCTTGGGGGGGACGAACCCGAACCCGTCAGCGCCGATCACGGAGTTGGAAGCGATCAGGCAACGCGCCCCGACCGTGCATCGGTCCTCGATGACGACCCCGGGTTCGAGCACGGTCCCCGCGCCGAGCGCGGTATCCGCGCCGATGACACAGTTGGGCATGAGGACACAGTGATCGGCGACCTTCGCGCCCGGACCGACCACGCAGTTGGGGCCGATCGCCGCGCTGGGCGCGACGAGCGCATCCGGATGGATCACCGCGCTCGGGTGGATCCCGGGCGCGGGACGCGTCCGTCCCGGGTCGGCCGCTTGGAGGATCGTGACGAACGCGAGGTCCGCATTCTCGACGATGATGATCGCGCGCGAGTCATCGGTGTGATCGAGTTCGACATCATCGGAGACGAGCGCCGCGCCGCATCGGGAATCAGCCCATTGCTTCGCGTAGGTCGAGGAGCGGATGAACGTGATCGTGGACGAGGTCCCCGAATCGATCGCGCCCGGGTGATCGAGCATCACATCCGGGTTCCCGACGAGTGTCCCGCCCAGCGCGTCCGCGAGGTCCCCCGCGCGCACGGGGAGCGTGATCGCGCTGGGGTTCGTGCTCGGGATGATCCGGGGGTCGCTCACGCTGGTCGGCGCCGTGCTCTGGAGGTCGCTCACGGCGCGGTGAACTCGTTATTCATCAGGGTGATGACCTGGTCCGTCACATCGACGGAGTCGTGGCGCCAGATCACACCCTTGGTGACGATCGCGCGGTACACGTCCGAGTCGGGCGCGTTCTCGGGGAGAGGGAACGTCGAGTCGTCCATCAGGACCACGTCGTACCCCTCACGCTCGGAGATCCGAGCGATCGCGTCTTCGATCTTCCCGTAGAGCCCGCGCATGACGTTCCCCAGATCGATCGAGGTGATGCGCGAGAGCGCGTTCAGCCGCGCGTCGGCGGCCGCTTTCCGCTCCATGTACTGCGCGAGCTTGTCGCGCTGCTCGTCCGTCCCGGGCTCGAGCATCTTGATGTCCGCTTCGAGGATCTCGAGCTCCTTCGCGACAGCTTCGAGCTGACCCTTCCGGGTCTCACGACGCGCGTTGAGCTGGTCCTCGAGGACCTTGCGCTCCTCGAGCCCGTTGATGATGGCGGCGATATCGACCGTCGCGACGGCCGTCGGCTGGGCCGGGGGACGCATCGACGTCGCTTTCGCGCTGATCGCGAAGATCGCGGCGAGGGCGATCGTGGTGATCGCGGCAAAGGTGGTCTTGGACATATGGCGCATGGATTGCTCCCTTTGAGTTCTATCGGTGTTTCATCATATACAGACGCGCGGCGAAAGGGCTGCGGGCACCGATCCGCGCGGAAGAGCTGACTTTGCTCAGTTGAGGGGAAGATCGACGGAGAACGTGAACACCCGGTTCTCGTCCGTGTCCTGTTTCGTGATCGGGAACCCGAAATCGAACGCGAGCGGGGCCGGCGAAAGCGTCGGGATCCGGAGACGGAACCCGAAACCGGCCGTCACCCGGTAATCCTCGAACCCGGGATCGAAGGTCACCGTCCCCGAATCGATGAACAGGACCCCCGAAAGGATGTCCTCGTACAGGGGTTGGGTGATCTGCGCCCCCAGATAGAAGAGCCATGTCCCCCCGATCGGATCGGGAGAAGGAGCGCCCGTGTCGTTCCGGACCCCGCGCGGGGAGACGGTCCGGAAGTCCAGACCCCGGAAGTTCTGACCACCAAGGTAGTAACGCTCGTAGGTCGGGGTGTCGGATCGTCCCTGAGGGATGTACCCGACCCTGGAGGAGAGATTGAGCACCGTCGAGCGACCCAGGTAGTCGTCCCGGAGGGGGACGAAGATCTGGTGCCGGAGGTTGATGGGTGTGTACGTGAAGTCGCCGGCGACCTGCTCGATGGAGATCGCCGTGGAGGAACCCCGGGTCGGGGTGATCCGAGAATCGAGGTTGGTGCGCGAGAGCGAAGCGGACACCCCGAAGAGCTGGGTGGGCTGCGCAACCGCGAAGAAATCCGTCGGCCGGAACGGGTCGAGATCCCCGATGTCGATGTCGTTATAGCGGAAGTTCACCGAGCCCTGCCAACGGGTCCCGAACCGCCGTCCGACCCCGAGGGAGAACCCCGCGCGCGATTCGTCGAACTCATCGAAGTCTCGCTTGGAGAAGAAGATCGAAGCGGACCCGGAGTAGCTCGATTCGAACAGGTACGGATCCGACAGGGAGATGGAGTAGGACTGGACTTCGTTGCCGGGCTGGAGCTCGATCTGGAACGTCTGCCCAGCGCCCCGGAACGCGCGACCGGCGAAAAACTCCCCGAGCGAGTCCGGGGTGTCCGTCACATCGAAGTTCCGCTGGGTGATCGCGATCCGACCGATCAGACCCGAGTCGGAGGAGACGGCGCCACCGATATCGAACGACCCCGTGTTGGTCTCTTCGACCTCGACGAGCACATCCCGGTACATCGTCCCGTCCGGGGGGGTGAGGGTCAGGGTGATGGGGTCGTCGTTGTTGGTCCCGTCGTCGTCACGCTGAGCCGTGGGCCGGAACTCGTCGTCCCAGACCTGCGCGAAGAACTCGACCCCGGATTCCTGGGGTGTCAATCGTCCTTCCCGACGATCGTTGAAGAGCCGGAGGAGCCGGAGCTTGTCCTTGGATCGCTCGAGCGCATTGGTGTCGAGGGGACGGGTGGGACGGACCTCGATCTGTCGCCGGATCACTTCCTGGCGCGTGAGGTCGTTGCCCTGGATGATGATCTCGCCGACGAGGGCGCGCGGGCCTTCGTTGATCGTGATCGCGATGTCGACGACGGGTCGATCCTCGTCCCGGAGCTCGGCGCGGGTGACCACGACATCCGCGTAGCCCATCTGCCCGTACGCGTTCCGGATGACCTGGAGCGCGTCCTCGACCTGCGCGATGGCGTAGACATCGCCGGAGCTGAGCCCGATCAGCGCCTCGATCTGCTCGTTGGTCATGACCGGGGGTTCGTCGGGATCGTTCGGGTTGATAAAGGTCTGCACATCCCGGAGGGTGTAGATCGGACCCTCTTCCACGAGGTAGGTGATGATCGCTTCGCGCGAGTTGGGCGACGGCTGGACCAAACGGTCCGCGCGCACATCCAGATACCCACGGTTCTGGTAAAACTCCGTCAGTTTCCGGATGTCCTCATCGAGGAGCTGGTCGTCGAGCTGTCCCCGGACGAAGATGTTCGCCGTCCGGGTCTCCAGTTCCCGGCGCAGCTTCTTGTTCGAGAACGCCGTGTTCCCCTGGAACCGGATCGAGCTCACCTTGAGCCGATCACCCTCGAGGACCCGGAAAATCACGAGCCCGGTCTCTTCGAGCTCGCGCTCGTCGATGTTCACCCGGACGTAGTAGTACCCCCGGGATCGGTAGAGCTCCTCGATGCGCCGCGCGGACCGATCGATCTGGAACCGATCGATCGGCGCGCCGGAAACCACGTCGATGACCTCGAGGATCTGGTTGTCCCCGAGCTGGGTGTTCCCCGTCACCTGGACATCCGCAACGAGGAGCCGCTCGAGCAGATCGAACGAGAGCTCGACCTCGCCGCCGTCCGTGAGTCCGGCGAAAATCTCGACGCGCTGGAAGAGCCCGAGCCGATTGAGCCGCCGGATGTCATCCCGAACGCGCTGCGCGTCGAAGATCGTCCCCTCCTGGGAGGTGATGATGTTGAGCGCCTGGTTGTACGCGCGGTCCGTCAGGACCGTCCGGTTTCCCTGATCGTCGATCGAACCCCGGACGATCAGACGCGCGATCGGCCGGTTCTCATACACACCCGTGTCCGTGGGGGAAACCTGGGGCGCGTTCTGCGCGAAAGCAGCGCAGGGTGTGCCGCAGAGGACCATCGCGACTGTCGCGGTCGTCACATATCCCAAGATCGAGTGTCCCAGAGCCATCGTGAGGAGGACGATACACACCCCCGGGGACGGCTACCACACGCGGAGACGACATTGTGCGATTGTCTGGTCGGGGTCTGGTCGTCACCAACTTCCCCTGATAAGGTGTCCTCTCGATCGGGGTGTGTACACGACGGAATCGCAGGGAGGCGACAGGTGGGGACAGACGGACAGGTCACTCGGAAATCGGGACGCCGTGAGGGGTGGTGGATCCTGCTCGCTTCGATCGGATCAATCGGCGCGGCGCTGACCGCGTTGATGTCGATCGTGGATCGCGGTCTGCTCGGCGCGGTGCCCACCGGGGCGCTGCTGTGTGTGCTGGCGCTGTTCGTGCTCCCCGTGCCCACGCTCGTGCTCGCGCGTCGGGCTCGCCGGATCGAAGCGCGACGGGTGGTCCTCAACGATGAC